>JAYSBF010000011.1:0-81822 GCA_041915545.1 Magnetospirillum sp. | reverse complement strand
CTGGGCGACCGCCCAGACCCGTTTGGAGGCGCAGCCTCCAAGCCTCCAGTTTCTTTTTCTTTCAAAGAGTTAGAAATCTGGAGGGTTCGGGAGGCTGTGCCTCTCGATTGGGGGATCGGGGGCAAATACCCCCGAAAGAGGGTTTTTCCGCACCCTGCTAGATGTCATGTCTCGACAGCTGGGGCTGGTTCCATTCAAATGGAACCGGTCCCAGCTTTGTGTGATGCGCCCCGTCCCGTGGCCGTTCAAACGCCGCACAGGCTGATCGCCTTTCCCATCCGACCTCATTCGAGTGGAAAGGGCTTCATACCAACGCCCGTAATACCATATCCCGGTGATCGGAACCGATCACCGGCGCCCGTGACGGCCGGGCGGGTTTCTCCGAAACCCTTGCCTTCCGCGGCGTAAGCCCCGCGCGGCCCCTTGGGCCTAACCAAATCCCGATGAGTTTCACTCACCGGGATTTGGTATTACGGCCGTTGGTTCTGCCGCCATTGCGGCGGCGGCCAAGCGGTCGGCGTTGATCGGTTCCGATCAACGCATTTTCGTATTACGAGTGCCGGGCTTTTTCCGCCTCGATCATCTCGGTCAGAATACGGGCGATATCGTATTCCTGTTTCCAATCGGGATAATGGGCGGCGAATTTCCGGGTATCGCTGATCCACCAGATGTGATCGCCTTGGCGATTTTCCGGCTTGTATTCCCAGCGCATGGGGCGCCCCAGATAATTTTCCAGGAACGCGATGGCTTCCAGCATCGAACAATTGGAAAACCGTCCGCCGCCGGCATTATAGACTTCACCCGGATGGGGATGACGGAACGCCTGCCACAGCATACCCACCAGATCGTGGGAATGGATGTTGTCGCGGACCTGTTTCCCCTTATACCCCAGCACGGTATAGGGGGTGCCGGTCACCGCGCATTTGACCAGATAGGCCAAAAAGCCGTGCAACGGCGCCCCGGCATGGCCGGGACCGGTCAAGCAACCACCCCGGAACACGGCGGTCTTCATGCCGAAATAACGGCCATATTCCTGCACCATCACATCGGCGGCCACTTTCGATGCCCCGAAAATGGAATGCATGGATTGGTCGATGGAAAATTTTTCGTCGATGCCCCATTGCGCATAAGGATGGCTGGCATCCAATTCGTACCGGGTTTCACCTTCCACCAACGGCAGGAAATTCGGCGCATCGCCATACACCTTGTTGGTGCTGGTGAACAAAAAGCCGGCATCGGGGGCGAAATTGCGCGTGGCTTCCAACAAATTCAGCGTGCCCTGGGCATTGACGCCGAAATCGGTGAACGGTTCGCGGGCGGCCCAATCATGGGATGGCTGGGCAGCGGTGTGCACCACCACCGCGATATCCTTGCCATAGCGGGCAAACACTTTGGACAGAGCATCATAATCGCGGATATCCAGCGTTTCATGGTGATAGCGCTGGGGCAATTCCTGTTCCAGCGCCCGGCGCGAGCCGTCAGTGCTGGCATCGTCGCCAAAAAAATAACGGCGCATATCGTTGTCGATCCCAACGATATCAAGCCCTTCCGCGGCGAACCGGCGGACAGCGGCGGCGCCGATCAGACCTGCGGACCCGGTGACAATGGCAACGGACATCGCGTTTCCCCTGTGCGAAACCTGAACGAAAGACGTGGTTTTTAAATTTTGTCGGTGAAGATGGGTTCAAGCAAGGCCCGATGCTGTTCCAACCAGTCGAAAGTCTGGTTGACGATATCGGAAACACTGTTTTTGGGCGCCCATCCCGTATCGGCGGTCACTTGGCGGTTATCGGTGACATACCACGGGATATCCGCCGGGTGGGTTTCCGCCCGCGATCCCATGGTCAGTTCCCGGCCGGACCGGGCTTGGCACAATCCGGTCAGCTCCGCCAGTGATACCGCATTGTCCGGCCCGCCCCCGGCATTGTGCAGGCTGCACTGCCCCGGCTTGACCATTGCCAATTGGCGGACGACCAGATCGTACAGATCAGCCACATGCAGCACGTCGCGGACCTGAACCCCGGTGCCGCCAAATCCCAAATACCCCAAGGTGCCGCCGAACAGATGGCGGGCGGCCCACAATGCCATGAACCCCTGATCCACCTTGCCCATCTGCCACGGCCCGGCCAATACCCCGCACCGGTCGATGATCACCGGCAGATCGTAAAGGGCGGCATATTCCTCGCCCAGATGTTCGGATGACAATTTGCTGGCGCCATAGATGGACCGGCTGCCCGTCATGGGAAAATCCACGGCGATCCCATGGCCGGACCACCCGGTGCCCTGTGCCCCGGCGGGCAGAGCCAGCCGATTGCCCTGCACCTCCAGCGGCAGGGCGCGCAGCCCCGCGACCGGATAGACCCGGCTGGTGGACAGAAACACCACCGCCGCCTTGTTGACGCGGGCGGCTTCCAGACAGTGATAGGTTCCCATCAGATTGGTTTCGACCACATAGGCCGGGCTGCCGCCATATCCGGCCTGAACCGACGGTTCCGCCGAACATTCCAACAGAACATCGAAACCGCCGATAGCCCGCAGATCCTCGGGGTTGCGCACGTCACCGTGAACGAACTCGATCCCAGCGGCGCGCAGACGGGGCAAATTCACCTCGCCCCCCCGGCGACGCAGATTATCCAACACCACCACCCGTTCCTGCGGCCGGTCGCGGCGAAAGGCCAAGGCCAGCGAAGAACCGACGAAACCGGCACCTCCGGTCACCAGGATGGTCATACTTTACCTCTTTGGACGTATCAAACCCCGACCGGCATGATGCACCCAAGACCATACTAAAACCTTTACAACGGCCGCCCCGGCACCAGACGGCGATAGCTGAGCGCTTCGGCCACATGCAATTTACCGATACCGCCGCCGCCATCCAGATCCGCCAAGGTACGGGCCACCCGCAGCACCCGATGATAGCCACGGGCAGACAGACGCATGCGCTCCGCCGCCTGGGTCAGCAGGGCCCGGCCCGCCGCATCGGGAGCGGCGATGGCGTCCAGCACTTCACCATCGGCTTGGGCATTGACCCGCAAGGGGGGGTGGCCCGGCAATTGGCTGAACCGTTGTAATTGAATATCCCGCGCGGTCGCCACCCGCGCCGCCACCTGGGCCGATCCTTCCGCCGGAGGCGGCAAGGACAGATCGGCGGGACTGACGGCGGGCACATCTACATGCAAATCAATCCGGTCAAACATGGGGCCGCTGATTTTGGCCTGATAATCCACGCCGCATTTGGGAGCCTTGGAACACGCCATCCCCGGATCACCCAAATAGCCGCACCGGCAGGGATTCATGGCGGCCACCAATTGAATACGGGCAGGATAGGTGACATGGGCATTGGCGCGGGCCACCACTGCCCGCCCACTTTCCAATGGCTGGCGCAACGCTTCCAGCGCGGCACGCTGGAATTCGGGCAATTCGTCCAAAAATAAAACGCCATTATGGGCCAGGGAAATTTCCCCCGGTTTGGCCCGTGATCCGCCCCCCACCAAAGACGGCACGGATGCGGAATGGTGGGGATCGCGAAAGGGACGGCGGCGCAGCAAGGCGCCATCCGCCAGATGCCCGGCCACCGAATGGACCATGCTGACTTCCAGCGCCTCGATCGGCGACAGGGGTGGCAGCAGGCCGGGCAGACGGGCGGCCAGCATGGATTTTCCCGATCCTGGCGGGCCGATCATCAGCAGATTATGCCCACCCGCTGCCGCCACCTCCAAGGCCCGTTTGGCGGTTTCCTGGCCCTTGATATCGCGCAAATCCAATCCGGCCCCATCATCGCCCGCCAAGCGCGGTTCTGGCCGGGCCAGGACCTGGGTGCCCTTGAAATGATTGATCAACGATAGCAGGCTGGGGGTGGCCAAGATGGTCAAATCCCCCGCCCAAGCCGCTTCCGGCCCTTGGGCCGCCGGGCAGATCAGCCCGCGATCCGCCGCATTGGCGGCGATGGCAGCGGGCAATACCCCGGCAACCGCAGCCACGGACCCATCCAACCCCAACTCGCCCAGGGCCAAATATTCCGCCACCTCATCCCCCGGCAGCACTCCCATGGCCGCCAGCAGCCCCAAGGCGATGGGCAGATCGAAATGACTGCCTTCCTTCAGCAGATCGGCGGGGGCGAGGTTGACGGTGATTCGTTTCGGCGGCAGGGCCAACCCCAGGGAATTGAAGGCCGCCCGCACCCGTTCCCGGCTTTCCCCCACCGCCTTATCCGGCAGGCCGACAATGGTAAAGGCGGGCAGGCCGTTGGCGATCTGCACCTGGACATCAATATCCAGGCAATCGATGCCGGAAAAGGCGACGGTGGGGATATGGGTGGTCATGGTGCTATTCTCTCGTGGGGGCTTGAGATCAGGCCACCAATGGAAAAAGGAATAAAATAGTGAATCGATCAATAAGGGTATCGCGTTGCAGCGTTTGTGCTGGGGACGACATGAACTCTCATCAGATCGAATTTTCTGTCACAGAAAAAGAAACCGCTGAAAGCGTAGCTTCTCGGTTGATCTCCGAAAATTACTTGCCGAGTATTTCTGGTGGCAGGGCCTCATGGATTATGGAGATTAATTTTGTTCCGTTGGCGGTCATCGCTCAGCAGTGGCCGCGACCCCGTTTCCTCGCTGAACCGGACCGCAGAATTATCGCGGATGTCGAAAACACTGAACTCTATTTCAGATATTGGTGCCAAGCTGACCCCGATCTTGTCTATGAGTGCCTGCGGGACGGGAAACCCCTTCCTGACAGGTTTGGCCGCTGACATCGTCGGTGCGCTGGGATACGAAAATCACCATAAAGGCAGCGGTAGCTGGCGTGTTTTCCGCCTGTGATGTCATGGCGCGTCCGGCCTTGCGATGTTGGGATATGGATCACCTCATATATACCCTTTGATCATCTGCATCCATTCATGTTCGCGTTTGGGCTGCATCATCTGGGTCAGGCGACAAAAAAGGCGGGGTCCATCGGACCCCGCCTTGCACGATTTTGACTCTATCCGCTCTAGTCGCGGCGGGCGCCCAGGAATTGCAGCAGGAACATGAACAGGTTGATGAAGTCCAGATACAGGGACAAGGCCCCCATCACCGACTTCTTGGCGGCCACTTCATAACCGTCGCCTTCCCAGTACATTTCCTTGATCTTTTGGGTGTCATAGGCGGTCAGACCGGCGAAGATCAGCACGCCCGCGCACGAGATCACGAATTGCAGCATCGAGCTGGCCAGGAAGATGTTCACCACCGACGCGATGATCAGGCCGATCAGCCCCATCACCAGGAAAGACCCGAACGCCGACAGGTCACGCTTGGTGGTATAGCCATAAAGCGACAGACCGGCGAAGGCCGCAGCGGTGATGAAGAAGGTGCGGGCCACCGAAGCACCGGTGAACACCAGGAACACCGTGGCCAGGGACCCACCCATCAGCGCGGCATAAAGCCAAAAGACGCCCTGGGCCGTGGACGCCTTCATGTGCTCGATACGGAAGCTGATGAAGAACACCAGGGCCACCGGGGCCAGCATCAGCACCCATTTCAGCGGAGTGCCATACATCAACTGCAAGGTCGGCGCTGGCAGGTTGGAGATCAGAAACGCCACCAAACCAGTCAGGGCCAAGCCACCGGCCATGTAGTTGTAAACCCGCAGCATGTACTGGCGCAGGCCGGTATCGATCTGCGCCGCCTCAACCTGTGCGGAAGACATATATTTGCGGTCGGATCCGAAGGCCATTGTCATACCTCTGGTTACGGGTTGGATTCGAACATCCTCAATATGGCGCAGTTCCAGAAGGAATCAAGCAGTGGAAAATACCACCCAGACGTTAGTATTTCCCACGATCGACCATAATGGTTTTCCGACATCGGATATTGGGTTACAGCCCCAATACATCACGCATGGAATACAATCCCGGCGCCTGATCCTTCGCCCATAGCGCCGCCCGTACCGCACCCTTGGCGAACACCGCCCGGCTGGCGGCACGGTGGGTCAACTCCACCCGTTCTTCAGCTGCCGCGAACATGACGGTATGGTCCCCCACCACATCGCCGCCACGCAAGGTGGCGAAGCCGATCTGGCCACGGGGACGGGCGCCAGTGATACCGTCGCGGGATTTGCACCACACATCGGACAAATCCACCCCACGCCCGGCAGCCGCCGCGCGGCCCAGACCCAAGGCGGTTCCCGATGGGGCATCCACCTTGTGATGATGGTGCATTTCCAGGATTTCCAGATCGTAATCATCGCCCAGGATGGACGCGGCCCGTTCGGTCAACGCCATCAGCAAATTGACGCCGATGCTGTAATTGGGGGCATAGACCACGGTGGTCCGTTCCGCCGCCCAATGCAGGGTTTCTTCGTCCCGTTCGCTCAACCCCGTGGTGCCCACCACCAAGATGGTGCCGGTTTCAGCGGCCAGGGCGGCATGGCGGACGGTGGCGGCGGGACTGGTGAAGTCGATCACCACATCAGAGGCGGCGAACAGGGCCGGGGCATCGGCGGTGACCGCCACGCCCAACGGGGCATTGCCGGACAACACCCCCAGATCAATCCCCAGGCCGGGGGCTCCCTCTCGTTCGGTTCCACCTGCCAAGGTGCAGCCATCGGCGCTCAGAACCGCATTCACCAACATGCGCCCCATGCGCCCGGCACAGCCGACAATTCCGATCTTCATCCGCGTGTCTCCTTGCCGGTCACTCGGTCAGGTCTTTCCAAAGCTCCTTGACCTTTGAAAAGAAGCCCTGGCTTTCCGGGCTGTTCTTATTGTCGTCGCCGCCGCCTTCGGATGTGAATTCCTTCAGCAGCTCTTTTTGCCGGTCGGTCAGATTGGTGGGGGTTTCCACCACCGCCTGAATGAACATGTCACCCCGAGCCGGGCTGCGCAACACACTCATCCCCTTGCCGCGCAAACGCAATTGGCTGCCGCTTTGAGTTCCGGGGGTGATGGTCACCTTGCTGCGGGTACCGTCGATGGTCGGCACCTCGATATCGCCGCCCAGGGCGGCGGTGACCATGGGGATGGGAACCCGGCAATAGATATTGGCCCCTTCCCGCTGAAAGATGCGGTGGGGCTGAATGGACAAGAAAATATACAAATCGCCATTGGGCGCCCCCCGCACCCCGCTTTCCCCCTCACCGGCCAGGCGGATACGGGTTCCATCCTCGACCCCGGCGGGAATGGTGACCTGCAAGGTCTTGTCCTTGCGGACCCGTCCCTGTCCCCCGCATTTGGGGCAGGCGTCCTTGATCACCCGGCCCTGACCGCCGCAGGTGCCGCAGGTGCGTTCAATGGTGAAAAAGCCCTGCTGGGCACGGATTTTCCCCGCGCCGTGACAGGTGGGGCAAGTGACCGGCTGGGTGCCATCCTTGCCGCCCGTACCCTTGCATTCCTCGCACGGGGCTGAAGACGGGATGGTGATGGTGGCGGTCTTGCCGGCAAACGCATCTTCCAGGGAAATATCCATGTTGAAGCGTAAATCGGCGCCGCGCCCGGCGGTCTGCCCCCGGCGCCCGCCCATGAAATCGCCGAACATTTCTTCGAACAGGTCGGAAAAGCCGCCGCCGCCAAAGCCAAAATCGCCCGCGCCGGCTCCACCGCCGCCACGTCCGCCCTCGAACGCGGCATGACCGAAACGATCATAAGCGGCCCGCTTTTGTTCGTCCTTCAGAACATCATAGGCTTCGTTGACTTCCCGGAATGACTCTGCCGCACCGGGATCGTCAGGATTTCGATCCGGGTGATACTTCATTGCCATCTTGCGATAGGCTTTTTTCAGTTCGTCGGCAGTGGCTGAGCGTTCCACGCCCAGCAATTCGTAATAATCGCGTTTGCTCATGGGAAATTTCGCAGCCCATCAATAGCGAACAGCCCCGGCATCGTGGCGGGGCGGCGGCACAGCCGAAGCGCACGGGCATGGATGCGGGGCATGATCCGAAACCGGATCAGCCCCCGCATCCCCCTTGGGCTTATTTGCCCTTCTTGTCGCCGTCCACTTCTTCGAAATCGGCATCGACCACGGTGCCATCGGCACCGGGGGCGGCACCGTCAGAGCCGTGGGCGGCACCGCCGGCGGCTTCCTGGGCCTTGTACATGGCTTCACCCAGCTTCATGGCGGATTGGGTCAAAGCGTCGGACTTGGCCTTGATGGTGGCGGGATCTTCGCTGTCCATCACCGATTTCAGGGCGGCCAGATCACGTTCCACATCACCCTTCAGATCGGCGGGAATCTTGTCGCCGAATTCCTTCAGGTTCTTTTCGGTGGTGTGAACCAGGGAATCCGCCTGATTACGGGCTTCCACCAATTCCTTGCGCTTTTTGTCCTCGCCCGCATGGGCTTCGGCTTCCTTGACCATCCGTTCGATATCCGAATCCGACAGACCACCCGATGCCTGGATGCGGATTTGCTGTTCCTTATTGGTGGCCTTGTCCTTGGCGGACACGTTGACGATACCGTTGGCGTCGATATCGAAGGTCACTTCCACCTGGGGCACGCCACGCGGGGCCGGGGGAATGCCCATCAGATCGAACTGGCCCAACATCTTGTTGTCGGCGGCCATTTCACGTTCGCCCTGGAAGACGCGGATGGTCACCGCCGTCTGATTATCCTCGGCGGTCGAGAAAATCTGGCTCTTGCGGGTGGGGATGGTGGTGTTGCGGTCGATCAGCCGGGTGAACACGCCGCCCAGGGTTTCAATACCCAAGGACAGGGGGGTCACGTCCAGCAGCAGCACGTCCTTGACTTCACCCTTCAGCACACCGCCCTGAATGGCGGCGCCGACGGCGACCACTTCATCGGGGTTCACGCCCTTATGGGGTTCGCGGCCAAAGAATTCCTTCACCACTTCCTGGATCTTGGGCATGCGGGTCATGCCGCCCACCAGGATGACTTCGTCGATTTCGCTGGCCTTCAGACCGGCATCGCGCAGGGCGGCCTTGCAGGGCTCGATGGTGCGGGACACCAGATCATCCACCAGGGCTTCCAGCTTGGCGCGGGTCAGCTTGATGTTCAGATGCTTGGGGCCGGACGCATCGGCGGTGATGAAGGGCAGGTTCACTTCGGTCTGGACCGAGGAAGACAACTCGATCTTGGCCTTTTCAGCCGCTTCCTTCAGGCGTTGCAGGGCCATGCGGTCGCTGCGCAGGTCGATGCCCTGTTCCTTTTTGAATTCATCGGCCAGGTAATCAATGATGCGGGCGTCAAAATCTTCACCGCCCAGGAAGGTGTCACCATTGGTGGACTTCACTTCGAACACGCCGTCGCCGATTTCCAGCACGGACACGTCGAAGGTACCGCCACCCAGATCGTACACCGCGATGATGCCCGCACCCTTCTTTTCCATGCCATAGGCCAGGGCGGCGGCGGTGGGTTCGTTGATGATGCGCAGCACTTCCAGACCGGCGATCCGGCCGGCGTCCTTGGTGGCCTGACGCTGGGCGTCATTGAAATAAGCGGGGACAGTGATGACCGCCTGGGTCACCGGCTCGCCCAAATAGCTTTCGGCGGTTTCCTTCATCTTGGTCAGGATATAGGCCGACACCTGGCTGGGGCTGTGCTTCTTGCCGCCAGCTTCGATCCACGCATCGCCATTATCGCCGCTGACGATGTGATAGGGCACCAGATTGATGTCCTTCTTGGTCACCGGATCGTCGTAACGGCGGCCGATCAGACGCTTGATGGCGAACAGGGTATTGGCCGGATTGGTCACGGCCTGACGCTTGGCCGGCTGACCGACCAGACGTTCGCCCGATTCCGCGAACGCCACCATGGAGGGGGTGGTGCGCATGCCTTCGGCGTTTTCGATGACGCGGGCGCTTTTGCCGTCCATCACCGCGACGCAGGAATTGGTGGTACCCAGATCGATGCCAATGACTTTGCTCATGTCTTCCTCGTATGGATGCGGCTGGTCGTGGCGGTCCTTCAGTGTATCGGCAACCGCGCCAACCCCCGGCTTGGGTAATGTTTCAGACGGCTGTAACCGTCTTACCGGCGTTATATAAGGTGACCTTGGGGGCCTGCAACCGGGCTTGGTGAAGAGAATCCGCCCGGACAAAGGAAAAGCCCCGAACCCTTGCGGGGTCGGGGCCTTCCAAGGACGGGGACTTAGAAGTCCATGTCACCCATGCCGCCCATGCCGCCGCCCGGCATAGCCGGAGGAGCGTCCTTCTTGGGCTTTTCGGCGATCATGGCTTCGGTGGTGATCAGCAGACCGGCCACCGAACCAGCGTCCTGCAGGGCATACCGAACCACCTTGGTGGGGTCGATGATGCCAGCCTTGATCAGATCGGTGTAGGTGCCGGTCTGAGCATCGAAGCCGAAATTGGCGTCGGAGGATTCCAGCAGCTTGCCAGCAACCACGGCACCGTCATGACCGGCGTTTTCAGCGATCTGACGGACGGGGGCTTGCAGGGCGCGACGGACGATTTCCACGCCCACCTTCTGGTCGTTATTGGCGACCTGGACGCTGTCCAGAACCTTCACGGCGTACAGCAGGGCAACGCCACCGCCGGGAACAATGCCTTCTTCCACCGCGGCGCGGGTGGCGTGCAGGGCATCGTCAACGCGGTCCTTGCGTTCCTTCACTTCGATTTCGGTGCCGCCACCGACCTTGATCACCGCGACGCCGCCGGCCAGCTTGGCCAGACGTTCTTGCAGCTTTTCACGATCGTAATCGGACGAGGTTTCTTCGATCTGCGACCGGATCTGCTTGATGCGGCCTTCGATGTCGGACTTCTTGCCAACGCCATCAACGATGGTGGTGTCTTCCTTGGTGATGGTCACGCGCTTGGCGGTGCCCAGCATGTCCAAGGTGACGCTTTCCAGCTTGATGCCGATGTCTTCGGAAATCACCTGGCCACCGGTCAGGATGGCGATGTCTTCCAGCATGGCCTTGCGGCGATCGCCGAAGCCGGGGGCCTTGACGGCGGCGACCTTCAGGCCACCACGCAGCTTGTTGACCACCAAGGTGGCCAGGGCTTCGCCTTCCACGTCTTCAGCGATGATCAGCAGGGGACGGCCCGACTGCACCACGGATTCCAGCACCGGCAGCAGGGGCTGCAGGCCCGACAGCTTCTTGTCGAACAGCAGGATATAGGGGCTGTCCAGTTCGACGGTCATCTTGTCGGGGTTGGTGACGAAATAGGGGCTGGTGAAGCCACGGTCGAACTGCATGCCTTCGACGACATCCAATTCGGTGTCGATGCCCTTGGCTTCTTCGACGGTGATCACGCCTTCATTGCCGACCTTTTCCATGGCCTTGGCAATCATGTCGCCGATTTCGCGTTCACCGTTGGCGGAAATGGTGCCGACCTGGGCGATTTCCTCGTTGGTGGACACCTTGCGCGACCGGCTCTTCACGTCGGCGATGACGCTGGACACGGCCAGATCAATACCGCGCTTCAGATCCATGGGGTTCAGACCGGCGGCAACCGCCTTCACGCCTTCGCGGACGATGGCCTGGGCCAGAACGGTGGCGGTGGTGGTGCCGTCACCCGCCAGATCGGCGGTCTTGGAAGCCACTTCGCGCACCATCTGGGCGCCCATGTTTTCGAACTTGTCGGACAGTTCGATTTCCTTGGCGACCGACACACCGTCCTTGGTGATACGGGGAGCGCCGAAGGACTTTTCGATCACCACATTGCGGCCCTTGGGGCCCAAGGTCACCTTCACCGCGTCGGCAAGGATGTCGACGCCGCGCAGCATCTTGGTGCGCGCATCGGTAGAGAATTTGACTTCTTTGGCAGCCATGTGCGTAAGCCCTTGAATTTTTTAAAGTCTGAAGATGGAAAGCGGATTAGGCCAGAATGCCCAGAATGTCCGATTCCTTCATGATCAGCAGCTCGACGCCGTCGACCTTAACTTCGGTGCCGGACCACTTGCCGAACAGGATGCGGTCGCCGGCCTTGACGTCCAGGGCAACGATCTTGCCGTCTTCGCCGCGCACGCCGGAACCAACGGCGACCACTTCGCCCTGCATGGGCTTTTCCTTGGCGGTGTCGGGGATGATGATGCCGCCGGCGGTCTTTTCTTCCGCGTCGGTGCGCTTCACCAGCACACGGTCATGGAGCGGTCGGAACTTCATAAAAAACCTCCGTCTGGTCGGTTTGGTCTTGATGACGAAACAAATGTGCGGGATCGGGGTGTTAGCACTCTTCCCCCGCGAGTGCCAACCATCTAGGGCGGCGCCTTGATCCTGTCAAGTGCGGCCCGTGCGGAATTTTGATTAATCCGCTACGCCCGGTTTATCCGGGCAGCTATTCCAGCGCTTGCCGCAAGGCCGCCGACATGGCCCACGGCGCCAGGGGCAGGGCGGCGGCCAACAGCCCGCCCAGGAACAAAAGATGGGGCAAGGCGGGCAAGCCCTGAACCGCCGCATCAATGGCCCCCACCCCGAAAATCAGCACCGGCACATAAAGCGGCAAAATCAGCAAGGACAGCAAAACCCCACCTCGGCGGGCACCCAGGACCAGAGCGGCGCCAATGCCGCCCACCAGGGACAAAATGGGCGTGCCAATCAGCATGGACAGCATCAGCACGCCAAACCCCGCCCCGTTCATATGCAGCAAGACCGCCAGAACCGGCGCCGCCAGCAGCAGGGGCAGGCCGGTGGTCAGCCAATGGGCGGTCACCTTGGCCGCCGCCATCACCCCCAGGGCGGCGGGGGTCAGGGCCAGCAATTCCAGCGACCCGTCTTCGTAATCGGCCTGGAACAGACGATCCAATGACAGCATGGATGCCAGCAGTGCGGTCACCCACAGCACCCCGGCGGAAACCCGTTCCAGAACACCGGTTTCCGGGCCGATGCCAAACGGAAACAGCACCACGGTCAGCACGAAAAAGGTCACCACCATGATGCTGTCCGACCCCTGGCGCAGGGCCAGGCGCAGGTCACGGCGGACCATCTGGGCGAAACGGTTCGTCATGGCCAATCGTCCCCGCCGTCATCCTCGTCCCCGTCGTCATCCTCGTCCTCGTGGGGGGCGTACTCGCTCATCCGCAGGATTCCGGCTTCGGGCAAGATAATATCCTGATGGGTGGACAGAACCACCATGCCGCCTGCGGCCCGGTGATCGGCCATCACTTGTTCCAGCACCGCCACCGATGCCTTGTCCAGGGCCGTGGCCGGTTCGTCCAACAGCCATAACGGCGCAGGCGCCGACAACAGACGGGACAGGTTGGCCCGCCGCTTTTGCCCAGCCGACAGCATCTTGCCCGGCGTCGCCGCCAGATGGGACAGGCCGAAACGGTCCAGGGCGGTCTGGACACGCCGGTCCACCCCATCGCCGCCGCCATGCATTCCGGCCCAGAATTTCAGATTTTCCGCTACGGTCAAAACCGTCTTGATCGCATCGTGATGCCCCACGTAATGCATGCGCGCGGCATGGCCGACGGGATCATCGTCGCCTTTGGCGTCGTCCCATCCCAGCCGCCCCGCCGCCGGGCGCAGCAGACCGGCCATCATGCGCAGCAGGCTGGATTTGCCCGATCCGTTGGGGCCAAGCAAAAACAGGGCGTCACCGGGGCGCAAGTGGAAATCCAGACCGGCGAAAACCACCCGGCCCGCGCGGATGCAGCCCAGCCCTTGCCCGGAAAAGCCGGTTTCCGGCGGCTTGGAGGTGGAAGAATGATCATGCGTCATGGGAGCAGGTATATGGCAGAAAAGAGCGGCCGGCGCGAGGGGGGACGCGTCGGCCGCCGGCCTGCGCCACCTGGCCGAGGGGTCCGATCAACCGGCCAAGCAGCGCGTCAGGCTCTAGGGAATCATGGTGGGCTGGGGAATGTGGCGATTTTATGGAAGCTGTTCGGTTTTTACATGAAGGCTGTTCGGTTTCATTGAAGACAACCCGCAAATCCGATGAAAATCGGCTTTCGGGTGGCCCCATCCCGCCCGAACGGATAGTAGGGCTGGACTTCCGCCCCAAATTATGGTGTAAGCGCCTGCATGTCTGATCTGTTCCCGGTCCGTTGGATGGGCCGGGCAGGTCGCCCCTAATTCTTTAGCAAAAGCGGAGGATGTTCCGTGCTTGAAGCCTATCGCCAGCATGTCGCCGAGCGTGCCGCGCTCGGGATTCCCCCTCTGCCCCTGTCCGCCGAGCAGACCGTGGCCCTGGTTGCCTTGCTGAAATCCCCGCCCGCGGGTGAAGAAGCAACTTTGGTGGACCTGATCACCCACCGCGTTCCCGCCGGTGTGGACGACGCCGCCAAGGTCAAGGCCGCCTTTTTGGCCGGCATCGCCAGCAAGACCGAAACCAGCCCGCTGATCAACCGGGTCAAGGCCACCGAGCTGCTGGGCACCATGCTGGGCGGCTTCAACATCAAGCCGCTGATCGACCTGCTGGGCGATGCCGAATGCGGTGCCGCCGCCGCCGAAGGTCTGAAAAAGACCCTGCTGGTGTTCGACTATTTCCATGACGTCAAGGAATTGGCCGATAAGGGCAATGCCAATGCCAAATCGGTGGTTCAGTCCTGGGCCGATGCGGAATGGTTCACCTCGCGCCCGGCCGTGCCGGAAAGCCTGACCATCACCATTTTCAAGGTGTCTGGCGAAACCAATACCGACGACCTGTCCCCGGCCCCCGATGCCTGGAGCCGCCCCGACATTCCGTTGCATGCCCTGGCCATGCTGAAGAATCCGCGTCCGGGCATCACCCCGGAAGAAGCGGGCGTCCGTGGTCCGGTCAAGTTCCTGGACGAGTTGAAGGCCAAGGGCAATCTGGTCGCCTATGTGGGTGACGTGGTCGGCACCGGCTCGTCGCGCAAATCCGCCACCAATTCAGTGTTGTGGTTCACCGGCGAAGATATTCCCTTCGTTCCCAACAAGCGCTTCGGCGGTGTCTGCCTGGGCACCAAGATCGCCCCGATTTTCTACAACACCATGGAAGATGCCGGCGCCCTGCCCATCGAACTGGATGTTGGCCAGATGAACATGGGCGACGTGGTGGAACTGCGCCCCTATGACGGCAAGGCTCTGAAGGACGGCAAGGTCATCGCCGAATTCAAGGTCAAGTCCGACGTGATCTTCGACGAAGTGCGCGCCGGTGGCCGTATCCCCCTGATCATCGGCCGCGGCCTGACCGCCAAGGCCCGTGAAGCCCTGGGTCTGGCCCCCAGCACCCTGTTCCGCCTGCCGCAAAGCCCCACCGATAGCGGCAAGGGCTTCTCGCTCGCGCAGAAGATGGTTGGCCGCGCCTGTGGCCTGCCGGAAGGCAAGGGCATCCGCCCCGGCACCTATTGCGAACCCAAGATGACCACCGTGGGCAGCCAGGATACCACTGGCCCCATGACCCGCGACGAATTGAAGGATCTGGCCTGTTTGGGCTTCTCCGCCGATCTGGTCATGCAGTCCTTCTGCCATACCGCCGCTTATCCCAAGCCGGTGGACGTGAAGACCCACAAGGAACTGCCGGGCTTCATCTCGACCCGTGGCGGTGTGGCCCTGCGTCCCGGTGACGGGGTCATCCACTCGTGGCTGAACCGTCTGCTGCTGCCCGATACCGTGGGCACCGGCGGCGATTCCCACACCCGCTTCCCCATCGGCATTTCCTTCCCCGCCGGGTCGGGTCTGGTGGCTTTTGCCGCCGCCACCGGCGTCATGCCCCTGGACATGCCGGAATCGGTGCTGGTGCGCTTCAAGGGCAAGTTGCAGCCCGGCGTCACCTTGCGCGATCTGGTCAATGCCATTCCGCTTTACGCCATCCGCCAGGGTTTGCTGACGGTGGAAAAGCAGGGCAAGAAGAACATCTTCTCGGGTCGTATCCTGGAAATCGAAGGTCTGGCCGATCTGAAGATCGAACAGGCGTTCGAACTGTCCGATGCCTCGGCCGAACGGTCCGCCGCCGCCTGCACCGTGCGGCTGAACAAGGAACCGATCATCGAGTACATGCGGTCCAACATCACCTTGATGAAGTGGATGATCGCCAACGGCTATGAAGATGCCCGCACCCTGGGCCGTCGCATCAAGGCCATGGAAGCATGGATCGCCGCGCCCAAGCTGCTGGAACCCGATGCCGACGCCGAATACGCGGCGGTCATTGATATCGACCTGGCCGACATCAAGGAACCCATCGTTGCCTGCCCCAACGATCCTGATGACGTCAAGCTGTTGTCCGAAGTGGCCGGCGACAAGATCGACGAAGTGTTCATTGGCTCGTGCATGACCAATATCGGTCACTTCCGCGCCGCCGCCCGTGTCCTGGACGGCAAGAGCGATATCCCCACCCGCCTGTGGATCGCCCCGCCGACCAAGATGGATGCCGCCATCCTGACCGAGGAAGGCTATTACAGCATCCTGGGTAAGTCCGGCGCCCGCATGGAAACCCCCGGCTGCAGCTTGTGCATGGGCAACCAAGCGCAGATCCGCAAGGGCAGCACCGCCATCTCCACCAGCACCCGCAACTTCCCCAACCGCTTGGGCATTGATACCCGGGTCTATCTGGGGTCGGCGGAACTGTCGGCGGTGGCCGCCCTGCTGGGCCGTTTGCCCACCCCGGCGGAATATCTGGAACAGGTGACCGTGGTTAACGCCAAGGCCGCCGATATCTATCGCTACATGAACTTTGATCAGATCGCCGATTTCGCCAAGGTGGCGGAAACCGTGACCGTCTGATCTCCCGCTTTCCCGCCGCCCAGCCATCTGGGCGGCGGGACATGGGAAGAAGAATAATAGCGCATCCGCCTTGTTCACCCCGTCGGTCAACCGGCGGGGTTTATTTTATGTGCTGACGTTCCCGTGGGGAGTTTCCCCAAACCCAGCCTTACACCAACGGCGGTAAGTTCTGACTTACGGCCGTTGGTTCTGCCGCCATTGCGGCGGCGGCCAAGGGCGCGGCAGCGCCCGCCCGGCGAGGGACAAGATAAACCCCTGCCGCCATTGCGGCGGCGGCCAAGCGGCCGGATGGCCGCGCCCGGCGAGGGCTGTACAACGCTCAATGAAATTGGCCGTTGGTATTACGCGGACTGATTTTTCCAATCCTGCATGGCGGGCAAAGCCCAAATGGCGTCACAATAAGCAGCCGCCACCGGATCGACAGGCACGGCAAAGGTGGTGAACCGGCTGACCACCGGGGCGTACATGGCGTCGGCGATGGAAAAATCGCCAAACAGAAAAGGACCGCCCTGGCCAAAGCGGGTACGGCAATCCGTCCACAGCGCCGTGATGCGGGCCACATCGGTCGCCACATCGTCGGGAATGGGGGAAAGCGGGGTCAGGGCACACATATCCATGGAACAGGTGTTCCGCAAATTGGGAAAGCCCGAATGCATTTCCGCTGCCACCGACCGGGCCACGGCACGGGCTTTGGGGTCTTTGGGCCACAGGCTGGGGGCCAGTTCGGCCAGATATTCGCAAATGGCCAGGGAATCCCAGATGGCCAGCCCGTCATGAATCAGGCACGGTATTTTGCCGGATGGCGAATATTTCAGTATCTCGGCCTTGGTTTCCGGCTGGCGCAGGGTGATTTGCACTTCTTGAAACTCAATGCCCGCCATCTTAGCGGCCAACCAGGGGCGCAACGACCAGGACGAATAACGCTTGGTACCGATGATCAGGGTCATGGGGTCAGGCATTGGACATATCCGGCAGAAAAAGGGATGTCCATGATGGCCCGGAGCGGCAAGGTGGGCAAGGCTCTGAACTTGGACCGGCATCCTTGCCACGAGTGGACTGACGCATGAGCATTCTTACCGCCGCTGATCCGCTGACTGATTTCCTGGCCCCCAATGCCGTCGTGGACTGGACACACCCGTCAATCCTGACCTTGGCCCGTCGGCTGGCTGGGGAAAATCCGGGCAGCCCGCTTCTGGTGGCGGCGGCCTGTTTTCATTGGGTCCGCGATGAAATCCGCCACAGCGCGGATTGGCGCCAAGGGCCGGTGACCTGCCAGGCATCCGAGGTCTTGGCCCATGGCACTGGTTTTTGCTATGCCAAAAACCATCTGTTGGCAGCACTTTTGCGGGCCAATGGCATTCCGGCGGGACTTTGCTATCAACGGCTGGTTCTGGATCGGACCGCCGGTTCCTTTTGCCTGCACGGATTGAATGGGGTGCATTTACCCGGCTTTGGCTGGTATCGTTGTGATGCGCGGGGATTGGCGGACGGAACCCTGCCCACACAATTCGATCCGCCTACGGAATATCCGGCCTATCGGCCAGCTTGGCCGGGTGAACGGGATTTGCCGGGACTTTACCCGTCCCCGTTACCCCAAGTGGCTGAGGCGTTGAGCCGGTATGAACGCTGGGACGAGTTGATGGCGGATCTGCCGGATTGGTCAGGAGGATAAGGGTGCTTGAGTATTTGCTGGACGAAGCCGCCGATGCGGTGCCGCTGTTCATCCTGAAAAAATCCCAAGCCGCCGATTGGTTGGCCAATCAACCGGCCATGGTGGGAAATTGGGCCGAAGCCACCGCCTTTACCGGCGAAGCCGGGCAGGTCTGTCTGGTTCCCGGCGCCACCGGCGATCTGGCCATGGTGCTGGTGGGATCGGCGGAAGATGATGATCCCTGGGGCTTCGCCGCCTTGCCGGGACGCCTGCCCATGGGGCATTACCGCCTGGATTCACCGGCCAGCACCCGCCAATCCAGTTGGGCCGCCCTGGGGTGGATGCTGGCCACCCACGGCTTTAACCGCTACAAAAGCCGTCCGGCCCGCGACTGGCCCAAGCTGGTCTGGCCCCATGCCGCCGATCGCGGCTGGGTGACCCAGGTTTTCGATGCCACCATTTTGGTCCGTGATCTGATCAACACCCCCGCCGCCGACCTGGGACCGGGCGAATTGGCCCAAGCCGCCGAAGCCTTGGCCGCCCGTCATGGCGCCGCCGTGCGGGTGGTGGTCGGTGACGGGCTGATCGCGGAAAACTATCCGGCGATCCACGCCGTGGGCCGGGCTGCCGCCCCCCACCGCCAACCCCGGCTGATTGATCTGGTCTGGGGCGATGACAAAGCCCCCAAGGTCACATTGGTCGGCAAGGGGGTGTGCTTTGACAGCGGCGGGCTGGATTTAAAGAATTCCGCCGGCATGAAGCTGATGAAAAAGGATATGGGCGGGGCGGCCCATGTGCTGGGTCTGGCCTCCATGATCATGGCCGCCCGCCTGCCGGTACGATTGCGGGTGCTGATCCCCGCAGTGGAAAACGCCGTTTCCGCCGATGCCATGCGCCCCTTGGACGTTCTGCCGACCCGCAAGGGCATCAGTGTCGAAGTGGGCAACACCGACGCCGAAGGCCGGTTGATCCTGTGCGACGCCCTGTGTGAAGCCGGGCGGGAAAATCCGCAATTGCTGGTGGACATGGCCACCCTGACCGGCGCGGCCCGCACCGCCCTGGGGGTGGAACTGCCCGCTTTGTTCACCAACAATGATGATCTGGCCGATGAACTGACCCGAGCGGGCGAGACGGAAAACGATCCCATGTGGCGGTTGCCTTTATACCGCCCCTATCGCCGTCTGCTGGAAAGCAAGGTCGCCGATCTGAACAATGTCTCTGACGGCCCTTATGCCGGGGCTATCACCGCCGCTTTGTTCTTGCAGGAATTCGTGCCGTCAACGGTGGTATGGGCACATTTCGATATCATGGCGTGGAATCTTGCCGCCCGCCCAGGCCGCCCTGATGGCGGCGAGGCCATGGCCTTGCGTGCCTTGTTCGCGGTGATTGTCCAGCGATTCGGCGAGCCATTGTCATGAGGCATATCACCGATTCCCGTCAGGGTCAGGCAGAAGCCCTGGCCTTGATCGCCATCGCCCGTATCGCTGGTGACGAGGACATGCTGACCCGTTTTTTGGGCCAGACCGGATGTGAACCTGGGCAATTGCGGGACCGTATCAGCGATCCGGTCTTTTTGGGGGCCATCCTGGATTTCGTGCTGGAAAGCGATGAAACCGTTCAAGCCCTGGCCGACGCGGCGGAAATCCGCCCCGAAGACGTGCTGGCCGCCCGCGCCCATCTGCCGGGCAGCCCCATGGAATGGTCGGAAACTTTCTAGCAGGGTGCGGAAAAACTCCGCTTCGCGGCTGGGCGACCGCCCAGACCCGTTTGAAGGCGCAGCCTCCAAGCCTCCAGTTTCTTTTTCTTTCAAAGAGTTAGAAATCTGGAGGGTTCGGGAGGCTGCGCCTCTCGATTGGGGGATCGGGGGCAAATGCCCCCGAAAGAGGGTTTTTCCGCACCCTGCTAGAGCCGTTTCCATTCAAATGGAACCGGCCCCAGACTCTGCCGATGGCGCCCCGTGCGGCGGCGGCCAAGCGGCCGTATGGCCGCGCCCGGCGAGGGCTGTACAACGGTCAATGAAATTGGCTGTTGGTATCAGATCATTGCTACACGCGATACCCTTCCTCGGTCAGCACCCGGCGCACCACCGGTCGCGTCAGCATGGTTCGATAATGCGTCTCCAGGCGGGGCGGCAGGGGGATGCCGGTCTTATCTGCCCAGAATTCCACGTAAAACAAGGCGGCATCGGCAATGGAAAAGCCGTCCAGCACATAGGTCCCGTCGCCCAGCGTCGCCGCCAATGTGGCAAAGCCCGCATCCACCAATTGGCGTCCCGTGGCTTTTACCGCCTCCAGATCACCATCGACCAGCGCGAATTTTTCCGGCGTGAAAATGCGGGCAAAGGCCTGCATATGAAGCGTGCCCACCACATAGTCCATCACCTCTAACGCCCGCGCTTCGCCATCGGTATCGGTGGGCAGTAGCCCCCGTTTGGGATAGCGCCGGGCCAGCCAAAAGGCGATTGCGGGGAATTCGGTCAGGGCCGTGCCGTCATCTTTTTGCAGGCAGGGAATGGTGCCTTTGGGATTGATGGCTAGGTAATCGGGCTTGCGATGATCACCGGCCGGCAGGTTCAGCACATGGGCCTGAAAGGCAATATCCAACTCCTCCATCAGGATATGGATACCGGTGGTGCACGAACCCGGTGTCATGAATAGCTTCATGCGCCCCTCCACGCTTTGCCCGTCTTGTGGCGGGCACGACAAAATCAGCGGGGTCCCGACAGAAATGCGCGGGCGATCTCCCCGACCCAGCAGGGCAGCAAAAATCAGGCCAATGAACGGCCCCGTCAGCTCAGTTCAGGCCGAGACGGTATCACCCGCGGCCGGTCTTGGCGGCGGTGATGAAAGCGCGGATCAGGTCGGCATCCTTGACGCCGGGGGCGCTTTCCACCCCCGATGACACATCCACCATGCTCGCCCCGGTGATTTGGATGGCCTGGGCCACATTGGCCGGGGTCAATCCCCCAGCCAGCATCCAGGGCAAGGGGCATTGAAAGCCGGACAGGATGGTCCAATCAAATGCCACCGCATTGCCGCCGGGCAGGCTGGACCCTTTGGGCGGGCGGGCGTCGAACAGCAAATAATCGGCCACATCGTAATAATCGGCGGCGGCAGCCAGATCGGCAGGTGTGGAAATGGGCAGGGCCTTCATCACCGGAATGGCGAATTCTTGCCGCACTTGGTCAATCCGATCCGGGCTTTCGGCGCCGTGAAATTGCAGGATGTCCAGACGCAGATGGGTCAGAACTTCATCCAAAAGCGTGTCGCTGGGATCGACGAACAGCCCGACCTTGGCCACGTCTTCCAGAAATTGCGTTAGTTCCGCCGCCCGTTCCGCCGTGACCGCACGCGGCGATGGTGGATAGAACACCAGTCCCAGATAATCGGCCCCCGCTTCAAGCGCCGCATCAATGGCGTCTTCGTCGGACAGGCCGCAAATCTTGACGGCGACGCTCATGATGCCAGTTCTTCGGCGATCCGGCGGGCGGCGGCGGCGGGATCGTGATCCGCGGTGATGGGGCGTCCGATCACCAGGATATCGGCACCGCCATCAATGGCTTCCTTGGGGGTCATGAACCGTTTTTGATCGCCGGCTTCTGCCCAGGCGGGACGAATGCCCGGCACCACCAGGGTCAGGGCATCGCCTGTGGCCGCCCGGACTGCCTGCACTTCGTGGGGGGAACAGACCAAGCCATCCACCCCGGCGGCCTGGGCCAGCACGGCCAGACGCTTGACCTGTTCCAGCACGCTGCCGGTAAAGCCGACGGCGGCCATGCCGTCCTGGTCGATGGATGTCAGGATGGTCACCGCCAGCACCTTGGTCGCCGGTCGTCCGGCCTTGGCCGCGCCATCATGAGCCGCGTCCACCGCCGCCTTCATCATGGCAAAGCCGCCTGATGCATGAATGGTGGTGAAGCGCGGGGCCAGGCGGGCAATGCTGCGCATGGCCCCGGCCACGGTATTGGGAATGTCGTGCAGTTTCAGGTCCAGGAAAACCGGCATGCCCAGATCGGACACAGCCTCGATTCCCTTGGGGCCGGTGGCGGTAAAGAATTCCAGCCCCAACTTGACCCCGCCGACCACGCCTTTCAGGCGGGTGGCCAGTGCCGCGGCCTGCGCCACATCGGTAGTATCAAGGGCGACGTAAATGGGATTGGGCATGAAAGCTCCTGCGGTCTGGATCGGGCTTTGGCCCTCAAGACCAAAATGGATAAAGGCCGGGCATCACCGGTGCCGGATGACCGGCGGCGCACATCACGCGGCCGATGTCGGCGGCGGCAAGGCGGGCAATGCCGTGTGCTGTTCGTCCTGCCGGGCCTGAAGCGCGGCCAATTGGCGGTCCAGCGATTGCGCCCGTTTGCGTTCCGTCCGGGCCGCGCGCCGGGCGCCATGCCCCGCCGCCCAAACCGCCAGTCCACCGATGACGGCGCCAGCCACCAATGGCAGCAGAACCGCCAGATAGACCGCCACATCCACGGCCCAGGGCAGGGGCCACAGGTCGATGCGCATTTCCTGACGATTGGCCACGGCGAAAACCGCCAGAACCACCGCCAGTGGCACCCCGGTCAGCCAAGCCAGCAGGCGCATCACAATCATTCGTCCTCGTCACCGGCATTCAGGCTGTCGCGCAACTGCTTGCCGGTTTTGAAAAAGGGAATGACCTTATCCTGCACATCCACCTGTTCCCCGGTGCGGGGGTTGCGGCCTTGGCGGGCATCGCGCCGTTTGACTGAAAACGCCCCGAAGCCGCGCAATTCCACCCGGTCACCACGGGCCAGGGCGGCGGCGATTTCGTCGAAAATGGTGGTGACGATGCGTTCCACATCGCGCTGATAGAGATGAGGATTCTTCTCTGCCAGACGAGCGATCAGCTCCGATTTGGTCATGGGGCGAACTCGGGATCAAGAAAGTATCAACAGCGGGCAGCCTGCCCAAGCTCGGCCCCTGAGTCAAGCCAAGTACTTGTTTTCCTGAAAAAAAGGCCCGCCCCAGACGGGACGGGCCTTGAAATCCAGCCGCGAGGAGAAATTACTTCTCTTCGTTGGCCTTTTCCTCGCGGGCGCGGTTGAACGCGGCCCCCAGGATGTCGCCCAGCGACGCGCCCGAATCGGACGAACCGTATTCGGCCATGGCCTGCTTTTCTTCGTCGAATTCGCGGGCCTTGACCGACAGGGTAACCTTGCGGGCGCCCTTTTCGATCATGGTCACCTTGGCGTCCAGCTTGTCGCCGACGGCAAAGCGTTCCGGCCGCTGATCGGCGCGGTCACGGGCCAGTTCCGACTTGCGGATGAAGCCGGACAGGCCGTCCACTTGGACTTCCAGACCGTTTTCGGTCACCGAGGTAACGGTGGCGGAAACGATATCGCCCTTCTTGATGTTGGCGACGGCGTCTTGGAACGGATCAGAGGACAGCTGCTTGATGCCCAAGCTGATGCGTTCCTTTTCCACGTCCACGTCCAGCACCTTGGCCTGGACCATATCGCCCTTCTTGTAATCGGCGATAGCGGCCTCGCCCGACTTGTCCCAGGACAGATCGGACAGGTGGACCATGCCGTCGATGTCGCCGGACAGGCCAATGAACAGACCGAATTCGGTGATGTTCTTGACTTCGCCTTCGACCACGGTGCCCAGCGGGAACTTCTCGACGAAGGATTCCCACGGATTGGCCAAGCACTGCTTCAGCCCCAGGCTGATGCGGCGCTTCTGCGGGTCCACGTCCAGCACCATGACTTCCACTTCCTGCGAGGTGGAGACGATCTTGCCGGGGTGGACGTTTTTCTTGGTCCAGCTCATTTCGGAAACGTGGACCAAGCCTTCGACGCCGGGTTCCAGTTCCACGAAGGCGCCGTAATCGGTGATGTTGGTCACGCGGCCAACGAACTTGGCACCCACCGGATACTTGGCTTCCACGCCTTCCCACGGATCAGCGTCAAGCTGCTTGATGCCCAGGCTGATGCGCTGGGTTTCCGGGTTGAAGCGGATGACCTGAACGCGCACGGTCTGACCGATGTTCAGGGCTTCGCTGGGGTGGTTGATGCGCTTCCAGGCGATATCGGTGACGTGCAGCAAGCCGTCCACGCCGCCCAGGTCCACGAACGCACCGTAATCGGTGATGTTCTTGACCACACCTTCCAGGATCTGGCCTTCCTTCAGGTTCTCGATCAGTTCGGAACGCTGTTCGGCACGGGTTTCTTCCAGCACGGCGCGGCGGGAAACCACGATGTTGCCGCGCGAGCGGTCCATCTTGAGAATCTGGAAGGGCTGGGGGGTGCCCAGCAGGGGGGTGATGTCGCGCACCGGGCGGATGTCCACCTGGGAACCGGGCAGGAAGGCCACGGCGCCGGACAGATCCACGGTGAAGCCGCCCTTGACCCGGCCGAAGATGACGCCGTTGACGCGCTGATTGTCCTGGAAGGACTTTTCCAGCAGGGTCCAGGCTTCTTCGCGCTTGGCCTTTTCGCGGCTCAGCACCACTTCGCCGTTGCGATCTTCATAGCGTTCCACGAACACTTCGACCAGATCGCCGGCCTTGACTTCCGGCGGACGGCCGGCAGAGGCGAATTCCTTGAGCGGCACGCGGCCTTCCGACTTCAAGCCGACATCAATGACGGCGAAATCGCTTTCGATGCGCACGATGGCGCCCTTGATCACCGCGCCTTCAAAGGCGTTGCCGACACCCAGGGTCTCATCCAGCAGGGCGGCGAAATCTTCCATGGTCATAATACTTAAGTCCTTTCATCATATCTTATCCGGCCAGCCGGTTGGGTCCGGCGGTCTTTGGCGCCATGCGCCACATGTGATCCATGAACCGGCCCGGACCATGATGGTCAGGGCGGAAAAACACCAGACCCGGCGTGCGTTTCATCGAACGCCGGGTCTGGAAACAAATTGCCCCTTGCCGGGCGCAATCCCGTGGATTGCTTGGCCACGGCCTCCGCAGCCGCAGGGGGCATCGTGCGTCCGATGAAACGCAAGATGCACTAAAACCGTCCTGGATCATGCTGACCAGAACGGCGAAAGCGGCTGCGATGCGGGTCTTAAAGCTTTGACCGGATCACTGCGGACGCCTGGGCGAAAGCCTGCTCGGCGTCCAGATCGCTGGTATCCAGCAAAAAGGCATCGTCCGCGGCGATCAGGGGGGCGACCGAACGCTTTGAATCGCGTTCATCCCGTTCCCGCATGTCCGCGAAAACCACGTCCTGTGTAACATCCAAGCCCTTTTGCCGCAACTCATTCAGCCGTCGTTCCGCCCTTTTTTCCAAGGATGCGGTGACAAACAGCTTCACCGTTGCCTGGGGGCATACCACCGTGCCGATATCGCGGCCATCCAGCACCGCCCCTTTGCCCCCCGGCGGCCGGGTGGCGAAATGGCGCTGGAAGTCCAGCAAGGCGGCGCGGACGCCGGGAATGGCAGCCACCTTGCTGGCAGCCTGGGCAGCGTGGTCATCGCGCAGATCCCCGGCCTCCAGATCGGCGGGGGTCAGGGCACGGGCGGCGGCTTCGGCCTGATCCACCTGGGCGGGATCGCCGCCTGTCCGCGCCACCATCATGCCGACGGCACGATAGATCAGGCCGGTATCCAGATAATCCAATCCGAAATCCTGGGCGACCCGGCGGGCCAGCGTGCCCTTGCCGGCGGCGGCGGGGCCGTCGATGGCGATGGTCAGCACGCTCATTCGGCCCCACCATCGGCGATCTTGGCCCCCAGCCCGTTCATCAGGCCGACAAAGCCGGGAAAGCTGGTGTCGATGGCGTGGGCATCATCCACGGTCACCGCCTGGGCCGAGGCCATGCCCAGAACCAGAAAGGACATGGCGATGCGGTGATCCAGATTGACGGCGATGGTCACGCCGCCTTGGGGGGCGCCGCCGGTGCCGTGCACGATCATGGTGTCGCCGTCTTCCTCGACCTTGACGCCACAGGCGGCCAGGCCGCGCATCATGGCGGCGAAGCGGTCGCTTTCCTTGACCCGCAATTCCGATAGTCCGAACATGCGGGTGGTCCCCTTGGCAAAGGCCGCAGCCACCGCCAGGATGGGATATTCGTCGATCATGGACGGTGCCCGTGCCGCGGGCACATCCACCCCGGTCAGTTCGGAATGACTGATCACCAGATCGGCCACCGGCTCGCCCCCTTCGTCGCGGGGATTTTCAAAGCGGATATCCGCCCCCATTTCCCGCAGGCTTTGGTAAAGCCCGGTGCGCAGCGGGTTCATGCCAACGCCGGTCAGGGTCAGGCGCGACCCCGGCACGATCAGGGCCGCCACCGCCGGAAAGGCGGCAGAGCTGGGGTCGGCAGGAACCCGAACGTGCCGCCCGGTCAATTCGGGAAAGCCGGTGATGGTCACTTCCCGCCCGCCATTGGCCAGATGCTCGACCTCGACCGCGGCGCCGAAATTACGCAACATCAATTCGGTGTGATCACGGGTGGATTCCTTTTCCACCACCGTCGTCCGGCCCGGCGTGTTCAGCCCGGCCAGCAGCACCGCCGATTTCACCTGGGCCGATGCCACCGGGGATTCGTACCGGATCGGCACCGGGCTGTCAGTGCCGATCACCGCGCAGGGCAGCCGCCCGCCGTCGCGGGTGACGAACCGCGCCCCCATGCGGGCCAGCGGGTCGGCGACCCGGCGCATGGGGCGGGATCGCAAGCTGGCATCGCCGGTGAAAAACGTGGTGAACGGATGGGTGGCCACCAACCCCATCATCAGCCGGGCGCCCGTGCCCGAATTGCCCAGGTCCAGCATGTCCGCCGGTTCGGTCAATCCGCCGACGCCACGGCCAAACAGCCGCCATGATCCATCGTCCAGCCGTTCGACCTCGGCCCCCAGGGCGCGCATGGCGGCGGCGGTGCGCAAGACATCATCACCTTCCAACAGGCCCTCGACCCGGCTTTCCCCCACCGCCAGGGCGCCGAACATCAGGGCGCGGTGAGAAATGGATTTGTCGCCCGGCACCCGGACGGTGCCGGACAAAGGCGCCGATTGTTCGGATATCAACGGCTTGGCCATCTCTCACTCCCGCTTTTCATGGTTCGGCGCTATTTCGGCGCTGTTTCGCCGGCCCGCGATATAAGGGGCTAGGCCAACATCAGGGCCTGCTTTACCATAAGCCGATCATCGGTCCTAGTGGGAGCCGTTGCACTGTTTTCCCCGGATATGCCGGTTCCGGCAGATTTGGTTTTGACAGTGAGGGGGCGAACATGGCAAATGCCCCCGACCGGGACCCATGCCTGACATCGGGTGGGGACCTGATGCCAACGCGCAAGGAGGATTTCGACGTGGCCAAGCCGGAATGGGGCCAGAAGCGCACCTGCAACAGCTGCAATTGCCGCTTCTACGACATGACCCGCACGCCCATCATTTGCCCCAAATGCGGTGCGACGGTTGAAACCGATCTGCCCTTTAAGGTCCGCCGTGGTGGCAGCGCCGCCGCCGCCGCCGCCGCCGCCGCCGAAAGCAAGGCCGCCGCGCCTCGGCCGGAAGCTGCCGGAACCGACGGCATGATGGGCGACGACGATGATGAGGCGTTGGAAAACGATGACGCCGAAGAAGATGAAGACGCCGAGATGATCGAAGACACCTCGGATTTGGGCGGCGATGACGACGACATGGCCGAGGTGATGGAGCATTTGGACGAAGAAATCGAAGACGAAGTCTAAGGTTTTTCGGGTGGGATAAAAAAATCAAGCAGCCTAAAAAACTGCTTGACCACAGCCCGCCAAATCCATATGTTCCGCCTCCACCAGCGGCGACCCAGCCGACGCTGACGAGTTTTCAAGGGGCCATAGCTCAGTTGGGAGAGCGCTTGAATGGCATTCAAGAGGTCAGGGGTTCGACTCCCCTTGGCTCCACCAAATCAGAGGACCCGGTGCGAAAGCGCCGGGTCTTTTGCTTTTGACCCTAAACTATCCTCTTGACCCGGCCTTCGGGAATCCATATGTTCCCGCCTCCACCAGCGTTGACCCAGCCGACGCTGACAAGTTTCAAGGGGCCATAGCTCAGTTGGGAGAGCGCTTGAATGGCATTCAAGAGGTCAGGGGTTCGACTCCCCTTGGCTCCACCAAATCAAACCCGGCGTGAAAACGCCGGGTTTTTTGTTTATCTCCCTCGCCGGGCGCCGCCTGATGGCGGCTTGGCCGCGCCCGCAATGGGCTTGTTGGTTATGTCCCTCGCCGGGCGCCGCCTGATGGCGGCTTGGCCGCGCCCGCAATGGGCTTGTTGTTTATGTCCCTCGCCGGGCGCCGCCCCATGGGCGGCTTGGCCGCGCCCGCAATGGGCTTGTTGTTTATGTCCCTCGCCGGGCGCCGCCTGTTGGCGGCTTGGCCGCGCCCGCAATGGGCGCTGGGATTGTGTTTGCTGGGGGTATCCCGCGATGGGTGTGGTGGGGCTGTGGGCTGATCTTCCGGGTCTGAATTCGGGAAAAAACGCCGACTGTATTTTTTTTGAAAAAGTCCGTTGACAGCCCCGCTCAGTTCGCATATTTCTCTCGTCCTCGGCAGCGAGCTGCTGGGGCCAAACGACGGAAGGCTCTGCAAACACAATGAAAATTGTCTAGCAGATAGCACCGTCGGGTCACCTGCCCAGGTGGCGGAATTGGTAGACGCGCTAGATTCAGGTTCTAGTGACCGCAAGGTCGTGGAAGTTCGAGTCTTCTCCTGGGCACCAAATTTCCCGGCAAGACCTGAGGCCGGGAGGGTTCCTCAAAAGGGAACCACCTGCCAAACGGCTCCTCCGGGATAACCAGAGGAGCCGTTCGCATGTCCATCACCTATCATCAAGGCGATTTGCCCGCCGGTCTGGACCTTGGCCCTGTCGTGGCCGTGGATACGGAAACCATGGGGCTGTCGTTGATTCGTGATCGGCTTTGCGTGGTGCAATTATCCGCAGGCGACGGCAATGCCCATCTGGTGCATTTTCCCACTCCCCATTACGACGCCCCCAATCTGGCCCGGCTGATGGCTGATGGCAGCGTCACCAAGCTGTTTCATTTCGCCCGTTTCGATCTGGCGCAAATCCGCCGCCATCTGGGCGTGACCTGCCGTCCGGTCTGGTGCACCAAGATCGCGTCCAAGCTGAGCCGCACCAATACCGATCGCCACGGGCTGAAGGATCTGTGCCGCGACTTGATCGGGGTGGATGTGTCCAAGCAACAGCAAACATCCGATTGGGGCGCCCCGGAACTGACCCCGGAACAGATGGCCTATGCCGCATCCGACGTCTTGCATCTGCACCGGCTGAAAGAAAAGTTGGATGGCTTGCTGGACCGAGAGGGACGCCGTCATCTGGCTCAGGAATGTTTTGCCTTCCTGCCCGCCCGTGCCGATCTGGATCTGGCCGGCTGGGCCGAGGAAGACGTGTTCTCCCATTGATCCCTTTGGCCTGTGGGGGATGGGGGATCATCCACAGGGAAATGGCCACCTTGCCTTCTTTTACCTTCCGCTGGTGCCGGGGTTTCGTATAGTTAGATGCCCGCCGTGCTTTGGCGCGGCATTTGCAAGTCAGGTCAAGGTCCCCCATGCCGCAATCCCCCTCCCCGCTGCCATCCTTTTCCCCGGCCGCCATCGGCGGGGGCATTGACTCGGCGCAGCGGGTTTTGCGGGCCGAGGCGCAGGCGTTGGAGGCGTTGGCCCAATCCTTGGAAAACGGCCTGGGTGATAGTTTCCGCCGCGCCCTGGCCGTCATGGAAGCGGTGTCCGGCCGGGTGGTGGTTTCCGGCATGGGCAAATCGGGGCATGTGGGGCGCAAGATCGCCGCCACCTTGGCGTCCACCGGATGCCCGGCCTTTTACGTTCATCCCGGCGAAGCCAGCCATGGCGATCTGGGGATGATCGCCCGGCAAGATGCGGTGCTGGCCCTGTCCAATTCAGGGGAAACCCCGGAACTGGCCGACATCATCGCCTATGCCCGCCGGTTTGAAATTCCGTTGATCGCCATGACTGGTCGGGCTGGCAGCACCTTGGCCCAGGCCGCCGATGTGCCCCTGGTTCTGCCGGTTCTGCCCGAAGCCTGTCCCATGGGGTTGGCCCCCACCACCTCGACCACCATGATGTTGGCCCTGGGCGATGCCTTGGCGGTGGCCTTGCTGGAACGCAAGGAATTCACCGCCGCCGATTTCCAGGTCTTTCATCCCGGCGGCAAGCTGGGGCGGCGGCTGATGCGGGTTCGCGATCTGATGCATGGCGGCGACGGCCTGCCGGTGACCGGCCCCGATGCCAGCATGGCGGATGTTTTGTTGACCATGACCGCCAAAAGCCTGGGCTGCGCCGGGGTAGTGGATAAGGATGGCCGCTTGCTGGGCATCATCACCGATGGCGATTTGCGCAGGCACATGCAAAATTCCCTGCTGGGCATGAGCGCGGCCCAGGTGATGACCCGCACCCCAAAGACCGTGGCCCCCAGCCTGTTGGCGGCCGACGCCCTGCACATCATGAATTCCGCCGCCATCACCAGCCTGTTCGTGGTCGAGGATGGGCGCCCATTGGGCGTGCTGCATATCCACGATCTGCTGCGGGCCGGCGTGGCCTAGGACGGGAGACGGCGCCATGGCTTTCAAATTGCCCGGCAAACCCGGATCAATCCCGAACCTTGGCCGGTCCCACCGGGGCGGACACCACAATTATTCCCGCTTCGTCAATCTGATGAAGATGGTGTTGCCGACATTGGCAGTGATTTTGTTGGCCCTGGTGATGGCGTGGCCGCAACTGACCAGCACCGATACCCGCTTTCAATTGGGATTTTCGTCGCTGTCGCCGTCTGCGGTGCAAAACCTGTCCATGCTGAACGCCCGTTATTTCGGCGTCGATAACCGCAATCACCCGTTTTCCGTCACGGCGGACATGGCCAGCGAAGAAAGTGCCGAAACCGGAATCGTGGCGTTGGAACGGCCGAAAGCCGATTTCGTCACCCCCCAGGGGGCCAGCATCTATGTGGAAGCCCGCAAGGGATTTTACAATCAAAAGACCCAAGTTCTTGATCTTCAAGGTGAAATAAGCCTGTATCAGGATCAGGGGTACGAGTTGCACACGGAAAAAGCCCGCGTCTATCTGAAGCAATCGACGGCAGAAGGTGACGCGCCGGTTACCGGGCATGGCCCCCAAGGGGCGGTGAACGGCAAAGGTTTCCGTATCGAGGAGCAAGGTCGGCAGATCACCATCACCGGCCAGTCCAGCCTGAGCTTGAAGGGAGCCGGGGCGAAAAAATGAACCGTTCCTTGTCCTTTGCCCTGTTGGCCGGGCTAAGCTGGGCCTGGGCCGCCCCCGCCATGGCCCAGGGCTTTAACCTGAGCAGCAAGAACGACGCCCAGATCGAAGTCTTTGCCGATGACGGCATCGAATGGATCAGCGATGGCAACCGGGTGGTGGCCCGAGGGCATGCCAAGGCGGTTCGTGGCCGCATCACCGTGACCGCCGACACCTTGACCGCCTATTACCGCAATGGCGATCAGGGCGGCGGCAATGAAATCTGGCGCCTGGACGCCGATGGGGCGGTGACCATCAAGACCGATACGGAAACCGCCACGGGGACCAAGGCATCCTATGATCTGGATAAGGCCATTTTTGTCCTGCGCGGGCAGCCCGCCAAGATCGTGACGCCAAAAGACACCATCACCGCGCGCGATACCTTGGAATATTGGGAAAAGCAGCGCATGGCCGTGGCCCGTGGCGACGCCCTGGCCATCCAGGGTGACCGCCGCATTCAGGCCGATGTTCTGAGCGGCTATTTCAAGGATGGGGCCAAAGGCAGTTTGGAGCTGTCACGGGCCGATGCCTTTGGTCATGTGACCCTGATCACCGCCAAGGAAAAGGTGACCGGGGAAAAAGCGGATTACAACGTGGATAACGGTGTCGCCACCGTCACCGGATCGGTCAAGATCACCCGTGACGGCAATGAACTGAATGGCGGCTATGCCCATGTCAATCTGAATACCGGGATCAGCAAATTGTTCGGCTCGACGCCCGGTCAAGGTGATGGCCGAGTGCGCGGCACCTTCACCCCGGAAAAAAAAGGTGACGGGCAAAGCCGGGCTGTATTCCAGGGCAGCGGCCCCAAATCCACCAACTCCACCCCCGACCAAGCCCAGGGGCAATAGGATATGGATGTGACAGATCAGCAGGATGGGGACGCCCCCACCACCACCACCCCGCGTCCGGTCCGGTCCCCCCTGGGGTCCGGCAGTGGGCTGAAGGCCACCAATCTGGGCAAGCGGTTCAAGCGCCGCCCGGTCTTGCGGGATGTGTCCATCACCGTTCAGCGGGGCGAGGCCGTCGGTCTGCTGGGGCCGAACGGGGCGGGCAAGACCACCTGCTTTTATTGCATCACCGGCCTGATCAACCCGGATTTCGGCAGCATTTCCCTGGATGGTCAGGATATCACCGACTTGCCCATGTACCGCCGTGCCCGGCTGGGCATTGGCTATCTGCCGCAGGAAGCCTCTATCTTCCGGGGGTTGTCGGTGGAAGGCAACATCATGGCCGTGCTGGAGGTGATCGAGCCGGAACGCGACAAACGCGAAACCATGCTGGATACCTTGCTGGCCGAATTCAGCATTGAACATCTGCGCCGCGCCCCCGCCCTGGCCCTGTCGGGGGGGGAACGCCGCCGGGTGGAAATCGCCCGCGCCTTGGCGTCAAAGCCCCATTTCATTTTGCTGGATGAACCCCTGGCCGGTATCGACCCCATCGCCGTGGCCGACATCCGTGATCTGGTGTCGCATCTGAAAGATCGCGGAATCGGCGTGCTGATCACCGATCATAATGTGCGCGAGACTTTGGATATCATTGATCGTGCCTATATCTTGCATGACGGCACCGTGATGATGGAAGGCCCGCCCGAGGAAATCGTCGCCCATGAAGGCGTCCGCCGCGTTTATCTGGGTCAGAATTTCAGTCTTTAGCCCCATCACTCCAGACCACAGGAACCACCCCCCGCCATGGCGCTTGCCCCCCGATTGGATCTTCGCCAGACCCAGTCACTGGTGATGACGCCGCAGTTGCAGCAGGCCATCAAGCTGTTGCAACTGTCCAATATGGAATTGTCCGCTTTCATCGAACAGGAGATGGAGCGCAATCCCTTGTTGGAGCGTGAAGATATGGACCGCCACGATTCCGTGGATGCGGATGATGGCGGGCGGAATGATCTGGATCAGGGCCGGGATGAACCCCAAGATCCCATGCTGGACGGCACCACGGAAAACTCCGCCGCCGATTCCATGGATGTGGATTACGACAATCTTTACAACAATGATAGTGCCAGCGATGGCGCCGATGGTGACGGCTTCGGCCAATGGAGTTCCACCGGCAGCGGCGGGCGTAGCGATTTTTCCGGCGAAGACAGCGATCTGGAACAGACCTTGGCCGGGTCCATATCGCTGCGGGATCATCTGTTGGCCCAGTTGAATGTGGATATTGCCGATCCCGCCGACCGGCTGATCGGCCTGCACCTGATCGAGATGTTGGATGAGGCCGGTTATCTGATCGGCGATCTGTCCGAAATCGCCGAAAAACTGGGCTGCCCGCCGGAACGGGTGGATCTGGTGCTGGCCCGGTTGCAGCATTTCGACCCGGTGGGAATTTTCGCCCGGTCGCTTCAGGAATGCCTGGCGCTGCAATTGGCCGACCGCAACCGTCTGGACCCGGCCATGCAGGCCCTGTTGGCTAATCTGGAACTGTTGGCCCGCCGTGATCTGGCCGGGTTGATCAAGCTGTGCGGCGTGGATGCCGAGGATTTGGCCGATATGATCGGCGAGATCAAGGCGTTGGACCCAAAACCCGCTTTGCGGTTCGATCACGCGGTGGCTCAGCCCATCACCCCCGATGTGCTGATGCGCCGGGCCCAGGATGGATCGTGGCTGGTGGAACTGAATTCCGACACCTTGCCCCGCGTTCTGGTCAATGCCCGCTATTATGCCCAGGTTTCAGGATCGGCGCGGAACCGCGATGACAAAACCTATCTGTCGGAACGGTTCCAATCCGCCAATTGGCTGGTGAAGTCATTGCACCAGCGGGCCACGACCATCTTGAAGGTGGCCAGCGAAATCGTCCGTCAGCAAGATGCTTTTCTGCGCCATGGCGTCCAGCACCTGCGCCCCCTGGTGTTGCGCGATATCGCTGGCGCCATCGGCATGCACGAAAGCACGGTCAGCCGCGTCACATCCAACAAATATATCGCCACTCCGCGCGGTATTTATGAACTCAAGTATTTTTTCACCCAGGCCATTGGTTCGGCCGATGGCGGCGATGCCCATTCAGCGGAAGCCGTGCGGCACCGCATCAAATCCCTGATCGACGCCGAAGGGCGAAATGTGCTGTCGGATGACCGGATTGTCGAGGTTTTGAAGGCCGAAGGAATCGACATTGCCCGGCGAACAGTGGCAAAATACCGGGAAGGGATGAATATCCCGTCCTCGGTCCAGCGGCGGCGGGAAAAAACGCTGGCAGGACAATGACAAAGTCTCCCATTTGGTGGGGCGCTTGACTCTGGATGGGGGTGGAACTATGTTCCGGCCCTTCTGGTGCGGGCCACGGGGAATGGTGCGCGTCATACCGGATACAGGCCAAGTATCGGCCACGGATACCGGCCGAAAGCCGAACAGTGCGGATAGGGTGGGGAATATCCGCGTAAGCCCAACAGAGGGTCGTTTCCATGGACATCGCCGATCTGATTACCCCGGCTGCCGTCATACCCAATCTGCGGGCAACGTCAAAGAAACAGGCGTTGCAGGAATTGGCCAAAAAGGCGGCGGAATTGACCGGTCTTGCCGAGCGGTGCATCTTTGATGTGTTGCTGGAACGGGAAAAACTGGGAACAACCGGCGTCGGCAACGGCATCGCCATCCCCCATGGCAAGCTGGCCGACATGACCCGGCTGGTGGGGCTGTTCGCCCGCCTGGAACGGCCCATTGGCTTTGATTCCATTGACGAACAGCCGGTGGACCTGATCTTCTTGTTGCTGGCCCCCGAAAATGCCGGTGCCGATCATCTGAAGGCGCTGGCCCGCGTTTCCCGCCTGTTGCGGGATAAGGCCGTTTGCGAAAAGCTGCGGGGGACCGACAATGCCGATGGCTTGTATGCCCTGCTGACCGAATCACCAGCCAGCCGCGCAGCCTGATCCCGTTTCCACGCCGGGAACGACGGCTGGTGTTCCCTGATGGGATACTTCAGCCCCAAAGCGGGCGACTGCCCGCACCCGTCCGGGGCGCGATGCCCCGGAACCCCCTTTGATTTCATGAGAAAATAGAGAAGAGGTTTGGAGGCGTGAGCCTTCAAGCGGGGAACGGGGCGGCAGCCCCGATGGGATGTCTCAGCCCCAAAGCGGGCGACCGCTCGCACCCGTCCGGGGCGCGATGCCCCGGAACCCCCTTTGATTTCATGAGAAAATAGAGAAGAGGTTTGGAGGCGTAAGCCTTCAAGCGGGGAACGGGGCAGCAGCCCCGATAGGATGTCTCAGCCGCAAAGCCGGGCGGCTGCCCGCACCCGTCCGGGGCGTGATGCCCCGATACGCACTCTGAAGCCCGATACGCACTCTGGCCCGAACGCGAGATGTGCAGGCGTTCGGGCGCAGAAATCAGCGGCGCAGGTCTTGCAGGTTTTCCAATCCCAGGCGACGCAGGGATTCGGACTTTTCCAAAGCGCGGCGAACCGAATCGGACGCTTCGTCAATCATCTTGCGCAAATCGTCCACGTAACGGCGCATGGTGTCGGACACCGTGCGGAATTCCTTTTCGTGCACGCCAGCGGCAGCGGCTTCGATGGCGATGTTGGTGGCGATGGAATCCGACTGGCTGACCACTTCCTCGACGCCATGGGCGCGGCGGGACAGGTCTTCCACATTGGTGGACAGGGTATCCAGCTTTTCCACCAGGGACCGCATCAACTGGGCGAAAGCGTTGCCGCCCTGCCCCTCGCCATTGGCTTCCAGTTCGCGCAGTTGCTTCAACTCGTCCTCGATCTGAGTGGACAAGGTGTCGGTGCGCAAGCGCTGCTGGTTCATTTCGCCACGGATTTGGGCCAGGCGGTTGACCAGTTCACGGGTGTACTGGGTCAGGGCGCGGACGGCGCGTCCCTTATCCCCGGCGCGACCGGCGGCCAATTCGGCGTTCAGCGACAGGATGCGCAGATTTTCCGCCAGTTCATCCAATTCGCCGAAGGCGTGGAAGGCGCGGCGGCAATCGGTCAGCAACGCGCTGGCGCGGGCTTCAAGACGTTCAGTGCGCTGCGACCCCGAGGCGCTGCGCTGCGCTTGGACGGTTTCAGTCATGTCGTATCCCGAATTTCCCCCTGCAAGCCTTCCGATCAAGGCCCTGTTGGCCTGGATCATAGCTGTTTTCCCTAAATGGCACAGCGGGAATTTTCGCTTTTGGGTGGACGATTATCCCTTCAGCAATTCCATGGCCTGATTCAACTGGCTCATGCGCTGGTGGCTGCCGTAATTGCTGTCGGGATGGTGGATGGTGGCCAGCATGCGGAAGCGTCCGCGCACGGCCCGTGAATCCGGGTAGGCATTGGGCGGAAAACCCAAGACATGCAAGGCTTCGGCCCGGTTGGAAACGCCATTGGGCAAGGGGTCGAATGACAGCACATTGACCATGGCCTTCAGCCGTTCGATATCCTCGCGCAGTTGATTGAACAGGGGCGAGGTATCCGGGGCGGGCGGCGGCGGCGGCGGTGGGGGTGGTGGCGGGGCGGCCTGGACCGGCGGGGGTGGCGGCGGCTGGTTGGGGTCTTCCAGCTTCAGGCGGAAATCACCCCGATCCATGGCCAGGGCCAGGGCCAGGGCTTGGCGGATGAAAACCGGTTCATAACCGGGGGCCATGCGCACTTGAAGTCTGGGTTTGCGCCGCCAGGGCCGTCCCTGGGCCGGGCCGGATTTCAAGATCACGGTTTCGCGGTCTTCGGCCGGGGGGTCGCCGGGATCGGGGAATTTGGCCAGCACCGAGTTTGGCACCGTCAGCAGGATGGACCGGGCGATGTCGCCCACATTCACCCGCCGTTTCTGCGCCAGTTGCTCCACCGCGTCACGAAAGGCGGACGAGCAAGGAATGGTATAGGAATGTTTGACGGTTCCCCCCGCGCTGCCGGATGTGGCGGGGGAATCGTCGCGGGGTGTATCGTTCAGGGTGTCCATCGCGTCCTCTTCCCTGAAGCAATAGGCCCTCGTCGGCGCCGCCGTCAACTACCCATGTGGGCCGACGAGGGGTTTTCTCTATATAGCGGGGATACTTATCACCTGATGCGCGATTAGTGGTGATCAGAAGCCCGCGACGGCCCCATCGCTGCGGGGATCGGTGGCGCCCTCCATCCAGCCATCGGGGCGGCGGATAATGGCACCGGCATGACCCATGGTACTGGTGAATGCCGGCAGGATTTCCAATTGATGCCCGGCTTCCGCCAATTGCCGGATCAGATCGGGGGGGAAGCGGTCTTCCAGTTTCAGGGTCACGCTGTTTTCCCCCCAGGTCCGTCCCAACAGCCATCGGGGACGGGTCACCGCGTCTTGGATGTCCTGGCCGAACAGGATGTGACGGGTGAAGATGGCGGCCTGGGTCTGGGGCTGACCTTCGCCGCCCATGGTGCCGTAGACCATGACCCGTCCGTCATCAAGTCGGGCCAGGGCCGGGTTCAGGGTGTGAAACGGCTTGATTCCCGGCATCAGCCGGTTGCGCCCCTGATGGGACAGGGAAAAGCTGGATCCGCGATTTTGCCACAGGATACCGGTCTGGGGCAGAACCAGACCGGACCCGAACTCGAAATAGATGCTTTGGATAAAGCTGACGGCGCGGCCCTGATCATCCACGGCCCCCATCCAGGTGGTATCCCCCGCCGATGGCGGCTGGGGCCAGGGCAGGGCCTGGGCCGGGTCGATGCGGGCGGCCAATTGGTCCAGCCGGTCATCCTGTAACCAGATTTCCGGTTTTTCGGTCATGGTGGCGGGGTCGGCGATGATCCGGTCGCGCACCATGAACGCCTGTTTGGTGGCTTCGACCAGCCCGTGGATATGGGCGAAGCTTTCCGCTTGGCTTACCCCCAGCCGGTCGAACAGGGCCAGGATCATCAAGGATGCCAGCCCTTGGGTCGGCGGGGGGAAGTTGAACAATTCGCCCGCGCCGATCCGCACGGACAGGGCATGGGTCAGGCTGGCCCGATGATTGGCCAGATCGTCGCGGGTCACCGGTGCGCCAGCCTTTTCCAGATCGGCGGCGATGCGGGTCGCCAGGGGGCCACGGTAAAAACTGTCCAGCCCGTCTTGGGCCAGGCCGCGCAAGGTGGCGGCCAGGGCGGGAAAGCGCAGGATGTCCCCGGTGGCTGGCGGCCGCCCATCGACCAGGAAATGCTGGGCAAAGCCGGGAACCGTTTGAAGCTCGGCCAGTTTCGCGGCAGTCAGATGGGCTTGGCTTTCGGTGACGGCGATGCCGTTTTCCGCGTGGTGAATGGCATCGGCCAGCACGGCGGACAGGGGGCTCGGCCCCCAATGGGCGGACAGGGGGCTCGGCCCCCAATGGGCGGACAGGGGGCTCGGCCCCCAATGGGCGGACAGGTCGCGGGCCTTGGCCCAGCCGGATATGGTCCCGGCCACGGTGTTGGCCGCTGCTGCCCCGCGCCAGGGAATGGTGTCCAATCCCCGCGCCCGGTAATAGTCAAGATCGGCCAGACCACCGGCGGCACCGCAGCCATCCACCGCCACCGGGGGTTTACCCGGTTCGGCGATCAGCCAAAACCCGTCACCGCCGATGCCGGTCATGTGGGGATAAACCACCGCCAAGGTGGCGGCCATGGCGATGGTGGCATCCACCGCATTGCCGCCATCGCGCAAGATCCGTAATCCGGCCTGAGCCGCCAGATGGTGGGGGGCGGTGACCATGCCCCGGCGGGCGCGCAGACTGTGAAGCATGATGAAATCCGTCAGACGAGAATGGCATAGATCATGCGCAGGGACGTGACCGCCAGGAAGACGGCGAAGACACGGCGCAATCGGGTGGTGTTCAGGCTGTGGGCCAGGCGGGCGCCCACGGGGGCCAGGGCCATGGAGGTGGGCAGGATCAGCGCCAGTCCCAACAGGTTGATATAGCCCAGGCTGAAGGGGGGCAATTGAGTCACGCCCCAGCCGCTGATGATGAAGCCGATGGCGCCGGGCACCCCGATGATGAAACCGATGGCCGCCGCCGACCCCACCGCCCGGTGAATGGGATAGTTGAACAAGGTCAGGATCGGTACGGCCAAGGTGCCGCCGCCGATGCCCATCATGGCGGAAATGGCCCCGATCCCGCCCGCCAGCCCGGCACGCCCCACACCCGTGGGCGGGGTGTCGGCGATGACCCGGCGGGGACTGCCCAGGCCCATATGGATGGCGACGATCATGGCCATGACCGCGAATACCCCCGACAGGGCCGGCCCCTTGACCAATCCGGCGATGGTGGTGCCCACGATCACCCCGACCAGAATCCAAGGCCCCCATTGGCGCAGTAGGGCCATGTCCACCGCCCCCCGGCGCCAATGGGCGCGCACGGATGATGTGGATGTGGCGATAATGGTGGTCAGCGACGTTCCCACCGCCACATGCATGCGCACATCCTCGGCCACGCCCAGGGTGGAAAACAGATGATAGAGGACTGGCACGATCACGATGCCGCCCCCCACGCCCAGCAAGCCGGCGGTGATGCCGGCCACGGCGCCGGTGGCCAGCAAGGCTGCGGCCAGTATGGCCAGTTCAGTCAGGGAAGAATGATCAAGCAAGGCAACCTCAGGGGAGAAGAAGACGGCTGGACGCATCGGATGCCGCGGCCAGATGGCTGCGCATGGCGGCAAAGGCATCATCGCCGCGACCATCCAGGATGGCGTCGATGATGGGGATGTGTTCGGCCAGGGATTGGTTCAAGCGTTCGGCGCTTTTGTGGAATTGGGCACGGCGGAACGGCAAGGCACGGGTGCGTAGGGAAAAAGCCGCGTCGGACAGAAAGCTGTTATGGCTGCCGCGCAGGATGACCGCATGGAATTCCATGTTCAGCCGGTCATAGCGGTCGGCGTCGCGGGCATCCACCGCCATATGGGACAATTGATGCAAATCCTGCAATTGGCGCCGTTCCGTATCGGTCATGCGCACCGATGCATAGCGGGCGCAGGATGCCTCCATCTCGGCCAGGGCCTCGAAGATCAGTTCCAGCCGTTCCGGCGGGATGGCGGTGACCACCACCCCCTTGCGTGGTCGCGGCTCGGCCAATCCGGTCGCGGCCAATTGCTTCAACGCTTCGCGCACGGGGGTGCGGGAAACGCCATAGCGGTCGGCCAGGGCCTGTTCATCCAGCCGGGTGCCCGGTTCCAGACGTCCGAACACGATATCATCGGCCAGACGTTCGCGGATTTCATCGGCCATGGTGCCGCGCCGGCCCAATGCGGATTGATCGGGGCTGGGCTGGGCAAGGGGGATTTGGCTCAGGCTGGGTCGCATGGGCGCTCGCAAAGGTAGGGGGTGGATTTGGGTTACACCGCAATACATGCCACATGGCCGCTGGTATCGCCAATCAAGGGCGGCACCGACATGGTGCAGGCGTCACCCGCCCGCGAACAGCGGGGGGCAAAGGCGCAGCCGGGGGGCAGGTCGGTCAGATCGGGGGGCATGCCGGGAATGGCTTCCAGCCTTTGCCCGCGCATGGACCCGGTGACGGTGGATGCCATCAATCCCCGCGTATAGGGATGGCGGGGCGCCCCCATCACCTGGGCCAAAGTTCCATCCTCGACAATGCGTCCGCCATACATCACGGCGATGCGGTCGGAAATTTCCGCGGCCACCCCCATGTCATGGGTGACGAAGATCACCGACATGCCCATTTCCCGCTGCAATTCCCGCAGCAGCAACAGCACCTGGATTTGTACGGTGGCATCCAGGGCGGTGGTGGGTTCGTCGGCCAGCAGCAATTTGGGTTTGCACGACAAAGCCAGGGCGATCATGGCCCGCTGACGCATGCCGCCCGACACCTCGTGGGGGAAAGCGTCATAACGGCGGCGGGCCGACGGAATTTGCACCCGTTCCAGCAATTCCAGGGCGCGGGCCTTGGCCGCGTCCTTGCTCATGGGATCGTGGCGCCGGATGGCTTCGGAAATCTGCTGGCCCAGGCTGTAGACCGGATCAAAGGCCAAAATGGGGTCTTGGAAGATCATGGCGCAGGTCTTGCCCCGGTAATCGCCCAAGGCCGTTTGGTTCATGCCCAGGATATCCTGGCCATCCACCTGAATGTCGCCGCCATAACGGGTACGGTTTTCCGGGTGCAGGCGCATCAGGGCGCGCAAGGTGACGCTTTTCCCCGACCCGGATTCACCCAGCAGGCCCAAGACCTCGCCCTGGGCCAGATCGAAACTGACCCCATTGACCGCATTCACAGTTTTCTTGGCCTGGAAGCTGACGGTCAGGTCACTGACGGAAACCAAGGGGGCGGTCATGCCACATCTCCATACCCTGAGTGGGGATCGTTGATCAGACAGGCGGCCAAATGGCCATCCCCCACCGGGATCAGTCCGGGCGCCGTCTGGGCGCAGACCGGACGGGCATGGGGGCAGCGTTCGCGGAAACGGCAGCCGGGCGGGGGATTGACCGGGTTGGGCGGGTCGCCGGTCAGGGGGGTGCGTTCGGTGCGCTGGAACGGGTCCATGGACGGCACCGCCGACAGCAAGGCTTGGGTATAGGGGTGGCGAGCCTGGCCGTACAGCGCCTCCACCGGCCCGATTTCGACCACCTGGCCCAGATACATCACCATCACCCGGTCGCTGATGTACTGGACCACGTTCAGATCGTGCGAGATGAAGATATAGGTCAGATCCAATTCGGCCTTCAGGTCCAACAGCAGGTTCAGCACCTGGGCCTGGACGGATTTGTCCAGGGCCGACACGGCTTCGTCCAGGATCACCAGCCGGGGATGAATGGCCAGGGCGCGGGCGATGTTCACCCGCTGACGCTGACCGCCGGACAATTCATGCGGATAACGGCCGCCGAAGCGGTCCGGTTCCAGCCCCACCCGGTTCAGCATGTCGCGGGCGGTGGCCATGGCCTGGGCCGAGGGCACGCCCTGAACCTGGGGGCCATAGGCCACGCTGTCGGCAATGGTCATGCGGGGGTTGAGCGATGCGAACGAATCCTGAAAAACCATCTGCATGTTGCGGCGCAAGTCCCGCAGACTCATGCCGTTGGGGTCGCCGACGCCTTCGCCGTCGAAGATCATGGTCCCTTCATCGGGGGTGATCAGTTGCGACAGCAGCCGGGCAGTGGTGGATTTGCCGCAGCCGGATTCCCCGACCACGCCCAGGATTTCGCCTTTCTTCACCTGGAAATCGACGCCATCCACCGCATGGACCGCGCCGGTCTTGCGTGACAGCAGGCCGGAACGAATGGGGAAGTGCTTGCGCAATCCCTGGACCAGCAACAAAGGCTGGGCCGGGCCGCCACGATCAGAGTGGCCAGTGGACAGAACAGTGGTGGTCATGATCACACCTTCACATCCATGGCGGAGCGGATGCCATCCGCCATCAGGTTGAAGCACATGGACGTCACGAAAATCATCACGCCGGGCAGGGCGGCCACCCACGGGTTGACGTAAATGGCGGCGCGCAGGGTATTCAGCATCAGCCCCCATTCCGGTTCCGGCGGCTTGACCCCCAGCCCCAGAAAGGACAGGCCGGACCCCAGGATCAGGCTGACGCTGATCAGGCCGGTGGCATAGACGAAGATGGGGCCAAGGACATTGCCCAGGATATGGGCATGGATGATGGACAGGCTGGAGGCGCCGCTCATGCGGGCGGCTTCCACGTAATCCAGATTGCGGACCTGGGTGGTGACACTTTCGGCCACGCGGGTGATCTGGGGCACGAACACCACGGTCAGGGCGATGATGGAATTGCTCATCCCCGATCCCAGGGCGCCGGAAATGGCCACCGCCAGCAAAACCGACGGAAAGGCATAGAACACGTCCAGCACCCGCATGATCACCATGTTCAGCCGTCCGCCGACGAACCCGGCCAACACACCGACCGAACCACCGATGAAAAAGGCGAACGCCACCGGCAACACGCCTTGCAGCAGAGACAGCCGCCCGCCATGGATCAGCCGGGCCACCATGTCGCGGCCCAATTCATCGGCCCCCAGGGGAAAGCCAGCCGTGCCGATGGGGGACAGGCGGCGCAGCATGCTGGTCTTGTAGGGATCGGCGGTGACGATCCAGGGTGCCAGAATGGCGGCCAGAGCGATGACGGTCAGGATGATCAGACAGGCCATGGTCACGGGGTCGCGCAGGATGCGGGACAGAACCCCCGCCCAATAGCCGCGATGGGCCGCGGCCTTGGGGATGGTTGGTGCCTTGGGCGCACTGGTCAGGGAAAGAAAGGACATGGGACAATCCAGTCTGAAAAAGGTCAGTTGCGGCGCATGCGGGGGTCGATCATGGGCTGGATCACATCCACCGCCAGATTCAAGGCGACGAAGATCAAACACAGGATCAGGATGGTGCCTTGCAGCAGCGGCAAATCGCGCTGGAAGATGGCGGTGTTCAGCAGAAATCCGGTGCCCGGCCAGGCAAAGACGGTTTCAATCAGAATGGACCCGCCGATCAGATAGCCCAGTTGCAGCCCCATGACCGCCAGGGCGGTGGGGGCGACGTTCTTGGCCACATGCAGGAAGATGGCGCCATCGCCCAAGCCCTTGGCCCGCAATGCCTGGACGAATTCCTGGGCCAGGACTTCGGCCACCAGGGCGCGGATGGTGCGGGTGATGATGCCCATGGGGATCACCGACAAGGTGATGGCCGGCAAAACCAGATGCCGCATATGGGCCAGATCCCAGGTCCAATCCTTGGACCCGCCGGGACCGGCGCCCATGGCGGGCAGCCAGTTCAGCCAGGTGGAAAAGATGATGGTCAGCAACAGCCCCAGCCAGTAATGGGGAATGGAAACCCCCACGACCGAAATGGCGCTGGCAATCCGGTCCAGCGGGCTTTTGTGGAAATAGCCGGCCACGCCGCCCAGGGCGGCCCCGATGGCAAATCCCACCGATCCGCCGACCAGGGCCAGCAGCAAGGTGTTGTACAGGGCCGCCAGCACCTCGCCCGCCACCGGTCGGCCGGTGGCCACCGACTGGCCCAGATCGCCGGTCAGGGCGCGGGCCAGCCATTTGCCGTATTGCACCGGTAGGGGCTTGTCGAAGCCATAGGCGGCCTTCAGGGATTCCACCACCTCGGCCGGGGCGTCGGCGGGGGCGATGGCGTTCAAGGGATCGCCCGGCGCGATGTAGACCAGCATGAAACAGGCCACCGTGACGCAAAGCGCGATGGGGGCGGCATAAATCAAACGCTTCAAAAAATAACCAAGCATGGAAAACATCCAAAGGAAGAGAGGCCGGGATGGGGGCGGGCGGACCCGCCCCCCTTTGCACCTGGGATCACATGCGGATGGTGGTCAGGTCCTGGAACCAATGTTGGGCCTGAATGAAGCCCTTGACCTTGGGCGACAGGGCATGGGGGTTCACGTCGTGAACCACCCACAGCATCAGGGCGTTGTTGACCATGTCCTCGTGGACCTTGGCCAGATTGGCGTCCTGTTCCTTGGTGTCGAAGGTCACCTTGTTCTTGGCCAGGATGGCATCGATGGCATCGCTTTTGTAATTGCCCCAGTTCACCCCGTTGGGGGCGATGTAGTGGCTGTCCTGGAACCGGACCAGGGAATAGAACGGGTCGGCGGTCACATAGGCCAGGTTGATGGCGGTGATGCCCTTGCCCTTGTTCATGTCATTGGCCGCGCCGCTGCGCCAATGCAGGTACAGGTTCTCCAGTTCGACCACTTCGAATTCGATGTCGATCCCGATTTCGGCCAGGCTTTGCTGGACGAATTCATTCATGGGCAGGGACAACATCTGACCGGTGCCGCCCTGGGCGATGATCACCTTGGTCTTCAGCGGCTTATCCTTGGAATAGCCGGCTTCCTTCATCAGCCGCTTGGCTTCGGCCAGATCGTATTTGATGTCGAAAGTGGGCTTGCCGAACCAGGGCGAGCCGCTGTCCAACTGACCCTTGGCCGGCATGGCCAAACCGTTCAGCAATTGCACGATGGCATCGCGGTCAATGGCCAGATTGGCGGCCTTGCGCACCCGGATATCCAGCCAGGGCGAGCCGGGCAGCATGCTGAAATGATAGGGCCACACATGGGGGGTGACGTTCTTGACGATGCGGAAACCGCCCTTTTCCAACTGGGGAACCGTATCGGGGGCGGGGGATTCGATCAGATCCACCTGACCGTTCAGCAATGCGTTGGTGCGGGTCAGCGCATCGGGAATGGGGATCAGCACGATCCGGTCGGTCTGGGGCTTGCGGCTGGCATCCCAGTAATTGGGATTACGCACCAGATCGGCGCGTTCGCGCGGTACCAGCTTGTCCAGCATGAACGGGCCGGTGCCCGACGGATGGCTGGCCACCTTGTTCCAATCGCGGCCTTCTTCCTCGAACCGGGCCGGGCTGGAAATCAGAAACCAGGGAAGCTGATAGGGGAACAGCGAATCCGCATCCTTGGTGGTGATTTCCACCGTGTTGTCATCAATCTTGCGATAGCTGGCGACACCGGGAATGCGCGGGCGCACCTGGGCCGCCTGCTTGGCGTCGAATTGCGGCGCCTTGTCATTCATCACCTTGTCCAGGTTCCAGATCACCGCATCGGCGTTGAAGGTGGAACCGTCATGGAACTTCACCCCCTTGCGCAAGGTGAACACCCATTTGGTCGGGTCCTTGGCATCCACCTTCCATTCGGTGGCCAGGCCGGGGATCAGCTTGCCGGGGCGGTTGTCGATGTTCATTTCCCAGGCGATCAGGGGATCGTACAGGGTGTGACCGGTGAATTGATAGGCCCCGGCACCACGGTCCGGCTGGCCGGTGGTCAACGGGATATCGGCCATGGAAATACCATAACGGGCCACGGTTTCCGCCCAGGCAGGGCTGGCCACCAGCAAGGCCACTTGGGCGGCTGCCAGCCAGCGGGTCAGGCGGAGAATGGGGGTCTTGAGCATGAAGCGGTCCTTCCGGGATTCGTTCCGAATGCCTATTGCTTCAGCAACTGCCGTGCCATTTCCGAATGGTAACCTTTGCCTGGTTTTTGCGCGGCTATTCGGCTTGAAATGATTTTAAATTAGTCACATTCCTGCCTCATTGGCTAAATATTAGGCACTATATTTTGTATGTATTTTCATATCTTATTGTTTTTAAACAATAAATTTTTTCTGCGTACTGTATACGAAGCGCGAGAAAGCCATGAAGAGAGCCTCGCCGGGCGCGGCCATCCGGCCGCTTGGCCGCCGCCGCAATGGCGGCAGAACCAACGGCCGTTGGTATAGGCCTGCGCCGTGATGCTTTCCAATCTGTTGAAATAAAAGAAAGCCGGTGCTGTCCCTTGTCGGCGCTTATCGTGCCGGCGAGGGGAAAGCATAATCCCAGCGCCCATTGCGGGCGTGGTCAGACAGGCGGATGCCTGCGCCTGGCGAAGGGCCGCGCCAATCAATTATCCTGCATTCGTCAGAGCGCAGGATAATTTAAAAATCCAGATCGGCGTAATGACGCGGCGGCGGCAGACCGGGCAGGTGGTCGGCCAGCAGCGGGCGGAAAGACGGGCGGGATTTGACCCGGGCGTACCAATCCTTGGCCCCCAAATGATCGTCCCAGGGAATATCACCGATATAATCCAGGCAGGAAATTTGGGCGGCGGCGGCGATATCGGCCAGGGAATATTGCGACCCGCCCAGCCAGGACCGGCGTTCGGTCAACCAGCCGATGTAATCCAAATGCTGATGGATGGCGGCATAGCCTGCACGGATCAGCCGCGAATCCGGTTCGCCGCCGTGGTGGAACAGGCGCTTATTGACCTTTTCCCCCAACAGATTGCGGGTGACCTCGCGGTGAAATTTGCCGTCGAACCAACCCACCAGCCGACGGACTTCCGCCCGTGCGGCGGAATCGGCGGGTAAAAGCGGGGGATCGCGATGCAATTCCTCGATGTATTCGCAGATGGCGACGGAATCGGCCAAGGGCTCGGCCCCATCATCCACCAGAACCGGCACATCCCCCGCCGGGTTCAGGGTCAGAAAATCGGCCCTGTTTTCCCAAAAGCGTTCGACCTGGGGGTCGAATTCAAGACGCTTTTCCCCCAAGGCGATGCGCACCTTGCGGGAAAACGGGTCCAGAGGATGGTGGTAAAGTATTCGCATGCCTCTTTTTTAACTGTTTTCGCGTAATGCGCAAGTACGATCCGGTTTCAGCCTCATGGCCGCCCCAGTGTCGGCGTCAGCCGGGCGTAATCATCGGCCCGGTACTGTTCCAGCAATCCCGCCACCACATCCGGGGAATTTCCCAATTGACGCAGGGTCTTCCCCGCCAATTGCAGGCTGCCTTCCAGAATTTCCGGGACAACCGCCGTGGCGCCGCTGAGTTCCAGGGCATGGGCCTGGTGGCGGTCGCGGGCGCGGACCAGGATGCACAGATCGGGAAAACGCTGACGCAGCCGGGGTACCAGTTTTTCCCGTCTGGACCCGGAATCGATGGTCAGCACCAAGGCGCGGGCGCGGGCGATTCCTACGGCGGCCAGCACGTCCATTTTTTGCACATCGCCATAATAAACCGGCATCCCCGCCCCCAGCCGCACGGCGGCCACCGTGCCGGGATCGCGGTCGATGGCCACGAAGGGAATGGATTGTTCGCGCAAGATGGTTGCCACCGTCTGCCCCACCCGTCCGAACCCGACAATCACCACATGGTCGATCAGATCATCGGTTTCCGCCACGGGGCTGAGGGGGCGGGATTCGCCCAGCCGCAACCACTGGCTCAGCCGGTCGGCCAAGACCGCCAAAAGCGGCGTGACCGCCATGCTGACGGCCACCACCGCCGTCAGCAATTCCGCCCATTGCGGTGGAAACAATCCCGATTGTCCCGCCTGCCCCAAAACGATGAAGGCGAATTCCCCCCCTTGGGCCAGCAGCAGCCCCAGATGCAAGGCGGTGGACAGGGGAAAGCGGAACAGCCGGGCCAGGACGATCAGCACCCCGGCCTTGACGGTGACCAGGATACCCACCCCGGCCAGGACTTGGGGCAGATTGGCCAGCAAGGCGGCAGGATTGACGGTCATGCCCACGCTTAGAAAAAACAACCCCATCAACAGACCGCGAAAGGGCTGAAGATCGGCTTCGACCTGATGGCGGTATTCGCTGCTGGCCAGCATCACCCCGGCCAGAAACGCGCCCAGGGAATGGGACAAGCCCAAGGCGCCGGTGGCATAGCTGGTTCCGATCACCACCAGCAGGGCGCCGGCCACGAAAACTTCCGGGGCGCGGGTGTCGGCGATGATATGGAAAACCGGGCGCAGGGCAAAACGGGCGAAGGCAAAAATCGTTACTAAAGCGAAAAGTGTTTTCAGCAAGGCCAGTTCCAAGGCCCAGGCGACATCGTGGCCGCTTCCATTCAACAGGGGAATAAGCACCAGCAGCGGCACCACCGCCAAATCCTGCAAGATCAGCACCGCCACTGCCACCCGCCCGGTCTGGGTCTGGAGTTCCTGACGTTCGGTCAATATCTGCAAGACGAACGCGGTGGAGGAAAAGGCCAGGGCGACCCCGATCACCATGGCCGTCCGCCCGCCGACATGTCCCCACAGGGCGAATCCCGCCGCCAGTAAGGCACCGGTCACCAGCACTTGGGCCGTTCCCAGGCCGAAAATGAAATGGCGGATGATTTTCAGCCGTTCCCAGGACAATTCCAGTCCGATCATGAACAGCAGGAAGACAACCCCCAATTCGCCCAAATCACGGGTTCCGTCATCATCTTGGATCAATCCCCACCCCATGGGACCGATCAGGGAGCCCGCCAGCAAATAGCCCAAGACCGGGCTGACCCGGACCCGTCGGCACAGAGGCGACACCAAAACCGCAGTGGCCAGGAAAATCAGCATATCCAAGATCACGCCATGCACGCTTTGGCACTCCCATCAGGCGGGTGGTTCTAAACATGCCTTCCGCCTTTAAGAATATAAGGATTTATGCCTATTTCACGTTTCCCCCTCCCGACCCACTGGACAAGGGGCGGCAAGGCTCTTACACCCCATGGTGGGCGAAGGAAAAGGTGACGCGGCCGTGTTGGACTACATGAATGTGGCGGTGCTGGTGCTGGCCGGGCTGGTGGTCCTGGCGGTATTTTCCAGTCTGCTGTCATTCCGCATCGGCGCCCCTTTGCTGCTGGTTTTTTTGGGGGTGGGGCTGCTGGCCGGTCAGGATGGGATCGGCGGCATCCGGTTCAACGATGCGGGCGTCGCCTATATGCTGGGCAGCGTCTCCCTGGCGGTCGTCTTGTTCGATTCCGGCTTCCACACATCGTTTAAAAGTGTGCGCCTGGCGGCCTTTCCCGCATTTTCCCTAGCCACCTTGGGCGTCTTGCTGACCGCCGTTATTGTTTCGGTTCCGGCACATATTTTCTTGAATCTGGGTTGGCTGGAAGGGTTGTTGCTGGGGGCGATCCTGGCATCCACCGATGCGGCGGCGGTGTTCTTCCTGCTGCGGGTGGGCGGCATTCATGTCCGCGACCGGGTGCGGTCCATCCTGGAAATTGAATCGGGGTCCAATGACCCCATGGCCATTTTCCTGACCATCATCCTGATCCGCTTTCTGGTGGATCGCAGCACTCATTCCGGCTTCGGAACATATGTTCTGGCCCATCTGGTGCAGGAATTCGGCATTGGCGGGATCGCCGGATTGATCGGTGGCGTGGTCATCGTTCAGGTGATCAACCGGCTGGGGATCGAACGGGGTCTGTTGCCCATCGTCGGCCTGGCCCTGGCCCTGATGGTGTTCGCCGCCACCGCCCAGGCCGGCGGGTCGGGTTTCCTGGCGGTTTATGTGGCCGGGTTGGTGGCGGGTAATTCCAAATTGGTGGCGCCGCATACCATGCGCCGGTTTCAGGATGGCATTATCTGGCTGGCCCAGATCGGCATGTTCCTGACCCTGGGTTTGCTGGCCAATCCGTCGGAATTTCCCGCATTGATGCTGCCCAGCCTGGGGGTGGCGGTAGTGTTGATTTTCATCGCCCGTCCGGTTGCCGTTTGGGTCGGGTTGTTGCCGTTCCACATGAATCGCAACGAAACTGCTTTTGTCGCCTGGGTCGGTCTGCGCGGCGCGGTGGGGATTTTGCTGGCGATCCTGCCCATGCTGTCGGGCATGGAAAACGGTCGGCTGTTCTTCAATGTCACCTTCATGGTCGTGCTGCTGTCCCTGACGCTTCAGGGGTGGACCATCGGTCCGGTGGCCCGGTGGCTGGGGCAGGTGGTGCCCCGCCGCATCGGCCCGGTGGAACGTATGGAATTGGAAATTCCCGGTGCTGCCCATGATCTGGTGTCCTACCGGATCGTTGCCGATTCCATGGTGGCCCGAGGCCAACGCCTGCCGCGATGGGCCATGCCGGCCTTGGTGGTGCGTGATGGCCGGTCACTTTTGGGGTCATTCGCCGGAGATCTGAAGCCTGGCGACATGGTTTGGCTGTTTGCCCGGCCCGACCGGATTCCCCATCTGGACCGGCTGTTTGCGTCTGCTGCCCGTGCGGCCGAGGCTGATCACCGTTTCTTTGGCGACTTCCCCATTGATCCCCGCGCCCGCATGTCCGAACTGGCCCTGAGCTATAATCTGTCCATCCCCGACGATTCCCATGACGTCACCGTGGGGCAATGGCTGGATTGGTCGCTGGCCGGCCGTCCGGGGATTGGTGATCGGGTTTTGCTGGATGGGGTGGAATTGATTGTTCGCGCCATGGGGGCGGATGATTCCATCAGCGAAGTGGGGTTGGCCACCGAACCGACGCAGGTGGACAAGCCGCGTCTTCCCCTGTTCCCATCGGGGCGCGAAGTTCGCGATAAGGTCAAGGCGCTGATTCTTAATCAGTGGCGGCGGCGGAGCAGCCGGAAATAGATCATCCGCAGATTGCTCAATCAGGCGCCCCCCGCTTTAGCAGGGTGCGGAAAAACCCTCTTTCGGGGGCATTTGCCCCCGAACCCTCCAGATTTCTAACTCTTTGAAAGAAAAAGAAACTGGAGGCTTGGAGGCTGCGCCTCCAAACGGGTCTGGGCGGTCGCCCAGCCGCGAAGCGGAGTTTTTCCGCACCCTGTTAGCGGCCATTGCCGCCAGCGGGGGATATCGTCACGCCCTTAATTCCATACTGATCGGGCCATCGGCCCGACCGTGGATGAATTGGTCCACATACGGGTTGCCCGAAAGGTCCACATCCTTGGCCGGTCCCACCCAGATCAGCCGTCCCTTGTACAACATGGCGATCCGGTCGCCGATCTTGCGGGCGGATGCCATGTCATGAGTGATGGACAGGGTGGTTGCCCCCAATTCCTTGGTGCATTTCACGATCAGGTCGTTGATCACGTCGGCCATGATCGGGTCCAGCCCGGTGGTGGGTTCGTCGAAAAAAATGATCTCGGGATTGGTGGCGATGGCGCGGGCCAGGGCGACACGTTTTTGCATGCCGCCCGACAGTTCGGACGGATACAAATCCCCCACGGTTTCCGCCAACCCCACCTGGGCCAATTTTTCGATGGCGATGGGCCAGGCTTGGGCGCGGGACATGCGTTGCCCCTGCACCAGACCAAAGGCGACGTTTTCCCAAACCTTCATGGAATCGAACAGCGCCCCGCCCTGGAACAGCATGCCGAATTTGGCCATCACCCTTTCCCGGGCCTTGGCCGAAATTCCCACCACTTCGTCGCCATCAATGCGGATGGACCCGGTTTCGGGGCGCATCAGCCCCAAGATGCATTTCAGCATCACCGATTTTCCGGTGCCCGATCCGCCGATGACCACCAGGGATTCCCCCTTGGCGATGGACAGGTCAATGCCATCCAAGACCCGCTTGGGGCCAAAGGATTTGTGAACGCCGGCCAGGGCGATTTTCGGCTGGGTCTGGTTGGTCATGGGCGTCACTTGCCGAAGAACAGTGCGGTGATGATGTAATTGAACACCAGGATCATGATGGCCGCCGACACCACCGAATTGGTGGTGGCCGCCCCCACGCCCTGGGCGCCGCCCCTGGAATAATAGCCGTTGTAGCACCCCATCAGCGAAATCAGAAAGCCGAACACGGCGGCTTTTGTCAGGCCCGAGATCACGTCCAGGGGTTGGAGATATTCCCAGGTCCGGGCCAGATAGGTGCCCGGATTGAAATTCAGTTTGTAGATGCTGACGATATAGCCGCCGAACACCCCGATAATATCGGCCACCAACACCAGAACCGGGACCATCAGCAGCCCGGCCAGCAGGCGCGGCACCACCAGATATTTAAACGGGTTGGTGGACAAGGTGGTCAGGGCGTCGATCTGTTCGGTCACCCGCATGGTGCCGATTTCCGCCGCCATCGAGGCGCCGATGCGCCCGGCCACCATCAGCCCGGCCAGAACCGGGGCCAGTTCACGGGTGATGGACAGCACCACCACCGTTGCCACCGCGCCTTCGGCGGCGAAACGGGAAAAGCCGGAATAGGATTGCAGCGCCAGAACCATGCCCGTGAAAATGGCCGTCAACCCCACCACCGGCAGGGAGTAATAGCCCACATCAATCATCGCCCGTCCGATCAGCCGGGGATAAAAGGGCGGGCGGACCATGTGGGATATGGCCGTTCCGGTAAAGGCGGACAGGCGCCCCACATGCGACAGAAAGGCCAGGAAGACGCCGCCGACAGTGGCGAGAAAATTCATGAGGCGGACTCTCCGGTCTGGTAATGGCGCACATAACGGCGCCCCAGGGCAGTCAGGATTTCATAGCCGATGGTGCCAGCTTCACCGGCCAGATCATCCAGCGGATGATGCGGGCCGATTAATTCCACCAAACTTCCGGGATGGACGGAATAGGGCGGCAAATGGCTGATGTCCAGGGTGGTCAGATCCATGGAAATACGCCCCACGACCGGCACAGACCGCCCGTCAATGCAGGCATGGCCGCGATTGCCCAGCGACCGGAACAGGCCATCCGCATATCCCACACCGATGCAGGCAATGCGGCCCGGCCCCGGCACGGAATAGGTGGAACCATAGCCAACGCATTGGGGGGAGTCAACGTCACGGACTTGCAGCACTTTTGCATGCAGACTGACCACCGGGTCCATGGGATTGGGGGTGCCAGGTAGCGGATTGATGCCGTAAAGCGCCGCGCCGGGACGGACCAGATCGAAATGAAAGGGCGCCCCTAAAAAGATCCCCGACGATGCAGACAAGGCCCGGCGGACCGACAGCCCCGATTGCTGGGACAATTGGGTGAACAGGCTTTGCTGGGCCTGGTTGGCGGGATGGGCCGGATCGTCGGCGCAGGCCAGATGGCTCATGATCAGGTGGATTTTCAACCCGGACAGCCAGCCGGGATTTTGCGCCAACGCCACCACATCGCGCTGATCCAGCCCCAGCCGGGTCATGGCGGTATCCAGATGAATGGCCGCGGGCAGGCTTTGCCCCGATGACCGGGCGAAGCCCGCCCACAGCCCGATTTGATCCAGGCTGTTCAGCACCGGGATCAGCCGGGACTGGGCCAGATCGTCCAAGGCCCCCGGCAACGGACCGCACAGCACATGAATGGCCGCCTTGGGCAAATGGGCGCGCAGGTCCAGCCCTTCATCAACGGTGGCGACAAAAAAGGTCCGGCAGCCCGCCGCCCACAGGACCGGGGCCACATGGGCGGCCCCCAAGCCATAGGCATCGGCCTTGACCACGGCGGCGGCTTCGCATCCGGTGCCCACCATGTCCCGCAATCGCCGCCAATTGGCGGCGATTGCCCCCAGATTGATGGTCAGGACGGCGGTGGCGCGGTCCAGGGCGGATTGATCGGTCAATATCCAGGTTCCTCGTAATGGTCGCCGGCAGCCAGATTACCGAATTTGGTGAATTCGCCCTGGAATGCCAGGCGCACGGTTCCCACTGGACCGTGACGCTGTTTGGCCACGATCACTTCGGCGGTATTCCACACCTGCTCGCACCGCTCTTGCCATTTGGCATAGCGTTCATTGAACCGGTCCTCGGCCTCTTCCGGGCGGCGGGCCGGTTCGGCGCGTTCCAGATAATATTGTTCGCGGAAGACGAACATCACCACGTCGGCGTCTTGTTCGATCGAGCCGGATTCACGCAAATCCGACAATTGCGGCCGTTTGTCCTCGCGGCTTTCCACCGCGCGCGACAACTGGGACAGGGCGATTACCGGCACGTCCAATTCCTTGGCCAGCGCCTTCAGTCCACGGGTGATTTCAGACACTTCCTGAACGCGGTTTTCGCTGTTGCTGTTGCTGCCGCGCAAAAGCTGCAAATAATCGACCACCACCAGCCCCAGCCCATGCTGGCGCTTCAGTCGCCGCGACCGGGTCCGCACGGCGGAAATGGACAAGGCGGGGGTATCGTCGATGTAAAGCGGCAGACGGTTCAGATTTTGGGCGGCGATGGCCAGATTGTCGAATTCGTCATTGGTCATTTCGCCCTGGCGGATTTTGTGGCTGGCGATTTCCGCCTGTTCCGCCAGGATACGGCTGGCCAATTGTTCCGATGACATTTCCAGCGAGAAAAACGCCACCACCGCGCCATCCACCGCCCGTTTATGGCCCAGCGTGTCGATTTCCTCGGCATAGGCGCGGGCGGCGTTAAAGGCGATGTTGGTGGCCAGGGATGTCTTACCCATGGACGGACGCCCCGCCAGGATCAGCAGATCCGATGGATGCAGGCCGCCCAGCTTTTTGTCCAGATCCACCAGACCGGTGGGCACGCCCGACAGCTTTCCCTGACGTTTATGGGCGGCTTCGGCCTGGCGCACCGCTTCCACCAGCACTTGGCCGAACGCTTCGAACCCGCCTTCGGTCTGCCCGGTGGTCGCCAATTCGTACAATTTGGCCTCGGCCCCGCCGATTTGGTCCATGGCCGGACGTTCGATGGCCGATTCAAAGGCTTCGTTGACCATATCCTCGCCCAGGGCGATCAGTTCGCGCCGCAGGTGCAAATCATGGATCAGCTTGCCGTAATCTTCGGCATTGATGATGGACACCACCGCATCGGCCAATTGGGCCAGATAATGGGTGCCGCCGATTTCGGCCAGCCCGCCATCATGTTCGAAATACGTTTTCAACGTCACCGGATTGGCGATCTGACCGCGTTCGATCAGCTTGCCGCAGGCCGCGAACAACCGCCCGTGCACCGGATCGGCGAAATGTTCGGGGCGCAGGAATTCCGATACCTTTTCATAGGCCCGGTTGTTCAGCAGCACTGCCCCCAAAAGTGCCTGTTCGGCTTCGTAATTATGGGGCGGGGTGCGCTGGGCGATGCCATCACCAAGGGATGCATCGGCCGGATTGGTGGATGTGAAGGGCATGAAACGGATGCTAGCCTATTTCTGTTTGGGGCGGAACGCCTTGCAGAAACCCGGATCGGTTTCCAGCCTGGGGCCGCCGATCAAATCAATGCAATAGGGGATGGCCGGCATCACCGCTTCCAGGCAATCGGCAATGGCGCTGGGCTTGCCCGGCAGATTGACAATCAGCCCCCGGCCCCGGATGCCCGCGGTCTGGCGCGACAGGATCGCGGTGGGCACCACCTTCAGACTGACCGCCCGCATCAATTCGCCAAACCCCGGCATCATTTTCTCGCATACGGCTTCGGTGGCTTCGGGGGTGACATCGCGCAGGGCAGGCCCGGTGCCCCCCGTGGTCACCACCAGGCAACACCCCTCGTGATCAATCAGGTCTTTCAGCGTCGCCTCGATCCCGGCCTGGTCGTCGGGAATCAGCCGGGGCACCGCCCGCCACGGGCTGGTCAGCGCCTTGCCCAGCCAGTCGGCCAGGGCCGGGCCGCCCAAATCCTGGTACACCCCGGACGATGCCCGATCGGAAATGGTGACAATGCCGATGGCGGCGGGTTGATCGGTCATGGCGGATACTCCGGTTCTGGACCCCGATGCCCCATTCACCGGCATCGGGCCTGCCCTGGTGGTCAAAACTGTTTCAGCAGGCGATGCAAATAGTCGCGTTCGCCTTCCGACCGCTGCCGGTCACCGGCGCGGCGGCGGATTTCGTCCAGCAATTCGCGGGATTTGCGCAACTCGCCCTGGACGGGAACATGGGTGGTGCCGTCATCATTCATACGCCCGGCCCCGGTCTGCGGACGCCCCAGCGGATCGCGGGGCAATTGGCCTGTCCCGCCATTGCCTTGGGATATCTGATCGCGGACATCGCGCCCGGCCTGTTGCAAGGCAGCCAATGCCTGGGACTGTGCCTCGGCAGCCCGCGCCCAATCGCCATCCTTCAACGCCTGGGCGGCACTTTCCATGGCGGTCCCGGCTGCGGATAGGGATTTGGGCGGCTGCCCCAATGCCTGACCCAACGCCTTCGCCACATCATCCAACTGACCGCGCAGGGCGTTTTGGGCATTGGCCTGGGCGTTGGCGGATGGCCGCGCCTCTTGCCGTCCGTCTTGATCCATGGATTGCGGGGGGCTGCCCTGGCCCAGTTGATGGCTTTGGGTCAACATATCCTGCTGGCTGCGGGCCACGTCGCGCAACTGATCCATGGCATCGGCCAGGGCGCTGTTCTGGGTGCCGGACGGGCTTTGCAGGCCGTTCAGGATCTGCGACAAATCCCGCAGCATGGATTTGACCGAATCCCTGGCGCCGGCATCGGCCAGATCGCTCATATTGTCCAGCATCTGCATCAATTCGTCATCGGTGACCACTTGGCCATCCTGGGTTCCCAGGGGTTGGCTTTCACCATCTTGGGCCATGCGGTCGGCCATGGCCGACAGATAGCGGGCCATGGCGTCACGGAACTGATCCAGCAAGCGGCGGATTTCCTCGGTGGATGCCCCATCCTCCAACGCCTGTTCCAAGGCGCGGCGGGCATCTTCCAATCCCCGTTCCGCCTGGGCCAAATCGCCGTCTTCGATGCGCAAGGCGCTGTTCCACAGCAAATCCTGGATTTCGGCCAGATCGAAATCCGGGTTTTCCAACAGCCGACGGGCCACCCGCAAGGCCAGGAAGACCTTTACATCGCCGCCGAACAGGTCGGGATCACCCGAAATACTGTCCACCACGCGGGCGGATTGATCGGCCTGATCCCGCGATTGGGTCAGCAATTTACGCTGCTCCACCAAGGCGCGGGCGGCGGGATGTTCGAACATTCGTTCCGGCAAGGTGATGGTCACCGCCTCGCCCGTGCCGTCCTGGCCCGCCCCGTCGCGGGCCTCCGGCTGGATGTTGACCGGCAGGCCCGCCCAGGGATGGGCGGTCAAATCGTGCCAACTGACCGTATCCACCTGCTTGGGGCGGGTGCCGGGCAGGGGCAGATCCACCCGCAGCACCGCATCGTCACCATCGCCGGTTCCCATGCGGCGGATATTGACCCATAATTTGGTCAGGCCGTAATCGTCGGACGCGGTGACCGCCACCCGCAGGCGCCCCCGTTCCCCCGCTTCCGGGGCTTGGTTAAAGGCGATGGACGGGGTGGCATCGGCCACGATGGCGATGGGCCATTGGGCCAGGGTCATCCCCCACAGTCGTATCGACAGCGTGTCGCCCGACGTCAACCGTCCTTCCAGACGTTGGCTGTCATCGCCCTGGTGCTGAAATGGCAGATCGGTTTCCCCCGCCACCAGACGGGCCGTACCCCACCCGCCGGTCAGAACCGCCAGGACGGTGCTGCCGACGGGAATGGCGATGGGGGCGGTGGCATCATCGCCCCCGCCGGATGGCAGCAATAAAGGCGGCAGGCCGGTATAGGTCGGGGGGGTCACCCAGACTTCCACCTCGTCCGAACCGGGCAGCCCCAGCGCCACCGACGGGGTCAGGGCGCGGATCAGGCGGGGGCGGATATCCCCACCGCTGACGGTCAGGGCGATCACCAGCACCAACAAAACCCCTGCCCGCAGCCCCAGGGGGTCGCGGGCGGCCATGTCGGATCGGGGAAACCCCAACCGCAACGGCCCGACCATGGCGGCCACCCGCCGCCGATGGGCCGCCCACAAGGCGGTGGCCATGGGATCGTTATCGCCTGAAACCGGATGGTCGGCCAATGTCTCGAACGGGCGGTGGGACAGGCCGCTATCCTGTTCCAGCCGCCGCGCTGCCGCATCCATGCCGGGCATGCGGCAATGGCATAGCAGCCGGACCATCAGACCCAGCCCGACCGCCCCCACCAACCCCAATCCGGCCAGATGCAGCCAACCGGGCAAAAGCGGTGTCACATCGGCCAGGGCAAAGGCCAGGGCCAGCCCGCCCAGACAGATCAGCGGCACCAGATAGGGCCACAAACCTTCCCACCACAACAGCAGACGGGCCGCCCGGACCCACCGCATCAGGCGGGCCCGCACCAGAAGCTCGGGATCAGCAGCGGGAGGGGGGGCGGCCATGCTGGGTCCTATTCCAGCCAGTCGGGCACGCTTTCCAGCGCCCGCATTTCCTCGTAAGTGGGGCGGGCCCGCACCACGGCGAAACGATCCCCAGCCACCAGAACCTCGGGCACCAGCGGGCGGGTGTTATAGGTGGACGACATGGTCGCGCCATAAGCCCCAGCCGTGCGGAAGGCCAGCATGTCCCCGGCCTGGACCGGCGGCAGCGCATATTGGCGGACAAAGGTGTCCCCGGTTTCGCAGACCGGACCCACCACATCCACCGGGCTGGCCTGGGCCTTATCGCCTTCGGCCACCAGGGAAATGGAATGATGGGCGTCATACAGGGTCGGACGGATCAGATCGTTCATGGCGGCATCGACGATGACGAAAGTTCGGGTCGCCCCATCCTTCACGTAAATCACCTTGGATACCAAGATGCCGGCATTGCCCACCAGCAGGCGGCCCGGCTCCAGCACGATGCTGCATCCCAGATCGCCCAAGGTATCGGCGATGGCCTGGGCATACAGATCGGGATGGGGCGGTTCCTCGGTGTCATAGGGCACGCCCAATCCGCCGCCCAGATCCAGGCGCCGGATATCGAACCCATCGGCACGCAGCATGGCCACCAGATCGCGTACACGGGCGAACGCCTTGCGGAAGGGGTCGATTTCGGTCAGTTGCGATCCGATGTGACAGGCGATGGCCACCACCTGAACCCCCGGCAGATCACGGGCCAGACGATAGACATCAAGAACTCGGGTCCATTCGATGCCGAATTTGTTTTCTTTCTTGCCAGTGGTGATCTTGGCGTGAGTACCCGCATCCACATCCGGGTTGACCCGCAAGGCGATGGGCATGCGCACCCCCCGTTCCGCCGCCACTTGGGACAACAGCCGCAATTCGGGTTCGCTTTCCACATTGATCTGCATGATCGATTGGGAAACCGCGAATTCCAATTCCCGGCGGGTCTTGCCCACGCCGGAAAAGACGATGCGGTCAGCGGGAATGCCGGCGGCCAACGCCTGGCGCAATTCGCCTTCGCTGACCACGTCGGCCCCGGCCCCCAGACGGCCCAAGGTCCGCACCACCGCCAGATTGGAATTGGCCTTCAGGGCAAAGCAGATGCGGGCGTCCAACCCGGCCTTGGCCAAGGCATCGGCGAACACCGTGTAATGGCGGGTCAAGGTCGCGGTGGAATAGCAATAAAACGGCGTCCCCACCTGGGCGGCCACCTGGGTCAGGGCCACATCCTCGGCATGAAGCTGGCCGTCGCGGTATTGAAAATGGTTCATCTGATCTGGGTTCCGGTCTGGGTTTGCGGCTGGGGGGTGGCGGGGGGGGTCTGCTCTTTCCGGTCGGCCCCATCGGTGCGCGGTGGAAAGACAACCGCCGGATAGGTCCGGGGATAGGTGCTGTCGGCGGGCGGTACCGGCGTGCCCTTGCGTCCGCAGGCGGACAGGGACAGGACCAACCCGACCGTCACGATCCCGATCCCCGCCCGGCGTACAATGGTCGGGGCGGTCATCACAGCCACCGGGCCTTGGCTTGGGCCACCGCTTCGCGCACGCGGGCCGGAGAGGTGCCGCCAAAGCTGGTCCGGCTGGCCACCGACGACGCCACCGACAGGACCGCGCGGGCGTCCTCGGTGATGCCTGGCTCGACGCTTTGCATTTCCGCCAAGCTGAGGTCCGGCAGGTCACACCCCTTGGTTTCCGCAAGCTTCACCAGCGATCCGGCCACATGATGGGCACGGCGGAACGGCATTTTCAATTCCCGCACGCACCAATCGGCGATGTCGGTGGCGGTGGTGAACCCGGCCCCGGCGGCACGGGCCAGCACATCCTTGTTCACAGTCATGTCGCCGATCATGCCGGTCATGGCGGCAATGGCCAGTTCCATGGTGTCGGCGCATTCGAACACCGGTTCCTTATCGTCCTGCATATCCTTGGAATAGGCCAGGGGCAGGCCCTTCATCACCACCAGCAGCGATGCCAGATCGCCGATCACCCGTCCGGTCTTGGCCCGGATCAGTTCGGCGGCGTCGGGGTTGCGCTTTTGCGGCATGATCGACGAGCCGGTGGTAAAGGCATCCGACAGGCTGACAAAGCGGAATTGGGCCGAGGTCCAGATCACCAGCTCTTCCGCCAGGCGCGACAGATGTACGGCACAGATGGCCGAGGCCGACATGAATTCCAAGGCGAAATCCCGGTCCGACACCCCGTCCAGCGAATTGGCCATGGGCCGGTCAAAGCCCAGGTCGCGGGCGGTGGCATGGCGGTCGATGGGGAATGACGTCCCCGCCAGTGCCGCCGATCCCAGCGGGCTTTCATTGGCGCGGCGGCGGGCATCGGCCACCCGGCCCCGGTCGCGACCGATCATGTCCACATAAGCCAGCAGATGGTGCCCCATGGTCACCGGCTGGGCTGCCTGCAAATGGGTGAAGCCGGGCATCACCGTATCGGCATGTTCTTCCGCCCGGCGGATCAATTCCGCCTGCAATCCCCGCAGGGCCATGTCCATTCCATCCATGGCGTCGCGCACCCACAGGCGGAAATCGGTGGCCACCTGATCATTGCGCGACCGGGCGGTATGCAACCGGCCCGCAGCGTCCCCGATCAATTCCGCCAGCCGGGCTTCCACATTCATGTGAATGTCTTCCAACTCGGCCCGGAAAGGAAAATCGCCCGCCTGGATTTCCGCCAGGACCCGGTCTAACCCGTCCAGGATGGACTGCCCATCCTCTGCCCCGATGATCCCCTGGGCCACCAACATGCGGCAATGGGCTTGCGAGCCACGGATATCCTGGGCATACAATCGGCGATCGAAGTCGATGGACGCATTGATCCGCTGCATGATGGCGGCGGGGCCGCCGGCAAAACGGCCGCCCCACATGGCAGAGGCGGCTTGACCCGAAACGGCGGAAGCCGGGGCGGCGGGGGCGGTGGTATCGTTCTCGCTCATGGATATCCGTGACCAAAGGAATGAATGATTGACGCAAGTGACCCGCTTTGCTGGTTTGGCCGCCGTTCTGGCGCTGGTGATCGCGGTCGGGGCGGCCGCAGCCTATTGGGGCACCGGCGGGCGCCTAAGCTACACCGAACCGGCGGCCAACCCAAGCATATCGGCGGATATCACCCTGATCCCCCCAAGCCAGCGCCGTGCCCCCGAACCATTCGGCTTTGCCGATGCCCAAGGCGGCCCCCTGACCTTGGCCGATTTTCGCGGCCGGGTGGTGCTGGTCAATCTTTGGGCCACATGGTGCCCGCCTTGCGTGGCGGAAATGCCCAGCCTGGATGCGTTGCAGACCCGGTTGGGGGGGGGCAGGTTCCATGTGGTCGCCATTTCCCTGGACCGGGGCGGGACCGAGGTGGCCGCACGCTGGTTCCAGCGGAACCGCATCGCCGCATTGACCCTGTACGCCGGTAACGCCGCCCAATTCGGCAATGCGCTGTTGCCCACATCCTATCTGATCGACGCCGAAGGCCGGGTGGCCTGGACCGGCATCGGCATGCAGGAATGGGACGGCCCCCAGGCTGGCAAGGTCATCGCCCAATTGATGGAGGAAGGGCGCAGCGGCACACCAGGGCGCTGACGCCCTGTTCCGCCTTGGGTATGTTGCCTTTGCGACAGCGCGCCCTTTACGGGCCAATCCGCGCCCATCTGATCGCAATGATAAAGTCGGCTCCGGTGAGAAATGAGAAAAAGGCGCATCAAAAATCAGCGATATATTCGTACAATAGATTGTGTATATATCAGCAAATATATGTCTATCTATACATAGATGCGGCGGCGATGGGCGGCTGATAAAGCTCAGATCCATATGATAAATCGCAATTTCCAAGCCATACTGCTTGGAAATTTGTATAATAATTAAGAATATTGCAAACTTATGCTTTGTTAGATTTGTAACATGGCAAAAATGGCCAAATTTATTTTTTACACTTCCCCATAAAAAATTTGACAATTCTAAGGCGGCGCCCCTATCTACCGCTATATGCATCGGCTATATAAAGCCGGATAAAATAGGGATCGGCGCCATGAGGTGCGGTTTGGGGTTGCATTGTCGGCCTGTGGCTCGGCCATCGGCGGGTGTCCGTGCCCGTCATGGCGCGGCACGTCGGCGGCGTGCGCGGATGGTCACTCCCCATGCCGCCGGATAGTGCCGACCGTCTGTCATCCCTGATCATTGACCGGGGGCTGGCATCCGCGGAAACCCTGGCCCGCGCCCGTCTGGTCCAGGGTGAAACCGGCGATCGCCTGGATGTGGTGCTGACCCGGTTGGGGTTGGTGGCGGAACAGGCATTGGCTCAGGCCGTGGCCCAGGATCTTGACCTGCCCCTGGTATCGGTCGACGACTTTCCCGCCATCCCGCTATCCACCCCCCACGGCCCCAACCCTGTCTTCTTGCGGGATGCCCGCGTTCTGCCCCTGCGTCACGGCGATCAGGGGGTGGATGTGGCGATGGCCGACCCGTTCGACCCTTATCCCGCCAAGGCGCTGAGCCTGCTGTTCGGCTGCCCGGTGCGACCGATGGTGGCCAAGACCAGCGATCTGGACGCGGCATTGGATCGTCTGTACGCCCTGGGTGGCTCCGATGGTGACGATCAGCCGGAATCGGCCAGCGATCTGGATCTGGAACGGCTGAAGGACATGGGCAGCGACGCCCCGGTGGTGCGCATGGTCAATGCCCTGATCATCCGCGCGGTCGAGGCCAAGGCGTCGGATATCCATTTGGAACCCACCGAGGACCGGCTGATTGTCCGGCTGCGGGTGGATGGCGCCCTGGTCGAGGACGAGTCCTTGCCCAATGCCCTGAAATCGGCGGTGGTGTCCCGCATCAAGGTGATGTCCGGTCTGGATATCGCCGAAAAACGTCTGCCCCAGGATGGCCGCCTGCGGCTGGCCGTCCGGGGACAGGAAGTCGATTTCCGCGTCGCCACCGCGCCAACCATCCATGGCGAAACCGTGGTGATGCGCATTCTGGACCGGTCGTCCCTGTCCTTGGATTTCGCCGCGCTGGGGTTTGATCCGGCCTTGCTGGACAGTTATCTGTCCATCCTGAAACGCCCCCATGGCATTGTGCTGGTCACCGGCCCCACCGGCAGCGGCAAGACCACCACCTTGTACGCCTCGCTGGCCGCGCTCAACACCCCGGACCGCAAGATCCTGACGGTCGAGGACCCCATCGAATACCGTTTGGCGGGCATCAGCCAGACCCAGACCAAGCATCAGATCGGCCTGACCTTCGCCGCCGCCTTGCGGTCCTTCCTGCGCCAGGACCCGGATGTGATGATGGTGGGCGAAATCCGCGATCTGGAAACCGCCCAGGTGGCGGTCCAGGCGGCGCTGACCGGGCACACCATTTTATCCACCTTGCACACCAACGATGCCGCCAGCGCCGTTACCCGGCTGCTGGACATGGGGGTGGAACCTTATCTGATCACCTCGACCCTGAATGCGGTTCTGGCCCAAAGGCTGGTGCGGCGGCTGTGCCCCCATTGCCGCGAAGCCTTCACCCCCACCGCCCAATCCCTGGCCGCCGCCGGAATTTCCGCCACCCTGCCCACCTTGTACCGTCCGGTGGGGTGCCCGCATTGCGGCCATGGCGGCTTTCGCGGGCGGCTGTCGGTGATGGAATTGCTGCCCATGGACGACGCCATTGCCCAATTGGTGCTGGTCCGGGCCGAAGCGCGGGAAATCGCCAAGGTGGCGGCGGCGTCGGGCATGGTGTCCATGTTGGCCGATGGACTGGCCAAGGCGGTGGCGGGGCTGACCACCTTGGATGAAGTCCTGCGGGTCACGCGGGAGGATTAGGCATGGCCAGCTTCCGCTATCGCGCCCTGGTCGCCGCCACGGGCCAAATCAAGACCGGCACCATGGATGGGACCAGCCGCGACAGCGTGTTCGCCGCCTTGCGCCGCGATGGGCTGATGCCCATGGACGCGGTTGAAATGAAACCCGCCCAGCCGGGCGCCGCCGCCAAAGCCGGGCGGATTTCCGCCGCCCAGCGCAAGGCGCTGCCCCATGCCATGGGGGAATTGTCGGTTCTGCTGGGGGCGGGGCTGCCGCTGGACCGGGCCTTGTCCATCGTGGTGGATCACATTCCCCATGCGGGCCTGAAAGCGGCCTTTGCCCAAGTGCGCGAACGGGTAAAATCCGGCATGCCCCTGTCCGCCGCCCTGGCGGAAGCGCCCAATGCCTTTCCCCCCATGGCCACCGCCCTGGCCGAAGCGGGCGAGGCCAGCGGCAAGCTGGATCTGGCCCTGACCCGATTGGCGGAAACCCTGGACCGGGCCGAAGCCTTGCGCCAGACCGTGGGATCGGCCTTGCTTTATCCCTGCATTCTGTTGGTGGTGGCGGGCGGCGTCATCCTGGTCATGCTGCTGCTGGTGGTGCCCCAATTCGAATCCCTGTTGGGCGATATGGGGGGCAAGCTGCCTTTCGCCACCGCCATGCTGATGACCATCAGCCGTCTGGCGCGTGAATGGGGGCTGATTGCGGCGGCGGGTCTGGCCGGATCGGCGGCGCTGGGGCTGCGCGTCCTGCGCCGCCCGGCCATCCGCGCCCGGCTGGACCGTCTGTTGTTGCGCCTGCCGCTTCTGGGCACGGTGATCACCAATGCGGAAACCGCCCGGCTGGCGCGAACCCTGGGCATTTTGGTGGAATCCGGGGTGCACCTGCCCAATGCCATGCTGATTTCCGCCCGTGCCCTGAATAACGGCCACATGGCCGCCGCCGTGACCAGCGTGGCCGATGGGGTCAAGGAAGGGGGCGGACTGGCTCAACCCCTGGCCGCGGCGGGAATTTTCCCGCCGATCGCCCTGAGTTTCCTGCGCACCGGCGAAGAAACCGCCCAATTGGGCCTGATGCTGGGCCGATTGGCCGATGTGTTGGACCGCGACGTGCGCACATCCACCCAGCGGGTGATGACCATTCTGACGCCCATGATCACCATTATCCTGGGCATGACCGTGGCCGGCATCATCGCCGCGCTGTTTTCCGCCATTCTTGGCATCAACGATCTGGCGATCCAATCATGACCGACGACCAAACCTGCCCGCCCCGCCCCGTCGCCCGCCGCCCCGTCGCCCGCCGCCCTGGACGCGATGCCGGCTTCACCTTGCTGGAATTGCTGGTGGTGCTGGCCATCATGGGGCTGTTGGCGGCCATTGCCGGGCCGCAAGTGCTGAAATATCTGGGGTCGTCCCGCACCCAGACCGCCAAGGTGCAGGTCCAGAACATCGTGGCCAGCCTGGAATTGTTTTATCTGGATGTGGGCCGTTATCCCAACGAGGCCGAGGGGTTGAAGGCATTGGTGGACGCCCCGGCCACCGCGCCGGGCTGGAACGGGCCGTATCTGCGCAAGGCCGACGGATTGCGTGATCCCTGGGGCGCGCCTTATGGCTATCACAATCCCGGTCGGATCAAGCCCATCGAAGTGTTCAGCCTGGGATCGGACGGCGCCGAAGGCGGCAGCGGCGAAGCCCAGGACATCGGCAATTAGGGCGGATGCACAAGCCATGTCCTTGCTTGAATCCCTGGTGGTGCTGGCCATTCTTGGGCTGATCGGCACCTTGGCCTATCCCAATATGGACCGGGCCTATCACGCCACGGTCCAACGCCAGGGGATCAATCTGCTGGTGCAGGATTTGCGCCGTGCCCGCGCCGCCGCCTTGCGCGGGGCCGCCGTCACCGTCGCCCCCGCTGTGGACGGTCAGGGCTATGTCATGCCCGGCGGATGGCGGCGCGATCTGCCCGCCGGACTGGTTGTCTCCGGCGCGGGTATCGTCTTTTTTTCCGATGGCGCGTCATCGGGCGGCACATGGGCGGTGGGGGGCGGCCAATGGCCGCTTGCGGTGGCGGTGACCAATACCGGCAGCGTTGCCATGGTGCGGCCATGACCCGCAGCACCCAATCCGGCTTTGTCTTCGTCGAAGCCATGGTCGCCCTGGCCCTGGTGGCCGGCATGGCGGGGATGATGTTCATGGTTCAGGCCGATGGCGCCGTGCGGACGCGCATGGTGGATAACCGTCGGCTGGGGCTGCTGGTGGCCCAATCCCGTCTGGCCGCCATCGGCAGCGAAATTCCCGCCCGGCCGGGCATCGTGTCCGGCGTGGACCGGGACTTTCTGTGGTCGGTGACCATCCGCCCCTATGCGGCGGGGGGGCGCAGCAGCGCGGGCACCTTGTATCATGTGACGGTCACCACCCGTCCCCGCATTGCCTCGGGCCAATCGGTCCTGGGCGATCAGGTGGAATTGCGGAGCCTGTGTCTTGGCCCCGCCGGTTGAGCGCCCCGGCCCGCCCCCCTCTGAACGCGGCTTCACCCTGGCGGAAACCCTGGTGGCGCTGGCGCTTTTGGGCATGACCTCGCTGATGGTGGTGTCCGGGCTGGATGGCAGCCGCCGGGCCAACCTTTTGGGCGGCGCCCGCACCCAAAAGGTGGAACAGGTGGAAACCGCCCAGGCCATGTTGCGCCAGCGCCTTCAGGCCATGATTGCCGCCCCCAGCTTTTACAGCATGCGGCAAGTGGTTGATTTCAATGGCGAGCCGGGACAACTGACCTTCATCGCCCCCCCCGGACAGGCCCAGGGGGCCGGAACCCCCCGCAGCTACCGCTTGTGGCTGGCCGCCGATGGCGCCCTGACCCTGAGCAGTCAGCCGGAATCGGGCGGTCCGCCCGCATCGGTGCGCCACGAAGTGCTGCTGACCGGCGTGCAGGGGTTGGACCTGGCCTATTTCGGCGTCACCGCCAACATACCGGGGGCGGGCAGCACCGCCGACGCCCCCCTATCCTGGCAAAGCGCCTGGGGCTACCGCACCGAACCGCCGCGTCTGGTGCGCATCCGCCTGCGTTTTGCCGCCAATGATACCCGCTGGTGGCCCGATCTGCTGATCCGGGTCTGGCCGGATGTGGATACGTCATGCCAATTGGCCAGCAATGGCAATTCCTGCCGGGGGCGATGATGGATTGGCACGCCGTCTTGAATGCCGATATGGCCACCATCGGACGCTGGAGCGCCCAAGGGGTGGATTGGTGGCTGAGCGAATTGCGGGCCATGCTGCCCGCCCGTCTGCGCCGGATGGGGCGGCGCCAGTGGATCACCGCCTGGACCAGCGGCCAGGATTTGGTCTATCGCGATGATGACGGCCACCGGGTGATCGGTCTCACCTCCCGCCAACGGACCAGGACCCGCCTGTGTCTGCCATCCGGCATGGGGTTGGTGCGTGATCTGCGTCTGCCGCCCTTATCCGCCTTCAATCTGCGCCAGGTGGTGGCCCAGGATTTGGACCGGTTGTCCCCTTTTCATGCCGATGCCGTGCTGTTCGACCTGCGGATCGACAATGCGGGCACCCCCGCCCAATCGGTGACCGTGGGCATCGTGCCGAAATCGCTGGCCGAACAGGCTTTGGCCCAGGCGGCATCCCTGGGATTAACCCCCGCCGCCCTGGCTTTGGCCGATGATGACGGCCGGGTCATGTTCGACTTTCTTCCCGCCTTGAACCAGGGAAGGGGGGCGCCACGCCGCCGCTGGCTGGACCCGGCCCGGCTTTGGCTGGCGGCGGGTGGGTTGCTGGCGGTCAATCTGATCTTGTTTACCGTATTGGACGTGCTGTCGGTCACTCGTCTTGAGAATCGGCTGGAAGAATTACGCCCGGCCCGGCTGGCGGCGGAAAAGCTGCGGGCCACCGTGCTGGGGGAACGCGGACGCCATCAGGATTTTATGCGCCGCCAACGGGACAACTCGCCATTACCGGTTCTGGATGCCCTGTCCCAGCTTCTGCCGGATGATGTGTGGGTCCAGCGCTTTGATTGGGATCACGGCCAAATCCGGCTGGGCGGTTGGGCCAGGAACGGGGCCGATCCCCTGGCGCTGATGGGGGCTGATCCGCGCTTCCGGGATGTGCAGGCCGATACGCCCGGCCTGCCGGTCACCCCGGACCGGGCCGCCCAATTGGGCCGGGCCTTCGCCATCACCGCGACCCGTCCGCCCTTGCCACAGGATCTGCCGGAAAGGGATGGACCATGAGGCCGCTGACGCAACGGGAACGCCGGTTGGTGGCCTTGGCCATTCTGACCGGGCTGGCGGCGCTGGTCTGGGTCGGCGTCATTGATCCGGTGGTGGTGGGCGCCATCCGCCGGGCCCAGGACCGGCAAGACCTGCAAGAGCAGGTGGAACGGGCCGAACGTCTGGCCGCCATCCTGCCCAATCTGCGGTCATCGGCGGCCCGGCAGACGGCACAGACCCGGCAATACGTCATCGAGGCTGCGTCGCCGATCCAGGCGGCGGAGCTGTTGAAACAACGCATCGGCACCGTCATGCAAGACGAAGGTGGCAAGGTGAAATCAGTGCAAAGCGTGGATGAAAGCGGCAAGGACCAATGGGTGACGGTGCGGGCCGACATACAGGCCACCCATGACCAGCTTATCCGGGCCATCGCCAAATTAGAGGATGAAGAGCCAAATGCCGTCATCGACTCGCTTTCGGTTGCCGCCGACCGCTCGGCGGCGACGGGCCGTCTGGAACAGCTTGAAATTTCCCTGGGGGTTTCAGCCCAGTTCCAGCCCGGCAAGCCCGTCCCGGCTGCCCCTGCTGGCGAGCGCGGCACTGTGCGCCGCCGTCGTCGCCCAAATGGCGTGGTCCCCCCTGATGTCCCCCTTTGGCGGGGACGATCTGCCCGTATCGGCCCCGCCCGTGCCGATGGCGGGCGATGCCACGGCGACGCCGATGCCAGGGGGGCACCATTTGACGCTGGATCAGCGCTGGCCCGCCATCGGCGCCCGGCCGATCTTTGCCCCGACGCGCCAGCCGTCCCGCACGCGCGAGACGGGGCCGTCCCCCCTGGACACCTTGACCGTGGTGGGAATCATGGCCGGCGACGGCGGTGGGGTGGCGGTGTTGCGTCAGGCCGACGGCAAGACCATGCGGGTCAAGGTGGGGCAGATGGTGGCGGGATGGACCTTGCAGGCGGCGATGCCGGAACGGCTGGATTTCCAGCGCAACGGCGACACCCGAAGCTTGCTGCTGGACAGCCGGAAATTGCGTCCGGCCGCCCCGCCCCAGTCACCCGCAGCGCGGGGAAAACGATGATCATGCTCCGCCCCCTGATCCGGGCCGTGGCCCTGCTGACCCTCAGCGGTCTGTTGCTGGGATGCGTGGACAATCCCTTCCTGGACCGCTTCCAGACCGGGGCGGTTCCCACCACGCAATCCCCGGCGGCCAATCAGGCATCGGCGGCCAATCAGACCACGGCCCAAACCACACCCGCCGCCCCGGCCGCCAACTCTCCCCCCTCGTCCCAAGGAACTCGCACAGAGGTTCTGCGCGGGACCCAGCGTTTCGTTGCCCCGGCCCAAACGCAAACCCCCGCGCCCGCCACCTTGGCCCAGGCCCAGGCTCCGGTGCCGCCGGGAACGGTGTCGCTGAATTTCGTCAATGTGGATGTCCGCGACGTGGCCCGCGCTGTTTTGGGCGACATGCTGAACGTGGCCTACAGCGTCGATCCCGGCGTCAATGGCGTGGCGACGGTGGAAACCCCCCAGCCGATCCGGCCCGAAGACGTGATGCCGGTCCTGGAAGCCGGGCTGAAAGCCGCGGGCTTTGGCCTGGTCATGCGTGACCGCGCCTATGTGATCACCACTGTCGCCGATGCCCGCCGCCAGCCGGGCATGGTCAACCGTCAGACCGTGGGCTATGGCACCGAAGCGGTCAGCCTGCGTTATGCCAATGCAGCCCAATTGAAAAAGCTGTTCGATCCCATGGTGCCCGACAACACCTTGCATGTGGACACGGCGCGCAACGTCATCATGGTCACCGGGTCGTCCAGCGAACGCGATTCCTTGCGGGCCATGGTCGCCCAATTCGACGTGGATTGGCTGGCGGGCATGTCCTATGCCCTGATCACCCTGCAACGGGCCGACGCCCGCCGCATGGCCGATGAACTGAACCAGATCGTCAATGCCGATAATTCGCCATCGGCGGGGCTGGTGCGGCTTATCCCGCTGTCGCGGCTGAACGGCATCATCGTGGTGTCGCCCCAGCCGCAATATATCGACGATGTGCGCTATTGGGCCGAAGAGTTGGACCGCGAGGGCGAAGACAGCGAAAAACAGCTTTTCGTCTATCGGGTTCAAAGCGGTCGGGCATCGGACATGGCCACGGTGTTGTCCAACCTGTTCGGCGCCGGCGGCCAGGGGCAAAAGGGCGGCGGTGGGGCCAGCCCGGCCATGGCGGCGCAAACCCCCATGCAGACCATGACCTCGACGACCATCGGCGGCGGCCGGGGCGCATCCCAGCCATCGGCGGGCCTGACCACCGCCAGCCAGCCATCGGCCCCCATGGCCGGGGCGGCCATGGGCGGAGTGGGCGGACAATCGGCCGGGGTGGGAAGCGGACAGGTCCTGCGCCTGGGCGACAGCAACCAGACCATCAGCGTCACCAGCGATGACGGCAACAACGCCATCGTGGTTTATGCCACCGCCCGCGAATATGAAGTGATCGAACGGGCCTTGCGCAAATTGGATGTCTTGCCGCTTCAGGTGCTGATCGAGGCGATGATCACCGAAGTCAGCCTGAACGACACCTTGCGCTATGGGGTGGAATGGTATTTCAAGACCGGCAACAACCAATTTTCCCTGACATCGGGAACCACCAAGGCGCCGGTGCAAAGCCTGCCGGGCTTTTCATACTTGTTGCAAGGCGGCAACAGCATGCAAACGGTGGTCAACGCCCTGGATGAAGTCAGCCATGTGGACGTGATTTCATCGCCCCGGCTGCTGGTCCTGAACAACCAGACCGCCGCCCTTCAGGTGGGGGATCAGGTGCCCATTTCCACCCAATCATCGGTCAGCACGGTGGCCAACAGCTCGGTCATCAATTCCATCGAATACCGGGATACCGGCGTGATCCTGAAAGTGACGCCGCGGGTCAATGACAGCGGATTGGTGCTGTTGGATATTTCCCAAGAAATCAGTGACGTCTCGACCACCACGTCGTCAAGCCTGGATTCCCCCACCATCCAGCAGCGCAAGGTATCCAGTTCGGTGGCGGTCCAGGACGGCCAGACCGTGGCCCTGGGCGGGCTGATCCGCGACAATGTCAGGCGGACCGAAAGCGGGGTGCCGCTGCTAAAGGAAATGCCGCTTTTGGGTAATCTGTTCAGCGGCACCAATAACAGCCGCGGCCGCACCGAATTGCTGGTGCTGCTGACCCCCCATGTGGTCCGCAACGCCGCTGATGCCCAGGCCATCACCGACGAATTGCGCCGCAGCATCGCCACCGTCAAACCGATCGCCCGCCCAACCCCATCCGTGCCGGCGGCATCCGTCCCGGCGGCTCCTATACCGGCGTCTCCTGGCCCATGACGAAAGACCGGCAGAACCGCCATGACCAGGGATTCGCCCTGATCATGGCGGTGATCGCTGCTTTGCTGTTTTCCTATCTGGCCCTGTTCGTGGTGGAAAACAGCCGGGGCGATATCGCCATGGCGCGGGCGCGCCAGGACCGCGCCCGCATGGAGGCGGCGGCCCAGGCCGGGCTGATGCTGGCCATCCACGGTCTGGGATTAGATGAACATTCTGGCCGCTGGGCCATTGACGGGCGACCCCGGCGGCTGACCTTCGACGGGGTGACCCTGACCATCTGGGTCGAGGATGAGCGGGGAAAAATGCCCGCCAACGACGCCACCGAGGCACAGTGGCGCCGCCTGCTGGCCGGGGCGGGAGTAAGCGGGTTGCAATTGGGGATGCTGACCGCCGCCATCACCGATTGGATCGACGATGATATGGACAGTCGGCCCAATGGCGCCGAACGCGAGGATTACCGCCGGTCCGGCAGCATGGTCTTTCCCCGCGACCGTGCCATCCGCACCTTGGACGAATTGCTGGATGTGCGTGGCATGACCCCGGATATATTAGAGCGCATCCGCCCGGCCCTGACCTTGTTTTTCGGCCCGCCCCCGGCTTTTTCCGCCCGAACCGCCGTCTCGCCTTTGGCGGTGACGGCCATGCTGGGGCAAAGCGAGGCCGGGGTGGACATGGTGGCCCGTCAGCGTGATCTGGCCAACGGGGCACAGACCGCATTGGATACCGCCGATTCGCAATCCCTGATCGTTCGCCCCCTTTGCGTGCGGGTGCTGGCTGAACTGCCCGATGGGGGACGGGTCAGCCACGCCGCCATCATTCAATTGACCAGCAATCCCGCCCGTGGCGTCCGGTTCCGGGATTTTCAATGACGGCAGAGCTGGCAATGATGACCGACGATATCGCCACGCTCCTGTTCCTATGGGTGGGAACGGTCCCGGCGGGATGGATTGGCGGCCGGGTCATCCATGGGCTGGGACAGCCCGAAAATACCCATGGGCTGGGACAGCCCGGAATCATCCGTCCCCTGTGGGGGCTGGGCCGCCTCCCCCGCCCTCACAGGGGATGGATGATCATGGCGGGGGTGTTGGCGCTTTCATGGTCCATGGCCTGGATAACGGTTCCATCCCCATGGCTTCCCCCTGCCTGTCTGCTGGCCTGGGTCTTGACCGTGTTGGCGGTGATTGATCTGCGATCCTATCGCCTGCCCGACGCCTTGACCGTGCCCCTGGCCGTCTCGGGCCTGATCGTCAATGGCGGGCTGGGACCGGCGGCGCCGGGCGGGTTTTGGGATCATGGGTTGGGATGGATCGGTGGATTTGGTGTCCTGGCGGGCATCAATCTAGCCTATCGGCAATGGCGCGGCCGCGACGGATTGGGATTGGGGGATGCCAAATTGGTGGGAGCCGCCGGTGCCTGGATGGGCTGGGCCGCCCTGCCGCAGATGATCGTGATGGCGGCCTTAAGCGCCCTGGTATGGCTGGCCTTTCTCGTCCTGACCGGACAGCACCGCGGTCGCGATACCCCCATTCCGTTCGGACCGTTTCTATGCACTGCCTTTTGGCTGATCTTTATGGCCATAATGGCAGATTATAAGGTGAATTAAATATACCTGAAATTGACGATAAGACAGCGCCTCCCGCTGTCGGATCAGGGATTTTCACAAGACACCTTCGGATGGATCGAAAAATTTTGCGTATGTCGGATTCCCGACCATGCATTTTTTTACGTCCCCAAGGGTTGCGAAGATGCCAATTGATACCCTGTTCACGCGGTCATTCGTAATATTTACACGTATATAACCGCGTCTCCTCACGGCCGAAAAATGGCATTGATCGCGGTCTAAACACATATTTTGGTCAAAGATTTGGATGCAAACCGATATTTTGAAAGATACATTTTTTCTATACTAGTAGATGAGAAAAAAATTTATCTAAAACATCGCAATATCATCAAATCTTACTAAGATTATTGTGTTCAATATCTTACATTCCTCAAATCGTACAGAGTCGAACAATCAATTATGGCGAAAAAATGTTTGACGATTCTGGATCGAATCGGCACTTTCCCTGACATTATGTAGATCCAGTATATAGCCATATCGCTGGGTCACCGAAGGAACGGCGCTCTGAAGCGCCAAGCGGAGATGACACCATGGGGTGTACTCAACAGGCACGCCTTGTATCCGTCCATGCGGCGGCGCCATCCGGTGCGCGCGCGGGTTCCGTCGGTGATCCCGACCGGTGCGCCCCATCAGCCCGCCCGATCATCCCGGCTATCCTTCAATCCTTCCCCATCCACGGTGCTCTTGGCGGCGGCCATGTGTCGTCTGCGCCAATGTCTCCCGTCGGCAAATCATAGGGTGTGGCCATGACTCAGATGACGCTTTCTTCGTGCCGGACCATGACCGCGATCGTGGCATTGCTGGCTTTTTCGCATCCGGTCATGGCGGCCCCGGAAGGTGGGGTGGTCACCAGCGGGTCGGCCAGCATCAATCAGGCGGGAACCACCACCACTATCAATCAGGCCAGCAACAAGGCCACCATCAACTGGCAACGCTTTTCCATCGCCCCTGCGGAAACGGTGAATTTCAATCAGCCGTCCACGTCGGCGATCGCCCTGAACCGGGTCATCGGCAATGAAAGAAGCGTGATCGAAGGTGCGCTGAATGCCAATGGCAAGGTGTTCCTGGTCAATTCCGCCGGCGTGCTGATCGGCAGGGGGGGCCGTGTCAACACCGGCGGCTTCGTCGCCAGCACCCGCGACATCAGCGACAGCGATTTCAATGCCGGCAAATACAGTTTCAGCGGTTCGTCCGACGGATCGGTGATCAACCTGGGCACCATCACCGTCAATGGCGGCGGCTATGTGGTGTTGCTGGGCAAGACCGTATCCAACCAGGGCGCCATCACTGCCACCAAGGGCACGGTGTCCATGAATGGCGCCGACAAGGTGACCCTGAATTTCAATGGCGATTCCCTGGTCGGCGTCACCTTGGATCAAGGCACCTTGGATGCCTTGGTGGAAAACAAGGGGGCGATCTATGCCGATGGCGGTTCCGTCATTCTGACCGCCAAGGCCGCTGATGATCTGCTGACCGCTCAGGTCAACAATACCGGCCTGATTCATGCCCGGACCGTGGATGATTTGAAGGGCAATGTCACCCTGTACGCCCATGGCGGCACCACCATGGTGGATGGCACCATCGACGCATCCGCCCCCACTGCCGGCGATGGCGGCTTCGTCGAAACATCGGGCGATGTGGTCAATGTGGCCGACAGCGCCTTTGTCACCACCAAATCTGCCCATGGCACCACCGGCACCTGGCTGATTGATCCCAACGACTTCACCATCGCCGCCAGCGGCGGCAACATGACCGGCACCGCGCTGAAAAATGCGTTGGAAAGCAACAATTACACCATCAGCACCGCCACCCAGGGCACGGCGGGCGGCCATGGCGACATCACCGTCAACGACACGGTCGATTGGAACGCCAATACCACCCTGACCCTGAATGCCGAACGCGATATCAACATCAACGCCCCCATCATCGCCAGGGGTGCCGGTGCCGGGGTCGCCCTGACCTATGGCGGCGATTACAACATCCGCACCAAGGCCAGCTATGCCGGCACCACCACCGGGGCCGATGGATATCCGGTGGCCCAGACCGATACCAGCGGCGGGGTCTATGGCAGCATCACCTTTAAATCCTGCACCAGCACAGCCACCTGCACCACTGGCACCCACCCCACCCTGACCATCAACGGTCAAACCTATATTCTGGTGGGCAACGTGGCCCAGATTGCCACCACCGGCACCCTGACCGGGTATTACGCACTGGCCGATAATCTGGATGCCACGTCCTGGAGTGCGGCGAATACCAGCGCTCGATCGGTCATCGCCACATTCGGGGGCACCTTTGCCGGACTGGGACACACGGTCGACAACCTGACCTTCAACGGCGGGACCGGCTCATCTGGCCGCTATACTGGATTTATCGGCCAGATCGCCTCCGACGCCTATACCAACACAATCCGCGACATCGGCATTACCAATATCAACGTAAAAAGTTCTTCCCGCTATGTCGGGGCCTTGGTTGGTTCTTCCGCCTATAACCTCACCGTCACCGGCGCCTATAGCACGGGTGTGATTGCCGTGGGCTCAAGCTATGCCGGTGGATTGCTGGGCTTTATGACTGGCGCAGCCACCATCCCGATCGTGGTCGACAACGCGTACTCCACCGTCACTCTGACAAGTGCGGGCGCTAACTATGTGGGGGGGCTGATCGGCTCCATCGCTTATGGCTCAGTCACCCATACAAACGCCAGCGGCAATGTGACCAGCGGTACCGGTGGCATTGGCGGATTGATTGGCAGCATGTCTGGCACCGTTTTATCGGACAGCTATGCCACCGGCGCCGTTACCGCCCCCACCCCGGCCGCCAATGTTAGTTGGGGGACGCAGGGATATGGCGGATTGGTCGGATATATCGGGTTGGATGGCAATATGAATTCAACCATAACCCGTACCTTTGCCACCGGCGCTGTTACTGCTGGCACCAATGTGGGTGGGCTTGTCGGCTTGTCATCTTTGTCCACCTCGAACACTAGCCACTTGATCATTTCCTATAGTTACGTCAGCGGCCCCGCTAACATCGTCGGCGTGGATATGGGCGGCTTTACCGGGGGGAGCGTTGGAGGACTGATCGGGTCCGGGTCAAACACCACACTTGATCACGTTTATTCCACCAAAAACGTAGTGGCGAATGGATCGCTCGGCCTGGCAGCCGGATTGGCGGGTGTGCTGCTCGGCACCTACACCGTCTCCAATTCCTATGCGACAGGTAACGTCACCGCATCGGGGAGTTTTTCTGGCGCCGCTGGTTTAGTTGGCAGTACTGGGGAAATATTCAATTCCGGTGGCGAGTTTGGCACCATCACCAATTCCTACGCCACTGGCGAAGTTACTGCGGGCGCATCCGCCGCTGGCCTTGTCGGTACTGCCGGTTACCTCACCATCAGTAATTCTTATGCTAGTGGATCGGTTGCCGCCACCAGCGCCAACGGCATCGCTGGCGGATTGGTAGCTCAGTTGGCAGAAAGCGGACATATCACGGATTCTCACGCTACCGGCGCGGTGAGTGGTAATCAGATGGCTGGCGGATTGGTTGGGTATACCAGCGCCAATGGCAGTATAATAAATTCCTGGGCGAACAATACCGTCACCGGAACAGGAATAGTTGGCGCATTGGTTGGTAGACTTTCTTTTAATACAACCATTTCTAATAGCTATTGGAATCAGGGGAGAAATCATCTTAGCAATGCCGTTGGCGAGATGACTGAAGGTGTATCTGGTGCAAGTATTATAAACAGTCGTGGTTTGACTGACGGTCAGTTCGCGGATTTGCAGTTTTACTTAAATGGAACCATTGATCAGGTATTGGCTGGCCGGGAAGAACAAAGTCGGCTTGAGGCGGAGCGGGCGGCCGAAGCCGCAGCAGCCGACGCAGCGGCACGGGCGGCAGCCGAAGCCGCAGCAGCCGACGCGGCGGCACGGGCGACAGCCGAAGCCGCAGCACGGGCGGCAGCCGAAGCCGCAGCAGAAAAGAATTTGCAGCGGACTGCCACCAGTCAGGCCAATCAGACTGTTGCGACCGCGACCCAAAATGTGGTCGAGCAGCCAAGGCCGCAAACCTTGACCCCGGCGAAACCTGAAACATCGCAGGAAAACAGTATCGTTTTTAGCGATTCTGCGCATTATTTCGCCGACCTTGAAAGCATTGGTGTAAATGGTAGGGAGTATGATCTTAATGAAGATGGGAAGAAATAATTTAAATATGCAACATTTACCTATGTTGATATGTGAAAAAGAGGGTGTGATGGAATAAATGTGGCATCAGTATTTCTATTTGACTCAATCACTTTCGCAAATTATAAGTATAATGCCTGAAATCTATGTAATTCTTCATAATTTTTCGAAACAGTGTGCAGTAAAATTAAGTATACACTTCAGCTTACTGCGCACTGTTTTGATGGTTACGGTGAATTCGATTTCGTTGGCTGAGCATACTCAACACTATCGACACTATCTCTCGATGGAGAATCAAGGATGTCTTTGTTCAAGAATCCCATTTCCCTGACCGCTGGCGCCGTTCTGCTGTCCTGCGCCGCCTCTCCCGCTTGGGCGGCTGCCACCGTGTGCAACATCGATGTCAACGATGATGCGGATGCCACCATCGCCGTGGCTTCCAACTTCTATCAGCCGGCCATTTCTTATATCTCCACCTACACCTCGACTGTCGGCTCTCCGGGGAATGGCAAGAAAATCCGTGTTTGCCATAATTCCACCGGCACTCTGTTGCAGGAAATCAACGGCACCATCGCCAAGACCGCGCCCTATAGCCTGTTGCTGGCAGCCAATGCCTCAACCCCCAACAGCTTGGCCAGTGCGGGCACCTACACTCAATCGGGCGCAACCGCTGAAACTTATGCGTGGGGTATTCCGGTGTTGGCGGCGATGTACGCCACGGTTCCCAGTGTCAGCACCCTGATCCCGGCCTTGGCCAGCGGACAGACCGCCACCATCAGCAGCACGCTTTCCAGCACCTACGCCCTCAACACTGCAACCAGTGGTGCGGCTTCCGTGGCCGAAGCCAGTCCCTCTCTGGCTCCTTACGGCTTGGCCGGCGCCAATATCATGTATCTGACCAACGGCTGGAACTATACGACGGACCCCATCCCGTCCTGGATGCATTCGCCGCTTTATGACAATATTGATTTGACGTTTGCTTCCATCATCGACGGCACCAACCGTTCCGGCTTTGTGTCGAAGGCGCAGTTGTGCTCTCCGCCCAGCCCGCTGACCGTGTCCAGCTTCACCTATGCGGAATTCACCAATAGCGCCTATATGCTGAACCAAAAGGGTGTTCTGCTGGCGTCCGGTGATACGACGGAAGACGCTGTCGGCGCCAGCCTGTGGAACTATATGCTGAGCACCACGAACCGCACCGCTTGGAACAGCTTCCTGACCTCCAAGTGCTACGGCACCTTGTAATCAGCGGGCATCGCCCACTGATCCAGTCATGACTATCGCATGACGGCCTTCCCCCCTTCCGCTTGCGGAAGGGGGGAATTGGCGTTGCGGCCAGGGAAATCAGCAGGCGGTGATATTGACACCTTCCACCCGCCAGCCATCCTGAACCGCGTCCAGCCGGGTCAGGGACAGGGGGGCGATGGCAAAACGCAAGGCTTGGGCCGGGTCCAGCTTTAACGCCAGGGCCAAGGCGGCCCGGATGGTCCCCGCATGGACCACCGCCAGAATGTCGCGCCCGGCATGATGGGTGGTCAGACGATTCATGGCCAGGGCGACACGGCCGCACATTTGGGCAAAGCTTTCCCCCTGGGGCGGAATTTGGGTGACCGGATCGCGCCAGAACACCGGCAGATCGGGGTCTTTGGCCACTTCCAGCTCCATCCAGCTTTTGCCCTGCCAGCGGCCAAAATTCTGTTCCATCAAATCGGGTTCCACCAGGGGCGGCGGCAATAGCAGCCCTTCGGCTTCCAACGCCCCGGCGGTCTGGCGGCACCGGATCAGCCCGCTTTCGATCAGGACCGGATTGGCGGGGATGCGGCGGGCAAGCTGGCGGAAATCTTCGATATCCGATGTGTCGCAGGCCACATCCAACTGGCCATGTATCCGCCCATGCGGACACGGCACCGGGGCATGACGCACCAGCCACCATCGGGTCTGTGCCGGTCCCCGATTCACGACCACACCGCCATCACCGCCATCAGAACCCCCATTTCCGCCATTTGCTGGACCGATCCCAGCACATCCCCGTTATACCCGCCAAAGCTGCGCCGGGCCAGGACGACCATGGCCGCCATCCCGGCCAACGCCCCCATCAGCGCCGCCAAGGCGCCGTGCCAGCCCACCGACAGCACCGCCACCCCAACCCCCAACACCACGGCCCAGGCAGCCAGACCCGCATGGGGAATACCGGCCATGGCGGCCAGACCGTCGGGCCGGGCCGGTGGCATGACCTGCATCGCGGCGGGAATCATCGCCCGTGATAATGCCGCCGCCGCAACCAGCACCGCCAGCCCATGGCCGCCATCGGGCATTCCGGCCAGGGTGGCGGCACGCAGTCCCACCGACAGTACCAGCGCCAGAACCCCAAAGGCCCCGGACCGGGAATCGCGCATGACCTGGAATTTCCGCTCCACATCCCCCCGCGCCCCCAACCCATCGGCGGTATCGGCCAGACCGTCTTCGTGCAGGGCGCCAGTCAACAGCACCATCACCATCACCGCCAGCAGCGCCGCCGCCAGGGGCGGCAACACGCCGTAAGCCCCCCAAAACACCAGGCCGCCCACGCCCCCGACCCCGGCCCCGATCACGGGAAAGGCGCGCATGGACCGGGCCAGGGCGCCATCGGGCAATGGCGGCAGTGCCGGCAGGGGCAGCCGGGTCAGGAAGGTGGCGGCCAGATGCAGATCGGCCCACCAGGATAGTAACGGTTTGGAAGGGATCATGGTGCAGGGATGACGTGGATGACTGGATGGGTTATAGGACGCCCCAGCCCATTCGCGCAATATATTGGGGAACGCACCCATGTCGCTGGCCATTTCTGGTATCGCCGATCTTCAGGCCCTGCTGGCCCGTCTGCCCGCCGCCGATGATGCGGCCCAAGCCGCTTGTGACGCCCGCGAACCCCAATTGACCAAGCCGCCGGGATCGTTGGGGCGGCTGGAGGATCTGGCCCGCTGGTTGTCAAGCTGGCAGGGGCGCCACCCGCCCCGCCTGGATCGGGTTCGTGCCCGTATTTTCGCGGGCAATCACGGCGTCGCCGCCCTGGGGGTGTCGGCCTATCCGGCGGATGTGACCGTGCAGATGGTGGAAAATTTCGCCCATGGCGGCGCCGCCATCAATCAATTATGCCGTTGCTTCGATGCCGAATTGGCCGTGGTGCCGCTGGATCTGGACAAACCCACCGCCGACTTCACCCAAGGCCCGGCCATGACCGAAACCGAATTCGCCCAGGCCGTGACCACCGGTATGCAGGCGGTTCCCACCGATACCGATCTATTGGTGATCGGGGAAATGGGGATCGGCAACACCACTCCGGCGGCGGCTTTGTCCTGCGCCTTGTTTGGCGGCGATGCCTCGGGCTGGACCGGAAAAGGAACCGGCGTGGTGTCCGATGCCCTGGCCCGCAAGATTAAAGTGGTCGCCGATGGCGTCGCTCGCCATGCCCAGGCCGAACCGCTGGATCTGGCCCGCCGCCTGGGCGGACGGGAATTGGCCGCCATGGCCGGGGCCGTGATCGCCGCCCGCCTGCACCGCATTCCGGTTCTGCTGGACGGCTATGTCTGCACGGCTGCCGTCGCCCCGCTGGAACGCGCCTGCCCCGGCGCGCTGGATCACTGCATCGCCGCCCACGTCTCTGCCGAACCCGGCCATCGCTGGCTGCTGTCATCCTTGGGCAAGCACCCCCTGCTGGATTTCGGCATGCGCCTGGGCGAAGGGTCCGGCGCCGCCCTGGCCATCGGTCTGGTCCGCGCCGCCCTGGCCTGTCACACCGGCATGGCCACCTTTGGTGAAGCTGGCGTCAGCGACGTAACCTGAATCATCACGCGTTTGATAAAACGCGTGATGATTCAGGTTGTTTATGTCCCTCGCCGGGCGCCGCCTTACGGCGGCTTGGCCGCGCCCGCAATGGGCTTTAGCAGGATGCGGAAAAACCCTCTTTCGGGGGCATTTGCCCCCGATCCCCCAATCGAGAGGCACAGCCTCCCGAACCCTCCAGATTTCTAACTCTTTGAAAGAAAAAGA
>JAYSBF010000010.1:0-88230 GCA_041915545.1 Magnetospirillum sp. | reverse complement strand
CGTTTCGCGGATCACATCATGGCCAGCGGTCAAGTGGCCGCGCAAACAGGCCGGACACATGACTGCACCCGACCGGGGCGTGATCACGTCGGATTCTCCTTGCAACGCAGGGGCCGTCCACACATGATTCGTTGGCCGGTCACCAGCCGCCATTGCGGCGGCGGCCAAGGGCGCGGATGCGCCCGCCCGGCGAGGGCCAAAACGATCCCAGCCGCCATTGCGGCGGCGGCCAAGGGCGCGGATGCGCCCGCCCGGCGAGGGCCAAAACAATCCCAGCCGCCATTGCGGCGGCGGCCAAGGGCGCGGATGCGCCCGCCCGGCGAGGGACAAAACAACCGCTCAATTCAGTGCCCCAGCCAGAAACCGCACTACCGAATCTTAGGCTTGGTGATATCACAATCACCTGGGGCATAGCAAGTGCGCTGCAAAACGGGAAAGGCGTGGGATTTCAATGAGATAAAAGAAAAAGGCTGCTAACCCGAAGGATTAGCAGCCCGGAAACGAAAAAAACGAAGCGCAAGACGTTTTTAGCGTTTGCCGGGCTGGGCTGTCAACGGAAAACTATCTGTTTTCCGAATGGCCTGATTCGTCCTTTGGTCATGCGTCCTCTTCCTTCCTCATGTCCATCCACGCCCTCCGAAGTGAGGCGCGATGACGTTGACGTATGCAGGCTCCGAGCAAGCATGGCAAACCTGCCCGTGTGGCCAATCTGAATGAGGTGGCCATATAGCTGGTGACGGCCATGGCCGACACCCTGCCTCTGTTTGCCGACCTCAAAGGGTTCGTCCTCCAAGGGATCGCGGCGGAACTGCTTGGCCTCCCTCCTGTGGAGCGGCATCCAGATTCTGACGTGCGGCGGGAATGTAGGATGGTGCCCGCGTGCCGGGCCGGGGCAGTCGATAAGAAAAAACTGCTTGCCAAGCGGCATCCTCAGCCGGTGTCACGCCGCGAGGTGACTGGCTGGGCATTCAAGCTGGCCGCGTGGCTGCCTCAGTTGGGATTGCCCAGCCGGGGCCGTGCCGTCCGTGCCATCTATGATGCCATGCGATCATTCATGGATTGGAAGACCGGACGGCTGGACCCTGCCGGATCGGCCATTGCCGAGCAGGCCTGCTATTCGCCATCGTCGTTCTGGGTCTGGAAAAACTGGATGGTTGAGCACCGCATCATCGCGGTCATCCCGACCTGCCGACGGCTGGTGTTGGCGAATGGGAGCTTTATCATCCAGCAGGACACCAATGTTTACGTCCTGCTGCCCCCTAGCCAGTGGAAAGGATATGTGGCCAAGCCGTCACCCCCGCCACCACCCCCTCCTGATCCCGATGCCTGGGGAGCAAAGCCACCCATGTCCGAGGCCGAGGCTCACCCTGACATTGCCCCCGCCATTTTGAAACTGCGGAGCAAACTGCACGAGGCCGAGGCGCGGCTGATCACCGATCCGACTAATGCCGGCACCGCCGCCCTGATACGTTTGTATCGGGATAATCTCGCGGCATTGGACCCGCCAAGCTAGAGACGCAGATCCAAGAGCGGAAGCGCCCTGTCCTGTAACCAGGACGGGGCGCTTCCGCTTGGCCAAATCATGGGCAAAGTGGCTATTGGTCACCTAACCGTCAGAAATCAGCCCGATTTTTTCGTCTATCCACAGCCGTCCACGATAGTTATCCACAGAGAGTGTGAATAACTATCGCTCATATGCCTGTTTTCGGCGTTCTCTCGTGTCCAATGATTGGAGAGCTTTGTAGAACTACTTTTATATCAATAGGATAAAGCGGAACGCGCCTCGTCGGCGCGTCTGTTCATACCAGGGGGGATGCGAGCATCCCCCCTCCGGTCCAAGTCAATTGGCAAGCGCCGGGCTTCGCCCGTCGTCGGGGGCCGGGATGCCCCAAAAATCCGCAAGCGGATCGGCGCAAGCGCCGCCCTTCGGGTTTTGGGAGCTACCCCGCCCGGCCCCCGACCATTGACCAGTCCCGCCCCCCTTATTTCCACGACAGTGGAAATAGTTTGACCCAGATGCCGGGGAAGACCGGCAGGCACCCAGCAAGCGGGAGGCAGGAATGGACGATATCGATTTGGCAACGGACATCACCTTGGCGCAGATCGCGGCGGCGGTGGCCTGTCGGCCCAGGCTGGCACAGGCCGATGTGCCATCCGATGGATGGTGCCGTGATTGCGGTGGCCGGATCGAGGCGGCCCGCCTGCGGGTCCAACCATACACCCGCTATTGCCGGGACTGTGCCGGCGATGTCGAGGCGGACGCCATCCGCGCCAAGCGGCGTGGAGAGGCATCACGATGAACACCGCCCGCCGCACCCGTATCCGTCAAGCCGTCGAACTGATCGAGCAAGCCCGCGCCATTCTGGAAGAGGTGAAGGACGAAGAGCGGGAGGCATACGACAACATGCCCGAGGGATTGCAGATGTCCGGGCGTGGCGAGGCCATCAGCCAAGCCGCAGAGGACCTCGACACGGCCTTTGACGATGCCGAAACGCTGGCCGAGGCCTTGCGTAACATCATTGGAGGATGACGGCCATGGCCAAGGGATTGTCAACCATATACGTCTACTGGTCCGACCCTTATACCGCGCCACCGGAAGACGTGGAAACCCTGGACGATGGCCGAACCCTCTGGGCCTGTTCCATCCTGGACAGGTCGGTGGAGCGGGAGGTCCAAGCCGTTCATGCTCCGGTTTTCAAGCCGGGAAGCGGCTGGTCGTTCGGCTGGTCACCGATTTGGCCAGAGCGGAAAAAGTGGTCGCCAGAGCGAAAGGCGCAGACCCGCCGCACCCGTCTGCGCCGCCGTCTCGACAAAAAGTTTCCTCTTTTCGCGGAGATGTTCGAGGCCCAGGAAGTCCGACACCGCCCGGCCTATTTCGACGCCGCCGCCATCCAGGCCGGCGTGGATCTCTGCCCCGGTCAAATGCCGGTGGCGAAACCCAATCCGCGCCGCTTGGCCAGGATCAACCGTCCCGAGCCTTCTTCCTCTGCCGTTCAACTGGACTTCCTGGCCCAACTGGATGCGACGGCCAAGCCATCGCCCCGGCCCCCCCGGCATCTGTCGGCGCCGACCGTGGCCGCTGTCGCATCCAGTTGGGCCAGGAAGACCGGGCGGCAAGTCTGGCCTGAGGATTTGGGGCAGGCCACCTTTGACATCATCGACCCCGAGCACATCCCGGCATTTTTGCTGCGGCCAGGGTCCCCCTTGCTACGCTCAACTCGGAGTGGTGCACATGAATAAACCGATCTTGATGCCGTTCGATGTGCCGGCATGGGAATGCGGGTTTGCCGCCGGCAGCGCCGTGCCCGCCGATGCTTGGGCCGCCTTCAAAAATCAGGGAGATTGAAGATGGATGACCATGCTCGTTCCCCTGGCGCAACCAAGGCCATCGCCTACCATAATCATGAAGCTGACCAAGCCCAGGCTAAGGCCGTCCACTTCCTGGAAATTTACAATCGCGCTATGAACCGGCTGCAAGCAGCCATCCAGACCGGTGATTTGAATAGCGCGGTCCAGGCCGACAGCAACGCGGATGCGGCATGGCGGATGATGAATGAATTGCTGCTTTTGTCATCGCAGCACCGGAATTCGGCTGTCATCGCCGCCAATCTGGCCGCTGAAATCAACCGCGGGGCGATGCCATGAAAACCATGATGATCCTGGCCGCCGCCATGGTGGCCGCGCAGATCGGCGGGGCCGCCGCCGGGGATTTGAGCGGGAAGGCCTTCGTATTCGATGGCGACACCCTGTCGATTGATCGTGTGCGGGTGCGGCTGCTGGGGATTGATGCCCCTGAAAAAGATCAAACCTGCCTGGATGGGGCTGGGGCCGTCTGGCCCTGTGGGCGGGTGGCAACCAACGAGTTGATGGCGCTGGTCCGGGGCCAGACCGTGACATGCACCCTCACCGGCTTGTCATCCGGCGAGCGCCAGATTGGCCGGTGCCAAGTTAACCAGGTGGATTTAGGCCAGGTCATGGTTGAACGGGGCTTGGCCGTCGCCGTGCCCAAATTCGATTGGGCCTACGTGCCGGCGGAATTGCAAGCCAGGGCCGGTAAACGCGGGCTATGGGCCGGGAGCTTTGTCCGACCCTGCCGGTATCGTGGAAGCTGTTGAGGGATTCTCGACCATGAAAAAATCTATCATTGCCGCATTAGGCATCAGTTTGTTCCACGTCAGCGTTGCTATGGCTAACGATGGCACTTTAATGCCAGAGTTCGATCAGATGCAATGCTCGTACTCCATACAAGAAGATGATGAAATTTCACCAAGTAAAGTATGCGATGATGGGCGGTTCACCTATTTTGAATTTAGCCAGGATGCTATATTTCCTGTTTACAAGATTATTGATATTTCTGGCAAGAAAGTGACAATGCTGGTCAACACTCACTTCTTGCCAACTGGCTATCTCGTCGCTGAGGCAATAAATTCAGAATGGCGTATTCTAGCAGGTAACAGGCAGGTGGTGGTCACTCGCCAATCACCAGTCATATCGGATGAAAAACCCGCCCCACCGATGCTTCCTGTCAGGGGAATTCTCAACATTGATCGTTACGTCCCAGTGATCTTGACGACACCGATCAATGTACGCCGGTCTGGAATGGTTGAGGCTGTCGCCAATCAAACCGTCTATTCATGGGGTGGCAGGACGGTCGTGGTGCCGATAGGATCGAAAGTCATTGGGTTCCACGAGAAATCGAGCGATCTTGATCAGGCGCGTCTTGCCATCTGCGTCACCACCGTTGTGCTCCCTGATGGAAAACAACTCAGACCTCAGGACCCTGCCGTTAAGCAGAAATGTCTTGGGTACGCGGTTGAGGTTACAGGAGAATTGGGGCTTCCTGTCTCCGATTTAGCACAGGGAGGCTTGCAAATTCTTATACGCCCGTTGGTGGATTTGGAGGTGGAATAGGCGATGACAGGTGTATCTTTGTCATACTTATTTTTGTCAGGCTGCCAGATGATCCCCAAGGCCATCCGTCACATGGTGATTGTTGCTGCATTCACCATCCAAAGCACCGCATTGGCCCAACTTTCGGACAACAAGAGCTTCGCTTTACCAAAAGCTTTGAATTATGGCGCAGTTAACACCCAATTGCCTGGAGGCACCGTTGTCCTACTGGTAACACAGACGTGGGGGCGACTACCAATAGGCGCTCATTTGGTCGGGACGTATCGCATAGAAAACGGGCGCCTGAGCGTTTGCATTACAGAAGGAACTTTTCCCGATAGGATATTGACGCGGGCCAATCCCGGCCAATGCCTTGCACATGCGATATCGGCACCTGATGCCGATATCCAGCCCGTGGCCAACGGCGTCTTCTTCGTTCCACAAGCACAACCATTCTACCTGTACGACATTCCCGCCGAGTGGGAATAGGTGGGAGCATCAGCGGACCACCGGCGGCCATTGGCATTTCAAGCACCCGGTCAAACCGGGCCTTGTGACCGTACCGCATCCCAAGCGGGATTTGCCGACTGGCACGGTCAAGGCCATCGAGCGCCAAAGCGGCGTCAACCTGTTGAGGTGAGACATGGTTTCATTCTTTGCCTATATCCGTAAGGAGCCGGGGAGCGACTACGGGGTCGAGTTTCCCGACGTGCCTGGATGTGTGACCGCCGGCCACACTCTGGACGAGGCTTGGGCCATGGCCGCTGAAGCACTGGCGGGCCATCTGGCCATGCTGGAAGTTGAAGGCGGACAAATTCCGGTACCGTCCACCCTGGAAGCGTTGAGGGACGATCCTCTCAGAGAGGATGCTATCGTGGCCCTCATCGATTTGCGCCCCGATCTTCTGAAAGCCGAGCGTGTGAATGTGATGATCCCTCGCCACCTCCTGGGCCGGATCGACGCCGCCAGTGGCGGAAACCGTTCGCGGTTTCTGGTGGAAGCCGCCGAGCAAAAGCTGTCCGGGCCATCAGCGAATTAGAAGGAATGCGGTCATGATCGACGTATCTGCGATTGATGACATGAACGAGCGTGAGGAATTGAAGGCCTTTGCCACCTTCACGAATGATCTTGCCAATGACCGGGGCGAAGCCGCCAGTTCTCATCTGGCGGCTGGTCGGGCGATCTATTTCGTTGACGATCGTTATGGCGATGCAATCGTAAAACAATATCCAGATGGCCGCCGGCAGATTGTTGATTTTACGGATGACCGTGAAATCGTGATCCGGGATTTGTGATGCATCAGCCGGACTTTCCGTGACGTCACGAAAAATAACCGAACCAACCCGTCGCTATCAGCGACTTTTTAATTGCCTTTCTCGTCGCTATCAGCGACAATCCCCAGTATGAAACTGATCATCTCCCGTGCCGCCACGAAGGCGTTGACCAAAATTCCTCTTAAGGAGAGGAGCGGCCTGCTGGAAAAACTGCAGCAGGTGGCCGACGATCCCATGGGACACCATCCGTGGGCCAAGAGATTGACCGATCAGCCGGGATTCCGCCTTCGTCAAGGTGATTGGCGTGCACTCTACCGCCTGGACCATGACACAAAGGAAATGATCGTCGATGACATCTTGAACAGAGCCGAAGCATATAAATGACCATGCCCTAGCCATCTTAGATCATATACACGTATCATGTGAGGTTTATTATGAACTCTATCCATCCTATCTCTCAGACTAGCGATACTGTCACACTGCGCCGCGCTGATTTTGAAATGATGTTGGATATTATTGACGATGCAGAAGATATCGTGGCATTGCGATCCGCAGAGGCACGCGAAATAGAGGTTGGCAAGACGGTTGCGAGGGAAGACCATCTTCCTGTCGAATTGGTCCTGCGCCTGTTGGCTGGGGAACACCCGATTCGGGTCTGGCGTGAACACCGCCAATTGACGACCGCAGCCCTGGCCGAGAAGGCGGGTATTTCCCGCTCTTACATTACAGAGATTGAAACTGGCCAAAAGCCGGGCAGTATCACCGCGTTTCGCGCTCTGGCGAAGGCTTTGAACGTAACCGTGGACGATTTGTTGCATGAGCAGGCTTAAAGAGCCTCGCCGGATGCTGGTCTCAACGATTTTCCGTGACGTTACGAAAAATGACCGAACCGAAAAAACGGCGGGGCCGACCACCCAAAACAGATACTAAAAGTGATGCCGAAAGGCAATCGGATTACCGTGAGCGGCGATCCGTGAAGACGATACAGCTTGGCCTTGATTTGCTGAAGGCCAAGGAGCTTGGCGATTGGGATCGTGTCGCCCAGATTGCTCGTGACGTCATGCGGCTATAGCCGCATGCGCCAGAAGCCCGGCCAGTCGTCGGCCAGGGCAATGGCGATATCCTCGCCGCATCGCTGGCCGGCGATTGGCGTCAGCGTGACGGTCTTCAGCAGATGCTTGAACATCCGCCGCATCTGCTTTATGTCGCGCCCCATTTCAATGGTCTGAACCTTTTTCGCCAGTGCAGCCCGAATGTCCGTCTCAGTGGGTAAAACCACGTCGGGCCGTCGTTCCATTTCCCGTCGGAGGTGGGCCAACTGCGCCTGCAGGCGTAAAATGCGGTGCTTCGCATCAGCCTTGACGCCGGTTTCAACCGCGTCCATCAGGTTCGATATCCGGGCCTGGAGTTCGCTTTCCAGTATCCGCAATTCATGCTGGCGCTGGTCCTCAGCCGAAAAAGCCTGACGAAACGCTGGTGAAAAATCCGGGCCGGTTTTGATGTGCTTGTGGAGAGCATCAAAAACGGCCGTCATTAAGACGGATTCCTTGGTTCCCCGTGAATTTTTGCACGATTTTTCATATCGATGCCCAGAGCACAAATAGCGCCCCTGGTTGGCGATGGATTTTGGCGACCCACACCACCCACACATGATCCATCCGGTGAGTGCGTGCTGATTGTGTTGCATGGGAGTTTTCGGCTCGGTGACCTCTGGGGCTTTTTCAGTCCGCCGCCCGATTTCTGTTTGGGCCGCATGCCAAGTGTCATCGTCAATGATTCTGAGATCAGGGACGTAGGATACGACCCAATCCGATTTTGGGTTGGCGATGGATTTTTTCGTCAGGTCAAGCGGATTAATCGCATTGCGCGTTCTATTGTAATACACCAGACCCGTGTAGAGTTCTTTGTGTATAATTCCCTGGCTTCTGGCGGAATTCGCTGTAATCATCGGTCCACGCCATATTCCTCCATTTCGCGCTGGAATGCCGTCGCGATTCAATCCACGGCATATAGCCCTAATTTTTCGGCCAGCGATGAATTCATCGAAAATCCGTCGAATAACGACAGCTTCGGCCTCATTGATCTTGCGGATACCATTTACGTTTCGTCCTCGGCTATCAACGACACCACGGACGATATCGTATCCATACGCCACCGAATGCACATAACCCGCGCTGACCCGTCCCGCTTGGCCACGTCTGATCCTGGCCCGCATGTCCTTGAGCACCAGGGCATTCATCGTGCCTTTCAGGCCGATGTGAAGCTCGGTGATGTGACCCTCGAATACGGTCCATAATTCCGCCCCGTAATAGGTCACTATTTCATATATTTCTGCGATATCTTTCAGCGTGCGTGATAATCGGTCCAGCCCTTCCGCCACGATCAGGCGCACATGTCCCGCCTTGACTGCATCCAGCAGAGCATCAAGCCCTGGACGATCCATCGTCGTGCCAGTCAGCGCCGCATCCGAAAATATCTGCACCAAATCGGCGTTGGCGAATTTTTCGGCAACATACTTCCGGCACACCTCTATTTGGTCATCCGCCGATGCAGGGTTTTGTACGTCTGATGAATATCGCGCATAGATGGCGATGTGATGGGCTGATGTGATCATGATGGCGGACGCTAGCACAGAGACTAGCAACAGAAAAGGTGTGCCCCGCAAATGCCCAGCCAGCAATACGTTGCACCTTGTTGCACCCTGTTGCACCTTTTGGAACCGTCTTGCACCTTGTTTCACCTGTCGTGTTTGGGCAGGATAGGCGTGGTGATATCACCACGCGCCGCCGGAAGGGCGGCAATGCTTATTCGCATCCTTCGGATGCTCAACGCCAACGACTTGTCAGATGCGGTGACATAAAAATGCCACCGCGAACGGTGGCATTTGATGACGGCAGGGGAAGGATGTCGTTTCAGGCGACACCCCTCGTTGGCCTACATGGCCGTCACCTTGTGCTTTCGTTTTCGGCCTGATCATCGGCCATTTCGTCAATATCTAAAGGGGCGTCAGTAAAGACCCGATACCATTTCTTGAATGTCCCGAGCGGGATTTTGTGGCGCTTCCGAACGGCTTCCAAAGTGTCGCCGCTCTCTTGAAGGTCGCGTTGAAAATCTTTGACGCGGCCCGTCTCGATGTAGAGTTCTGCAAAGGTCTTGCGCCCGAATTTCACGCCGCGTTCCTTCGCCACCCGTTGCCCGGCCTTCGTGCGTTCGGAAATCAGCTTGCGCTCCATTTCCGCGAACATCGCCGTCAACGTGATGAAAGCGTTGCCCATCGGCGTTGCCCGTCCGTCGGGCGTAACGAACGATTCCGTCAGACTGCGGTATCTGACGCCCCTTTCTTCCAAACGGCGAAGAGTAAGCAGCACTTCGACCACATCACGTCCCAGGCGATCCAGTTTCCAGAAAACCAGTTCCCCGCCCGCCCGGCATGCCTTGAGGGCATAAAGAAGCCCGCTACGATTGGCCTTGGCGCCGCTTTCCTTGTCTACATAAATCAGGTCTTCTTGCACGCCATAATCGCGCAATGCCTTGATTTGCAAGGTTGCGTCCTGATCTTCTGTTGAAACGCGAGCATAGCCGACGAGCCGTTGCGGGTTTGTATCCTGCATGATCCCCATTTGATATGTCATTGCTCTTGGATACCAACTTTATGTGAAAATGTGCTTGCGGTCAATCGCAACCAATGGTTTGATATATAAAGTTAATCATACAAATGGGGCGCTCATGATCTACAAAGCCAAAGAGCGGGCGCAGATGTGGGCCGACTGGCTTATCATGAGCACGGGTGCCAAACACGTCGTTAAGCGCGTTCGCGGCGGCTTCGAGATTCACCGTGTCAGCCTCGACGCCAAACAGTTGGTCGGTTAAAGGAGCGCAAATGGCGATCTACTTCTACTCTGCCAATACGGCTTCCGACGGCATCCGCGCCGCCACTGGGGTGAAAGGAATTCTGTTCCCCGAAAGTGACGTGGCCGCCGCGTTTCAGGAATTCTGGGACGCCGTGGATCGCGGTGGCGAATTGTCGCCGACCCAGGCCTACGCCAAAGCGGTGACGAAATTGGGCGAAAACGCTGATTTCGCCGAGGAGTTGGACCATTACACCATCGTCGAGAAATCGGCCGCTGCCAGGGCCTTGTTCACCTGGAACGTGGTCTGCCGCATGGCGTTTTCAGCCCAGTTCCGCCGTCCCGGGCGGCTGTTCGGCCACAAGGCGGGTTTCATCCACCGCGAAATCGTGCGCTATGCTCAGGCCTATCTGACCTTCTTCCTTGCCGCGTCGCCGCTGCTGGAGGAATCCTACTATCGGCGCTGCCAGTACGAGGCCTCCGCCCACACTAATCTCTACGCTCCCAACATGATGGCGGCCAGCGCCTATCTGGAAGAATGCGACGATCTTCCCGACCACGCCTCACTGGCCGCTTCGGTAGACGACGCTTTCATGCGGATGTGGAAGGGGCGCCACCGATTGGAAATGGGGCTTTTTTACCGGCAGGCTCCCCGTCGGCACTTCGTGGACAACGCCCTAGTTCTTGGCATATTCCTCCCGCTCCTGACCTCGACCGGCGCCGTCGTGCTCGTGGCGAGGCGCGTCCTAGAATTGTCATGGCGGATGGGTCGCCCGCTGCTCGACCTATTGCTCACTGGTCGCAACAATCAGTCTGTCGTCGGCTTGATCAGCGCGACACCGCCGGCGGTGCTCTGCCCACGCGGCAATATTGACCCGGTGGGATTCGTCGCCAATCGCGCCCACTGGGACTCCATGGAACTCCCCTGCGACAACAAGCCGACGGCCTGCCGCGCAAATCTGCTGTGGCACATCCTGACCCGTTGCACCGAAGCGGCGGGAATGTTGCGGGCTAATATTTCGGTCGGGGGTATCGAGGCCCAGTTCCAGGCCCTTTGGGATTTCTACGCCAAGGGCTTCGTCCCACACGCCGAGGTGCGCGATGCGGCAACCTCCATCGAGTTGGGCATCATCGACCGCATGCGAGCTGAGCGGCGCAGGGATCCCTCGGTGCTGACCGATCCGCATCGCATTGCCGTGATCGGGCTGGAACTCTTTCATCACGCCGTGGAGAAAGAGATGAGCCGCTTCGAGCGCGAGGGGCGGATCGACGATTTCGCCAAGGCGTTCAACATCACCTACATGCAGGTGTGACATGATCGGTTTCTATCGGGTCGAACGCTTCGACAGCCCCGCCCAGGCGCGCACCGTCACAGATGCCTGGGCCGGCATGGTCATAGTCCCCTTGGTCGATCCTCATTCCGCCGGCGGCAAATGGCTGAAATCGGGGCAAGGCCGGCGCGAACTGGACTTCGTTTCCGGCGATTCGGTGCTGGTAATTTACCCCGAAGCCGATGGCGCCAAGGATTATCTCGAACTCCTGGAAGGGCTGTGCGAGGCCTTCCAGGAGCACGACGTCGCCATCCGCGCCATTTATCCCGAGCCGGCGGTGCTGATCCTCGATTTGACCGAGTGCCGCGGCGTCATCTGCCGGCTCAAAAACCTGTCCATGGCGAATTCCTGCGACAAGGATCTGGTTCGGCGCAGCCTGATGTCCGTCATCCGCACCGCCACCTCCGAGGGGCTGGCCTACTTCCTGCTAGCGACCGAATGCCGGATGATGGAAACGGTCTATAGGTTCACCGACGCCGCTCCAGTCATGGCCACCATGGCCAGGAAGCTGGCGCTGCCGAAATTCTCGACCCTCCTGAATGGCGCGCTCAAAACCATCGTTGAAAGCCTCAAGGGAACGCCCAGGCAGGATCGTTGAGGTCCTGGTGGGCACCGATGGTGCGTCCTTGATTCTCGATATCGAGCGGGAGATCGGCGCGTTCATCACGTCCAACCCTACCTTGGTCGCGGCGCGGGCCGCTGCCAATGACATCCGGTAACCCAAAAGGAGCCTATTTGATGTGCCGCACCACCTACACCTTCGTTTCTCAGCGCGAGATGGGAGACTGGACGGTCAAGGTCTACCGCAATGACCAAGCCGGAGAGTTCGACTGGCGGGGCCGCACGGTAACCTTCGACCAGGCGGAGCACGAGGACGACGGCCAGGGCTTCGAGACCGAAGCGGCGGCCTATGAAGACGCTGATTTCCAGATCAACCGCGATCGAGGCACTGCCCCTGACGCCGAGTGACCCAATAGAAGGACCGTAGACATGAGCGTGAATAGGACTGCCGCCGCCGCAAAGGAAATGGCTCGCGAAGCGATGGGCCGAAAGAAGCGCCGATTTTACGGCGATCCTGTCTTTGACGGAGCGATCCTTAAAGACGGCGAAGAATGCTGCGGCTCTTTTCATACATTGGAAGCCGCGCAAGCAATGGCGGACTTGTTGAATACCGTTATGGCAATGCCATTCGATCAGATCGGCGCGACCACCAAAGGGGCGAACGATGGTTTCGGTCGAGAACGGGTTGCCCATCTTGTCGCTAAGGCGCTCGGGCAAGCAATCGCTCCGTCCGAGTCACATTAAGGGAGCGGCGGGCCATGATGATGCAGACGATGATAGACGAGGCCGTGGCCACCATCTTTTTTCAGACTGCCCAGCACATCATCAAGAGACAGGGCATCCTCATGGATCGCCCCCATGGCATAGGCGCGGTCCATGTCCACCCCGGCCCCCTGCTTCCTGCCGATACCCGGCTGTTTCGCCTCTGGCTCTGTCCGCACGGGCGGCTGGCGGCTAAAGCGGAAATGAATATGCGTATTTTTGCTTCACTGGGTGCGTGGTGGTCCGACCAGTGCGCCGCGCTGTCTAAGGCGCTGTCTGCGTATCGGGACGACCTCGCCCATTCTGCATTTTGCCGGGAACAGGCCGAAGCGCACTACGCTAGCCAGCCCACGACCCAACCGCACACGGAGACGACCGACGCCAGCTAGCGTCCGAGGCCAAAATCTTTTTTCAGACTGCCCAGCACATCATCAAGAGACAGGGCATCCTCATGGATCGCCCCCATGGCATAGGCGCGGTCCATGTCCACCCCGGCTCCCTGTTTCCCGCCGATACCCGGCTGTTTCGCCTCTGGCTCTGTCCGCACGGGCGGCTGGACGATTTCGCCGTTCAGGAGATTGCGGGCGTCCAGATAATCGGAGATGGCGTCCTTGGTCTGCCCGTGGCTGTACTGGCGGGCAATCGCCTCGGTGGACAGCGCGTCGATTGCCGCTGAGTACACCCGGACCTTTTGCCGATGCCGGGACATGCCGACATAGGCGAGGTGGCGGTCGATCCGGCTGTGATTGAGCATCCAGGCCCGATCCACGGTGACGCCCTGGGATTTGTGCAGGGTGCTGGCATAGGCATGGGCCAATGCCCGATAGTCGTTGGTATTGATCGAGACGCGGCGGCCATCGTCGGTGGCCACCGCGACCATGACGGCGCCGGCACTGTCCCGGCTGATTTCTACGACATTGCCGGTGGTGCCATTCATGACGCCCAGCGCCTTGTTGTTGGTCAACGTGACGATGCGGTCACCGACCGCCAGGGCGATCTTGCCGGCCTCTTCGTCGATTTCGGTTTCGATGATCGTATCCGGGCCGGTGAGATGGCCTTCAGCCCGCATCACCGTCCGGGCATCGGCATTCAGCCGGGCCACATCGGCGCGGGTATAGGCGAGGATGATGCGGGACAGCGGCTTGCCATCGGCCTTGGTGGTGCCATCCGTCTGCAAGTCGTGGCGCCAGTCGTTGAACAGTTCGGCCCGCGCCGCGCCGCGCCAATCGAAGGAAAGCGTCACATCGGCTTCGATGGCCAGCAATCCCAAGGCCTCGGCACGGGCCGCCGCCTCTTTCTGTGCCTCCTTGCGCGAGACGCCTTCGGCAACGCTCAGATCAGCCGCGAACCCTTCGGCTGAAACACCGTAGCGGGCCAGCCACGGCGTCATCGCCTCCAAGTCGTTCGCAATGCTCTGGGCCGCCTCTCCACGGCGTTCCTGGGCTTCCTGGAATGTCCCGTAGAACTCGTGCGACTGTGGATCGAATTTGGTGGATGCCTCGATTTCCCGCCACAGCGCGCCGGCTTCGATCCGCGCCCCGACATAGGCGGCCACGAGATCGATTTGGGTCCGGTCATCGTCGGTCAGGGGGCGGCCAAGTTTTTCGCTCGCCTCGGCATACAATATCTCGGGATCGCCGACGCCACGGATGCCGGTGGCAAGACATCCATGCCGGCCATAATCCTGGACGGCGGCAGTGGCCTGACCAGGATCGCCCGCCGCGAAGCCCTTGGTTGCCGCCCGTTGCCATCCATCGGTCTGACGGATGACTTCGCGCAATTCCGCCGGCTTGGCGATGCCCTGCATGAGCCGGAACGAGGCCCCGGCCTCGATGGGCTGGATTTGCTCCGCATCGCCGATGGCCACCACCTTGGCCCCGACGCGCCGGGCATGGTCCAGGACCCGGTGCATGAGACGGTGGTTGACCATGCCGGCCTCATCGATCACCAGCACGGTTCGGCTGTCGATATCCTTGCTGGTCTGCTGATCGATCCATTGACTGAGCCATTGCCGGGTATCGCCGTCCAGTTGGGCAATGGTGGTGGCGTCATTGATCTGGTGGCGCGTGACCAAAATCTCATGTGTCGGCTTGCCGCGCTTTTCCGCTGCTTCGACAAAAGCGTCCAGCGCCTGCAAGGTGATTTTCTTGCTGTCGTCATTGAACGTGCCGGTGCTGCGAAGTTCGGCCAGCGTGGCGGCCCGGTCCCAACGCAACAGCCGTGCGGCGATGGTGTCCGAGGCAATGCCGGCTTCGCCGAGCCGGGCGGCGGCCACGCCCGAGAGGGCCATGCCCTCGACCCGCAGGCCGGCGGACGCCCAGATCTGGGCCGCCCCCTCCATCATCGTTGATTTGCCGGCGCCGGCACTGCCGGTCACCGTCGCCAAATCCATGCCGGTGGTGATGTGCAGGATCGCCCCGGCCTGTTCATCCATCAGGCTGTGGCCGGTCTGCGCCGTGAAGTGCCGGCGGAAATCGGCCAGCCCGCTTTCGGCCTGGACGGTATCCACCGCGAGGGTTTGCCGTAGGCTCATGGCTTCGGTCTTGTTCAGGATGCCGGCTTCGATTTCGGCCATGGCGACGGTGGTCATCCGCCGCTCGCCCTTTTCGTCAAAGGCCACCGTCAGAACGTCGGCGGATGCGGCGATTTCGGACGCCAACGCCTCGCGCTCGTCCTTGTCGCTCACCCGGCGCAGTTCCTGGGCCAATTCGGTGTCGGTGAACGTGGCCTTGTCCCTGGTCAGGCGATCAAGGATGCCGCCGGCAGTCGGTGCCTGAACCGGTGGCTCTGCCTGGACGATGGCTGGTCCCATCCTGGTCAACGCCGCCGCAGCATCTACCTCTGCGGTGTGGGCCGGGGCAGCGACGGTCAGCATCGCATCGGGGAAACGCTTTTGGATTTCCTTGACCATGGACAGCAATCGACCGTCATTGGCCACCACCAAGGTCGGCGCTCCGTCACGCTGATGGATGGCGGCGGCCAGAAGGCAATCAGATGTCACTGTGATGGGGCCGGCATAACCCCGCTGCAACACCCCATCGGGATCGATGGTATGGCGCAGGCCGGGGCGATCCGGGCGCCCGATATCCATGGATTGGCCATCGCCATCGATGGCCCGTAATGCCCAGAGGTGACCATTGGCGTCCCGGAACGGAAACAGCACCCGGCCATCGGCATCGGCCTTCAGCCCCAGATGGCCCAGATCGGCCCGACGAATGCCGGCGACCGCCGGCTTTTTCCACGGATTATTGGCATACCAATGACTGATGGCCAGCTTCAGCGAACGAGGTAATTTGAATGCTTTGGGCAGGTTGAAAGTCGTGATCCGGTCCAACTCTGCCAAAAGTTCCTTGTGTGCAATTAGCAGGACCAGCGCGAGCGGGTCCTTGTGAGCATCCGCCATCAAATAGTCTCGCCAGTTTTCAATACCTAAATGGCGGGCAAAACCATGCGCATTGGTATTTGGACCCGGCTTGCGATGCTGGCTCCAAATCTTCCACAATTTGCCGGTGGCGGGATGTTTGGTAAGCGGGCCTGCTTCGTATCGGTACTTTGGTCGAATATGTGAAACCGGTTGTCCCTGGGCCGGCGGTTGCCCTTGGGCCGGCGGCTGCCCCTGGGCCGGCGGCTGCCCCTGGGCCGGCGGCTGCCCTTGGGCCGGCGGCTGCCCTTGGGCCGGCGGTTGCCCCTGGGCCGGCGGTTGCCCCTGGGCCGGCGGTTGCCCCTGGGCCGACGGTTGCCCTTGGGCCGGCGGTTGCCCCTGGGCCGGCGGCTGCCCTTGGGCCGGCGGTTGCCCTTGGGCCGGCACCGGCTGTCCCTGGGCCGGCGGTTGCCGTTCCGGCGCCGGCTGGAATGGCCCGAGGCGGGCTTCCATGGCGGCCAGGGAACAGGATCGGTCCAGATCGCTGGCCTTCATGGTGTATTTGCCGGTCAATTGAGCAAAAACCAGCCCGGCCCCGCGCTTGCGCATGGTCGCGTCGTAATCGGCCAGTCCGGCATGGACATCCTGCCAGTTGCCGGCTTGGCCGATCACCTTGAGGATGTCGGCCTTGTGCTCCTTCAAATGGCCCTCGAATGACTGGCGCCACGTTTTGGCCTCGAATTCCCTGGCCTTGGGTGAGCCGGGCGCCCGCTCATCCATCCCCTTATCGACGGCCAGCCCGTATTTTTTCTCCATTTCGCGGCGAACCCGCGAAAGAGTAAAAAAATCACGATGAGGGGTATGCATTTTGTGTGTGCTTGGATGCACCTTATTATACGCGACGTGCATGTGGAAATTGTCGGTGTTGATGTGGGTTCCCACCACCCGCTGGTGCTCGGCAAAGCCCAGGGCTTTGGCGAACTCCTGTTCGATGTCCTTCAGATCGGCCGGGGACAGCTTTTCCCGATCTCCCTCTCTGAAGGAGACGACCAAATGATAGGTTTTGTCATCGATGCCCGGCTTCATCGCCCTGGTGGCATCGATTTCGATCAGGGCCAAATCCAGGTCTTCCAGGCGGTCGCCGGCATTGCAGCCGGCAACCCAAAATTCGTCCAGCTTTTCCCCTTTTTCCTTGGCTGCCGCGATATATCGGCCAAGATGACCGAAATTATCGCGAACATTGGGGTCTTTGGGGATACGTTTGGCAATCATGCGCCGACCTTGGGATGCATCTGCCTATGCACCTCCTGAACCAACGTCTTCAATTCAGCCTGGGTCGAGGAAGTATCCTCCAAAAGCCTGTTCATTTTTGCCGCAGTCGCCATGTCGGGACCCTCGCCGATGGCCAGTTTCAGCAGATTGCCCAGGCGGGCGAGATCGGCATTGACCTTCAGCAGATCGGTAATGGCCTGGGCTGACACGAAGGTGTCGGCGTTTGGCAGTGGCTGGCCCAGGACCAGACGCCGCATGAGTTCCGACATGGATAATCTCATTTGATCAGCGAGAGCCTGGACCTGCTGCTTTTCCTCGTCGGTGAACGAAACCAGGATACGATTTTTCAAAGTGGCCATCTGATCCTCTGGGATGGTGGCCGGCGGTGGCCGCCGGCCAATAATGACGGTCAGGCGCTACGGTCCAGGCCGATGAATTGAGACAAGGCGTTTTCGATGGTTGATCGAACCGCCCCGGCCCCACGGGATTGCTTCAGATCGTTGAAATCCGTCAATTTCCTGTCTTTCTCGGCTTGGCTGAAGTTTGGATGAACGGCGGTGCCGTTCACCGCCGTGGCGGCTTCCTGGGCTTTATTCCAGCCGACATTGCCATTGACGTTGGCATGATCGAAATCGGCGGCGATCAGGATTGGCCGGTCGGGGAATTTATCCCGGACCACCTGGGCCACCGTGACCAGATTGGACGAATCGAATGCCGAGATCACCGGACGGTTGGTTGCTTCGCGGATGGTCGCCGCGGTGGCGTAGCCTTCGCCGATGATGATGGGGGACCCATCCTTGGGCAGGGCATCCAGCGTGCCCTTGCCGCTGGCTTCCAGGACATGGAATGTGCCGATCTTGCGGCCATCCTTCAGGAATATCTTGCTGTCCTTGTCCACGAATTGGACGTTCCAGAGACGCCCGTTCTCATCGCGGCACGGGATCACCATCTTGTTGTCCCCCGTCACCTTGACCCCATACCCCTGGACCCCCTTGGCGGCCAGATAGGGGCTGTTCTCCGGTGTGGCGTCCTGGCCAAGATTGGCCCAGACGCCATAGGCTTTCTTGGCCACATCCTTGATGGTGGCCAGATGTTTTTCCTCCCGATCCTGCCGGTTCTGGTCGATTTCGGCCTGGATAGTCATCTTGGCTTCAGCGGTCAGAGCCTGACCGGTGGATACCCAGCGTTTGCCCTCGATCCCGGCTTTCCAGTTGGTGACAGTGCCGGAGGGCCGGCCATCCAGAAAGGCCCGGTAAGACCCGCTTTTGCCGTTCCCTTTATCGCCATCGACAGGCACGCGGTGCCATTCCCCATCCATATCCGGGGCGCCCTTGACGATCAGGCCATGGTCCTTGAGGAATTGGCCGAATTCCTCCTGCGGGGACAAAGACGGCTCCGCAGTCCGGGGCTTGCCCGCCCATTTCTGGAATAGGGCCGGGTCCTGGCCGGCGGTGATGTACCAGGATTTTTCCTTCCCGTCCCACCGGGCGCCCTGGCTCTTGGCGTCATCTTTTTCTCCAAACGGCACGGAAAGATATGTTCTGGTTTTTTGGGCCATGCCGTCCTCTTTCGACTGGGGTGATGCGCCCTTTTCGGCCTGAATGGCTGGCATGGCCTGCGGTGCAGACGGCGCAACCGGCACCACGCGCTGTTGCGCGGCCCGTTCCAGTTCTGGCCGGCGATCCGGTTCCATCACCCAGGTCTTGACGATTTCCGCGTCCCTGGCGGCGGCGAAAATTTCGCTTTTATGGTCCCGCAGATTTTGGACCCAGCTTTCCACGTAAGATGCGTGGTTGGATGGGTCGTGGGATATCCCCATATCCCTGGCCAGCATGTAGCTGGCGATTTCAGCCCGTAATTCCTCACGGGCATAGGCATTGGTGCCCAACGCCCCGAACGAGCGGGCCAGCCGGCTTTCATGACCGGTCGCATGACCGATTTCATGCAGGGCGGTTTCGTAATAGGCCACCTGATCTTTGAAGGCGGCCAAAGGCGGCAAGTGGATCTGATCGGTGGACGGACGATAAAAGGCCCGGTTGTGCCTTTGATCGTGATTGATGGTGATGCCCGTGCCGGCGATGATCTTTTCCGCCCGGTCGATCAGCTGGGGGACTTCGACCGACGGGGCCGGCGCCCAGGGCTGAAGCCCGTCGATTTGACTGCCGTTGAACACCTTGGCGATGAACACCTTGGGACGTTCCAGGACCACATCCACAATTTTGGGCTGGCCCTTATCGTCCAATTCCGGCTTGCCCTGGGCATCCAGGAGGGCTTTGCGCTCGGACCATTGCCAATATTCAATGCTGGCGGCCTTTTCACCCTTGCGCACCTGGGCACCGATTGTTGTTGCTTGTTTATAGGTCATCCAGCGGGGATCAGTATGCCCCTGCAGGGTGAGCCACAGATCATTGATGCCCCGATAGGTTTTGCCGGTGATCGGATTGAACGGTGCCTGACCGATTATTCCGGCCTTCCAGGGCTGTTGCCATGGCGCGGTGCCGGCTTCGATCCGGGCGATGAAGGTTTCCGCGATGTCATCGCGGTAATTTCTGGCTGGTTCCGCCATTACTCGCCCCCCTCTTCATCGAAACGGCTGGCCAGCGCGTCTTCGGCTGTGAGGGCATCATCCTCAAACGCCGCCATCAGATCGGCGTCCTCGGGATCGACGGTCACCACCATGCCGGCGCTGGCCATCTCCGCGATTTGATCCAGTTGAGGGTGCTCGTTCTTTTTATCGTCGTTCATGGATTACCACCTGTTTTTGAGGAAAACCCAGATCGCCACCACGACGCCGCCCAGCGCCAATAGGAAAAGGGCGATATCGACAAGGCTGGGAGGCGTTGGGACGCGGTACACGGCGTAAAAGGCATCACCGTCGAGCATCGCGCCCCCCCGTTTGCGAAGGGGTATTCCGTCTGCTGTCATTCGCCTCGGACGCGGGAGAGGGGGGCGCACGCCATTGATCCAAAATCGCGCCATGGCGGGCATGGATGTCCTTCGCGACGGTTTTGGCGTCGTGGCAGAGAGACAGGATCGTCACCATGCCCGCCACGCCGAGGCCGATGAAAAGGACGCAGGCCATCCATTCGTAGACTTGACGAAACGGGCTGATTTCCAGCCAGACCGTGACCGGCTCCATGGTCATGAATCCTTTGCCGGCTTGGCTTCGGGCACCAGGATGATTCCCCCGGTGCCGTCCACTTCGATTTCGACGCTGGTTTTTTGCTGGCCATCCTGTTCGTAGGAGCGGGAGCGCAAGGCGCCCTGGACCAGGGCGAGGCCACCCTTGACGGCCAATTTGGCAATCACCTTGTCGATCAGGCCGGATTGGAAGGTCACAATTCGAAGCCAATCGGTTTCGGTCTTCCACCCGGATGCGGTCTTGAAGGAGCGTTCCACCGCCACGCTGAAGCTGGCCATCTTGCCGCCGTCATCGCCGGGGGTCGTCTTGATATCGGCATTGGCGCCCAGGCGCCCGGCCAGCATGACCGAATTGATGGGACCGATATCCCCGGCCAGGGGGGTAATGCCCCCGGTGTGATCCACCTCGACCTCCACCAGATGCTGCTTTTTCCCATCCTGTTCCCACGACCTGGTGCGCAGGGACCCCAGCACGAAAAATTGCCGGCCCTTGATGGCTTCTTTGGCGATCACCTTGTCGATCAGCCACGTTTGATAGGTGACGATGCGGAACCAATTGGTGATGGTTCGCCATTTGCCGCCCCGATCCTTGAAGGTCTGATCCACGGCCAAGGAGAAGGTGGCCACCTTGCGGTCATTGCCCAGGGTCTTGATCTCTGCATCGGCGCCCAGGCGCCCGGCCAGGGTTACGCTGTTCTGATTCCACATGACGTTTCCTTATTGTTTGGCCACGGCGCGCAGCCGGTCGGCGATGTCCGCGCCGATCTTGGCCAGCTTTTCGCCGTCGTCGTCCTGGATGGGATCGGCGGCGGGCACAGTGCCGGCAGTCCCGTCCACTGGCGGCATGGCCGCCCGCGCCCGCAGGGTCTTGTTGAAGAAATACAAGGGCTGGCGGCCCAGGATGGGCGATTGGCCGGCAACCAAAATCAGCATGTCGCCAGCCTTGACCACTTTTTCCGGGTCGCGGCGGGATTTCTTGGCCGCCTTCAGCCGCATGCATTCATCGGGCGTCAGCAATGGCCGCCCGGTTTCGGTCAGGCTGTCGGTGACCCGGCCCGACATGGCGGACAGGCCTTGGCGCTGGACGCCCCGCTTGACCTGGGTGATGGTCGCCTTGCCCAGCATTTCCGACAGGGTTTTGGCCGTGTCCAGATCGTTCGGGGCATAGGCGATACGGACATGGCAATTGCCCAGGATGGCGTTTTCCTTGCCATAGGTCCCCAGCAACTGCTTCAAATCCTGGACAATCAAGAAAGATTTGAGGCCGTATCCGGCCATGAAGGCCAGCGAGCGTTCAAAAATCTCCAATTTTCCGATGCTGGTGAATTCGTCCAGCATCAGCAGCAGACGGTGGCGGTAATTGGGCTTGCCATCCGGGCCGTTGACCATCAGCCGGCGCATGTACAAATTCAGGATGACCCGCAGCAATGGCCGCAGCCGGTCGATATCCGATGGCGGCACCACCAGATACAAGGCCGCCGGATCATCGCCGTTCATCAGATCGGCCATGGTGAAATCGCTATGGCCGATATTGCGGGCGATGATCGGGTCCCGGTACAGGGACAAATCCACCTTGGACGATGATTGCACGCCGGATCGTTCCTGTGCGGCCCGGTCCCGCATTTCCTGGGCCGCCGACTGGATCAGCAGGGTTGCCCCTTCGGTTTCGGCAACCATTCCCACCATTTCCGCGATCAGCCCTTCCAGGCCCGCGCCCACGGCGGTCAGCACCCGGTCAACATCGGGCAGGCTGGCCACCCGCTTTTCATCGCGGCGCACCTTGTAGAGTGCGAACAAAATCACCCCGGTCAGCCACGCATAGCCCGATTTGGCCCAGAAATCGGCCAGCCCCTTGCCGTCCGGGTCGATGATCATTACCGCGACGTTCTGGGCGTCGGATACCTCGTGATCGGTGCCGATCCGCACTTCGCACAGCGGGTTATAGCGGATGGACCCATGGGCCGCCGTCGGATCGAATTTCAGGATGCGATGGCCCATTTCCGCCCGATAGCCCGAGGTCAGGCGCCAATTTTCCCCCTTGATGTCCAGCACCAGGACGGATTCACGCCAGGACAGCAAGGTGGGCAGAACCAGCCCGACGCCTTTACCGGATCGGGTCGGTGCGAAGCACAGGACGTGTTCCGGGCCGTCATGGCGCAGGGTCTTCACCCCGGTCAGGCTGGGCCAGCCCCCGACCACCGCGCCGGTCTTGCGGATCAGGCCGGCGGCTTTCACGTCCTTGGTTTCCGCCCAGCGGGCCGAGCCGTGCAAATCCTTGTCCGACCGGCCACCGTGCTTGGTTCGGCTGCCGATCCGCGCCACCACGATCTGGGTGATGACCATCATCAGCAGTAAGGCCAGGGCAAAACCGTACAGGCTCCACATGAACCATTCCGGCGGCCCGCGATAGGCCTTGCTGTATTCCACCAGCCAGTCCCAGCTATCGCCCTGAAAGGCGTAGAAGCCGAAGGAAAATTGCCAGACGATGACCGTCACGACGGCCAGCATCAGGGCCAGCACGGGGATGATGATGACGGTCATTGCATCACCTCGCCCACGGTTACGTTCAAAGCCTTCGCCAGAGCGCGAAACGCGGTCATGCTGCCTCCTGTGGTGATTGAAAGTCGCCATCGCGCATGACCCAATTGTCATTGCGCGGCTCGTAGATGTCGGTGATGCGGCGATAGCCGTCGGTGGACCGTTTGATTTGGACAATCACATCCACCAATTCGGTCAGGAATTCGGGCACGCGGGGCATGCTTTGCCCCGACCATGCGATGTTCTGATCGAATTTCCGGTGCAGCACCTGTTGCGGGCTTTCCGCATGGATGCTGCACATGAAGCCGGTGATGCCCGAATTCAGGGCACCCAGGGCGGCGAAACTGTTCTGGGTGCTGATTTCCCCGAAAATCACATGGTCAGGGGTGGCCCGCATCTGGTGGTCATAAAGCTCCCGCCAACTGACCATGCCCGAGGCGGTGGACGCCTCGCGCGCGGCCAGCAGGCCGACGCCATCCCAAAACCGGTCGATTTGCAGTTCCGGCGTATCCTCGCAGGCGATGATGCGCCGGTCATCCGGCAGGAAGTCCAGCAACTTGTTCAGCAATGTGGTCTTGCCGGTGTTGGTGGCCCCGCTGATGATCATGTTGCGTTCGGACATGATGCAGTCGCGCAGATAGCCCACCACCCGCTGGTTCACCCCCACCTGTTCCCAGCTGGGGGTGAAGGGATGCTTGCAGCGGATGGCCAGGGAAACGCCGGTTTGCACCGACGCCCCCACCAAACATTCAAAACGGTGACGGACCTCGGGGATGGTGCAGGACAGTTTCGGCGCGGTGTCGGGGTCGAACTTCAACCCCGTCCAATTGGCCAATGCCTTGCAGATGTCCTCGATTTTGGCCGTGGCCAGGGCAGGCGCATCCACTTGCGCCTTGCCCTGGCCACGCCGGTCCACCACCACCACGCCCGGCCTGGTCATCCGCATTTCCACCGTGGCCGGGTCGTCGTAGAACTCGGCCAACGGCTTCATGACGATGCTGATGGGCGTCGCCATGGTTAAAATCCTGCCGGGCAGGAGGTGCCATAGGCATTGCTATAGCCCGTCCAGGCGCCGCCAGTCGCCGTGTTTACCGGTGTTATCTGTATAATATTAGAGCCGAATATCCCATAGAGGGTTCCTTGCCCATTCCATCCGCCACTCACGGCAGCAGTATCGCACGGGGATGATGTTGACGACTGACTGACCTCATAGCAACTCTGAGATATAACGACACCCGTCTCTGTATTTTTGTATTCAGTTTTGTTTACGAGTGAATATCCAGTGATGCAGGTATGAGTTGGATTTTCCGTTGAACTTAGGAACGTCGCGCTGTTCCATAGGTTCAAGTTTTTTGTGGCGGCCACATACGACGTACACACATTCACTGGCCCCACGGGCGTGCCGGTTCCCACCGCCTTGGCGTATTCCGTGCCATCGGGCCGGGTGTAGATAGTGCTGCGGTTGGTCAGCCGATAGGCCGAGCAGCCGTCATAGCTGCTTTGGCCATTGGCCACGTCCTCGGTCCTGGCCAGGACATAGGCCAGTTGCGGTGAGCCGGCCATCACCTGATTGGAGACGATGGTATAGGGGGACCCGTTCACGGTGATGGTCACCGTGATGAGGGGGTAGGCCCATAGATTGGCGTCGTGATACTCGTATCCGGTGATGGTCTGGTCGTGCTGATAGCTGACCGACGAGGTTTGGCAATCGGTCACATAAACCCGTGAAGACCCATCGGCGCCGATATAGTAAAACCGCTCTTGTCCATAGGACACGTCGGCATCCAGATCATGCGTCCACTTGCTGGGGTCCATGCAGCCATCCGTGGTGGACACAATGGATTTGCTGGTGGTGTCAGGGGTGCAGTCGCTGATGTATTGCGACACCCCATCCACGGTGATCGCCACCTTGTACTGAAGGGTGGCGGTCTTGGTGGTCATGTTGGTGATCACCGGGCAAACATAGGCCCCGTTGCTGGTGAAAACCTTCTGGTGGACAAAGGTGGTGCCGTTATCGGCACAGGCGGCGGCCTGATAGGTCACGCCGTTCAACTGATAGGTCCACATGGACAATTCATAAGACTTGCCAGCGGTGAAATCGTGCCGCATGGGGCATGATGCGGTGCTTTCCGTCATGGCGATGGAACTGGCGGTGCCGGATTTTTGACATCCCCGCGCCTCGATCTTGGCGCCACTGCGGTTGGTATAGACCAACGCCGTTTGCGGGGTCGCCGTGCCGGCTTCGAAATCCAGCAGCATGGTGCATGTGCTGCCGTCCTCGACGATGGTATACGGATTGTCCGTGTCGGTGACACAGGAGCCGTATTTTTGGTTTTCCCCATTTTCATCAATGTAATACCACTGATATTGGGGCCATGCGGTCAGGGTGGCCAGATCAACTACGTCGGTCGGGCATGACAGATAGGATTTTTGCAGAACGTAGGAGGATTCTGAATCCGTGCATTCTGATGTGCCGGTCAATTGCCCGTTGGTGTAAGTCAACTCCTTGCTTTGCTGGAACGCCTTGCCTTGGGCGATGTCCACCCGGATGGAGCAGCCATCCGTGCTGCTGGTGACGTCAACGGTATCCGTTGCCGCCGTGCTGGCGGTGCTGCTGGTGGTCTTGGTGACCGTGGGCGTCTGATAGCGGGACGCCTCATTGTTCGATGATGCACCGCTGGATGATTTGTAATCGCTGTCGGTGTTGCTTGTCTTTTCTTCCTTTTTTTCCTCTTTGTCCTTCTTCTTTTGCAGTCGTTCCAGGGCCGCGATCAGGGCGGATTTGCTCCCCTCCACATCGAATGTGGTTTGCGGGAAAAGCTTGCTCTTTTCCTTGGCATCGAATTGGGCGGTCAGACCTTCCGCCGAGATCACCTCTTCGCGGTCATCCTTGGCCACCGTGGTGACCAGGATTTGCCCGACCGATTTATCCTCCACATCCACCTTGCGGGCATAGCCCTTGGCGGTGACGCCCTCCACCAATTCGGGCTTGATGCCCTCGACTTGGCCGAGCTGGAAGCTGGTGGCCACCGGCTGCTGGGCCGGCAGTTGCAATGTCTGGATCGGGATCACCGGAACACTGATCAGATCCACAGCGGACTGGCCGGTGGCCGCCGTGCCCGTCTTGGTGCCGGCGGTGGCCCCGGTCGCGGCGGGCGTGGCGCCTGCCGGCGCGGTGCCTGCCGGCGCGGTGGTGCCGGTCGTGGCCGCCGTCTGGCCGGTGGTGGCCGATGGTTGAATCAAGCCGGGATCGGCGCTTTGTGCCCCGGCCCAGGCCGGTGTCAGCAGGACGGCGACCGCCGCCGCCATGAGCAGTCTTCTCATGTCGTATTACCCCTGTGGTTGTGCAATGTACCAATCGGTGTCAGGACGGATTTGAATCCTGGTGCCCTGGGCGATCTTCAGAATGGGATTAAGATTTATGGTCTGTTCCAACGTCGCGGCGGTGATTTCGCCCAGGCGTTGAGACAATTCCTCGCCGCCCGTGGATAGGATCGGCGATTGGTTGGCCAAACTCTCATTGGTGGTGGTACTGGTGCTGGCGGCCCGTACCGCCGCCGATATGCCGGTCAGGATGAACGCCGTGCCATAGCGTTCCCAAAACCGATTATCTACATCACCCGAAACGCCAAGCTGCCCCTGGACATCGGTGACATTGGCCTTGGTGCTGTAGATTTCGGCCCGCGCCCCACCGGTCAGGACCCGGCTGCATCGCAATGGCGCACGGCTGGCGCCCACCTTGGACAGCGATTTGAAGGCGCAGACCAGCCGCGACCCTTTCGGAATCAGGATATTGCGCCCATGATAACCGAACACATCGCGAGTGGTTTGAATGACCACCGGCCCGCCGGTGGCCCCGTCCAATTGTGTGTTGATGCCGGTTTCCAGAATCCCGGCAATATATCTGTCGGTGGTAACAACTCGGCTGTTATCCACCGGCCCCGAGGACGTAACGCCATCCTCTTTGTATTCTGAACCGACACCGTCCGGGTTGACCATCGCCCCCATATCCAGCGGCATGGCCGGAGCGCGGGGCAGCGTGTTACCGCTGTCCGCAGGCAATGATGCCGCGATAATTTTCGGCATATCCGACGCTTGACGCCTGGCCTGATAGCCAGCAGCCAGGGCCAGGGCCATCGGATCGGGTTTGGGTTCTGCTGGGGCTGGCATGGCCTGCGGTGCAGGTGTCACAACCGGCACCTGAACTTCTCTGATGACTTCTTGTTTAATGATGATCGGCGGAAAATTCGGTGCTGGTGCGGGGACCGACGGCGGTGCCTCGGGTTTCGCCACCGGGGCTTGGTAGGCCCAAGCGCCGGGATCGTCGGTTGGCAAGGGGTCGGGGGTCGGCGCCGTCGGCCCACACGTACCGCTCATTGACAGCCCCACCGCCAACGCCAAATCGCAATACCAGGAGGCCATTACGGGGTCCTCCCTATATATTTGATGCACAGGAACTTTTTGCCATTTTTCAGCGTGATCAGCGGCGACACGCTTTCGATGATGAACGTGCTCCCCTGGACACGGGTATTGACCAGTTCGTCAATTTCATCGACCGTCACATAGGCCGAAGACAGTTCCATCCCGTCCCATTTCTCGCCGTACTGGATGTAGGTGAAAAAATCGTCCCGATAGACCATCTTCGGGGCTAATTCATCGTCGCCCCACAGCTTGTAATCGTTCCATCCATGCAGCTTGGACGGATCGAATTCCGCGTTGCGGACAAAATCGCCGGATTTTGGCTTGGGCATGGTCAGATCGTGAACCGCCGCCTTCCGCAATTCGTCCGCCGCTTCCGCCGATCCCGGCTGGGGCGGCGGGGCCGGCGGCTTCGGGGCTTCGATCAGCGCCGGCTTTTCCCGGCCCTGGACCCTGACCACCAGATCGGGCACATGCAGGGAATTGTATTTTTCTGCCCGCAGATAAAAGGCGTAGACCAAGCCGCCCTTGGTGTAGACGTTCAGATTGGTATCCACGCCATAGGTGGCGGGCCGCACCGCAAGCTTGTTGCCGTCGCGCACCTGGACCTTGAACCCGGTGGGGTCGCCCAGATCGGCGGACAGGATTGCCGCGTCGTCGGGTAAAATGATGGTGGTGGTCATCATTTCGCGGGTGCGGATTTTGTAGACGCAGGTTTCGCACAGGGGCACCTGATAGATGCCCTCGCGCTCATCCGAAACGTCCCACGCCTCTTGGATTTGTCCGCCCATGCCCGCATTGGGGCGGTACATTTCCGTGAACACCCCGTCATTCTGATAGACCGCCTGAAGCAACGATCCTTCTGGGATTGGTTGGGCCGGGACTGGCTGGGCCGGGGCCGCAATCTTCTGGCCCGTCTGGGCCGGGCCGGTGGCCGGCGATGCCGTGGTGGCGGGCGTGTTGGCCGGGGCGGTTGTGCCGCCGGCCATAGCCGGTTGTGCCGCCGCCGCCGGCATGCCGGCGGGCGCGGGATTGGCCGCCGGTTTGACCGTCCCCGCCTTGCCCGGCGGGGTGGTGGGGACCGTGGCGCCGGAATTGGGGCCGCCCAAGGTCTTGTTCTTCACTTCCGTTTGCGCCCCGGCCCCAAAGGGGGCCAGAGCCAGGGCAGCGGTCAGCGCCGCCGCCAGACCAAGCCGGCGCGTCATCAATTGTTCCCCTTTTCCTTCAAAGACAGGTCCAGAACCCGGATGCCCAACGGGTTTTCGAATTTCTCGCTGTCCCGCACGGTGTGCGGTCGGCTGGTGACCGCCACATAGGCGCGGAGCTTCTTCGTCTCCACCACCTTGCCGTCGCGCTTATCGGTCTGGACCAGATCGACGGCATAGCGGGCGATCCCGTCGCGCAGGGAAATGCGATCCGCGCTTTCCACGACAATCGACCGGTCAAGGCCGCTGTCCACCGCCTTTCCGATCTCTTTTTTCCTGTCCTGGATGAACTTGGTCCACCAATCCGCATCGGAATACAGATTGGCCTCGCGCATGCGGTCATCCTGGCTGGCCCGGTCGATTTCCAGCAGGATGCGGGTGTATCGCCGCACGAAGCTTTCCATCAGCAGGCCGAAGCCCGGCGTCTCCTTGGTGATGGGGATGATCCGCACCAGCGAGGCCGGATCGACCGCCTTGGCCGCATCGCCTTCGATCCGCACCAACCCCATTTCCACGCTCTTCAGCGGGACCAAGGTGGCGATGGCGCTGGCCAGGACGATCACGCAGCCGAACAGGCCGGCATTGAGCATCACCGAGGCCCGGAACATCCAGGCCAGCCGCGTGTGCGCCACCTGGAATGAATACGGATCGACGGCCCGGAACTGGTCATGGTTGACCAGCCCCGGCCCCTGCGGACGCACCCGCCGCCGCCGCCGTTTCGGCTTCCGCCATATCTTCGTAGCCAGCCGTTTCAGCCGGTCGCCCAGGCCGGGAACCGCATCGGCGCCGGCAGTGGGGGATAATCCTATCCCGCTCATCCCCGCCCCCATTCATAAGCGCGGGGCTGGTACGGCACCGGCAGGCAGACGCAGGGACTTTTCAGCATTTCGTCCGTGCCGGTGCCGTCGTGCTGGATTTCACGTTGGCCGCCGCACGCGAAAAGCGTCAGGGACAGGAATGCGACAAGGCACGTAAGGCGCGCTGTGGCCGAAATAATTCTTGCGAATGAAGAGTTCATTGCGGCTCTCCCTCGCTCTGAATTTCGTGATTTGTCTCAAGCCGCGCACGACGCCGTGCTTGCCATGTGCTCAGCCAATCCGCCGGATTGACTAAGACATAGGTCCAGACAATAGATAAAATGAGGAACCAAGCAAAAGAGAACAAGAAAAAGAGGCCACTTAAAGCTTCTTCCGGACTGCGGTGCCAAAATCTGTAAACGAAATCACCCCATTGGCCCATGACTGTTGTTGCCGCAAATAACGTTAAATAAAAACTATGAGCCAGTATCTTCATGGTCTTTCTCCTTGTCGTGAAAATGAACCAGCCGGCAGGCGCTTACGCGCCGCCGCCGGGCTTGTTGATGTTCTTGAATCTGTCCACCAGCGCCTTCGGCGCCTCGGTGTTCTGGCCGCCGGTCGCGGCCATGCCGCCCGTCAGATTGCGGCCACCAATGCCGCCGACCACCGAGGCGGCCATGCGTGCCTTTTTCGTGGCCATATAGGCGGCCACGGCCACCACGGACGTCATCACCCCCGCCGCCGCATTGGTCAGGGCGGTTTGCGAGATGGAATTTGCAATTGACGTCCCCTCGGTCATCAAAGCCGTGCCGGCCCAGCCGAGAAAAAGGATCACTAGAAATTGTGGGTTAGTGATTGAAGCGAATTCATTCAGATCATCACCAGTCAAGCTAGTAGGATCAACCGCCACTCCGTTAGTGATGCCGTAGATGGTCATCGACAGGGCTGCGGTGCTGGCAAACAACACCAAGACTGATGCCAGCAGGGTTTTAGCCCCGGCCTTGGCCATATCCCGGCCCCAACCGAAAGCGAAGGCCATGAATAAGAATGGTGCAAAAACACCAATCATCGTTGCCCTGAATATAGAAACGACAACTTGGCATGAATAGGATACGATCAGAAGAAAAAATGGCAGAACAAGGACAACGGCATAAATATATTTCGGAAGATCATACCAGTCTCCCGCGCCAGCGATAGCCAATGCGGCCTGAAAAACTTTTACAACGGCCTTTTCTCCGTTATATGCCAACGACACCAATCCAGTGTATTCATTTGCCTGCGCCTTTACCGCCAATGAAAAAATCATGCCGCTGCTGGCGCCCATGATCTCAATCGCTGCGGTATAGACATATGAAATGACGGATTGTCCGGTGCTTCCCAGCAGAACACCGGCAATGGTGATGTACACCACATCCTTGATTAAGTCGTCACGGTTTGTCATCTTGAGTAGAAGTTTGAAGCCAGATATCACGATCCACAATCCACAGAGGGATGCGAAAAAAATGAACATCGGCTCCTGTAATGTTTCACCTAGCTTTTCAGAAAAATCGCCAGCAATTTTTACATATGCAGACAATGGCTTGCATGTCCAACATGCATCGGCGATATCTTTTGCGGCACTAATATTATTCGTATTGTCCATCTTGTTTCCCTTTTCTGTTCACGCAGTCGAACTATCTGATAGTGGTCAAAAGAAAGATTTTTATGATTTTGAATTTGCGACATATGTATGGACTAAATTGAACACATGGGACTTGGAAGAGGTTGAATGGGCAAAGTACTCAGATGTTTTTGATCCGTGGTACAAGATCAGGAACAATAAGAAGGATGCCGATGCGCTTCTTAAAACGTATACGCCAGAGCAAATGGAACGATTTAAAAAGGCCCATGATATGCAGAATGCATTCAATGCATTTGCCGCCTATTATTATGGGCCATGGAAAAGCAATTATTTTCTCATTGCCCGAGTTTCCAAAGGATACAAGCTCAGACAATTGAAAACGTTTGATGAAAAGATTGCCGATAAGAGCAAAGCTGCAAAACATGACTGCATACCTCAACAAAACATTACTGAATGCGGGACAATCCCGGACTGGCGCAGCGATGAAATGAAGAAAGAAGAGCAAAAATACATCGACATGCGAAGTGCCAGACTGAAGGAAGACGATGGCAAGGATGTTCCCATGCCGCCAATACCGGCATCAAAGATGCCGCCATTGCCTCCGTCCCGTTAATTACCATCTTCAAACTCCTTCCCTTTATCGGGGGGGAGCGTCTTTGCCGCTATGGCGGCTTGCAGGCGCATTGTTTGGGCCATGATCCGGTTTTGGCGGGTCGTGGCCCGAAGCTGGGCAATCTCTATTTGCCCGACCACATGCAACCGATCCTGAACCGTCTTGGCCGCCTTCAGCGCCCCTTGCAGATCGTCCGCCGTACTGTTGGCGTCGTCGGCGGTTTTCATTTCCACGTCGCTCATGGCCAGCGAGCGCGACACCGTATCTTCCAGTAAGGCGGTGCGGTTGCTCTGCGCTTGCTGCCTTGCCGCCGTCTGCTGGGCAAAGGTCAGCGTCGTGTTTGCCTTGGGATCGAAGAACAGCGCGGATTTATATTTGGCCGCGTTGTCGCAGATCGATCCGAAGTTCATATCTTCAAACTTGATCCCCCATTTCGCGCCATCGGGGATCAGGCAGGACAGATCGCTGGCCGTCTGTTTCCCCAGCTTGTCCAAGCGGGGAACGGAAATGCTGATGGTGGCGATTTCGCCGATGGATTTGGAGATATCGTTGGCGAAGCCGCTGATATCATTGACCACACCCTTGATTTCATCGGTCAGCTTTCTGACCTCGCCGAAGATGTTGATCATCTCCAACTGGTTCTTGATTTCCTCCTTTAGCGCCTTGAGCTGTTCGATTGCCTGCTTGACAGCTTGACTGTCAAACACGGCCATGGCGGCGTTGGCCGTCGGGATCGTCCCCATCAGCGCCACGGTCACCACGCCGATCCGCAGCCAGCGGCGGCCCGCCTTCAAATATGCGCGGGCCATGCATCCCCCCATTTGGCTTGGATTTTCTGCAAATCGGCCACGGCTTCCGGGCCGGATCGGAAATAGCGGAGCGGACGGCCCATGGGGGCCAGATCGACATCCATGATCAGCGATTCATCGAAGCCGGTGGCCGCCTCGCGCTTGACCAGCAGCACCTTTCGGCCCTCTGGCGCCGAGAAGATGAAATTCATCTGTTCGTCGTTCAGGTTGAAGCGCTGATACGCCTCGGGCTTGCCTTGCGGATTAGGGTAAAAGAACAGGCATGAAGTGTTCTCAATAGCCGCGTCGGCGATGCCCGAGGCATGCAGTGCGCCGGGGTCCTGGAACGCCATGCCGACAATACCGTCCAGCTTGCGGTATTCCCGGTACATCACCCCCGTCAGATCGCGGAAGGCCGGGTTGCGCAGCAGGTTCGCCGCTTCATCGATGAAGACGGCGAAGCCCCGGCCTTGCCCGGTGGCATGGGCCTGCCGGGCCATGTGTTCGATGGCGGTGCTGATATGAGCCACCACCACCGCGCCCAAGGCAGGGTCTTCCAGGGCCTCGTTCATATTGATGCCGGTCATCCAGGCCTGATCCAGCAGCGCCGACAGGCTGTCTCGCCGGGCGTTCATCACGCCGGCATAAAGACCGGCCCGGCCTTTCGGATCGGTGACCCATTGGGCGAACGCCTTCCTGGCCGCGCTGTCCCGTGGAAAGGACAGCGGCGCCACGGCGTTGAACGTCCGGTCTTCGACCGGCAGCAAGAAGGCATTGCCAATCAGGTGGTTGATGATGGTATCGGCGTCGTCATCCGCCGCCGCATCGCCTAGCATCAACCGGACCAGCACGGTGATACGCTGGCGGGCCACGGGGCTATCCACCGTATCCAGCGGGTTCAAAGCCAGCCGGTCATAGGATTGGTACAGCCCGCCCATGGTTTCCACCATGAACCGGGTGCCTTCCTTGGAATCGAAGATATAGGAGCGGACGCCCTGGAATTTCGCCAGCCCGGACAGCAGATGCATGATCAGGCTGGATTTCCCGGACCCTGCCGGGGCGAAGACCAGGAAATGCCCCAGGGCTTGCTTCTTGTCCGTGCATTGGAATTGAAAGGCGTAGTTCTGTCCCGATCCGGTCATGAAGGACCGGACGGGCGCCCGGCCAAAGGCCGATGACGCCAACCCCGCCGGCGCATTTTCAAATGGCCAGAGTGCCGCGAAGTTTTCACTGTACAGCTTGAGCGGGCGGCCCAGCTTGTCCTGGTCGGGCAGCCGGTTCATCCAGATCACCGGGGCCAGTCGGGTTTCCACCGAATAGACGACCCGGCGATCCGCCAGGATGGCGGCGATCCGGGCGCTCAGATCGTTCAGGCCGTGATCGTCATCCGCCCGCAGAATGATTCCCATCTGCGTGGGCACCTGACTGGTGCCGCCTTCCGTCAGCAATTGCACCCCGGCGGCGCATTCATCCCGGGCCGCGTCCGACGCGAACGGGTTTTGCGTCTCGCGCTTCAGCAATGTCTTGGCGAAATCCTGATTGACCGGCACCGCGACGCCGTAGACCTCGATATCCCCGGCCAGGGCCATGATGTCGTGCATCAGATGCCCCGACACCAGATCGGGCCATTCACGGATGGCGAAGATTCGGTGATGTTTGGGCCGGGCCAGATGGGCAATGAACGCCCCGGTCACCGACCGCCGATCGAACGCCAAATCCGCCGCCGGCAAATTGGCGGATATGTTGGCGGAAGCCGCCGGCAGATCATCCCGCCAATCACCGCATGCCAGAAAGTTCAGAAAACCCGTCAATGGACAGGGCAAGGCCGGATCGGCAGGCCGGGCCAGCCGTTCCGGCTTGTAGGCGGCCAGCATGGAAAAGACTTTTTCATCCACTTGCTCAAGGGCAAGCAGGGATGGAGCGGTCAGGGTGATCACCCACCGCACCTGATAGGCATCACGGAACCGCGCCGCTTCGGCTTCGCCGATTTCAGTCAGGGCGGCGGATGGCCATGTGGCGGGAAAAATGGTCGATTTTTGCCGTTTCACTCCGAAACTGCGCAAAACCGTCTTCTGTGCCATGCACAGGTGGACGAAATCCGCCCGCAACTGATGCATGGCCGATTGCTCTTGTTCCGGCTTGGTGTCATAGGCGGCGCCGGCCAGACGATAACAGCGCATCACCGAGCCGCTTTTCAGACGGACGGTAAAGGTATCCGGGTCGATATGATCCAATTCAAGTTCGTGGCCCAGCCAATCCTGGGCCACGGACCCGAAAACAAACCGCCGGGCGGCAGGGACGGCCAGCGCCCCCGCCGCCACAGCGGCCCCCCCAACCCCGAACGCGATTGGCCATAGGCTCATGGACGAGCCCTCCGGGAACGAGACGGCATCGCCCCAGCCGACAGCCATCGGCGTTGAGAGGGTCCCCAAAACGCGAAGCTGGTGAAAAACACCGAAACGCAATGTTTGTCCGCCTGGGCGATCGTGCGGCACCACGCCAGGGACAAGACGAAGGCGACCCCCGCCAGCGGCATTGCCAGCGGCACCCAGCCGATCAGGAATGGAAGGGCATAGGCCACCATCGCGACCACGCCACTGCCCGCCATCAGCATGGGCGGAAAGCCCAAGGCGGTGGTGGGAAACTGCGTTTTGGTGAAGATCACGCTTCGCGCTTTCATGGCTCAGCCCTTGAACTTCGAGAGCAGCCATGTCGCGGCGGATGGCCCCACCATGATCAGGATCGCCGCGAACAGGATTGTCAGAAGTGTTTTCCACTCGATCCGCTGGGTCATCACCGCCCAGACGCCGAACGCCACCAGGGCCAGCCCCATCAGCGGTCCGGCCAAGGTCACAATGCTGGTGGTCAGTTCCGTGGCACCGGTCGAAACCGGCGCGATCCAATCGGCATCGGCAGCCAGTGCCGGCAGGGCGGTGATCGTTCCCAGCAGTGCCGGGACCAAGGCAGTACGCATACGCATGAGAAATCCCCCTTACTTGGCGAGAAGTGTGAAAATCCAAACGGCAATAACGGTGGAAATCACCGTCATGCCCGAGGTAATGGAGATGAAAATCCGGTGGCGCCGGATTGCCCGGTGCAGGGCGTCCATGGCCACCGCCTGCCGTTCGACCAAGGCGAATGCCTGATCGAGCGACGCCTTGACGGTTTTATCCTTGAGGCTGGCCATCATGGCTTCCACCGCCTTGGCGCAGGCATCCCCCGTGGCGCCAAGAAACCCCCGGATTTTCTCGTCGTGATCCGCCAGCATGGCGTCATAGTCGGTCAGAAAGGCTTGGTGCATGGTCACCAACATCAACACCGGATCGTCGGTGCCGAGGACCACCCCATGCTTTTTAGCCAACATGGTGCGGACCTCATCCAGGCTGATCGGCCCGGATCGCGCTGGCGCTGGCGACTGCTGATCGCCACCACCTTGCTGCTGGATGATTTCCCCGGTTTCGGGGTCGAAGATCGGGGTGCTCATGACCGTTTCCCCCCGACCAGGAAAACGTTGAAGGCAGAGACATCCCGGAGAACGGCTTGCAGCGCCGAGATCATCGCCAGCACCACCACCGCCAGTGTCCACGGGTGGATGACATCCGGCCCGACAAACACGAATCGGGTGGAAACGGCGACCACGGCCAGGATCAACCGCCCCTGGCCGAATTCCCGCAACGCATAGAGCGCGGCGACATCCGCCTCAGACAAAGGCCGGACGGCGAGAACCCTGCCCAGCCCCATCAAAATCGCTTTGATGCCCCAGGACGCTCCATATAGACTGGCAAAGCCGATGCCGGCCTCGACCGAGACCAGAAAAAACATCAGCAGACACACGGCGGAAACGGAGAGAGAGGTAAAAAAATGGTCGCGGCTGGGGGAGGCTTCGCACTGCTTTGGGGTATCACCTCTTTGACGCTTGCGGTCAGGATGTGACGGCTGAACCAGTGGCGCAACGCCACCGTCAGAGCGGATATCCGTGGATCGGGGCGCCATCACAGTTGCGCCCGATCCATCTGACTGGCCAATTTGGTCCAGATAATTTTAAGGCGCTGTTTCTCCATAAGATCAAAATCTGGCGAGGACTGAACCTCGGCAAAGGTCAGGTGACGATCCAACATCTTCGCCATATCCTGGCCGAAGGTTTCCTTTTTGACCTCTGGAATGGAGATCAACGCATGAATGCGGCTTTGGTGCTTTTTGAAGACTTGGCTGTCTTCAAAGCCTTTTCCGTCTCGCTCGGGTATCCCGAAATAGCCGTTGATCCAGACGACCACCGGGACGTCGGGAAAGTTTTCACACAAGCTGTTGAAGCCGCCGAGCGTATCGGCCAGGGCTTGGCCGCCTGTGATTACTGTATGAAACCTGACATCATGCCCGGCCTCGCGCAAAAGCTCGATGACCCCATTTTGCAGTATGTAAGAACATAACGGCACAAACGTCGCCGCGCCGTTATCGGCGATGAAAACTGAATCGTTCCCATCACTCCCCAGAATAGTTTCCACCAGCCTGTCAAAGGCGCGAGGATTGATGTCATCGCCAGAGGTAATGTCTAATTCAAGAGCATTGAATGCCTTGTACTTGGCGAATGTGTGATTGACCGGATCAGTGTCGATACAGATCGGTAATAATCCGCGTTCTTGGTAATGCTGAGCCATCACCGAGGAAATAAAGGATTTACCGACACCGCCTTTTCCCTGAAGCATAACTTCAACCTGCATAGCAACGTCCCCTAAAAAAGCTCGTCATCGCGCAGACGAGTTGGTGTGAACGTGTCCAGCCGCGTGTCATCGGCAGGCGCCGATGCCGGCGACGGCTGGACCTTTGAAGGAACATTCACGATGCGGGGAGGCGGGGAGCGGCCTTGGCCAGAAGCAGCGGGGGATACCCGCTGCTTCTTAAGTTGCTTGTCCACTTGGACCGCAAATTTTTGCCGAGAGACGGTCACACGACCGTTTTTAGTGAGGTTAAACCAAATGGATCGAATGGAATGACCTGCATTCAGGGACGCAGAAATCTCGTCCCTGAGCGCGATCACCTCAATCTTTGCTTGACCGTACGGTTTTTTTCCCACCAATATCACCGTCATCGTGAATTTCATTCACGATTCGGTGGTGCCAATTAGACAATGAGCACTTCATTGGCCGGTTGGTACAAAGGAAAGTTCCGACCAAGGTCGGAACTTTCTGAAACGAATATGATTTGACCTTATCCCGGACCTGGCTGCGCAGCCAGGTCCGGGATAAGGATCATTCCTTGAACTTCTGGGCAATCAGATCGTTCAGCATGCCAGGGTTGGCCTTGCCTTGGGTGGCCTTCATGACCTGGCCCACGAACCAGCCCATCAGCTTGTCCTTGCCTGCCTTGACCTCGGCCACCTTATCGGGATTGGCTGCGAAAACGGCATCGATGGCGGCGGCAATGGCGCCGGTATCGGTGACCTGTTTCAAGCCTTTTTCCTCGACAATAACCGCCGGGTCCTTGCCGCTTTCCAGCATGAAGGCGAACACATCCTTGGCCAGCCGGGTGGAAATGGTGCCGTCCTTGATCAGATCAATCATGCGGCCCAGATTCTCGGCCGTAACCGGCGGATTTTCCCAACTGCATTCGGGCTTGGCATTCATGGCGGCGAAGAAATCGCCCATGACCCAATTGGCGGCGGTTTTACCGTCGCGGCCCTTGGCTACTTTTTCGAAATATTCAGCCGAATCCTTTTCCGCCACCATGACGCCGGCATCATAGGAATTCAGGCCGTATTCGCTCATGAACCGGGCCTTTTTCTCATCAGGCAGTTCGGGCAGGGCTGCCTTGATCTCATCCACCATCGTCTGGCTGATCACCAGGGGCAGCAGGTCGGGATCGGGGAAATAGCGGTAATCGTGGGCGTGTTCCTTGGATCGCATGGACCGGGTTTCGCCCTTGACCGAATCGAACAGGCGGGTTTCCTGCTTGATCTCGCCGCCGTTTTCATAAACGTCGATATGCCGCCGCGCCTCGTATTCAATGGCTTGCTGGACGAAGCGGATGGAATTGACGTTCTTGATTTCGCAGCGTGTGCGCAATTCGTCCGACCCCACCGGGCGCACCGACACGTTGGCATCACAGCGCATGCTGCCTTCCTGCATGTTGCCATCGCAGGTTTCCAGATAGCGCAGGATCGACCGCAGCTTGGTCAGATAGGCCCCAGCCTCGTCCGGGCTGCGCATATCGGGCTTGGACACGATTTCCATCAACGCCACGCCCGACCGGTTCAAGTCGATGAACGACTTGCTGGGATGTTGGTCATGCATGGACTTGCCCGCATCCTGTTCCAGATGCAGGCGTTCAATGCCGATGGGCCGGGTGCTGCCATCGGGCAGATCAATCAGCAAGGTGCCTTCGCCGATGATGGGCAAATCGTACTGGCTGATCTGATAGCCCTGGGGCAAATCGGCATAGAAATAGTTCTTGCGGGCGAAGACCGATTTCAGATTGACCTTGGCCTTCAGCCCCAGCCCGGTCCGCACCGCCTGTTCCACGCATTTTTCATTGATCACCGGCAACATGCCGGGAAAGCCGGAATCGACGAAGCTGACCTGGTCATTGGGGTTGCCGCCGAACAGGGTGGAGGCGCCGGAAAACAGCTTGGACTGGGAAATTACCTGGGCATGGACTTCCAGCCCGATCACCACTTCCCACTCGCACGTATCGCCCTGAATGATAAATCCCATGATCACACCCCCTCCGGCAGATGGGTGAAATTGGCGGCCTGTTCCATGATTCCTGCCACCTTGAACACCGTTTCCTCGTCGAACGGACGGCCGATCAGTTGCAGGCCCAGCGGCAACCCGTCGGCATTCAGCCCGGCGGGCAGCGACAGGCCGGGCAGACCGGCCAGGCTGGTGGGAATAGTGAACACGTCGTTCAGCCACATGGTCACCGGATCGTCGGTGTTGTCGCCGACGCCAAAGGCCGCCGACGGCGCGGTGGGGGTCAGGATCACATCCACGGTCTTGAACGCTTCGGTGAAATCCTGGGCGATCAGACGGCGGACCTTCTGCGCCTTGGTGTAATAGGCATCGTAATAGCCCGCGCTCAGCACATAGGTGCCGATCATGATGCGGCGGCGCACTTCCGCGCCGAAACCGGCGGCGCGGGTCTTTTTGTACATATCGTCCAAGGTCTTGCCATCGACCCGCAGACCGAAGCGCACGCCGTCATAGCGGGCCAGGTTGGACGATGCTTCCGCCGGGGCGACGATATAATAGGTGGGCAGCGCGTATTTGGTGTGCGGCAGGCTGATTTCCACCGGGGTGGCCCCGGCGGCCTTCAGCCATTCGATCCCCTGTTCCCACACTTTGTTGACTTCGTCCGACAGACCTTCGGGACGATATTCCTTGGGAATCCCCACCTTCAGACCACGGATATCCCCGGTCAGGGCCGCCTTGAAATCGGGCACGGCCACCGGGGCCGAGGTGGAATCCTTGGGGTCATGTCCAGCCATGGCGCCCAGCATGATGGCGCAATCCTTGACCGTGCGGGCCATGGGGCCAGCCTGATCCAGCGAACTGGCAAAGGCGACGATGCCCCAGCGCGAGCAGCGGCCATAGGTGGGCTTGATACCGACAACGCCGCAAAACGCGGCGGGCTGACGGATCGAACCGCCGGTATCGGTGCCGGTGGCGCCCATGGCGATGCGGGCGGCCAAAGCCGCCGCCGATCCACCCGACGAACCGCCGGGAACCAGCTTCTTGGCCGGATCGGCCTTGCTTTTCCAGGGGTTTTCCACCGTGCCGTGATAGCTGGTGATGTTGGCCGACCCCATGGCGAATTCGTCCAGGTTCAGCTTGCCCAGGGTTACGCCGCCCGCATCCTTCAGCTTTTGGCTGACGGTGCTTTCATACTGGGGGGTGAAGCCATCCAGGATATGGCTGGCGGCGGTGGTCCGCACACCCTTGGTGCAAAACAGATCCTTGATACCCAGCGGAATGCCTTCCAGCGCGCCGGCCTGGCCGGCCTTGCGGCGGGCATCGGCGGCCTTGGCTTCTTCGCGGGCCAGATCGGGGGTTTCGGTGATATAGGCGTTCAAATCCCGCTTGGCCGCCATTGCCGCCAAATGGGCTTCGGTCAGTTCCAGGGCGGAAAATTCACCCTTATCCATCCCGGCCAAGGCATCGGCGATGGTCAGCTTGGTCAATTCGGTCATGACTATTCCACCATCTTGGGCACGGTGAAGAAGCCGCCGTCGGTTTCACGCACGGCGTCGGGGGCATTGGCCAGCACCGCATCGGCATAGCCGCCATCGGTGATGACATCGGCCCGCATGGGCAAGGTCAGATCGGCGACCGAGGCCATGGGGTCGATACCGTCGGTATTCACCTGGGCCAATTGTTCGACGAAGGTCAGAATGCCGGAAAGTTCACCGGCCAGATGATCCAGTTCGTCTTCCCGAATTTCGATGCGGGCCAGTTCGGCGATGTTGCGCACCGTGGCTTTATCCAGCGACATGCGATGGGGTTCTCCGTTACCAGAGCAAGAAATCTTGCATTGCGTAAAGCGTGCCGGACGTTAGCATTCAGGCAGTTGATCCGCAACCGGGGAAGGCCATGACGATCCGCAGAACTGCCATATCCCCTCGGGGAAAAGCGGTGGAAGTGCCGGTGGAGTCCGCTACCGGGGCGATTTTGCCCGGACATGATTTCGCCGATGCCTTCCGCGTCACCTTGCCGGATGGAAACGCTCTGACCGCATCCCAGATCATGGACGGCATGTTCTCTGCCTCGCCTCGCTGGGTGGGGCGTTTGATGGCGCTGCGCGATGCCTTGGCTGCCCCTTTTGGGCTGCGCCGGGCGGCGGGACAAGCTTTTCCCGTGATATCATCCGCCCCGGACCAAGTCGTTATTGGGTTCAATGACCATCATCTGGATTTCCGCATCGTCTGTGATCTGCGCGATGGGGCCGCCACGCTGACCACCTTGGTCCAGACCCATAATCTGCTGGGACGAAATTATCTGCGCCTGATCTTGCCATTTCATCGCATGGTCGCCCGTGCCATGCTGGACGGCTGGTGCAAAACAGGATGCAGCCCGCCATGAGCAATTTCGAATACCGCCTGCAACGATCCCCGGTCGGGGTCGTTCATGTGGATTCCAATCGCCGGGTGGTGGCCGCCAATCCCCTGGCCCGCCGCCTGCTGGAGCCCGTGGCCGGGCCGATCCTGGGCCGTGATTTGCTGTCCATTCATCCCGACGATGCCGCCCGCGCCAAGGTGCAATGGATGCTGGAAGCCGCCGCCGCCCGGCCAGAGGAACCCGTGGGCATGGCCATGACCCTGCCCATGGGGGCGCTGATTTCCCGCGTCACCACCTTGGAAACCGTCAACGGTCCGGGGTGGTGCCTGATTTTCCACCTGCCCGAGAATTTCGGCAAAGGCGGCGCACCAGCATCCGATGACGTGCTGGTCAAACTACCAGTGGGCGGCCGCTCGGGTGTGACCTTGGTGGATGTGGGCACCGTGGTTTTTCTGGAAGCCGAGGGCCATTACACCCGCGTCCACACGGTCGAGGGCGAACGGTTTTGCGCCCTGTCTTTTTCCGAATTGGTGCGGCGACTGGACCCGGCAAGCTTCCTGCGGGTCCATCGGTCCTACATCGTTAATTTGCATCATGCCGAAGCCATCGAACGCGGCGATGGGCAATGGGCCATGGTCATGGCCGCCCCATCACGTCCGCGTGTTCCGGTGTCACGGGCGCGGGTCGAATTGGTCCGTCGCCGCCTGGCGCTTTAGCATGGCGGTATAAGGCCGCGTGGGCGCGGACAAAATCACGCATGGCCGCATCCGCGCCATCCCCATTGCCATCGGCAACCATGCGCGCCACCCTGCCGCCCAGGGCGGTCAGAACCCCGTCTTCCGCCCCCGATAAAATCGGGCGCCACAGGGTTTCCATCATTCCGGCCAGAACCTGATTTCCACATCCCCGGTGCAGAACCGCCAGCCAATCATCCCCATCCGGCCCATCCGGCCCGTCCGATGCCAGTCGCAACATTTCCTGGCGTTGGGACGGCGTCATGCGTTGGATCGCCCCCCGGACACATAAGACCCCAACTTCTTCCAACGTCTCGAACAAAGCCCGCCCAACCCCATCGGTCACCACTACCCCCCGATGTGGACGGTTTTCCACCAGTCCCAATACACAAAGCTGGCGCACGGCCTCGCGCAGGGGGGTTCGGGACACCCCCATGCGGCTGGATTGCACCATCTCGTCCAACCGGGTACCTGGACGGAAATCGCCAGCGATGATTTCGGCCGCCAATTGGCGACATACCCACGCTGCACGGGTTGTTTTTCTGGTATTGTGTTCGTTTTGCATGTTTTAAGACCGCTTAAAACTATGTATAGGTTTTTATGTATCATCTATTAACTATTTTAAATAGTATTTTCTAGAAAAATTTTTCTCAGATCGTCGATCGCAGCCTGGCCATACCCCTATATGGGGATGCATTCAAGCAAGGTGACGGTCAACATATATTGAGAATTGGGTCAGCATTCCCTTTGACCTGATAGCGGTATTCCGCCAAAAATTCAGCATAGATAAAATTATATCCGTAATTAAAGCGGATACCCTATTTCTGTTTGGCAAGCGGGTCGGGTATAAGCATGTAGTGGGATGCTTTGGGGCGCCGGGCAGTTTTGTTGGCAGAACTGATCTGGAAGAATATCGGGATACAAGGATGCATGCGGTCATGCGCAGGGGGAAAGCAATGCCCACGGGCAAAATTCTACGGGGTATGGGAGTCGCGGCGGTCATCACCACCATGACCTGTGGTCATGGCGCGGTCGCGCAAAGCCTGACTGAAGAGTTGCAGGGATTGGTTGAGACGCATCCGCAAATTCAATCCCGGCAAAAAACCGTTGAAAGCGCAGGGGAAGGCATCCGCGCCGCCCGATCGGGTTTTCTGCCCACAGTCCGTGTCGTGGGGGATAGCGGGCCGGAATACATCGACAGCCCCGACCGCCGCGCCTATCAGGGCGACCCCTATTACCGTGGCCGCGAAACCGCCGGGGTGGTGGTGACCCAACGCCTGTTCGACGGTTTCCAGACCGACGCCGCCGTGGAAGGGGCCAAGGCCACCAAGCAGGTGAACGAAGCCGATTTGCGCGCCGTCCGCCAAAACGCCCTGTTGGAAGGGACCTTGGCCTATCTGGATGTCCTGCGGCAAAAACGGCTGATCGAATTGGCTGGCGACAACGAACGCAAGGTCCAGGAACAGTTGAACCTGGAAGACGAACGAGTGACCAAGGGGGCCGGCATGGCCGCCGACGTACTGGCCGCCAAGCAACGCCTGCAAGTGGCCAAGGAACGCCGGGTCAATTTCGAAGGCAATTTCACCACGGCCATCGCCCGCTATGCCCAGGTTTTTGGCCATGCCCCCGATCTGGCCCGTCTGAGCGATCCGCCAGTACCCGCCGCCCTGATCCCGCCAGAGCTGGATGACGCCCTGACATCCGCCGCCAAGGAAAATCCCACCATCGAAACTGCCGACCGGGCTATCGCCGTGGCAGCAGAGAAACGGCGGGGTGCCCAATCCGGCTATTATCCCAATTTGGACCTGATCGGCCGGGCCGATTACGAAAACGACCGCAACGCCGTCATCGGCGTGCGCCGCGACTGGTCCCTTTTGTTAAGCGCCAATTGGGAAGTGTTCTCGGGCTTCCGCACCGAAGCCCAGGTGGCCCAGGCCAGCTTTGATCATGCCGCCGCCATGGACAACAAACTTTACGCCGGCCGCAAGGTGTCCGAGACGGTCAAAATCGCCTGGAACCGGTTGAGTACCGACCGCGAACGCATCGCGCTTTTGGAAAATGCCGCCAATTTGGCCGAAGAAGTGTGGGCGGCCCAGAAAAAGCGCCGGGAAGCTGGCAAGGCCACCGTTCAGGACGTGCTGGACGAAGAAACCCGCATCAATGAAGCCCGCATCAATTACACCCAGGCCTATTACGACATGATCCAACATTCCTTTGAATTGCTGGGGGCGATGGGACGGTTGGAGGTGGATAATGTCACCACCGCCTATGCTCCGAAAAACGGCTGATTCCATGGCCGATGACAATAACAGCCAGACCGGATTGGAAAGCCGACTGGCCGATTTGGAAATCCGGCTGGCCCATCACGAGCGCATGGCCGAAGACCTGTCGCATGTGGTGAGCCAGCAGGCCGATACCATTGACCGCCTGACCCTGATCGTCCGCCAATTGGTTGACCGGCTGGGTGATCTGGAATCTGGTTGGGGCCGATCCCCGCAGGATGAAAAGCCGCCACCACATTACTAGAGCGTATTTCGACCGCATCGGGTCGAAATACGCGACCAAGCCCGCGCGGCACTTGAGCGGCCCCGGCACGGGGCGGCCACAGGCAAGAATTAGAGCGGAAAAACCCTCTTTCGGGGGCATTTGCCCCCGAACCCTCCAGATTTCTAACTTTTTGAAATAAAAAGAAACTGGAGGCTTGGAGGCTGCGCCTCCAAACGGGTCTGGGCGGTCGCCCAGCCGCGAAGCGGAGTTTTTCCCCAGCCCGACCGACCTTTGAGAGACGATTGGTTGGCCGGTATCCGGGCTGCCATTGCTGCGACGGCCACGCAATCCAGTGGACTACGCCGTCCCCCACCGCCTTATTTTTTCCAGGTCCGCAACCGCGTCGCCGCCTCGATCATATGGGCGGTGGACCCGGCAAAGGAAAAGCGCAAGGTGGTGTGCCCCCGATCCCGGTCGAAATCGCAGCCTGGGGTGCAGGCGATGCCGGTTTCGGCCAACATCCGCCGACAAAATTCCCGCGAATCGGCGGTCAGGGCCGACACATCCGCATACAGATAAAATGCCCCATCCGATGGGGCCAGACGGTCAAATCCGGCCTTGGGCAATTCAGTCAGCAACACGTCACGATTGGTCCGGTAGACCGCCACCCGGCGATCCAGTTCATCCAGACAGTCGAACACGGCCACAGCGGCCAATTGCGATAAGGTGGGCGGGGAAATAAACAGGTTTTGCTGTAAACATTCCACCGCCCGGACCAGATCGGCGGGCAGAACCATCCACCCCAGGCGCCAGCCGGTCATGGTAAAGTATTTGGAAAAGCTGTTGATGATGATGGCATGGCTGTCACCACCGGCCACGGTGGCCGCCGCCGGGCCATAGACGATACCGTGATAGATTTCGTCGGATACCAGCCGGACGCGGCGCAATTCGCACCATTGCGCCAATTCCGCCACTTGCGGGGCGGACAACATGGTGCCGGTGGGATTTGACGGGCTGGCCACCACCACCCCGTCCAAATCCGTGTCCAACTGCTCCAACACCTGGGCGGTCAACTGCCAATGAGAATCCGGCCCCACCGGCACTTCCACGCAAACAATCCCCAAGGCTTGCAGAATGTTACGGTAAGCGGGATAGCCGGGCGATGCCACCGCCACCTTGTCGCCGGGATTGAATGCCGCCAGGAATCCCAACAGAAATCCCGCCGATGATCCGGTGGTAACCGCCACCTGTTCGGGCCGCACGGCGACGCCATGGGCATGACGGTAATATTGGGCGATCCGTTCCCGCAGCACATCCAGGCCGAAGGCGTCGGTATAGCCCAGATTATGGCTGTCCAGTGCCTTTCGCGCCGCCTCCAGCACCGGCCGCGGGGCCTGCCCCGAAGGCTGGCCCACTTCCAGATGCAAGACGTCGCCGCCTTCCGCCGCACGGCGGTTGGCGGCACGCATCACGTCCATGACGATAAAGGGATCAATGGCGCCGCGCGCCGCAACCTTGAATGCCATTTCGCTCAATCCCTGCCCACCATGGCGGACAGGCCAAAGCCGCGCGGATCATTATCCACCCGGCAGCGGTCGAAACCGGGGGCGCCGCTGGCACAGGCCAGGGCATTGACCCGGCTGGGCATGGCGGTGGATTTCACCTCGTGCCCGCGCTTACTTAGCCCCGCACTGTTTCCGCCTTCTTCGACGAACGCAATATCGGGATTGCCGGAATGGTGGACACGGGGGGCCGCTACGGCCTTGTCCAGCCGCACGCCCGCCAGTTGATTGTCCAGCAACACCTGGGTCAGCGCTTCGGCGGCGGTGACCCCGCCCGAAGCGGCGGCGGCGAAATGGGCTTCGCCCACATGGGCATTGGCGATGATCACCGGACCGATGGCCGCCGGCCCCGCCGACAGGCCGGGCACCGCCGCCAACAGAATTCCGGTGCTGCCGGCCATGCGGCCATTGCCGAACAGGCCATAGGTGGTCACATTGCATGCCACCGCGCTGCCATAGGAATCCATGACGACGATACTGGCGGCGGACACGGAATCCGCGGATTTCGGGGCGTCCACCGATTGATGGCGCTGGGGATTGATGGTCTTGCCCATGGCCTGCCCACGGGCCACCAGATCACCGCCCTGACCGTTGGACCAGCCATGGGGCATCATCCAGCGGGCACGGTCGGCAAAGGATTGGGCTGATGCCTCGGCCAGCAGATGGGGACGGTCATCCGGGGTGGCCCCGGACCAGCGGTCCACCAGGGCGGCAGTCATCTGGGCGGCCATGGCCCCGGCCACCGATGGCGGCGGCGGGAAAAAGGCGGTGTCGTCACCCACCCGCACGCTTAATGGCGCAACAAAGGTGGGTTTGGTATCCCGCAGATCGGTCAGGCTGAGCGACCCGCCCGACCGCACCACGGATTCCACCAGATCCTTGGCCCCCGCTCCGCCATAGAAATCCCCCGGCGACCGGCGCAGCCGGGCCAAGGTAGCAGCCAAGTCACGCTGTTCCAGCCGCTCGCCTTCGGCCAATGGCCGTCCACCGGGCAAAAACACCGCGCGGGCCGCCGGATCACCGGCCAAAACCTGACCGGCACGGGCCAGATCGAACGCCAGGGCACGGGAAACCGGAACCCCCGCACGGGCCAGTCTTTCCGGCTCGGACAGCAATTGTTCCCAACGAAGCTTGCCGTATTTGGCGTGAAGGGCGTAAAATCCGCGCACGTTGGCCGGTACCGCATTGGGAACGGTCGATTGCCCGGTCGCATCTGACGGGGGGGCCAGGAATTCAACCACTTCAGTCCGCTTCTTTTCCCGGTCGTGCACCACGCACACACCACCACCGCCCAGACTGGCGGTTGACGGTTGGGTCACGGCCATCGTGAAATAGGCGGCAACGGCGGCATCGGCGGCGCCGCCCCCGGCGGACAGGATGTCGCGGGCGATCAGGACGGCACGGGGTTCATCGGCGGCGACCATGCCGCCAAACCCCTTGACGTATCCCACGGTCCCCACCGGCTTGGCATCGCCGCCGCAATTGGCCAGCAGGGCCACCATACCCGCCGCGCAGAAGACGCGTGAAAGACCGAAACGACCTGACCACGGAGAAAGGCTTTTGCTCACTCGCTTGTTCCTTTTGGCAACTCTGGTGCTCGCGCTGATCGCCCATTCCGCACCGGCCGAGGCCCAGCAGACCCAGCGGCGAAGCTTCATCCGCGACGCAGAGGTGGAAAATACCATCCGCGCCTTTGCGACGCCACTGTTCCAGGCGGCCGGTCTGGACCCGGACGCGGTCAACATCCACATCCTGGTTGATCCCAGCCTTAATGCTTTCGTGGCGGGCGGGCAAAATCTGTTCATCCATACCGGATTGCTGATCCGGTCGGAAAACGCCAACCAGTTGATCGGGGTCATCGCCCACGAAACCGGCCACATCGCCGGGGGACATCTGGTCCGCCTGCAAGATGCCGCGTCCAACGCCGCCACCCAGGCCCTGATGGGCATGATCCTGGGAGCGGCGGTGGGGGCGGCGGCTGGCCGGGGCGATGTGGGGGCCGGGGTGATGATGGGCAGCCAGGAAGCCGCCATTCGCGGATTGCTGGCCTATTCCCGTGGCGAGGAATCCGCCGCCGACCAAGCCGGGATGAAATTCCTGGACGCCACCCATCAATCATCGCGGGGATTGCTGGAATTCTTCGGCATTCTGGGCGATCAGGAATTGTTGGTGGCGTCACGGCAGGACCCTTATGTGCGCACCCACCCGCTGACCCGCGAACGTATTGAAGTGGTGCGCAACCATGTGGACAATTCCCCCTGGAGCGACACCCCCTCCCGCCCCGAATTCGCCGAGATGCACCGCCGCATGCGGGCCAAGCTGTTCGCCTTCTTGGAATCCCCCATCCGCACCTATCAGCGGTACAAGGAAACCGATAACAGCCTGGAATCCCGCTATGCCCGCGCCATTGCTTCTTACCGCAAGCCCGATCTTGCCACCGCCTTGCCCCTGATTGACAGCCTGATCGTCGAACGGCCCGCCGACCCCTATTTCCAGGAATTGAAGGGGCAGATGCTGTTCGAGAACGGGCGCGGCAGCGAAGCCTTGGGACCCTATCGCCGGGCAGTGGAATTGCTGCCCAACAATCCGCTGATGTATCTGCAATTGGCCCAGGTCGAGGTCGAACAGGAAGACCCCGCCTTGCTGGAAGATGCCGCCAAGAACCTTAATCAGGTGGTGCGCCGCGAACCGGAGAACGCCACGGCTTGGCGATTGCTGTCCATTGCTTATGGTCGATCGGGCAATGAGGGGCTGGCCGCCTATGCCATGGCGGAACAGGCATTGCTGGAAGGCAAGCCATCGGATGCCAGCTATCACGCGGGTAAGGCCGAACGGATCTTGCCTCATTCCGGCCCCATCTGGCTGCGGATTCAGGACATCAAGGAACAGGCCGCTCAGCTCAAGGGAGGCGACGGTGACCGGCGCCGTTGATGTCGCCCCCCGCCGCGCGCAGGCATCCGCCTGCTTGGCCGCGGCCTCAATGGCCGCAGACCGGTTCCACAGGTCGGAAGTTATAGGATAATCTGTTTGTTTCGTTGCCGGGGGCAAGGGGGGCATGTCGCCCCCCTTGCCCCCGGCAGCGCCTTGGGCCAATATGCCGCCCGCGTAAATCCAGGAGTTGCATCACAGATGATCCGCAAGAGCCTTGTCGCCGCAATGCTGTCCCTGGGGCTGTCCCTGGGCGTGGCGTTTACTTCCCCCGCCGCCCATGCGCAGGAAGATCAGATTTTCCCCCAAAAGCAATCCGACGCCATCCGCAAGATCGTCCGCGATTATCTGATGGAACATCCCGAAGTGATCGGTGACGCCATCGAAGCCCTGCGCGAAAAGATGCGCGCCCAAGCCGAAGCCGACGCCAAAAAGGTGATCGAGTCGCGCAAGGATGAATTGTTCAACGCCAAGGACGATCCCCAGACCGGCAACCTGAAGGGTGATGTGGTCCTGGTCGAGTTCTTTGACTATAATTGCCCCTATTGCAAGGTGGTGCTGGACCCCATGCAAGATGCGGTAAAAGCCGATGGCAAGGTGCGGGTGGTGTTCAAGGAACTGCCCATCCTGTCCGAAGAATCCAAGACCGCCGCCCGTGTCGCCCTGGCAGCCAAGGCCCAGGGCAAGTACGACGAAGTGCATCGCGCCTTGATGAAATACCGCGGCAAGCTGGACGAAAAGACCATTTTCCGTCTGGCCGGCGAAGCGGGTGCCAATGTGGACCAGATCAAAAAAGATATGATGGCCCCCGAAATCGACCAGCAATTGACCCGGACCATGGAACTGGCCCACGCCCTGGACATTTCATCGACCCCGTCCTTCGTGGTCGCCGACGCCAATGGCGGGGCTGCCCGCTCGCTATCCGGCGCGGTGGAAGGCCCCATCTTCCGCCAGCTTTTCGATATCACCCGTAAAAACGGGCGGCTGGGAAATCAGTAGTACGCGCATGAAGGAACCTGGCCTTACGTGCGCCATATCTGGCGCACGCACGGCCAGGGAACAGCCACTCGTACCAAATCCCGGTGATCGGAACCGCGATCACCGGCGGGCGGGGTTTCTCCGATCTATACCAACAGCCAATTTCATTGACCGTTGTTTGGCCGCCGCCGCAATGGCGGCAGAACCAACGACCGTACGTCAGAACTTACGGCCGTTGTATTAGCAGGGTGCGGAAAAACTCCGCTTCGCGGCTGGGCGACCGCCCAGACCCGTTTGGAGGCGCAGCCTCCAAGCCTCCAGTTTCTTTTTCTTTCAAAGAGTTAGAAATCTGGAGGGTTCGGGAGCAAATGCCCCCGAAAGAGGGTTTTTCCGCACCCTGTTAGCGCTTGTGGCGGTCGCGGGCTTCATTGGTCACCAGCGGGCGATAGCGCAAATCTTCTTCCAAGATATGCGATAGCAGCCAGGACTTCAGGAACTTGCTCATTTCCTCGGTCAAGGTGTCGGGCTGGCGTCCGGCCAAGTGGCGGCTGCGGAATGCCATCACCAACTCGCGCAGGCGGTCGTGGGCAGCCCGATGCCGGGGCAGATCGGGATAGTCCAGTTCCGCCAATTTGGCTTCTTCGCGATTGAAGTGGGTATCGGTGTATTCCATCAGATCATCGAAAAGCTTGCCCAGTTCCACATTGTCGGATTGCTGGACCCAAGCGTCGTAAATCTGATTCAAGATGTCGATCAACTTGCGGTGATCGGCATCCAAAATGATTGAACCGACGCTGAAAGATGTATCCCATTGGATGAACGGCATGGTTCTTGCCTTTTTTGCTGACCGTCGCAGGCATTATTAGGCAAACAGACTTTGGCTTTGCAAGGTCTGTGTCGCCGTTGTGCACAAGAAAAAAATGGGCATTGCGCCAGATCAACGCCAACGGGCGTTAATCTGGCGTCTGGCGTCACAAATGACGGATTTCGATGCCGTGTTTTTTCAGGGCATAGCCAATCTGACGCGGGGTCAGGCCCAGCAGGCGGGCGGCCTTGGCCTGGACCCAGCCGCATTTTTCCATGGCGACAACCAAACGGTCCCGTTCGGAGATGTCGCCCGATAGCGCATCGCTGATGGCGGCATTGTCGTCGGCGGTCATGTCGGAATCTGCCACGACGGCCCCGGCGGATGGCGGGGCCACCGGCGCTTCGACCGCCACCGGCGCGGATTGGGTCTGATGGGGCAGGGTCAGGGGGATGGGGCGGCTGGGCGTGTTGTTCCACAACACCGAAGACAAGCATGTGTCGCGCTTACACGACAAATCCATGTCAGTGACCTCAATCCCTTTGCACATGGTGGCCGAGCGGGTGACGCAATTTTCCAATTCGCGGACATTGCCAGGGAAATAACAATGTTGCAGCGACAGCAATGCCTGTTCCGAGAATGTCAGGGAGCGACCGTTCTCCTCGTTGAAGCGCTTGAGGAAATACATGGCCAGCAAGGGGATGTCGCCCTGACGTTCGCGCAAGGGCGGCAGGAAAATCGGCACCACGTTCAGGCGGTAATAAAGGTCGGCGCGGAATTCCTTTTTCGCCACCGCCTCTTCCAGGTTGCGGTTGGTGGCGGCAACCAGACGGACATCCACCTTCATGGTGCGGGCGCCGCCCACACGTTCGAATTCGCCTTCCTGCAACACGCGCAGCAATTTCGCCTGGAAGGCGGAGGAAATCTCGCCGATTTCATCCAGGAATAAGGTGCCGCCATTGGCCAGTTCAAACCGGCCCTTGCGTTCGGTCATGGCCCCGGTGAACGCCCCTTTTTCATGGCCGAACAATTCGCTTTCCAACACGCTTTCGGCCAGGGCCGCGCAATTGACCTTGATGAAGGGTTTGCGTGCCCGCGGGCTCAGGATATGGATGGCGCGGGCGATCATTTCCTTGCCGGTGCCGCTTTCGCCACGCAGCAAGATGGTGGCCTTGGTGGTGGCGGCCTGCTGTACCTGGGCGAAAACACGGCCCATGGCCTCGGACGTGCCGACGATGTCTTCCAGGCCGTGCACCGGCACGGCGGGCTTGATCTCGCCCATCTGCTTTTGCAGCCGGGCATTTTGTTCCATCAGCCGGGTGCGGTCGGCGGCCACCTTGTGGTGCAGGCTGACGGTCTGTCCGATCAGCGTGGCCACCATGGTCAGAAAGCGCAGATCGTGTTCAAACACATAACGCAGCCCGCCTTCGCCCTGGCGTTCCACCGAAAGCGCGCCCAGGGGCTTGCCGGTGGTCTTGATGGGGACGCAGAAGAACGAAACGCATTCATCCTCCAGCCCCGATCCTTCTTCCATATAGGCGGCCAGCATGGGCTCGGTCGCGGCATCGGGCACCACCAGGGGGATGCCGGTCTGCACCACCTTGGCCACCGCCTCGATGGGATAGTGCAGGGCGCCGGACCGGCATAATTGCAGGCTCATCCCCGCAACGGCAGAGATTTCCAGCTTTTCGGTGTCCGGTTGCAGCAACGCCACTGTGCCGTGACGCATATGCAGGTATGACGACAGGATGTTCAGAACGTCATGCAACGCCTTGTCCAGGTCCAAGGTGGACCCCAGAACCTTGCTGATCTCGTAGATGCCGATCAGCGGCAAAGCTACATCCGTTCCTGCTTCGCGAAGCATTCTCATTTCGTCCCGGCTCATGGAAGCAACCTCCATCGACATCATCCCCGTCAGAGGTATCTTCAGCTCCGAAAATCACCTAGCCCCCGAAGGGGTATTTCCGGCCCTACTTAAACGAATGCCACGACGCTGGCCACCGCCTTAATGGGTGGGGCGGGGCGTTTTCAGCGGGATGACATTTCCCATTTCCGTCATTTTTTCCGGCGCGGTCCCATGGGCCATCCCCAGCCAGGGTTGAAAGACGGCCTGGACCGTCTGTCCCCACAGCCGCCACGGGGTCAGCCAGAAATCCAGCCCCAAGGGCAGGGCCGCATCATCCCGGTCCGTCGGCGGGGCCAGCAGAAAGGCCGAGGGAAACGCCATGGGGGGCAGGGTGAAACGTCCCAGTCCCGACAAGGCCGCGCGGAAATCCGGCAGGGCGGTCAGGTTGACCGACAAATGTTCGGCCGAACTGTCATCCGACACACGGTGAACAATCTCGATCATCAAATTGGGAAGCATTCCGGTCAGCTTGGTTTCATCCATGGCGGCCTTCCGTCCTTCGCATGTGCGGAATATGACATGGAACCCGGTAAATGTCACCCTTCCGACGTTCGCATGGTTAATCCTATGATATTTAGGATCGCTTCGGGCAGGAAAAAGGGGGCGACCGGGAATTCCAGTCTCCCCCTTTGGCGGAAAGGCGACAAAACCATACTCCGCTAACGGGTATTCAGCCCTGAAAGTACAGGGAAATCCCGAACGGAGCGGTCTGTCCCATCAGGGGGCATAGGCGTATTTGCCATCCTTCCATTCATACATGACATAGGTGGGGCCAACCACGTCACCCTTGGCATCGAAGCCGACGGCGCCGATGGCGGTGTCGAAGGTGGCACCGGATTTCAGGACCGCGCCCACTTTCTTCCAATCGGTGGATTTGGTCTTTTCCACCGCCTGCGCCCAAGCCTGGATGGTGGCATAGGTGTACAGGGTATAGGCTTCGGGTTCGTAATTGGCCGCCCGGAAATATTTCACCAATTCGGCATTCTGGGGCAGCAGGCGGGGATCGGGGCTGAAGGTCATCAGCGTTCCGGCACCGGCCTGACCGGTGATGGCCCAATATTCTTCGGTCACCAAGGCGTCGCCCCCCATCAGATGGGTTTGCATGCCCTGGTCGCGCATTTGCCGGACGATCAATCCGCCTTCGGTCTTGTAGCCGCCCAGATACAGGATATCCACCTTGGCCGCCTTGGCCTTGGTCACCAGGGCGGAATAATCCTTTTCGCCGGCGGTGATGGCCTCATAGAACGCTTCGGTGATGCCCTTGGCGTTCAGGGCCTTCTTGAACTCGTCGGCCAGACCTTTGCCGTAAGACGATTTGTCGTGAATGATGGCGACGACCTTGCCCTTTTGCTTTTCCGCCACGTATTCGGCGGCAATCTTGCCCTGATTGTCGTCACGACCACAGGCGCGGAACACGTTGGGCAGGCCGCGTTCGGTAAAGGTGGGGCTGGTGGATGCCGGCGAAATCTGCAAGATGCCGTTTTCCAGATAGACTTCCGACGCCGGAATGGATGAGCCCGAGCAGAAATGCCCGGCCACGAACACTGCTTTTTTCGCCGCCAATTCCTCGGCCACCGACCGGGCTTGTTTGGGGTCGCAGGCGTCATCGCCCATGATCAGGTTCAGCTTTTGACCCAGGACCCCGCCCTTGGCGTTGATGTCGGCCACGGCCTTGACCGCGCCGCGTTTGAATTGTTCGCCAAAGGCAGCCTCGGACCCGGTCATGGGGCCGGCGACGGCGATGGTGATGTCGGCCCGGGCGCTGGCGGCGCCCATGGTGGCGGCCAGCATCAGGGATGCAGCCAGAGTCTTCAAAATCCGCATATCCGGCGATCCTTCGTCTTCGTGAAGCCATGCGCCCGGCAACCCCGCCGGGTGGCGCATGGTAGCATTGCGTCGGGCGGGTGGCATGCCTGTTTTTTAGGCTTGCCGAGAAAATGCCCAGATCGGGGTCTTAACCGGAATGCGGTTATTGGCCGGAATGCGGTTATTGGCCGGAATGCGGTTATTGGATCGTGTGTCCGCCCCGTTCCCGCCAACTGAACGGGCCGGTTCGTTCGTAAAGCCAGGGATATTGTCCGGTCATGCGCCGGGCAGTGGTCAGCCGATGGGCGGCCAAGGTGATGATTTCCAACACCGCCACATCCGCGGCCAGTCCTGTCGCCGACCAATACGGCACGGCGAACAGGGCATGGGCCAGGAAACGCCCGGCCAGGGCCAAACCCAGCGCATAAAGTGCGGCCAGACGGGCAGGGCGCCAATCATTGGCGACCGCCTGTCCGGTCATGAAGGCGCAGCCGCCCATGAAGATCACGGTAATGCCGATGAAGACGGGCCAGCTTTCCATCAGCCCGGTTCCTTTTCCGATTGGGCGGTATGGGCGCCGCCTTCCAGATAATGGGCACGGATATCCGGGTTGGCCAGCAAATCGGCGCCGCTTCCGGCCAAGGTGATGCGGCCATTGACCAGGACGTAACCGCGATGGGCCAGTTTCAGCGCGTGATAGGCGTTTTGTTCCACCAAAAAGACGGTCATGCCGTTTTCCCGGTTGATCTGTTCGATCAATTGAAAAATCTGCCGCACCACCAGGGGCGCCAGCCCCAGGGACGGTTCGTCCAGCAGCAGCAGGCGGGGCCTGCTCATCAGGGCGCGGGCGATGGCCAACATTTGCTGTTCGCCCCCGGACAAGGTGCCGCCCTGCTGGCTTAGCCGTTCATGCAGGCGGGGAAACAGGGCCAGCACCCTGTCCAGATCGGTCTTGAAATGTCCGGGATCGGCCACGACCGCGCCCATACGCAGATTTTCCAGCACGGTCATGCGCGGGAAGATGCGGCGGCCTTCGGGGCTGTGGGCCAGGCCCAGCCTAGCGATCCGGTGGGTGGGAAGACGGGTGATGTCCTGCCCATTCAGCATCACCCGGCCCTGGCTGGCGCGGGGGCTGCCGCAAATGGTCATCAGCAGGGTGCTTTTACCCGCGCCATTAGCCCCGATCAGGGTGACGATCTCGCCTTCGCCCACGGTGATGTCCACGCCGTGCAGCGCCTGAATGTGGCCATAGCCGGAATGCAGGTTTTCCGTGGCCAACATCAGGTCAGGCCCCCCGTTTCGTGACCGTCTTCGGTTTCACCCAGATAGGCGCGGATCACCGCCGGGTCCTGGCGGATTTGGGCCGGGGTGCCCTGGGCGATCCGGCGGCCGTGATCCAGCACCACCACATGGTCGGAAATTTCCATGACCACGCTCATATCATGTTCGATCAGCAGCAGGCCAATGCCGTGCCGGTCACGGATGCCGGTCAACAGGCGGTTCAGTCCCGCCGATTCCTTGGGGTTCAGACCGGCGGCGGGTTCGTCCAGGCACAGCAAGACCGGGTCGGCGCACATGGCGCGGGCGATTTCCAGCCGCCGTTGATGGCCATAGGGCAGCGATCCGGCTTCGGCATCAGCCAGCGGGATCAACCCCACCTGATCCAGCCAGAACCGCGCCTTGTCCACCGCCTGGGCTTGGGCGCGGCGGTAACCGGGCAGCCCCAGCAGGCCGGGCAGGGAAAAACGGCAGGACCGCATCAGGGCGTGGTGTTGGGCCACCATCAGGTTTTCCAGCACACTCATGCGCGAGAACAGGCGGATGTTCTGGAACGTGCGGCCCACGCGGGCCTGGGCGGCGATCTGGTGATCCCGCAGGCGTTCCAGCAAAAAAGTGGGGGAATCCGGGGGGGTCAGGGTCAGCCGCCCCACCTGGGGGCGGTAAAAACCGGTAACGCAGTTGAATAAGGTGGTCTTACCCGCGCCATTGGGGCCGATGATTGCGGTGATCTGGCGTTGGGGCGCGGTGAAGGACAGTTCGGAAATGGCGGACAGCCCGCCAAAGCGGATGCTGAGATGTTCGACGCTCAGCAAGGGCGGGGGGGCGGTCATGCGCGTTCCTTTCCGTCCAGCGAGACGGTGGGGCCGCCCAGCAGGATGGTGGGCGTGCGCGATGCCAGCAGGCCGCTGGGCCGCCACAACATGATCAGGACCATGGTGCCACCAAAGGCCAGCATGCGATATTGCTGAAGATCGCGGAACCATTCGGGCAGGCCGCACAGCAAGGTGGCGGCCAAGACCACCCCCACCTGGCTGCCCATGCCGCCCAGCACCACGATGGCGACGATCACCGCCGATTCGATGAAGGTAAAGCTTTCCGGGCTGATGAAGCCCTGGCGGGTGGCAAAGAACGATCCGGCGAAGCCCGCGAACATGGCCCCGGTGGCAAAGGCCGACAGCTTGATAAGGGTGGGATTCAATCCCAGCGACCGGCAGGCGATTTCATCTTCGCGCAGAGCTTCCCAGGCCCGACCGATGGGCAACCGCCTGATCCGCAGCACGAACCAATTGGTCAGCAAGGCCAGGGCCAGGATGACGTAATAAAGGAAGATGACTCGGTGATTGGCGGAAAAGTCGATATTGAAGAATTCGGCGAAAGTCTGACCGCCATCAGGGGCCGAAGCGGTGAAGCTTAGCCCGAACAAGGTGGGGCGGGGAATGCCGGTGATCCCCTGGGGGCCACGGGTCACATCCTGCCAGTTTTGCAGGATCACCCGGATGATCTCGCCGAAGCCCATGGTGACGATGGCCAGATAATCGCCCCGCAGGCGCAAGACCGGCAGCCCCAGGGCAATACCGAACAAGGCGGCGAAAATGCCAGCCAATGGCAGGCATATCCAGAATGACAAGCCGAAATTGACTGCCAGCAAGGCATAGGAATAGGCGCCGACCGCATAAAAGGCGACAAAGCCCAGATCCAGCAGGCCCGCCAGGCCAACCACGATGTTCAGCCCCCAGCCCAGCATCACATAGATCAGCAGCATGCTGGCTTTGTCGATCAGATTGCGTTCGGCAAAAGGCAGAAAGGGCAGGACCAAAGCCAGACCGGCCAAGGCCCACCCGATCCAGGACAGGCGCTTGGGTCTGGACGAGGCACCCCGGATCAGAAAGCGGCGAAGGCGGGCGGGGATAATCAGCGCGGCCAGGGAATGGCGCAGCCCCGACAGGGACAGCAGAAGACGGCCCAGGGCCACCAGCCCGGCAGCCCACAACACCCAACTGGCCCGACCGTCCAGGGACAGACCTTGGGACGAATCCACCAGGCGGAATCCCAAAAGCGGCAGAGCCAGGGCCGCAGCGACCAAGCCCCCCGCAGCCGCATCGGTCAGTACATGGCGAAGGCGGGATAGGGCTGGCGCGGCACCGTCTGCCATGTCAGATTTTCTCCACTTCCGGGCGGCCCAGCAGGCCGGTGGGGCGGAACAGCAAGACCAGGACCAGGATCGAGAAAACCGCCACGTCCTTGTACTCGATCGAAAAATAGCTGGACCAGAAGGCTTCGATCAATCCGATCAGCAGCCCCCCCAGCATGGCGCCGGGCAATGATCCAATTCCCCCCAGCACGGCGGCGGTGAACGCTTTGATCCCGGCCAGGAAGCCGATGTAAAAGTCGATCACCCCATAATACAGGGTCACCATCATCCCAGCCACCGCGGCCAGCATGGCGCCGATGACGAAGGTGGCGGAAATCACCCGGTCAACATTGATACCTAGCAGCGATGCCATCTTCATGTCCTGCGAGGTGGCGCGCTGGGCCCGGCCCAGACTGGTCCGGGTGATGACCCAGGTAAATCCCCCCATCAGGGCCAAGGTCAGCACCACGATGGCGATTTGCAGATAAGACAGGGACACGGTGAAATCATCACCCCGCATCAAGGTGACGCCGCCCCGGATCACCGGCGGCAGCGGCTTGACCCGCGCGCCCTGGGTGATCTGAACGAAATTCTGCAAGACGATGGACATGCCGATGGCGGAAATCAGCGGGGCCAGCCGGGGGGCCGACCGCAACGGGCGATAGGCCAGCCGTTCCACCGCCCACCCCCACAGGGCCGTCAACAGCATGGTGCACAGCAATGCCAGCATCAGCCCCGCCCATGGGGCAGCCCCGCCAAGGGTGGTGGCGGCCAGGAACGAAATCAGGGCGATGAACGCCCCCAGCATGTAAATTTCGCCATGGGCGAAGTTGATCATGCCGATAATGCCATAGACCATGGTGTAGCCGATGGCGATCAGCCCATAGATGGCACCCAGCGTAATGCCATTGATCAACTGTTGAAGGAAATATTCCATCGCCCCATCCCGGATGGTGTCGCGATCCCGAATGTACCGGAATTGTCTTTCGGAAAGCTACCTAACGTGCCGATCCTGTCAACCATCATTGCCGGGAATACGGTCGAAAAAGCCGGGATACACAATAAAGACGATGCTCTACCAAAGGTTTTTTGTTACTGTGCCCGACAAGACGGTGATTTTCGGGCGGGGGAGTGTGGCCAATGAAATGTGGCCGGATGGGGCGCGTGCGTGGCCGGAATAATCCCGGACAGGGCGGGGTCTGACCATGGTGATTGATCCTGCCGATGACGATGTAATTCGTATCCGCATCGACATGGCGTCCGCCATTCGCGATTTCATCAGCCAATTGGCCGCCCAGGCGGCGGAAGGTGAAACCCGCGCACCGCTTAACCCGCCTAATCGTGCCTTTTTCCGTGAATTGGCGCCGTTCCGGCTGGTGGAATACGCCTATCTGGTTCCGTGGGGCGATCATATCGCCGGGGCCTATCTGGGGCTGGCCGATGGCAGCGTGTTTTCTGTTGCCGACGATATTCCCGAAAGCGTGGTTGATGCGGTGCTGGCCCGCGATCCGTTAGAGGATGCGGCTCCGGCTTATCTGTACGTCTTGCTGGATGCCCCCCGTCCGGGGACCGATCTGGCCGCCTTTGCCGATGCCTTGGCCCGTCATCTTGACCGTCCGTTGCTATGGGTGTGGCGCGACGGACAGGGCGCGGTCCTGGCCAATTGGCATGATGGCGAGGTGCACGACACCGCCACCTATGATGGCCGGATTCTGGACAGTCAGACGTTGCGCCCGATTCTGGAAGCCGACCGCTATTTGAACCGTGACCGGGTGCTTGACCGTCATCGGCGCCAGACCCAGGGGCGTGACGGGGTGTGTTGGGCACAGATCACCTATAATTTCCAGCGCCATGTGGTGGAATTCTCCGGCCCTCGGGATCGGGATGATTTCATCCGCTGGTCACAGCGTTTGTGCGAATGGATTTATGGCAGCGGCGCCAGCCTGGATGCCTTAGGTCTGCATGAAGTCCTGCGCCCGGCGGATATTGCCCCAGTCCCCCAGGGCGAGGTGGTGGTGCTGCATCTGGAACCGCCATCCCGCCACCATGGCGGCCAGCCTTGGCGGGCATTTGGCGGCACGGATGCCGACACGTCGTTGGATTTTGCCCAATCCCCTGCCGCCCACGACCAAGATCTTCTGCACGTCGCCTTGGATTGCGCCGGGGAATATTGGCGCTACATCACCTCGACGATCACCATGGCCGAAATGCGGCTGCGCAAGCTGGCGGAAAATCAGGCCAAACGTCATCCGTAATAATGCCAATGGCCAATTTCATTGACCGTTGTACAGCCCTCGCCGGGCGCGGCCATCCGACCGCTTGGCCGCCGCCGCAATGGCGGCAGAGCCAACCGCCGTAAGTCAGAACTTATACCATATCCCGGTGATCGGAACCGATCACCGGCGCCCTCAGCGGCGGGCGGGTTTCTCCGAAACCCTTGCCTTCCGCGGCATAAGCCGCGCGGCCCTTTGGGCCTAATCAAATCCCCATGAGTTTCACTCACCGGGATTTGGTATTACGGCGGTTGGTATAATCTGAAGGGGCGGTCGTGATCAGGGCAGATCCGACGCCGGGCTGTACAGGCAAACCCGGTTCCTGCCCTGATGCTTGGCTTCGTACAGGGCTTGGTCAGCCTGGGCCAGGCATTCCTGGGCGTTGATGCTGGTGGGGTCTAAGATGGCGATGCCCAGGCTGGCGGTGAAGGTGATTTCACCGGCATCGGTGTGGGCTGGGCTGGACGCCAGGGCTTCGCGCAGGCGTTCGGCCAAGGCGGCGGCACCGGTGCCGTTGGTTTCCGACAACAAGACGGCGAATTCCTCGCCCCCCAGGCGTCCGGCCATATCCTTGCGCCGCAAGGCGGTTTGGGCGCATTTGGCCATGTGCTGCAACACCTGATCGCCTACCTTATGGCCATAGGTGTCGTTGACACGCTTGAAATGGTCCAGATCCAGCATGATCACCGTTGACGGCTGAATTTCACCTCGGCGGATGGCGTTCAGTTCTTCATCCATGCGGGCCATGAAGGCCCGGCGGTTGGGCAGGCCGGTCAAGGTGTCGGTGGTGGCCAGCATTTGCAGCGCGGTTTCGCGGGATTTGCGTTCGGTGATGTCGCGGATCACCCAGAGTACGCCCATATGTTCCATTCCCAGCAGCAACGGAATCCGGTCCACCTCCAGCACCCGGCCATTGGACAGAACGTGTTCCTGCCCCACCAGTTTGCGGTCATGGGCGGCACTGGCATCGGCGGTCAACCATTGGGTGGCGTCATTGGTGGCGATGTCGTTGACTGGGCGGCCGATCAGGTCGATGGGGGCGGTCCCCCAATCCATCAACTGGCACAAGGCATTGTTGGCCACCACCACTTCCCGCATCGCCCCATCTTCCACCAGCACGCCGCCGGGAAAATGATCAATGATGGCGGTCAGCCGCTTGCGGGCGTTCAGCAAGGCTGTTTCAGCCCGATGGCGGTCATCCACGTCGAACATGGTCCAAATGACGCTGCCATCGGGGGCTTCGGGGTCCAGCAAGGTGCCGTGCAATTCAAACCAATGGACCTGACCTTGCCCGTCTTTCAGCCGGTGTTCCAGCCGGACGCTGCCATCTTGACGCAGGATGCTGTAGAAGCGGGCAAAGGCGTCGAAGGAATGGGCGTCGGCATGCAGGACTTCCATGCTTTGCCCGACCAGGGACTCGCCCGAGCGGGGGCCGAACAATTCGATGGCACGGGCGTTGGCCAGGGAAATCTTGCGGTCTGGCGTGGCCAGGAAGATGACGGCTGCGCTTTGGTCCAGAAGTACCCGGCGCAATTGCGCCTGGGTCACACGCTGGCTGATATCGCTTAGGGTGCCCATCATTTTCAGGGCGGAACCGTCCATGCCGGTGACCACGACTTCGCCACGGGCTTCGACCCACAGCCAGCCGTTCAAGGCGGTGCGGACGCGGAATTCGTTGCGATAACTTTGGCCGTCTTGCAGGGCCATGCGCATCTTGGCCTTGTGACGGTCACGATCCAGCGGGTGGATCATTTCGGCCAGTTTGCTGAAATCCAGGGTAAAGGACTGGTCGGGATAGCCCAGCATGTCATAACAGCGGCGGTCCCAAATGATCCGGTCTTCGGTGATCCGCCATTCCCACAGGCCGTCTTGCACGGCCTGGACCGCCAGACGCAGCCGTTCTTCGCTGTCTTTCAGCGCTTGCTGGGTGGAATGGCGGTCGGTGATGTCGTGAATATAGCCATGCCACAAGGTGGCGCCATCGGCTTCCGGTTCGGGATTGGCGTGGCCTTCCAGCCAGCGGACGGTGCCATCGGCCAGTTGGACCCGATAGGTGCAGATCCAAGGAGTCAGGCGCAAGGCGGATTCGGTGATTTCGTTCCAGACCCGATCCCGGTCATCGGGATGAATCAACGTCAGGACGGGTGAGGAATCCTCCATCACCTCTTCGGGGGTCAGACCATAAATTTCGGTGATGTTGGGACTGGTATAGGGGAAATAACGATGCCCGTCGGGGAACAGGCGGTATTGGAAAATCATCCCCGGAACCTGCGCCACCAGCTTTTGCAGCCGCCGCTCATTGCGGGCCAGCAAGGCGATGTTGCGCTGTTGCAGGCGCACCAGCCAGGCGATGCAAATGGTGCCGATCCAGATAACCACCGTGCCCAGCAGGTTGCGCGACAGACTGGCCTTGATCGCCCGCTCGGTCGGGGCCTGGGCGGACCGCTTGTCCAATCCGACGCTGACCACCACCGGGTAGTTTTCCACCCTGGTCCAGCCATAGAAGCGTTCGACGCCGTCAATGGCGGCAAAGGCGTCATATTCGCCCTGGCGCTTGTCTAGATGGGTCAGGAATTCACGATGGGCGGGAACACTGCGGCCCATGGATTCCTCTTCCCGGTCCGACCGGGCCAGATAGGCTCCGTCGCTGCGGGCCAGCAGGACCACATCGGCCGGGTTGTCGAAGACCCGCTGGAAAAAACCGGAAACATAGGATGGCGACAGCGACACCACGATGGCCCCGGCAAAGGCGCCATGGGCATCACGCAGGGGACGGGTCAACTGGATTGTCCATTTGCGCGACACCCGGCCCTGGACCGGGCGGCTGATGAACAACCGCGTTTCCTTTTGTTCCGCCATTTTCACCGCCGCCCGGAAATGATCGCGGTCGGTGACGAAAACCGGTTCACCCACCGGCTTTCCATTGGGCCACAGGCTGGAATAGATCACCCGTCCATTGGCATCGGCCAGGGCGATCTGGTGCAAGGCGCCCAAGGGCAGGGAGGCAATGGTGTTTTGAACCCCCAGTTCAAAACCCTTGGTATCGCCGGTTTCATACTTGGCCACCATGCCCTGGATGATCACATCCAGGCCGGACAACAATGTTTCGGTTTGCAAGGACAGCATGTTGGCCATCTGCACCACACGCTGCCGGGTCTGATTGTCGGCATCCTTGCGCTGGTCGTCAAAAGACGCGACCAGCAAAACCCAGTAGATGACGCAGGATATGGCCATGGCGGCCATCCCCAGGGCAACCATGCCTACTGAGTTGTCGTCAGTCTTTTCCAAGGATAAAGGCGTCGTCATGGCAGGCATGGGGATAGACGTCCACGCTAGATGGCATATCTGAATATTGTAAAAACTTCGGGGGGGAACATAACCGTGGATTGGGGTGTTAACAAGTTGTTGTTTAAATTTTAATAAATATATGACTGAGGTTATACATCAAAAAGTATGGATCTGGAAGAAATGAATCGGGATCGACGCATTTCTTCCAGATCATACCAACGGCCGTAAGTCAGAACCTACGGCCGTTGGTATCAGTCCTGGTTACAACGGGGGCAGGCAATCTTGAAAACGCACGGGTTCCCCTGCCGGGTCCCCGATCAACTGCCCATCCATCATTACAGTCTTGCCCCTGACGATGGTGGCGACGGGCCAGGCGGTGACCCGGCGTCCGTCGAATGGGGTCCAGCCGCACCGGCTGACGATCCAGCGGTTGGTGATCACCTTATCCGCCTTCATATCGACAATGGTGAAATCGGCGTCATAGCCCAGGGCGATGCGGCCCTTGCCCGCCAGATCATAAATGCGGGCCGGTCCGGCTGATGTCAGATCGACAAAGCGGCCCAGGCTCAGCTTGCCTGCATTCACATGGTCCAACATCAACGGCACCAGGGTCTGCACCCCGGTCATGCCCGATGGTGATTGCGGATAGGGCTTGGATTTTTCATCCAGGGTATGGGGGGCGTGATCAGAGCCCAGAACGTCCACCACGCCGTCGGACACGGCCTGCCACAGGGCCGCACGGTGATGGGCTTCGCGGATGGGCGGATTCATCTGGGCCAAGGTGCCCAAGGTTTCATAACAATCGGGGGCGGCCAGGGTCAGATGCTGGGGGGTGGTTTCCACCGTGGCCACATCCTTGTGCCCGGCCAGGAACTCCATTTCCTGGGCGGTGGTCACATGCAGGACATGAACCCGGCGGCGGGCGGCGCGGGCCAGACGGATCAGCCTTTGGGTGGCGATCAGCGCGGTTTCGGCGTCGCGCCACACATGGTGGGCGCGGGGATGGGCTTCGGCATCGGCGATAGGCTTGCGCTCGATCAGCCGGGGTTCGTCTTCGCAATGCACGGCCACGCGGCGGTGTCCCTGGGCCAGGACCCGGCCCAGGGTCGCATCGTCGGACACCAGCAAGCTGCCGGTGCTGGACCCCATGAATACCTTGATCCCAGCGCAACCGGGAATGCGTTCATATTCGGCCAGATGATCCACATTATCGGCGGCGGCGCCCATGAAAAAGGCGTGGTCGGTCCATGCCCGTCCCTTGGCGCGGGCCAATTTGTCTTCCAATGCCTGGGCGGTGGTGGTGCCGGGCTTGGTGTTGGGCATTTCGAACACGGCCACCACGCCGCCCATGGCGGCGGCGGCGGTGCCGGTGGACAAATCTTCCTTATGTTCCAATCCGGGTTCGCGGAAATGCACCTGGGTGTCAATCACCCCAGGCAGGACATGCAGACCGGTGGCATCAATCACCTGTCCGGCGCTGGCCTGGCTTAAATCGCCGATGGCGGCGATACGGCCGCCCAGCACGCCGATATCGGTCCGGGCCAACCCGCCGGGGGTGACAACCGTGCCGTGACGCAGGATCAGATCATAAACCTTGGCCATGATGACGCCTTTTCTTTTTAACAGTCAGACAATGTATCCAACACATGGCCCCTTGGCGCGGCGCCGTCCATATGGCGGCGGTGCCACAGGGCATAAAACAGCAATGTCCAGCAGGCAAAGCCCGCCCGACCGCCCGCCTGGGCGAACAGGGCGCGCACTTTTCCGGGATCGGCGATGGCCTGAATGGCCGGCTGGCGGGCCACCAATTCGCCCAAATGCGGTTCCGCCGCCATCCAATCCGCCACGGGAACAGTGAATCCGCGTTTTTTTTCAAAGGCCCCGGCCTGGGGTAAGGTCCGGTCCAGCCATTGGCGCAGCCGCCATTTGCCGATTTGGCCATGAACCTTGTCGCCATCGGACAGGCGAAAGGCGAAATCGGCCACGATCTGATCCAGAAAGGGAACCCGGCCTTCCAACCCATGATGCATCAGGCAGCGATCGGCCTTGATCAACAGGTCATTGGCCAGCCAATGGGCGCAATCCACCGCCTGAGCCTGTTGCAGCCGTGTCCGGTCCCGTTGCCGTCCGGCGGCTTCGCTGGCGGTCAATTCGTCACGCCAGCCATCGACCACCTGATCCCTCAGGACGTTCAGCCGGTCGAACGTACCCTTGCGCCGCATGCCGCGGGTAAAGGGCCAGGGGCGCATGACGCCACGGTAACGGCCATAGCCGCCGAACAATTCATCCCCCCCCTCGCCGGTCAGGATCACTTTCACATCCTGGCGGGCGCGTTTGGCCAGCAGATAGGTGGGGATGACGGCGTAATCCGCCGCCGGGTCATCCATGGCGGCGGCGATTTCGGGCAGATTTTCCCAAAAATCGCGGGCGGTGATGTCCACTTCAATATGGGTGGCCCCGGTGGCCTTGGCCAAGGCGCGGGCGTGGTCCCGTTCATCGTGAACGCTGGTGCCGGAAAAACCGGCGGTATAGGCCAGGACCGGACTGGTGTTCAGCCGGGCCATCAATGCCAGCAGGCTGGCCGAATCGATGCCGCCTGACAAGAACATGCCGAATGGCACATCGGCACGCTGATGCACCTTGACCGAATCGGCCAGGACCCGATCCAGACTGTCCAGCATGGTTTCCGGCTCGGCCGGACTGATGCCCGCCTGGGGCAAGGCCGGGCGGTGCAGGCGCTGGACGATGCGGCCCTGGCTGATCACCACGGTTTCGCCGGGGGCCAGCCGTTCGATACCGATAAAGGGGGTGCGGCTGCCACAGGTGAATTGCAGTTGCAGTAATTGGGCGCGGGCCTGGGTGTCCAGCAGGGGATGCACCAATCCCGATGCGATCAACGCCTGGGGTTCCGACGCAAAAGCCACGCCGAACGTGCCATGGGCCAAGTAAAGCGGCTTGATGCCAAAGGGATCGCGGGCCAGGATCACCCGATCGGTAACGGGGTCGTCAATGGCCAGGGCGTACATGCCCCGCAATCTTTCGGTAAATCCCAGGCCCTCATAGGAATAAAGGTGCAGGGGCGGCTCGCAATCGGACCCGGTGGTGAACACCGCGCCGGGCATGGCGTCGCGCAATTCCGGGTTATTATAAATCTCGCCATTGGCGATGATGGCCCGGCCCTGGCGGTCCAAGATAGGTTGCTTGCCGCCATCCAGGTCAATAATGGCCAGTCGTACCTGGACCATCCCGACCGGTCCCCGCACATGTTGGCCTTGTCCGTCGGGGCCGCGATGGCCCAATGCCTTGGCCATACGGTCCAGGGCGTTCAGATCGGGGGCGGTGCCCTGGGGGCCGATGATCCCGGCGATCCCGCACATCAGCCGACCACCTGGGCGAAAAAGTCCCGATAGCGGGCCACCACCGCGCTTTCGGTGAAATCGGTCTGGAACCGGGCGCGTCCGGCTTCGCCCACGGCGGCGGCGCGGGCGGGGTCGGCCAACAGGGATTTCACGGCGGCGGCCATGGCATCGGCATTGTCAACGGGGGTCAGCAACCCATCCACTCCGTCCTGGATCAACTCGGTGGGGCCTTGGGCGGCGGCGGCCACCACCGGCAATGAATTTGCCCACGCCTCGATCACCACATTGCCCAAGGGTTCGTGGCGGGACGGGCAGACAAACAGATCGCTGGCGGCATAAAGCGCCGCCGTATCATCGCGCCAACCCAGGAAGCGCACGCGGGAAATCACCCCCAGATGCGATGCCAGACGTTCCAATTCGCTGCGCAGCGGGCCATCACCGGCAATCCACAGATAGACGCCGGGCAGACGGGCCATGGCGTGGATCAGCACGTCGAACGCCTTGTTCTTGTGCAGGCGCCCCAGGGCCAGGACCAGGGGTTGGCCCTGGGGGGTGGAAAAGGTGGCGCGGCTGATGGCTGGCTGGTTGGTGTCGCTGACGAAATTGGGCAGGTAATGGACCCGGTCCCCATCCCATCCCTGATCGCGGATCCACCGGCAGATATCGCGGGTATTGCCGATCAGATGGTGGCAGTGGCGGTAATATTTCAGATCGTAATAGCCGCCCAGTCGTCCCACCTGGACAAAGCCGTTGGCGCCGCCTTTGGATCGGGGGCAAAAACCGCTGGCCCGGTTCATCCAGGTCAGCACCAATTGGGGCTTTTCCCGCCGGATGGTGCGGGCGAATCCCCAGCGTGTGGACAGGTCCAAGGCCCCGCCAAACCGCAATTGGGTCACGCCGATGCCCGCTTGTTCCAGCAGCCGGGCGCGGCGGGGATTGTGGCGGATCAGCGCGTGCTGGGGTTGGCCTGCCCGGTGAAGGGCCAGGGTCAGGCGTTCGAAAAACGCCTCGGCCCCGCCGTGATCGGCCCCGGCCATGGCCTGAAGCACCTTGGTCATGTCAGCAATTCCTCGATCCGGCGGGCGCAGGCGTCCCAATCGCGGTTCTGGTACAGGGCACGGGCTTCCTGGGACAGTGATGCCCGGATTGACGGGTCGGTCAGCAGCATGATGGTCAGGCTGGCAAAGGCATCGTCATCGGGGGCGACATAGGCGCTGCGCCCATCGGCCACCCGTTCCGGCGCAGCCCCCAGCGGGCGCAGCACTGCGGGCAATCCACGGGCCTGGCTTTCCATCAGGGTAAAGGCGGTGCAATCGTCGGCATGGCCGGGATACAGATGGGCGCAGGCTTCGGCATAGGCGGCGGCCATACCCCCATCGGCCTGGGGGCGCAGGACCCGCACACCCTGGGATTGGGCCGAAAACACCTTTGCCGCCAGATCCTCCAGCCCGGCATCCACCTGCCCGCCATCCACCGCCTTGGACAGGGACATGGAATGGATATGCAATTCCGCCTGGGGGATTGCCGGATGGATGCGCGATATCCATAAATCCACCAGCCAATCCAGGCCATGGGCCGGATGGGTGGTGACGATGGCCCTGGGTGGCTGTTCGGGGGCCGGGGGGGCGGCCAGATAATCGGGCCGCAGGGCCGGGGGCAGCATGGCCACCTGTGCCCCCAGGGGCGACCAGCCCACGGTCTGCATGTCGCTGCCCAGCAGCACCAGGGGCTTGTGTTCCTGCAACATGGCGCGGGCCTGGGGCTTGGCCAGCATGCGGCCCGGCCCGGTGAACCACAAGACCCGGCGCCCGGCCTGGCGGACGAATTCCAGCAAGGCCGGTTTGCGGAAGGCGATCAGGACATCGGTGGTCAGGGGGGCGCGGTTGTCCAGGGTTTCCCATTGCGCCCCTTCGGTGACCATGGCCCAGCGGCAGCGGTTATAGACGCTGACGCGGTGACCGCGCCGCACCAGGGCGCCCGGCAGTGAAGCGAAAGCCTTTTCCGCGCCGCCCAGGGCGCGGGTCGAAGCGGTGAACCCATCGAAGGGCACGGAATCGTCAACCAAGGTGATATGCATGATGCCTTCTTATACGGTGATGGCGGGCCGCTGCCAAGCAGGGTTGCCAAAGGGCGGAACTTGGATCACCCTTTCCAATCCGCCGCTTTTGCCGTCAGCCAAGGGAGCTTTCGTCACGATGGCCCAATCTTTTTTCGTTCCCCTGAACCGTGCGGTCCTGTCGGTGTCGGGCGATGACCGGGTTACCTTTTTGCAGGGGCTGGTTTCCAACGACGTTGGCAAGGCCGGGCCGGAACAGGCGATTTTCGCCGCGTTTCTGACGCCGCAGGGCAAATTCATCCACGATTTGTTCATCGTGGAAAAAGACGGCGCCTTGCTGATTGACGTGGAAGCGGCCCGGGCCGAGGAATTTCGCAAAAAACTGTCGCTCTACAAGCTGAAGGCCAAGGTGACCGTGGCCTTGGCCCCGGATTACAAGGTCTTCGCCATTTTGGGGGATTCGGCCTTGGGGTTGGACAGCGCCCAGCCGGGTGCGGCCAAGCCGGTGGGGGATGGCATCGCCTATACCGATCCGCGCCTTGCCGCCCTGGGCGGGCGCGCCCTGGTCACTGACAGTGCGGCTTTGACCGCCGCCGGTCTGGTCATGGGCGATTTCAGCCTGTGGGACAGCCTGCGCCTGTCCCTGGGCGTGCCCGATGGCAGCCGGGATCTGCCGGTGGATAAGGGGATTTTGCTGGAAAACGGCTTTGATGAATTGGGGGCCGTGGATTTCAACAAGGGATGCTATATGGGCCAGGAATTGACGGCCCGGACCAAGCATCGCGGATTGGTGCGCAAACGTCTGTTGCCGGTTCACTTTGATGGTGCCGCCATCGAACCGGGTACGGCGATCCTGGCGGGCGATGTGGATGCCGGGGAAATCCGGTCGGGACAGGACGGGCTGGCCCTGGCCCTGATCCGGCTGGAACATCTGGACAAGCCCCTGACCGTGGGGGGGCAGGCCATCCGCGTTGATGTGCCGTCTTGGATGGTGCTGCCGGAACAGGCGTAATCGTCGGAACTGCCATGACCAAATGGGACATGCGGCCCCGCGCCCTTGACGGTGCGGGGCCGCATGTTCCGGTGGATGGGTCAGGAGGCGGACCCGGCCGGGCCGTTGAAAAACCCCAGATAGTCCCAGTTGAAATCCGGGTGGCGCCCATGGGGTGGGACGTGAATGCCCTGGGACTTGATCCGGGTCAGGGCTTCGATTGTCGTTTGGTCGTGGGATACGATGGTCCATGACGGGGCCGGTCCCGGTCCGGCTTCGCTGCATTGCGTCAGGGCCGCCAGGACAGAGCTTGCGCTGGGTCTGTGGATGACACAGCCTTCGCCGGACAGGGCTGCGTGGCGGATATTCAGCGTTTCGCACAAATCCTGGTGAAAGCGGACATCGGCCATGGCCGCGGCGTGAAAACGGTCCTGGTTGTGGCGATAGGATTCGTCGATGCAAGCGCCATCACGCAGAAATGCCGGATAAGCGGGCGCCCAGGCATCTGGCGGGCAGCGTTTCTGACCGGGATCGACCGTGGAAAAAGGGTCCAGCCCCGCCGGATAAATGCGGCATGCCTGGGGGCGGTCTTCATAGATAGCGCATCCCAAGTCCGGTTGCAGGTTGGGACAGGCCGCCCCTAATTGGGCGGCCAGGACCAGCTTGATCCGAACCGGCAGGGCACCGCAGGTGGCGGGAAAAGACGTGTTCCAATGATGCAGGGCGGCAGGGTCGGCGGCATCCGGCCCGCTGGATGCCGGGGTGGCCAGACACAGGATTTCAATGTCCTGTCCTCTTTCGGTCCATGCGGTCGCCTCTGCCAGGGACAGGGGAAGCCGCCAGCCGCGACAACATTCGCCGCATTTCGTGCAGCCGAAATGATGAACAGATCCCGAATTTTCCATTGATGTTCCGAAAGCTGTAATCGCTGTGTCCATGTGGTCTGTTTTTTATGATCTTCGGCGAGTTCCGTCAATGGTAACGGGGTTTGTTTCAATTTATACCAACGGCCAATTTCATTGACCGTTGTACAGCCCTCGCCGGGCGCGGCCATCCGGCCGCTTGGCCGCCGCCGCAATGGCGGCAGAACCAACGGCCATAAGTCAGAACTTACGGCCGTTGGTCTTATCGCGACCGCGACCACCCCGCGAGTGTCCAGGCAATCCGCAGGATTGCGCCCGGCACCCACGGTCAGCCGAACAGGTCGCCCTGGCGGGGTGGGGGCTGATCGTCTTGGCTATTCATCTCCAGTGAGTCCATCTCCGGCAATCTGGTCTGATCCAGCCATGGGCGATGATCGTCGGCGGTTAGGACCACCGGCATGCGGGTGTGTACATGGGCAATGGCGGGCAGGGCAGAGCGGGTGACGATGACGGTGCGGTCCCCATCGCGTAATCCGGCAAAGGCGAAAAGGGGGTGGTGGCGCGGGTTCAGGCAGACCCGAACCCGTCGCCCCAGATGATCCACCCGCCATTCCCACCAAGCACTGGCCGGGATCAGGACCGGATTATCCAGCAACCGGCGGAAGGTGGGGCGGCTGGTCAGGGTTTCCGCCCGCGCATTGATCACGGGTTTACTGTCCCAATCCACCGCCAACCCCCATTGGCAGGGCAGGGGGCTGCCATCGACCGCGATAGTCAAAATGACGTCGGTGGGGTGGCAGGTCCGGTCCTGGGGCCAGGGGATCATGGGGTGGGGCGGGGGGACAGTCAGGCCGAAATGGCGGGCCAGCGCATCCCCTGCGGTTTTCAGGCGGAAGCGGGAGCACATGGCGGCACATCCATGGTCTTTTGACCGACGATCAGGAATTCCTTATTGCCTTCCGGGCCTTTGATGGGGCTTTCACACAGGCCGGTCACGGTCCAGCCGGGGGTGTTCGCCAGCCAGTTTTGAATGCGGTCGCAGACTTCCGCATGCAATTCCGGCTCGCGGACCACGCCGCCTTTTCCCACCCGGCCTTTTCCCACCTCGAATTGCGGTTTGATCAGGGCGATCAGAACGGCGCCGGGGGCGGTCAGGGCCATGGCCGCGGGCAAAACGGTTTCCAATCCGATGAAACTGGCGTCGCAGACGACCATGTGGACGGGGGCGGGGATGCTGTCATGGGTCAGGTGGCGGGCATTGGTGCGTTCCATCACCACCACGCGCTCATCCTGGCGCAGCTTCCAGGCCAATTGGCCGTGGCCCACATCCACTGCGTAAACCTTGGCGGCGCCACGGCTGAGCAATACATCGGTAAAGCCCCCGGTCGAGGCCCCCACATCCACCGCGACCTTATCCGCCGGGTCGATGGCGAAACGGTCCAGGGCCTCCACCAATTTCAGGCCGCCACGGGATACCCATGGGTGATCCTGGCCTTTTAATTCCAGGGGGGCATCCTCGGCCATCTGGGTTCCGGGTTTATCGACACGTTTGCCGCCGGACAGGACCAACCCCGCCATGACCATGGCCTGGGCACGCGACCGGCTTTCCACCAGGCCGCGATCCACCATCAATTGATCGACGCGCCGCTTTTCACTCATTAAAATGGCCTTCCGTGAAATCCCTGTGGCAATTGCCGCATCCATGATCGACAATTGCGGCAACATAGCCCGTCAGGGCCGTCCAAGAAAACAAAACGGCAAGAAACAAACATGGCCACACTTCTGTTCACGCACCCCGTCTGTCTGGAGCATGACACCGGGGACTATCATCCTGAATGCGCCGAGCGTCTACAGGCGGTTCTGACCGCGCTGGAGGGCGAGGAATTCATGAATTTGCTGCGCGATGAAGCCCCCGAGGCCACGCGGGAGCAAATTTTGCGCGCCCATTGCCCTCATCATGTGCAGAATTTTTTCGACATGATGCCGCCGCCGGGGGAACACGCCTATCTGGACCCGGATACCGTGATTTCCGCCAAAAGCGGCGAAGCCGCCTTGCGATCCGCCGGGGCGGTGATCGCGGCGGTGGATGCGGTGGCGACCAAACAGGCGCGAAACGCCTTTTGCGCCGTTCGCCCGCCGGGACACCATGCGGAACGGGATGCCGCCATGGGCTTTTGCTTCTTCAATAATGCAGCTATCGGTGCCTTGCACGCCCGCGATCAGCATGGATTCGAGCGGGTGGCCATCGTCGATTTCGACGTTCATCACGGCAATGGCACCCAGCATATCCTGTGGGATGAAGCCAAGACCCTGTATGCATCGACCCATCAGGAACATTCTTTCCCCAATACCGGATTGGCGGCGGAAGTGGGCGGGGCGGGGCGGATGCTGAACATTCCCCTGCCTGCCGGGACGGGATCGGACGATTTCCGTCAGGCATTCGATGACATCCTGATCCAGAAATTGCGGGATTTCGCCCCGGATTTTCTGATCATCTCGGCGGGATTCGACGCTCACGCCGCCGATCCCCTGGCCCATATGCGGCTGCGCACCAATGATTTCCGGTGGGCGACGGAAAAGCTGCTGGATGTGGCGTCGGAAACCGCCGGTAACCGGGTGGTGTCGGTGCTGGAAGGTGGGTATGACCCGCCAACCCTGGCCGCCTGTGTCAAGGAACACGTCCGCGCCCTGATGGGGTTATAGAGCGGGGCGCGTCCGTTTGACGCACGATGATCTGGTGGGAATAGCGAAAAACGGCGGACAGGATGCCCTGTCCGCCGTTTTCATGAGACACCTTGACGACCGCCAGCCGCCGCAATGGCGGCTGGATATCGACCAGTCAAAGGTTGTTCTGCGCTATACAAAATCCCTGTGAGTGGTACTCACGGGGATTTGGTTAAGCCCAAGGGGCCACGCGGCTTATGCCTTCCGCCACGGGCGCCGGTGATCGGTTCCGATCACCGGGATATGGTATTAGAACGCCAAACGGGCATTGAACAGCAAGCCGGTATCCGACGTCTTGTTACGCAGGAAAGAGTGGCTGGCCTGCAACCCCACCGATTCGGTCTGGGTGGCATAGAAATCAACGCCAGTCGCCACGATCAATTCATCATTGCCGACTTCATTGCCGATACGGCCGCTGTGGTCCGCCACATGATCGTACAGATAGGTGGTGGACAGGAACGGTTCGAACCGGCCGAACGCGTGGCTTGCGCGCAGGCCGACCTTGGATTGCCCCAGATGGGCGCTGGCTTCGTTCACATGAGTGGCCAGCAAGCCCAAACCGGGACCGGTGCCGGTTTCGGTATAGTCGTCATTTTGGGAGTAGGCATAGGTAAAGCCCAGATCGCCGCGCAGGGTCAGCGGGCCGATAGGCAGGGAATGGTGGACATTGGCAGCCCCCATCAGACGGTAGCCGGTATAATCACCGCGCAGGCCACCGCTGGCGCGGGTGGTTTCGCCGTCCAGATAGGTATAGCCGACCATCACATCGACGGTGGTGCCCTGGCCGAAATCATAGGCGGCATAGGGGATCACCGAATATCCCTGGACGCTGAAATCACCGGCATTGAACCGGGTATCGCCATTGGTGCTGTCCAAGGCGGCGGCGAAGCCGATGACCAGATTGTTGTTGATCCGGTAATCCAGACCGGCGGTGCCGTTCAACAGCTTGCCATCGAAATCGGCGCTGTCGGCGCTGATCTTCAAGGCGTTGGCGCCACCAGCGGCCCACAGGGCAAAGCGGGGCGACCCGTTGCCGCCGGCCAGGCCGGTGCTGACTTCGCCCAGCGATGCGGTCTGGGCGCCACGTCCGCCGACGACGCTGCCGATATGGTTGCCGACCGATCCCAGCACACTGCCGACCGCGGCGCGGTTGACGTTTTCGATAGTCCGCTCGCTGGACGATGACTTGGCGCCGCTACCGTCGCAATTGTAGTAATAGGCGTATTGGCTGCTGCCATATTGGTAGCCGGAGGCGGTGCAGGTTTCCTCACTGCCTGAGTACGAGGACGCCATGGCCCCCCCGGCGACAGCCATGGACCCCGCCATTCCGGCCGCGACGATCAGTCCCGCATAGAAAACCCGATTCATTACCGTCCCCCTTGAATTAATGCACGGCGGAAGGTTGCCAAATTGAAACCTGAAGAACAATACGGATAAAATTTGATGGTTAGTTTTTGCATTCTGTGTTGCGTGTTCGTCACACATTCATAGCTGACAAAAGACTGGCTTTGTTCCCAAGCCGGTGCCACCATCATCGGCCGCGTTCCCGTCCACGAATCTGCCCGGATCATGACCAGCAAAGACACCCAGATCATTCACGCCGGCCGCCATCCCGAGCATTATCACGGGGCGGTCAATGTGCCGGTTTATCGCGCTTCGACCATTCTGCATCCCAATGTGGCCCATCTGGAGGCCGCCGGCCGGGGCTATGACGAGGTGCGCTATGGCCGCTTCGGCACCCCAAGCACCTTCGCCTTTGAAGAGGCAATGGCCAAGGTGGAGGGGGGCGGTCGCAGCATCGCGGTGTCATCGGGGTTGGCCGCCATCACCGGCGCCTTGGGGGCGTTCCTGCAACAAGGTGACCATCTTTTGATGGTGGACACGGTCTATTGGCCGACGCGCAAATTCTGCGATCAGGTTTTGACGCGCCAAGGGATTGAAACCACATATTACGATCCCACCATCGGCGCCGACATCGCCGGGCTGATGCGTCCCAACACCAAGGTCGTGTTCACCGAAAGTCCCGGTTCCCTGACGTTCGAGGTTCAGGATATTCCCGCCATCGCCCAACTCGCCCACCAGCATGGCGCGGTGGTGTTGATGGATAACACCTGGGGCATCCTGAATTTCCAGCCCTTTGACCATGGGGTGGACGTGTCCATCCAGGCTTGCACCAAATACGTGGTCGGGCATGCCGATGCCATGTTGGGGGCCATTACCACCCGCCCCGATCTGTGGGCCAAGGTCAAGGATTGGGTGTGCACTTCGGGAAACTGTCCCGGATCGGAAGAATTGTATCTGGGATTGCGTGGGCTGCGGACCCTGCCGGTGCGGCTGCGCCAGCATCAGCAAACCGCCCTGACCCTGTGCCAGTGGCTGGAAAAGCGGCCAGAAGTGGATCGGGTCATGTATCCGGCCCTGCCATCCGATCCGTTCCACGCCCTGTGGAGGCGGGATTTCACCGGGGCGTGCGGCCTGTTCGGCGTGGTGCTGAAGCCGGTGGGCAAGGCGGCGGTGGATGCCATGCTGGATGGGTACGATCATTTCGCCATGGGATATTCCTGGGGGGGATTTGAAAGTCTGGTCATCCCCACCGGCGGGCATTCGGTGGTTCGCACCGCATCGGATTGGCAGCCGGCGGGGCCGTCCTTGCGCTTTCATGCCGGGCTGGAAAATGTCGATGATCTGATTGCTGACCTGGATGCCGGGTTTCAACGCTTGGCCCAAGCCTGACCGAATAAAAAACCTTCCAGCCGACGGGGCTGGAAGGTTTTTTACGGGTTATGACGGTTTGGGATTGACTTGTCCCTGGCCGTACTTTGTCAACCTGCCGCTGCTTCCATCATCGCCGGGGTGGGGATGGTGGGAGTGTCGACGATCACCGTGCTCAGATATTCGTCCACCACGTCGTTCAGGCTGTCCAATTGGGCACCAAAGGCATGACCTGCGCCTTCGATGGTATTGTACTTGACCCGAATGTTTTTCTGCGACCCCAGCTTGGTGGCCAGTTTGGCCACGGACGGTTCGGGCACGGTTTCATCGGCGGTGCCGTGAACGATCAGGCCCGAAGACGGGCAGGGGGCCAGAAAAGTGAAGTCGTAGGCATTGGCCGGCGGCGCCACTGAAACGAAGCCGTCGATTTCCGGGCGGCGCATCAGCAATTGCATGCCGATCCAGGCGCCGAAGGAAAAGCCCGCCACCCAGCAGGATTGGGCATTGGGGTTATAGGTCTGCATCCAATCCAAGGCCGATGCGGCATCGGACAATTCCCCCAACCCGGCATCGAACTTACCCTGGCTGCGTCCGACCCCGCGAAAGTTGAAGCGCAAGGTGGAAAAACCCCGACGCACAAAGGCGTGATACAGGGTGTAGACCACCTTGTTATTCATGGTGCCGCCATGTTGCGGATGCGGATGCAGCAACAATGCAACAGGGGCGTTGGGAAGTTTGGAATGATGATAGCGGCCTTCGAGACGGCCATCTGGTCCGTTGAAAATCACCTCGGGCATTACGGTCCCCTAGTTTCCATAGCCATTTGCCCCGCCGCCGCGACGGAAAGCCCCACCGCCAGCGTCAGGGAATAACAACGGGTAATTATTGATTGATCCCGGCCATTCTTGACCGGCGTGGTAGGGCATCCTATATTCACCTTCAAGAAAGCGCCTTCCGAATGGGTTCCCCCCTGCATCCGGGGTGCTCGTCCGTCCCGCAGCTTAGCATATCGTTGGCCATGATTTTCAAGAGACTTCGCGAGGATATCGCATCCATTCAAAGCCGCGACCCCGCCGCCCATTCGGCGCTGGAGGTGGTTCTATGTTATCCCGGCCTGCACGCGGTGGTGTTTCACCGTGCGTCGCATTGGTTGTGGTCGGGCGGATTCCGGGTGGCGGGCCGCTTTGTCTCGCACCTGGCCAAGATATTCACCGGGATCGAAATTCATCCCGGCGCCACCATCGGCCGGCGGTTGTTCATCGACCACGGGACCGGGGTAGTGATCGGGGAAACCGCGGTGATTGGCGATGATGTCACGCTGTATCACGGGGTCACCCTGGGTGGGACGTCGTTGAATCGGGGTAAGCGGCACCCCACTTTATTAAATGGGGTGATTGTCGGGGCGGGCGCTCAGGTATTGGGGCCGGTGACCGTGGGCGAGGGTGCCCGGGTCGGTGCCAATGCGGTGGTCCTGGCCGATGTGTCCCCCGGTGTGACCATGGTGGGAATTCCGGCCCGCGCGGCAACGCGCAAGGATCAGCCGACCAGCGGTGAGTTTTGTGCCTATGGGGTTTCCGACGGGCTGCCCGATCCGGTGGCCCGGACCATGGAAAGCCTGCGCTATAAGGTCGCGGCCCTGACTGAACGGGTGGCCGAGCTTGAGCGGGAGCGGGCGGAGTGGGTCGATGGCCGGGCGGTCGCGCCCTTGCCGGTGATTGTCCCGGTGTCCGAGCAGAGCAGTCGGGATTTGACGGCTCCGAATGTCTGAACATTCGGAGTGATGTGAATAAAGACGGTCCTGCCCCCCATGGGGCGACCATTGAGGGAGAGAGAATGTGAAACTGAGCACCAAAGGCCGATATGCCGTGATGGCGATGGTGGATTTGGCCAGCCACTCGCAGGGCAGCCCGGTGGCTCTGGCTGATATTGCCGAACGCCAGGAAATCTCTCTGTCCTATCTGGAACAATTGTTCGGCAAATTGCGCAAGGGCGGGCTGGTCAAAAGCGTGCGCGGTCCGGGCGGCGGCTATTTGTTGGCCCGTGCCCCGGCGCAGATGCGGGTGTCGGACATTATCCTGGCTGTGGATGAACCCATCCAGACCACGCGCTGTTCCCCCGGAACCCCGGCGGGCTGTCACAATAACAAGGGCCGTTGCCTGACCCATGATCTGTGGGAAGAATTGGGTAACCAGATTTATCTGTATCTGTCCTCGGTTTCCCTGGGTGATGTGTGTGAACGGCGCATTTTGGGCAGTTCCGGGATGTTTCTGGGCGTGCCCGGCACCACCGCCGCCGCCCAATGACGGCGGTATGGTGGCCCGCCCCCAGCTCTGACGTGTTTCGCCAGGGGCGTGGGGGTGGGGGTGAGTGAAGGTGATGTGAACATGGGTGCCTATCTCGATTGCAATGCCGGCATTCCGGCGCGGGACGAGGTGGTGGCGGCCATGGCCGAGACATTGGCCGAAGGGGGAAACCCGTCGGCCATCCATGCCCCGGGCCGCCGTGCGCGGGCGCGCATGGAACAGGCCCGCGCCCAGGTGGCGGCGCTGGTGGATGCCCAGCCCGACATGGTGATTTTCACTTCGGGCGGGACCGAGTCCAATAATCTGGCTTTGTCCGTCCCCGGCCATCGGTTGATCGTGTCGGCTGTTGAACATCCATCGGTGTATGAACCCGCTCAATCCCAAGCCGCCCAATGGCTGGCGGTGGATGGCCAGGGGCGCGCCGATCCGGTTCATCTGGATCGGTTGCTGGCGGAAAATCCCGGCCCGGCTCTGGTGTCGGTGATGCTGGCCAATAATGAAACCGGGGTGATCAACCCCATCCGCGATCTGGCCGCCATCGCCCACGCCCATGGTGCGCTATTCCATTGCGACGCCGCCCAGGGGCCGGGGCGATTGTCGGTGTCGGTGTCGGACCTGGATGTAGACTTTCTGACATTGAGCGCCCACAAAATGGGCGGTCCGACCGGAATTGGCGCCTTGATCGCCCGAAAGGGCGAAACCCATCTGGCACCGATTTTGCTGGGAGGGGGGCAGGAGCGACGCCGCCGCGCCGGAACGGAAAATCTGGCCGGCATTGTCGGATTTGGTGTCGCCGCCCGGCTGACCGGCCAGGAAATGGCCGGAGGCGAGGCGGTGGCCCGGATAAAGGAATTGCGTAATCGCCTGGAGGCGATGGTGATGGAACGGGTGCCAGCCGCTCAGGTGGCTGGCAAGGATGCCGAAAGGCTGTGCAATACGTCGTGTCTGGTTCTGCCGGGATTGCCGGCACTGACCCAGGTGATGGCGCTGGATCTGGCCCAGGTGGCCGTCAGCGCCGGGTCCGCCTGTTCTTCGGGAAAGGTGGCGGAAAGCCGGGTTCTCAGGGCCATGGGATGGGGGGCCGATCAGGCCCGCGCGGCGATACGCATCAGTCTTGGGCCCAAGACCCGATGCGACGAGATCGACATGTTCCTGTCCGCCTGGTGCGATCTGGCCCGGCGGAAAGGATACGAAGTGAAGGACGCGGCTCAAGCCGCCTGACGCGAGAGAGGATCGAACGCATGACTGCGCTTACCAAGACCAGTGAAACGGTTTCCGCCCCGAAGGCTTCGGGACGTCCGATCTATCTCGATTACCAGGCCACCACCCCCTGCGATCCCAGGGTGGTGGAAAAGATGTTGCCTTATCTGACGGAAAAGTTCGGCAATCCCCATTCGCGCACCCATGCCTATGGCTGGGAAGCGGAAGAGGCGGTGGAAGTGGCGCGCGAGCAAATCGCGTCGCTGATCGGTGCCGACGCCAAGGAAATCATCTTCACCTCGGGCGCCACCGAATCCAATAATCTGGCGCTGAAGGGCATCGCCCATTTCTACAAGGAAAAAAAGAACCACATCATCACCGTGGTGACCGAGCATAAATGCGTGCTGGACAGCGCCCGTCACCTGGAACAGGAAGGGTTCAAGGTCACCTATCTGCCGGTGGGTGCCAATGGCCTGATTGATCTGGCCGAATTGGAAGCGGCCATCACCGACAAGACCGCCCTGGTGTCGGTGATGGGGGTGAACAACGAAATCGGCGTTATCCAGCCTTTGGCAGCCATCGGCGCCCTGTGCCGCAAGAACGGCGTGTTCTTCCACAGCGATTGCGCCCAGGCGGTGGGTAAGATCCCGCTGGATGTCAACGCCATGAATATCGACCTGATGTCCATTTCCGGGCACAAGATTTATGGGCCAAAGGGGATTGGCGCCCTTTACGTGCGCCGCCGTCCCCGCGTGCGCCTGGTACCGCTGATCAATGGCGGTGGTCAGGAACGCGGCATGCGCTCGGGTACCTTGGCACCGTTCCTGTGTGTGGGCTTCGGCGAAGCCTGTGCCATTTCCCAGCGCGAAATGGCCAGCGAGAGCGATCGGCTGATGGCCATGCGCAACCGCTTGCTGGGCGGTCTGCGTCAGCGTTTGCCGGAAATTTACGTCAATGGCGATCTGGACAGCCGCGTACCCGGAAATCTGAACGTCTCCTTCGCCTTTGTCGAAGGCGAGGGGCTGATGATGGGGGTCAAGGATCTGGCGGTGTCGTCGGGCTCTGCCTGCACCTCGGCTTCGCTGGAGCCGTCCTATGTGTTGCGCGCCCTGGGGCTTGAGGCGGAAATGGCCCATACCTCGTTGCGGATCGGCCTGGGCCGGTTCACCACCCAGGAAGATGTGGATTTCGCCATCGAACACATTACCCAAGCGGTCGAACACCTGCGGGCCATGAGCCCGCTGTGGGACATGCATTTGGAAGGTGTTGATATCAAGTCCATTCAATGGGCCGAGCATTGAGACAGCAAACGGTGTAAACTGGAACTATTCCGGTTTATCTGCTTAAGGTTGTGGAGGAAGAGATGGCTTACAGCGACAAGGTCGTCGATCACTACGAGCGTCCCCGGAATGTGGGCGCCATGGATAATCAGGATGACAACGTCGGCACCGGTTTGGTGGGGGCGCCAGCCTGCGGCGACGTCATGAAGTTGCAGATCAAGGTCAGTGCCGAGGGCATCATCGAAGATGCCAAGTTCAAGACCTTCGGCTGCGGTTCGGCCATTGCCTCCAGTTCGCTGGTCACCGAATGGGTGAAGGGCAAGACCCTGGAAGAAGCTGCCGCGATCAAGAATACCGATATCGCCCAGGAATTGGCTTTGCCGCCGGTGAAAATTCATTGTTCGGTTCTGGCCGAGGACGCCATCAAGGCGGCCATCGCCGATTACAAGAAAAAAGCCGGTCTGGTGGACGAAGAAGAAAAAGCGGCCCAATAAGGGCCGCCCATTTCTCGTTGCTTTGTTTTAAGTCCTGACATGTTAAGGGGACGGATATCATGGAACTGAAGACTCCCATCACCCTGACCGACAATGCCGCCGAACGGGTTAAGTCCATGCTGGCCAAACGGGGCAAGCCGTCGGTGGGTATCCGCATCGGCGTGCGGACCAAGGGGTGTTCTGGCATGTCCTATACCCTGGAATTCGCTGACGAAAAGTCGCAATTCGACGAAGTCGTCGAACAAAAGGGTGTGACTGTTCTGATCGACCCCAAGGCCAGCATGTTCATCTTCGGGACCGAGATGGATTGGGTGGAAGAAAAGATGCAATCTGGGTTCGTCTTCCGCAATCCCAATGAAAAGGGCCGCTGCGGCTGTGGCGAATCTTTCCACGTCTGATCTTTCCCAAGCCGGGGTTTGGCTATGAACGCGTCCGCCATCGCGTCCGTGGTGCCGTGCTGGTCCTGCAAGGGGCCAGTGGCGGCCAGGGCGTTGTTTTGTTCCGTTTGCGGTGCTGTCCAGGGGCCTGGGGCCATTGATCATTTTGCCCGGTTGGGCTTGCCTGCGGGTTATGATCTGGACACCGATGATCTGGAACGTCAGTATTTCGGCTTCCAGCGCCGCTTGCATCCCGACCGTTTCGCAGCTAAATCGGCCAAGGAACGGGCGTTGTCCCAGCAGCAGGCCACCCAGTTGAATGAAGCCTATGAAACCCTGAAAGATCCGCTGAAACGCGCCGCGTATCTGTTGGAGCTGTTGGGAAACAAGGTGGATCTGACCGGGTGCGGCACTATTTCCGATCCGGTCTTGCTGATGGAACAGATGGAAAAGCGCGAAGCCATCGAAGAGGCAACGACGCCCGAGGCCATCACCAAATTGTCGGCCCAGGCCGATGCCGAGGTTTTGGCCGCCCAATGCCATATTTCCGCGGCCTTCAACGCCAATGATCTGGGCAAGGCCGCCCATCTGACCACCCGCCTGAAATACCTGACCAAGATGGCCGAGGAAGCCAGGGTCAAGAAGACCCGCATGACCCGGGCCATGCGCTGACCCCCATGGGGAGGTGCTGCCACGGGGACATGCTCTGACCGGGTCCGTCCGGTCGGGTTCGAAAATAAAAATACCAACCATCCCAGAGATGGCCAGTCGAGAGGGACAGAACATGAGTGACGGCCTCATCCTGATGCAATTGCACGAGCCGGGCGAGACGCCCGCCCCCCACGAATCCGAAAGCGGGCTGGCGGTGGGCATTGATCTGGGAACCACCAATTCGGTGGTGGCCATCGCGTCCGAAGGCGAGGTCGAAGTGTTGCGCGATGGTGAAAGCGGTCGCGCGCTGATTCCGTCCATCGTTCATTACAAGGAAGATGGCAGTGTCGAGGTGGGCGCCAAGGCGCGCGAAGCCATCTTGGAAAATCCCGATCGGGTGGTGTCGTCCATCAAGCGGCTGATGGGCCGGGGGATCGAGGATGTGAAATCCCTGGCTGGCACGCTGCCCTATACGGTGGAACCCAATCCCGATGGCGGCATGGTGCGCCTGAATATCGCGGGCAAGGTGCTGACCCCTGTGGAAATTTCCGCCGAAATCCTGCGCGCTATCAAGGCCCGTGCGGAAACATCACTGATGGGCCGCCATGTGTCCCGTGCGGTGGTGACCGTCCCGGCTTATTTCGACGATGCCGCCCGTACCGCCACCAAGGATGCGGCCCGTCTGGCCGATCTGGAAGTCTTGCGTCTGGTCAATGAACCCACTGCCGCCGCCCTGGCCTATGGCCTGGATAATTCGGTGGAAGGGCTGTACGCCGTCTACGATCTGGGGGGCGGCACCTTTGACATCTCCATCCTGAAGATGGAAAAGGGGGTGTTTCAGGTCAAGGCAACCGGCGGCGATGCCGTGCTGGGCGGGGATGATATCGACCATGCGGTGGCCGAATATTTCCTGGACGAACGAGCCAAGACCCTGGGCGCCAAGCAGACCATTTCCGCGGGCGAGGCCAAGCAGGCATTGATGACCGCGCGGGTGGCCAAGGAATGTCTGTCCCGCCAACCCGAAGGCGTGTGGATGATCGAAGTGGATGGTCAGCCATCCCGTCACGACATGAACCGGAGCCAGTTGGAAGCCTTGGCCGAGCCGTTCGTTGCCCGCACCATCGAAATCTGCCGGGGTGTGGTGGACGATGCCGGGATCGAAGCCGCGGACATCCAAGGCGTGGTCCTGGTGGGCGGTTCCACCCGCATGCCGCTGGTGCGCAAGCGGGTGGCCGAATTCTTCGGCAAGGAACCGCTGTCCGACATCAATCCCGATGAAGTGGTGGCGGTGGGGGCCGCGCTTCAGGCCGAAGCCCTGACGGTGGGGTCTGACACCCTGCTGCTGGATGTGACGCCCCTGTCCTTGGGGATCGAAACCATGGGCGGTATCGTGGAAAAGGTCATTCCGCGCAATACCCCCATTCCGGTGGCCATGGCCCAGGAATTCACCACCTATCAGGACGGCCAGTCGGCCATGTCCATTCATGTGGTGCAAGGCGAACGTGAAATGGTGGATCAGTGCCGGTCACTGGCCCGTTTTGTCCTGCGCGGTATTCCGCCCATGGCTGCCGGTGCGGCCCGCATCCGCGTGACGTTCCAGGTGGATGCCGACGGCCTGTTGACCGTGTCGGCCCAGGAAATGGCCACGGGGGTTGAACAGCATGTGGCGGTCAAGCCGTCTTATGGCCTGAACGATGACGAAATGGCCAATATGCTGCGTGATTCCTTGGTTCATGCCAAGGACGACATGGAACAGCGTTTGCTGACCGAAGCGGTGGTGGAAGCCCGCCGGTCGGTGCTGGCGGTGCGCTCTGCCCTGGGGGTGGATGCGGATTTGCTGGATGCGCAGGAACGGGCCGCCATCGACAGCGCTATCGCCAAGGTGGAAGCCGCTTGCGCCGGAACCGATCGCGATCTGGTCAACGCCTCGGTCGAGGAATTGGAGACATCGACCAAGGGCTTTGCCGAAAAGCGCATGGATCGGGGTATCCGCCAAGCCTTGGCCGGTGTGTCGGTGGAACAGTTGGACAGCGTTTTGGGGGATGGTGAACAATAATCCCCCTGCCTTATAAGAAACCGGTGACCTGGAGCGGGGAATCATGGCATGAATGCGCCCTGATTTCCCCCCGGCACGGGTTTTTTGGCTTGTCCGGGCTATTGTCCCCCCCGTGTCTCCGATTCCCCCGTGTCTCTGATCAAGGAACGCTTCCCATGCCCAAGATGACCTTCATTTCCCCCGATGGCACCCGGCACGAAGTCGATGCCGCCGAAGGGCTGTCGGTGCTGGAAATCGCTCATCGCAATAAGATTGAACTGGAAGGCGCGTGCGAAGGCTCGCTGGCCTGCTCTACCTGTCACATCGTCATTGCCCCGGAATGGTTCGACCGGCTGGAAGCCGCCACCGATGACGAGGAAGATATGTTGGATTTGGCCTTTGGCCTGACCAGCACCTCGCGTCTGGCCTGCCAGTTGATCATGGGGCCGGCCCTGGACGGTCTGGTGGTCAATTTGCCTGCGGCGACCCGCAATATGATGGTCGACAAGAAGTAATCGCAAGGCGGGGATACCCGATGATGATCAGGGGAATCCCCGTCATTGATCTGGCGGCGTTTGCCGCCTTTTTGTCCCTGTGGGTGGGATATACGGTGTTTTCCGAGCATCGGACCATCCGGGGGCGGTCCCTGTCCGCGGTCATGATGCGTCATCGTCTGCGGTGGATGCGGGCTTTTTGCGACCGGGAAAACCGGGTGGCCGACAGTACCTTGGTCGCCTCGCTGATGCGGTCAGTGTCGTTTTTCGCGTCGGCATCCATTCTGGTGCTGGGGGGATTGGTGGCGTTGATGGGATCGGGCGAACGGGCCTTTGCCGTTTACCGCGATCTGCCCTTTGCGTCCGACGGTACTTTGGAAGCCTTTGAGATGAAGGTGCTGTTGTTGGCAGTGGTCTTCGTCTATGCCTTTTTTCAATTTACCTGGAGCCTGCGGCAATTCAACTATTGCTGCATTCTGATGGGGGCAGGACCGTCCACCACCGCCGATATCAGCGTCAAGGACACGTTCGCGTCCCATGCATCCCGGCTGCAAAGCTTGGCGGCCAACAGCTTCAATCGGGGTTTGCGGGCTTATTATTTCGCCCTGGCCATGATTTTATGGTTCGTCCATGCCTGGGCATTCCTGCTGGCTACCGCCTTGGTGGTTGGTGTTTTGTATCGGCGGGAATTCCGGTCGAAGAGTTTGTCCACACTGGCGGATGTGCTTGGGGCGTCCTGATGTGGTGGCGGGGGGCGGTGATCGCCGTCGTCAATGTGTCCGGGTATAAGTAAATATAAATCTAATATTCTGCGAAATAACTGTGAAATCCATGGGGATTCCTTGGCATTCAGCCCCGCGCCCTACGCATGGCCGCTTTTCCCTTGTCCGGGTGACTTGACGGACTGGATATATCTATCCAAACTTCTGGAAATCTCTGCCATCGGGACGGGAAGCCCATGACCGCGACATTATCTTCAGCAGGGACACCCTCTGGCGCCCCCGATGGAGTGCGCCAATTCATCTCCTTTACGATTGGTGATGAAGAGTATGGCGTGGATATCATGTCCATCCGCGAGATCAAAGGTTGGTCACCCACCACAGAACTTCCTAATACCGCTGATTATGTGCGCGGGGTTATCAACCTGCGTGGGGCTATCATCCCGATTATTGATCTGCGCGCCCGCTTTGGCGCCGGTCGCACCCAGGCCGGCATGCGGCATGTGATCATGGTGGTGGCGGTGGATAGCCGGGTGGTGGGGCTGCTGGTGGATGCGGTTGCCGACATCATCACCATTCCCGCCGAGGAAATCCGCCCGGTTCCTGAATTGGATCATGCGGTCCGTGCCGAATTGTTGAATGGTATTGTCGCCGTGGATGGCCGCATGGTCGCCCTGCTGGATCTTACCGCCCTGATTGAACCATCCCTTGCCGTCTGATGATCTATCCCTTTTTGCCATTAAGGAGCCGATGATGGCCGCCCAGACCACTGGATTAACCGTGAAAGGCCGCATTTACGGCGGTTTCATCACCGTGCTGTTGCTGCTGCTGATTGTTGCCGTGGTGGGCTATTTCGGCTTTACCAATATTGGCGGCAATGTGGAACGCTATGCCCAGGTCAGCGATCTGACTTCTGATATCCAGCAGATCGAACGGGATGTGGGTGATCTGCGCCGCAATGCGTATATCTTCACCTCGACCGGCGATGATGCGGCGGCAAAACAAGTTCAGGCCCTGTTGGCAAGCCTGGATCATGATATCGGCCAGGTCATTCAATCGGTGGATCAACCCGATCTGCGCGGCAATTTGCAAAGCATGAAGGCGCTGGTGGGGGATTATTCCGCCAGTTTCCGCCAGTTACAAAGCCTGCGGGCCAAGCGCAATCAGTTGGTTTATGAAACCCTGACCAGCTTGGGCAATGACGTGCGTTCCCAATTGATCAACATGGTCGATGCCGGAACCCAGGACCGTGATTTCGAAAGCGCTACCCTGGCCGGTCGGGCGTTGCAGGAAGTTTTGACCGCCCGTTTGATGGTGGCCCGCTTCCTGATCGACGATGATTTGAAACTGGCGATGGAGGCTAAGGCTCAATTCGCCAAGGCCAGTCAGGTGGTGGCCCAATTGGGGGCATCGCGGGGGCAATATGCCAATTACCGCCGCTTCCTGGATGTGGCCGTGGCCAAGATGCCGGCCTATGAAAAGTCTTATGAGGAAACGGTGAATACCGTTCAGGATAATCAGAAAGTCCTGGGCGGCATGGCTGACATGGCCCAGCGTTTCGCCACCTTGGCCGTCAGCGTGCGCGAGGCCCAGGTTCAGATTATGGACGGTCTGAAGACCAGCACCTTGTCCACTGTCTCGACCCAGGAAAATACCGGGGTGACGGCGTCGGTCCTGGCTTTGGTGCTGGGTCTGGGCCTTGCCTGGGGGATTGCCCGCTCGATCCTGAATCCGGTGAATGCCATGACCCACGCCATGGGCGATCTGGCCGGTGGGCAATTGGACGTGACGATCCCGGCGCTTGACCGCCACGACGAAATTGGCCAGATGGCCAAGGCCGTGCAGGTGTTCAAGCAAAACGCGATCGACAAGAAGCGGATGGAGGAAGAGGCCGAGAGCGCACGGCAGGCCCAGGCCAAGGCCGAGGCGGAACAGCGGGCGCGAGAAACCGCCATCGTCGCCGAAGTGGCCGAAGTGGCCAAGGCGGCCAGCGGCGGCGATCTGGACCGTCGCATCGACCTGACCGGCAAGGACGGGTTCTTGCTGAATTTGTGCGACGGGGTCAACAATCTGGTGCACCTGACCGGGATCGCGCTGAAGGATGTGGCGGCGGTGCTGGCATCGGTGGCCGACGGCGATCTGACCAAGCGCATCACCAATGATTACGGCGGGTTGTTCGGCCAGTTGAAGGGCGATGTGAACAAGACCGCCGATAAGCTGTTTGAAATCGTCACCAACATCAACAGCGCGGCCGGCCAGATCGGCAGCGCCGCATCGGAAGTGGCGGCGGGCGCTCAGGATTTGTCGGAACGCTCCGAACAGCAG
>JAYSBF010000009.1:0-90038 GCA_041915545.1 Magnetospirillum sp. | reverse complement strand
CCAGATTTCTAACTCTTTGAAAGAAAAAGAAACTGGAGGCTTGGAGGCTGCGCCTCCAAACGGGTCTGGGCGGTCGCCCAGCCGCGAAGCGGAGTTTTTCCGCACCCTGCTAAAGGAAAGTTCCGACCTTGGGTCGGAACTTTCTGAAACAAGTATTACAAAATGAATTTGGCCAGATCGGCTTTCTTGGCCAGGCTTCCCACCCGTTCCTGCACCAATTCGGCGGTAATGGCGATGCTGGTGCCCGGCGGCTGATCCGGGGCGGTAAAGCTGATTTCCTCTAGCAGCCGTTCCATCACCGTGTGCAGGCGGCGAGCCCCGATATTTTCCACCGATTGATTAATCTCACAGGCCAGATCGGCGATGGCGGCAATGGCATCGTCACCGATCTCCAGCGTCACTTCTTCCGTGGCCAGCAGGGCCTTGTACTGCTTGATCAGGCTGGCTTCCGGTTCGGTCAGGATACGGGTGAAATCCTCGCGGTTCAGGGCTTGCAGTTCCACCCGAATGGGCAAACGGCCCTGAAGTTCCGGTAACAGATCGCTGGGTTTGGCCAGATGGAATGCCCCTGACGCGATGAACAAAATATGGTCGGTCTTCACATTGCCATGCTTGGTGGCGACCGTGGTGCCTTCGATCAGGGGCAGCAAATCGCGCTGCACCCCCTCGCGCGAGACATCGCTGCCGCCATGATGTTCCGATGAACGGGCGCAAATCTTGTCGATTTCGTCGATAAAGACGATGCCGTTATTTTCCACCGCCCACAGGGCATCCTTGACCACCGCATCCTGATCCAACAGCTTGTCCGATTCCTCGCTCAGCAAAACGGTCTGGGCGTCCTTGACCGTCAGCTTGCGCGGCTTGGTCCGACCGCCGAACGCCTTGCCGAACATATCGGACAAATTCAGCATGCCCATCTGGGCGCCGGGCATACCGGGAATGTCGATGGTGGGCATGCTGGCGCCGCCATTATCGGCCACCTGTAATTCCACCTCGCGTTCGTCCAACTGGCCTTCCCGCAACATCTTGCGGAATTTCTGCCGGGTATCGGCACTGGCGCTTTCCCCCACCAGGGCATCCAGCAACCGCTCTTCCGCCGCCAGTTCCGCTTTGGCCGTGACCTGTTTTTTCAACTTGTCGCGGGTCATGCCGATGGCCACTTCCATCAGATCGCGGACGATCTGTTCCACGTCGCGGCCCACATAGCCCACTTCGGTGAATTTGGTGGCCTCCACCTTGATGAAGGGGGCTTGGGCCAGACGGGCCAGACGGCGGGCGATCTCGGTTTTGCCCACCCCGGTCGGACCGATCATCAGGATGTTTTTGGGCAGCACTTCCTCTCGCAAGGAATCGGGCAATTGCTGGCGGCGCCACCGATTGCGCAGCGCGATGGCCACCGCCCGTTTGGCGTCGTGCTGGCCCACAATGAACCGGTCCAGTTCCGAAACAATTTCACGCGGAGAGAAGGAGGTCATGATCACAGACTTTCCACCAGGATGTTGGTGTTGGTGTAGACACAAATTTCGGCGGCAATCGCCATGGACTTGCGGGCGATGGCCTCGGCCTCCATCCCGTCGATGTCGATCAAGGCACGGGCCGCGGACAGGGCATAATTCCCCCCCGATCCGATGGCGATCAGCCCGTCTTCCGGCTCCAGCACATCGCCCTGGCCGGTCAGCACCAGCGACACCTCCTTATCCGCCACGGCGATCATGGCTTCCAGCCGCCGCAGATAACGGTCTGTCCGCCAATCCTTGGCCAATTCCACGCAGGCGCGGGTCAATTGGCCGGGATGCTTTTCCAACTTGCCTTCCAGCCGTTCCAGCAAGGTGAAGGCGTCGGCGGTGGCGCCGGCAAAACCCACCAAAATAGTGCCGCCGCCAATACGGCGCACCTTGCGGGCGTTGCCCTTGATCACTGTCGGCCCCAGGCTGACCTGACCATCGCCCGCGATGACCACACGGCCATTCTTGCGCACCGAAAGGATAGTGGTACCGTGCCAGGAAGGAAGCGAATCGGACATGGGAATTCCTGAAAAGACGTGGGACACACACATTATACCATATCCCGGTGATCGGAACCGATCACCGGCGCCCGTGACGGCTGGGCGGGTTTCTCCGAAACCCTTGCCTTCCGCGGCGTAAGCCGCGCGGCCCCTTGGGTCTAACCAAATCCCTATGAGTTTCACTCACCGGGATTTGGTATTAGCAGCAGCGGAGCAAGGGTCCAGCCCGCCCGGAAGAGATAAGGGCATCCGCCGGATATGGAAGAGGGAAATAACCACACATCGGCAGCAACCGCACTGGCACCAACCGGCCAATCCTGTTATGTCAGGGCTTCAAAGACAGGAGTTCCCCATGCGCAAGGCCAGTATCGAGCGCAAGACCAATGAAACCAGCGTATCCGTCACCGTCGATCTGGACGGCGGCGGCGTGTACGAGGTGGATAGCGGCATTGGCTTCCTGGACCACATGCTGGAACAGCTTTCCCGCCATTCGCTGATGGATCTGACCGTGGCCGCCAATGGCGACCTGCATATCGATGCCCACCACACCACCGAGGATGTGGGCATCACCATCGGTCAGGCGGTGGCCAAGGCCCTGGGCGACCGCAAGGGCATCAACCGCTATGGCCACGCCTATGTGCCCATGGATGAAACCCTGACCCGCGTGGCCATCGACCTGTCCAATCGCCCCTATCTGGTGTGGAAGGTGGCGTTTAGCCAGGACCGTTTGGGCGACATGGATACGGAATTGTTCCGCGAATGGTTCCAGGCATTCGCCCAGGCGGCGGGTGCCACCTTGCATGTGGAAACCCTGTACGGCACCAATAACCACCACATCATCGAAAGCTGTTTCAAGGCATTGGCCCGTGCCCTGCGCCAAGCGGTGGAAACCGACCCGCGCAAGGCCGATCAGGTGCCATCCACCAAAGGCGTGCTGGGGGGATCGCTGTAACATCATGCTGGTCGCCATCGTCGATTATGGATCGGGAAACCTGCGTTCCGCCGCCAAAGCGTTCGAGCGCGTGGTCACCGAACAATCCCTGTCCGCCACCATCGCCGTCACCACCGATCCCGATCTGGTGCGGGCGGCTGACCGGGTGGTTCTGCCCGGCGTCGGCGCCTTTGCCGATTGTCTGGCCGGCCTGTCCCGCCTGCCCGGCATGATCGACGCCATGCGCGATCACGCCCTGGTCAATGGCCGCCCGTTCCTGGGTATTTGCGTCGGCATGCAAATGCTGTCCACCACCGGCCATGAACACGGGGCTCATCCCGGCCTGGACTGGGTCCGGGGCGAAGTCCGCCCCATCGTTCCGGCCGCCGGGCTGAAAGTGCCGCATATGGGCTGGAACGAACTGCAATTCACCCCAGGATCGCACCCGCTGCTGGACGGGCTGGCGGTGGGGGCCCATGCCTATTTCGTCCATTCCTATCAATTCCACTGCGCCGACCCGGCCCACGAGCTGGCGACCGTCGATTACGGTGCGCCCATCGCCGCCCTGATCGCCCAGGGCAACATTGCCGGTGCCCAATTCCACCCGGAAAAAAGCCAGGCCACCGGCTTGCGGCTGATCAGCAATTTCCTGAGCTGGGCGCCCTGACCGGCCTGGCTTGCGACACCCGACCTTGTGACAAGAAAGCCCGCGACCATGATCCTGTTTCCCGCCATTGACCTGAAGGACGGCGCCTGTGTGCGGTTGAAGCTGGGCCTGATGGATCAGGCCACCGTGTTCAATACCGATCCCGGCGCCCAGGCCGCCAGCTTTCAATCCGCCGGAGCCCAATGGATTCATGTGGTGGATCTGAACGGCGCCTTTGCCGGCAAGCCGGTCAACGGCGCTGCGGTGGACAGCATCCTGAAATCCGTTACTGTCCCGGTTCAATTAGGCGGGGGCATCCGCTCCATGGCCACTATCGAGGATTGGCTGGCCCGTGGCGTGTCCCGCGTCATCCTGGGCACCGTCGCTTTGCGCGATCCCGAATTGGTCAAGGACGCCTGCAAGCGCTTCCCCGGCAAGGTGGCGGTGGGAATCGACGCCAAGGGGGGCAAAGTGGCGGTGGAAGGTTGGGCCGAAACCTCGGAACTGACCGTGCTGGATTTGGCCAGCCGGTTCGAGGATGCGGGCGCCGCCGCCATCATCTATACCGATATCGACCGCGACGGCGTCTTGACCGGCCCCAATGTGGATGCCACCGCCGCCCTGGCCCGTGCCATCACCACCCCGGTCATCGCTTCGGGCGGGGTGTCGTCCCTGGATGATCTGCGGGCGCTGAAGGCGGTGGCGTCATCGGGCATCGCCGGGGTGATTTCCGGTCGGGCCATCTATGACGGCCGCATTGATGTGAAAGAAGCCATCGCCCTGCTGGCGGAGTGAACCCATGCTGAAGATGCGCGTCATCCCCTGTCTGGACGTCAAGGATGGAAGGGTGGTCAAGGGGGTCAATTTCGTCGATCTGGTGGATGCCGGCGATCCGGTGGAACAGGCCAAGCTGTACGACCGGGCCGGGGCCGACGAACTGACTTTTCTGGACATCACCGCCAGCTCGGAAAACCGCGACACCATCTATGATGTGGTCCGCCGCACCGCCGAACAATGCTTTATGCCCCTGACCGTGGGCGGCGGTGTGCGTCAGGTGGATGACATCCGCAAATTGCTGCTGGCCGGGGCCGATAAGGTGTCCATCAACACCGCCGCTGTTCACCGCCCGGAATTCGTGCGCGAAGCGGCGGAAAAATTCGGCAGCCAATGCGTGGTGGTGGCCATTGACGCCAAGGCCGTCGGTCCTGGAAAGTTCGAAATCTTCACCCATGGCGGTCGCAATCCCACCGGCATCGACGCGGTGGACTGGGCTAGGCGCATGGTGGACTATGGTGCCGGGGAAATCCTGCTGACGTCCATGGATCGGGACGGCACCAAGCAGGGATTCAATCTGCCCCTGACCCGCGCCGTAGCCGATGCGGTCAGCGTGCCGGTCATCGCCTCGGGCGGGGTTGGCACCTTGGACCATTTGGTGGAAGGTATCCGCGACGGGCACGCCACCGCCGTGCTGGCCGCGTCCATTTTCCATTTCGGCACCTATTCCATCGCCCAGGCCAAGGCCCATCTGGCCGCCGCCGGCATTCCGGTCCGCCCGGTTTAAGGAAGCGCCATGACCGACCAATCCCACGCCCTGGACACTTTGTTTCAGGTGATTAACGACCGCCGGGGCGCCGACCCGGACAGTTCGTATACCGCCAAGCTGTTCGCCAAGGGCCGCAAGAAGATCGCCCAGAAGGTGGGAGAGGAAGGGCTGGAAACCGCCCTGGCCGCCGTTTCCGAAACCGAACAGGATGTGGTGTCGGAAAGCGCCGATCTGTTGTACCACCTGTTGGTGCTGTGGGCGGATAGCGGCATCAAGCCGCAACAGGTCTGGGATGAACTGGCCCGGCGGTCAGGCACATCCGGTATCGCCGAAAAAAACAGCCGACCGAAATAATCAGGGAGAAACGCCATGGCCTATGATCCCAACAACATCTTCGCCAAAATCCTGCGGGGCGAAATCCCGTGCAAGAAAGTGTACGAAGACGACCATACCTTGGCCTTTCACGACATCAATCCCCAGGCCCCCATCCATGTCCTGGTGATTCCCAAGGGCGCTTACGTATCCATGGAAGATTTCTCAGCCCAGGCATCCGATGGGGAAATCGCCGCCCTGTTCCGTGCCGTGCGCAAGGTGGCTGCCGAATTGGGCCTGACCGAAGCCGGATGGCGCATGCTGGCCAATATCGGCACCAATGGCGGCCAGGAAGTGCCCCATCTGCACATCCACCTGTTCGGCGGTCGCAGATTGGGGGCCATGCTGGTCCAGCCCGCTTAGCGCTGCGGGTATTAGAGCGGATTTCGACCACACCGGGTCGAAATCCGCGACCAAGCCCGCGCGGCGCTTGAGCGGCCCCGGCACGGGGCGGCCACAGGCAAGAATAAGAGCGGATTTCGATTGGTCGAAATCCGCTCTAATACCATATCCCGGTGATCGGAACCGATCACCGGCGCCCTCAGCGGAAGGCAAGAGTTTCTCCGAAACCCTTGCCTTCCGCGGCATAAGCCGCGCGGCCCCTTGGGCCTAACCAAATCCCCATGAGGTCCACTCACCGGGATTTGGTATAACAGGGGGCGGAAAAATTCCGCTTCGCGGCTGGGCGACCGCCCAGACCCGTTTGAAGGCGCGAGCTTGCTAAGCCTGGGCCGGAAGCAAGCGGTATCCGCCTTCTTCCGTCATCAGCAAGGGGGGGGAAAGCCCATCCTCCAACTTGCGCCGCAGCCGATAGACATGCGTTTCCAGGGTATGGGTGGCAATGGCCGTCGAATATCCCCATACCTGCGCCAAAAGCTGATCGCGGGACATCACCCCACCCGCCTGGATCAGGGCGGACAGAATGGCGGCTTCCTTGTCGGTCAGCCGAACCTTATGCCCGTCGCCGTGAATCAGATGACGCCCGACCGGGTCCAGGACCCACGGCCCGATCCGGGGCCGTTCACCCGCTTCCTGTACCATTTGGCCGATCCGGGTCAGCAGCAACGACAGCCGCACCGGCTTTGACAGGGACAGAACCGGAATGGCTCCGCCGCTGACCTGGGGCAAGGCCGCGCTTTCCGCGAGAATCAGGTCACACCCCCCCTGGGGCGGACCGATTTCCACCTGATGCCCCGCACTTTCCAAGGCATCCGCCAGGGCGCGGGCGGCCAAGGGGTCGCCGTCGATGATGGAAAGATGCGCCAAAGTTGCCTTTTCCCAGGATGTGGCAATAAAGTTTGCAGCCCCCATATAGCACAGATGCGGTAAGCAAGGGCCAGTGGCCCTTTTTCCCGGCGGCGAAACCCGCTATGGTGCCGCCCTTGATTTTTCCTGGCGACTGATGCCCCTGGCCAATGATGACTGACGTTTTGGACCCCCGTTCCCCGCCCGCCGATGCGGATGACAGCGCCATGTTGGCGGCAGTCGACCGCGCCATCGCCGAAATCCGCCGCGGCGCCGCCATTGCCATCACCGGCGATGATGGATCGCACCTCTATGCCCTGGCAGCCGAATGGGCCAGCGCCGAAAGCCTGGACCGGCTGGCCCAGACCGGCGGCGGGCCATTGGCGGTTGCCATCACCGGACGGCGCGCCCGCGTCCTGGGTCTGGATGATCTGGAAAGCGGCGTGCTGATCCTGTCACCCCGGCAGGCTCAGGGGCTTAGCCCCGCCCTGGTGGAAACACTAAGCGATCCTTGCGCACCCGAAACGGATGGGCATGCCCTCTCGGCCCTGGTTCAGGCCCAGCCGCGCACCGGAATGCCCCATCCCGCCGCCGCCGTTGCCCTGGCCAAACTGGCCCGGTTGCTGCCGGCCATGGTGGTGACCCCGATCCAAACCGCCGCATCCATCCCGGCTTCGGTGCTGGACGTGTCGGCGGCGGCCATCCTGGCCTATCCGTCCAACGCGGCCCATGGCCTGCGCCGCGTGTCGGAAGCCCGTGTTCCGTTGAAGGACGCGGAAAACAGCCGCATTGTCGCCTTTCGTCCCTTGGATGGCGGAATCGAACATCTGGCCATCGTCATCGGCGAGTTGGACCCCAGCCAACCCGTTCTGGCCCGTCTGCATTCCGAATGTTTTACTGGCGATCTGTTGGGTAGCCTGCGCTGCGATTGCGGCGATCAGTTGCGTGGCGCCATCGCCGAAATCGCCCAGGCGGGAAGCGGCGTGCTGCTTTATCTGGCCCAGGAAGGCCGGGGCATCGGCCTGGTCAACAAATTGCGGGCCTATCAGCTTCAGGATGACGGGTTCGATACCCTGGACGCCAATTTGCAATTGGGCTTTGACGATGATGAACGCATCTATCAGCCCGCCGCCCGCATGTTGGGATTATTGGGGATCACCCAGGTTCGGCTGATGACCAACAATCCCCTGAAGGTGGATGCCTTGGCCGCCCACGGTATCCAGGTGGTGGAGCGGGTCCGCCACGTCTTTCCCGCCAATGACCATAATCAGGGATATTTGCGGACCAAGGCCACCCGCGCCGGCCACCTGTTTTAGCGGCCACGGGACGTGGCGCGTCACACAAAGCTGGGGCCGGTTCCATTTGAATGGAAACGGCTTTAGCGGAGTTTTTCCGCACCCTGTTAGGCCCAAGGGGCCGCGCGGCTTATGCCGCGGAAGGCGCCGACGGTCGGCTCCGATCACCGGGATTTGGTATAATCCGTCCCTCGCCGGGGGCAATCCAGCGGATTGCCTGCCTGTTCCCACAGGGATCGGGCCGCCGCCACCACCTTATCCACACTCAGATCAGCCATCAGGCTGTCGTGCCGTCGATAGTCGAAATCGGGGGCGTGGCAAATATCCTCGAACGAACGCGGCCCCCGGACCGAGGCACAATGCGAACCGAACGGGCCATAGAAAATTTCCGAGCTGGGACCGAACAACCCCAAGGTGGGGCAGCCCGAAGCTGCCGCCATATGCATCAGCCCGGAATCATTGCCAAGATAAAATGATGATCGTTTCAGACAGGCATGAACCGTGGGCAAATCCAGCCGCCCCACCAAGTCGATCCGACGGTCGGCGGGGATGGCCGTGATCACCGCTTCGGCTGCCGCCCGCTCGGCTTCGGCCCCGAATACCGCCACCCGCGCCCCGGCCAGCATGCCGCCATCCCCGGTCAGCCGGGCGACGGCCTGGACAAAGTGATCCGCGGGCCATTGCTTGGCCCCCCAATTGGCGGTTGGCCCCACCGCCAGGACCGGACCGCCCGGCGGCAGCAGGCGGGCGGCTTCGGCCTCTTGCGCCGGGGTGTTCCACAGACGGGGGGGCAAGGGATGATCAAGCCCCAGAATGGATGACAGATGCACCAGCCGGTGTTCTTGTTTCCACGATGATTTCAGCACCCGGCGGCGCCACGTCGGCAGCACATAGCCGATGGCTGATCCCCGCAGATCCACCACCAGCGACCAAACAGTGCCGATGCATTGCCGCCACAAATCCCGCCAATGCCCCGCCCGGCGGCGCTTGACCATGGGGATGACCCGATCGACAAAGGGGGCGGGATCGAACAGACCGGCGGCGGCGGGACCGCAGGCCACGGTGAAGCGGGCCTGCGGATAGGTTTCCGCCAGATGGGCCAGCAGGCCCGTGGACAACACCGCATCGCCGATCCGGCTGGCGGTGACAAACAAAATCCGCACCTTACAGGCGCCACAACCGCAGGCTGGCGGGCAAGGATTTGCCTCGCCACAGCGCCTTGACATCGGCCACCAATCCGCCCGGCGTCAGCAGGGTTTCCAATGCCTGGGATGTCAGGGCCAGATAGGGGGCATGGGGCACGGCCCCCACCACGCAATCATAGCCCGCCAGCCCATCCAGGGACGGAATCAGCGTTTCTCCATATTCATGCATGGCTTCCGCCGGATCGGCGAAGGGATCGTGCACATCCACGCGATGGCCACGGGCACGCAGATTGCCCACCACATCCACCACCTTGCTGTTGCGCAGATCGGGAACATTTTCCTTGAAGGTCAGGCCCAGCACCAAAATCCGTGATGCCGGGGCCAATTGGGCCGATACCCGTTCGGCGATCCACGGCCCCATGCCGTCATTGATGCGCCGCCCGGCCAGGATCACTTCCGGGTTATGGCCATTATCCTGGGCGCAGCGGGCCAGGTAATAAGGATCGACCCCGATGCAATGTCCGCCCACCAGGCCGGGCTTGAAATTCAGGAAATTCCATTTGGTGGCCGACGCTTCCAACACGTCATGCACCGAAATCCCCAATTTCTGGAAGATCATGGTGATTTCGTTGATAAAAGCGATGTTGATGTCGCGCTGGGCGTTTTCGATCACCTTGGCCGCTTCCGCCACCCGGATCGACGCGGCGCGGAACACGCCCCCCGTGGTCACCGCCCCGTAGACACGGGCCAACAATTCGGTCACATCCGGGGTCTGGCCAGCAATCACCTTGGTGATGCGGTCCACCGTGTGTTCCCGGTCGCCTGGATTGATGCGTTCGGGCGAATAGCCCAAAAAGAAATCGCGCCCGGCCACCAGCCCCGACAGCTTTTCCATTTCGGGGCCGCAAATATCTTCGGTGACACCGGGATAGACGGTGCTTTCGAACACCACCACCGCCCCCTTGGCCATCACCTGGGCCACGGATCGGCATGCCGACAAAACCGGCCCCAGATCGGGTTCATTGTTCTGATCCACCGGGGTGGGGACGGTGACGATATACAAATCCGCCCCGCGAATATCGTCCAACGTGGCGGTCAGCTTCAGCGTGCTGGCGCGCAGACTGGCCGCTTCGACCTCGCCGGTGCGGTCATGGCCCTGGTGCAGTTCCGCCACGCGGGGGGCGGAAATGTCGAAACCGACGGTGGGATAATGGCGGGCAATGCCCACGGCCAAAGGCAGGCCGACATAACCCAGGCCGATCACGGCGATCTTGGTGGTGGTATCCATGGAAAGACGTCAGATCCTTGACTGATCAAGCCCGGCACTTTCGCCGTTTGGCCCCGGTTTCGTCAACTCCCGCGGCGGCCAAGAGCACATCGGCGGTCGCCCGCCCGGCCCGGTCCCACGAAAAACTCTGTGCACGGGCAATGGCGCGCACGCTGAATTGGCGGCGCAATTGCTCGTCATCCCATAGGCGGGCCAGGGCGGCAGCCATGGCATCGGCATCCAGGGGATCGAACAGCAAAGCGGCATCACCGGCCACTTCCGGCATGGCGGCGGTATTGGAACTGGCCGATGGTGCCCCGCAGGCCAGGGCTTCCAGCAGCGGGTTGCCAAAGGTTTCCACCGTCGACGGAAACACGAAGACCCGGCATTGCCGGTACAGATCGCGCAAGGCCGGCGCGTCCAGCCGACCCAGGAAGGTGATGGCATCATCGACCCCGTATTGCCGTGCCGCCGCCATCACCTGATCATGATACCAGGCATCCACCACCCGCCCGGCGACCATCAGCCGCGCATCCGGGTGGTCCCGGCGCAAAATGGCCAAGGCCCGTACCAGGGTCAGCAAATTTTTCTGCACGTAAATATCCGACACGGTCAGCAATCCGCCGTGACGGGGAACGCTTTCATCGGCGGTGAAAATTGGTCCGGTCCCGTTATGAACAACGGTGATCTTGTCCCCCAGCCACCGCCCCAGGCCAAAGGACAAGATACGGGCAGCATAGCCGGAAATGGCCACCGCCCGCCGGACGCGGATCAGCGAGGCCAGGGTCAGCCCGGCCAAAGCCAGCCAGTACAGTTTCTTGGTCAAACGTGGTTCGGTGCGGATCACGCTGACGTCATTGGACAGGACGATCACCTGACGGCGCAGGGCCAGAACCCCGTAATTGGCGCAGGACATCACCACATCGGCCCCCAGCCGACGGGCCAGACCGGGCAGACGCAGTTGCTCCCACAGCATTTCCCGCATCAATCCCGGCCCGGCCTGAACCATTTCCACCCGGATGGCGGGGGGCAAGGCCCCGAACAGGCCCAACTGGGCGGGTTGGATCAGCAAGATGCAGCGCAGGCGCCCATCTTCGGCCAGAACCGGCAGCAAATCGCGTAGATAGCTGACGCCGCCGCCGCTTTTGGCATGCAGCGCATTGATCAAAACCGTGACCGGTGCGGCGTGGACAGACATGGCCGGGGTTATAGAACCAGGGACACACCCTGTCCAGCCATTGCCCTGACCCCTGGGGCCGTGGCACCATGCCGCCACTTTTGACAGGTGAGGTGACGTTGTCTTGAGCATTTCCTGGTCGCTGGCGGCATGGCTGCCGGTCTTGCGGCGCCTGCCCGACGGGCAAAACAGTATCGCCCTGACCATCGACGACGCCCCCAACCCGGATTCCACCCCGCTGATGCTGGATTTGCTGGATATGTTCGGGGCGAAGGCGACTTTCTTTCTGTCCGGCTGCCGCGCCCATGATCATGGGCCGCTGATCGCCCGCATGGTGGAACGCGGTCATTGGATTTATGCCCATGGCTGGGACCATGTGCGCCTGGACAAGGCCCCGCCCGGTCAGATGCCGCGGGATATGGACCGGTGCGAGGCGCTGCTGGCCCAGTATCGCCCGACGCCCAGCCCCTATCTGGTCCGCCTGCCGCAAAATGGCGGTTATCGCAGCGCCCGTATCCACAAGGCCCTGGCCCAATGGATGCCCGGATGCCAATTCGCCCATTGGGGGGCCTCGACCGAGGATCATCTGATCCCCCCCAATTGCACCACCGCATCGGACATCACCCCCCGCTGCCAGGAACAGGTGGACCGTCTGTTGGCCGATCCGCGCTTGCCGGGGTCCATTTTGCTGATGCACGATCAGCCCATCAATGAACGCCCCGGCGCTCAATTCAAATCCCAGGTGTCGGTGACCTTGCTGCATCTGTTGCTGAAGGGGCTGGCCCAGGCCGGCATCTCCACGGCCCCCATCACCCCTCTGGCCACGCAATCCTGGTGGTCACGCTTCATTTTGGTTTAGCATCATGCGCATCTTACACACCATCCCCGGCCGTAATTGGGGCGGCATGGAACATCGGACCATGGAACAGGTCCGATGGCTGGTCGCCCACGATCATGCGGTCTGGCTGGCCGCCCCCGGCGATGGCGAGCCGTTCAAACGCGCCCAAGCCGCCGGATTGCCGGTGGTCGATTTCAATTTCGATCGCCCATGGCGGTTGTCCACCATCACGGCCATGCGGCGGCTGGTCACGGAATTGCGGGTTCAGGTCATTGATTCCCACGTCACCCGCGATGCCAAGGCGGCTTTGGCCTGCATGGATTTGTGCGCCCTGGTCCGGTCCCGGCATGTCAATCAACCGCTGAAGCCGTCCCTTATCCGTCGGCTGCAATGGCGGCTGTCCGACCGCATCATTACCGTGGCGGAATGCACCCGCCAACATCTGCTGGATATAGGTTTGGCCGATCCGGCCCGATCCCGGTCCATCGGCGGCTGGGCCGATGAAAAGTTCTTTGACCTGCCCGATCCCGTGGCCACCCGCGCCCGGCTGCGGGCCGAACTGGGCATCGCCGATGACCAGCCGGTCCTGGTCTGCGTCGGCATGTTGCGGGCGGATAAGGGCCAGGATCATCTGATCCGCGCCTTGGCCCAGCTCAAGGGCCAAGGCCGGGCCTTGACCTGCCTGCTGGCCGGGTCCGCCACCGCCGAAGGGGCGCAGTACGAAGCCGGATTGAAGCAGCAGGTGGCCGAAGCCGGTGTGGATGTACGGTTTTTGGGATATCGCGACGATGTGTCCCAATTGATGCAAACCGGCGATCTGGTGGTTATTCCCAGCCTGACCGAAGCCCAACCCCGCGTGGCGGTGCAGGCTTTTGCCACCGGGCGGCCGGTGATCGCCAGCAATGTGGGGGGAGTCCCGGAAATCGTCGAACCGGGAAAGACCGGCTGGCTGGTCCCCGCCGCCGATTCCACCGCCCTGGCTCGAACCATCGCCCAGGTTTTGGACGATCCGCATGGCGCCGCCAAGCTGGCCGCCGGGGCGCGGGCCATGGCCGAACAGACCATGCGTTTCGACCATCGCATGTCCCAAACCCTGGATGTCTATGCCCAGGCCATCAGCCGTGCCCGCCGCCGCCCCTTTCCGTTGGCTGCGGCCCACATCCCGGAGATCGTGTAATGGCCCGAATCGTCATGGCCGATGACGGCATCGTTTTCGATGGCCGTACCTTGGACGACCGCCCCTTGGGCGGGGCGGAAACATCCTTTGTCGAATTGGCCAACGCCCTGGCCCGTCGGGGCCATCAGGTCTTGGTCTATAATAAATGCGCTGCCGAAATAATTCATCGGGGGGTCCAATGGCGCCCCATCGCCGAAGGTATTCCCGACAGTGCCGATTTATATATCGCCAACCGGGGCGATAAATTGCTGCGCCAATGCCAAAAGGCCGGGCGAACCATTTTTTGGATTCATAACCCCGCCAATTATCTGCTGAAATGGCGGTATCAGTGGAAACTGGCATGGCGCCGCCCAACCATCGTCTTTTCGGGGGCCAGTCATGCGGGCACCTATCCCGCCTGGGCCTTTGCCGGTGGCCGCGAAATCGTTCCCTATGGCATCAGCGATCTGTTCCGCCAGGCCATCCCCCGCGACCCACCGCCGCCACGGGCGATTTTCACGTCGAACCCCTTGCGATCCCTGGATTGGCTGCTGGATGTTTGGGAAAATCGCATCCATCCCACTTTGCCCCAGGCAGAACTGCATATCTTCGCCGGTATCGCCACCTATGGCGCGGCGGGCGAAGCCAAGGCCAAACGGATGGGGCCAGTCCTGGATCAGGCGGCAAAGCTGACGGATAAGGGGGTCGTGCTGCGCGGCCCGGTGGCCAAGGGCGATCTGGTGGCAGAACTGTCCCAAGCCCGCGCCTTGCTTTATCGCGGCGATGTGGGCGAAACTTTTTGTTCGGCGGTGGCCGAAGCCCAAGCCATGGGACTGCCCGCCGTGCTGGAAGACATTGCCTGCATGAAGGAACGGGTGATCGAAGGACAGACCGGCTGGATCGTCAACGGCAAGCAGCCTTTCGCCGACCGGGCGATCCAAATCCTGTCCGATGATCAGATCTGGCGCGATATGAACCTGGCCTGCCTGGATGTGCAACGGGGGTGGGGCTGGGATCAGGTGGCGGGCGAATTCGAACGTATCGGCCGCATCGGGGGGGGGCGATAATGCATATTCTGTTTCTGTCGGACAATTTTCCCCCCGAAACGAATGCAGCGGCCACCCGTGTCTATGAACGGGCCGTCTATTGGGTGCGGGACGGACATCAGGTCACGGTCATCACCTCGGCCCCCAACTTTCCCCAGGGCAAGGTCTATGACGGCTATGAAAACCGCTGGTATCAGGTGGAAATGCGCGACGGCATCCGGGTGGTGCGGGTCAAGACGCTGATCGCCGCCAATCGCGGTACTATTCTGCGCATGTTGGATTTTCTCAGTTTCATGGCCACGGGCAGCGTGGCGGCACTGATCCAGTCCCGCCCCGATGTGGTGGCCGCCACATCGCCTCAGTTTTTTTCGGCGGTGGCGGGATGGATGGTGGGGCTGGCCCGGCGCAAACCCTTTGTCTTCGAATTGGGGGATATCTGGCCAGCTTCGATCATCGGCGTTGGGGCCATGCGCAAGAATTTGGGCCTGACCCTCTTGGAAAAGCTGGAACTGTTCCTGTACCGCCAATCGGCGGCGGTGGTCGCCCTGACCCATGCGTTCAAGGATAATCTGACCCAGCGCGGCATTGACCCCGGCAAGATTTGGGTGGTCCGCAACGGGGTTGATCTGTCCCGCTATGCCCCCCGCCCCCGTGACCACGATCTGGCCGGACAATGGGGGGTGGATGGCAAATTCGTGGTGGGCTATGTGGGCACCCACGGCATGGCACACGGGCTGATGAATGTGCTGGATGCCGCCGAACACCTGCGCGATGACGACCGCATCCGCTTTTTGCTGGTCGGCGACGGGGCCGAACGCCAGATGATCCTGGCCGAACGGGACCGTCGGAACCTGACCAACGTGGTCATGCAAGGCCCCCAGCCCAAGGACATGATGCCGCGGATATGGAGCCTGTGCGATCTGGCGTTGGTGCATTTGCGCGACACCCCGGTTTTCGCCGAAGTGATTCCATCCAAAATCTTCGAAGCCATGGGCATGGGCCTGCCGGTTCTGCTGGCCGCGCCGGTGGGCGAAGCCAAAACCGTGGTGGATGAAATGCAAGGGGGCGTCTGGGTTCCGCCCGAAAATCCCGCCGCCCTGGCCGATCAGGTCCGGGCCTTGGCCAATGACCCCAATCGCGTCAAAACCCTGGCCGCCCAAGCCCTGGCGGCTGCCCCCGATTATTCCCGTCAGGCCCAGGCCGATGGCATGATGGCGGTGTTGGAACAGGTCGCCGGATCATCGCGCGTTTGATACCACATAAGCCGCGCGGCCCCTTGGGCCTGGCAGGGTGCGGAAAAACCCTCTTTCGGGGGCATTTGCCCCCGATTCCCCAATCGAGAGGCACAGCCTCCCGAACCCTCCAGATTTCTAACTCTTTGAAAGAAAAAGAAACTGGTGGCTTGGAGGCTGCGCCTCCACACGGGTCTGGGCGGTCGCCCAGCCGCGAAGCGGAGTTTTTCCACAACCAAATCCCAGATCATTTCGGGCGCCATTGGGACAGGGCGGCAAAAGCCCCATCCGCCTGCCGGGTTTTGGGCCGCTTCGCCGATTTTGGTCCCGGCCCGGCCCGGCGTGGACGGAGACGCCAAACGGCTTTTTCATCATCGCCTTGATGGCGCACATAGCCCAAATTTTCCAAAAGCGCGCCCGCTACCGCCATATCCGCCCCCAAGGCGGACAGCATGGCATGGTCGGGACGGAACCCCTGATCCCCGCCATGATGGGCCAGATGACGGGCCTGGGCGGCAAAGCGTTCCAGCATATCCGCCCGGATGACATACGCCCCCACGGCCCGGAACCCCACCGCCAGATAGAAATCATCGGGCAAGGCGGATTCACGAAGCATGACCACCCGTTTTCCCGGTACGGCGGGAACCGATGGCCAGCCGGCCCATACCGCCCACAGCATGGCCCGCAGACTTTGCGCCCCCGGCTTCAGCAATCCGCCGACATACACCGTTTTCACCCCAAAACGGATATCCAGCCGCCCCAGGCTTTGGCGGTCGCTGTCGCTGAGGGGCGGCAGGGATTCATTGACCATGCATCCCAGATGTTCCCCCAGCCGGTGAACCAATCCGCGCCCGGCCCCGCCCAAAGGCAAGGCCCGCGCCGCATGCAGGGGGGCAAAAACCAGGGCCAGGGAATCGCGCAGCCAATCGGCCATCAGCTCATGCAGGCGGGTCCGGGCGCTGCTGTCCAGCAGATCGCTGGCCAGGATATCCACCTGCGGGCGGTCGATGGCTGACCCGGCCGTCAACCGCCCCACCGGCTCGCCCCGCCACAGGACCATCAGATCATCGGACAGGGAAAACCCGTGACCATCATCATCGGCCATGGCCGCCAGTCTGTCGGCAATCGCCGGGGTCAGGACCCGGATCGCGGCGGCCAGCATGGCCTTGGCTGCGTGCCCGGTTTCCGCCTGATCGGGAACGAAACGAAATCCGGTCAACCGCCCGATGAAATGCCCTTCCACCATCACATCGCCCGATGGGGCCACCATGGATGCCAGCATGTGACCGCTTTCATCGCGCAGACGGCGGACCAGATGGGCGGTCCGTTTATCGACGAAGCGTTGGGTCAGGCGGTCATGCAAGGCATCGGACAGACGATCTTCGATGCCACGGGTCATCTCTTGCCAATGGGTTGGGTCCGCCACCCAATCGGGGCGGTTGGCCACATAGGTCCAGGTCCGCACGTGGGCGATCCGGCTGATCAGCGTGTCCAATTCCCCGTCGGTGCGGTCCAGACGAGCCACATGACCGGCCAGCCAATCGGTGGGCAGCCGACGGCCCGGCCCGGTCAGATGGCGGAATATCTGCCCCAGCAGCCGGGCATGGGCATCGGCCATGACCTTGCGGAAATCGGGGATTTGGCAAACGTCCCACAGCAGGCGCACCCGTTCAGGGTGATTGGCCAGCCGGGCCACATCGGCATCTTGGGCCAATTGGGTCAAAACCAGATGATCATCGGCGGTACGGGTGCGGATCAGGCCGGGCTGGTCGGGTTGATGTTCCAGGCTGGCCAACAGGGCGGGAATGGTGGCAAAGCGAAGATCCGCATTCCGCCACCACAAGGTTTTCAGGGGGGGGAAATGATGATTTTCCACCGCCTCGACCACATCGGGGTCCATGCCGTTCAGGTCGGCGGTGGTGCCGAATGTGCCGTTATTCATGTTCCGCCCGGCCCGCCCGGCGATCTGGGCCACTTCCGATGCCTCCAGCGAACGGGGGGTACGACCGTCGAACTTGCGCAAGGCGGCAAAGGCCACATGGTCCACATCCATGTTCAGCCCCATGCCGATGGCGTCGGTGGCGACGATATAATCCACCTCGCCCGCCTGATACATACCCACCTGGGCATTGCGGGTCCGTGGGCTCAGCGCCCCCAGGACCACGGCGGCCCCGCCCCGCTGGCGGCGGACGAATTCGGCCATGGCGTACACATCCGCAGCGGAAAACGCCACCACCGCCGACCGGGGCGGCAACCGGTTCAGCTTGCGCGGTCCCGCATAGGACAGGGATGACAGACGCGGACGCGAAACGAATTCAATGCCCGGCACCAGCTTGCGGATCAGCGGCTTGATGGTTTCCGCCCCCAGGAACAGGGTTTCCAGCATGCCGCGCGCATGCAACAGCCGGTCGGTGAAAACGTGGCCGCGTTCGGGATCGGCGCAAAGCTGGATTTCATCCACGGCGACAAACGCCACCCGCCGGTCCAGCGGCATGGATTCCACCGTGCACACATACCAGCGTGGCCGGGGCGGAATGATTTTTTCCTCGCCGGTGATCAGCGCCACCGTCTCGGCTCCCTTGGCCCGGACAATGCGGTCATAATTTTCCCGCGCCAGCAATCGCAGGGGAAAGCCGATCATGCCGCTGGCATGACCCAGCATGCGTTCCAGGGCGAAATGGGTCTTGCCGGTATTGGTGGGACCAAGAACGGCGGTGATGCGGGCCGAGGCGGATATCTGGCTCATGACGCACTCATGCTCGGGCCTTGACCGTCGGATTGCAAGGGGGGAGACGGCGGATCACATCCATCAGGCGGCGGCACTCATCGGCCATGCGTTCGGGCTGGCTGTTGGTTACCCCCAGCAATAATCCACGCGGCGGATTTTCATGCTCCACATACCAAGGCGACAGGGGCACCGGCGCCAGACCCGCGGCCAAGGCCCCGGCGGCAACGGCCAAATCATCCATATGGGCGGGCAGATCCAACCGCAACGCCAGACCTGCCGCCGTCGTCGGCCGCCCACACGTCGCCAGACAGGCGGCCAGGGCCTGACGACGCTGGGCATATATCCTGCGCATCCGGCGCAGATGGCGCAGGTACTGGCCCTGGGCCAAAAATTCGGCGACGGCATGTTGCAGCGGCGGGGCCGGGGCCGGCGACAGGCAAGCGCATGTCAGTCCGGCCCGATCCATCAAAGCGGGCGGTACCACCAGAAACCCCAGACGCAGGGCTGGGCTGATGGTCTTGCTGAAGGTGCCGGCGTGCAGCACACGCCCGTGGCTGTCCACGGATGCCAGGGCAGGCGCCGCCCGACCGGATAATTGCAATTCGCCCAGATAATCATCTTCGATCACCCAGGCATCGTTGCGGACGGCCCATGCCAGCAGGGATCGCCGCCGGGCCAGGGTCATGGTGATGCCCAAGGGTGCCTGTTGCCCCGGCGTCACCACCGCCAACCGCACCTGATCCCCATCCCCGACCATCATGCCCTGATCATCCACCGGCCTGGGAACCACCCGCACCCCCGCACATTCCAGCGCCAGCCGTGTGACGGGAAAGCCGGGATCTTCCACCCATGCCCGGTCCCCTGTCCGGGCCGTCAGCCGCACCGCCAGACCCAAGGCCCCGGCGAAGCCCGCCGTGATGATCACCTGATCGGCGGAACAGGATATGCCGCGGGCCATGGCCAGATAGGCGGCGATTTCCCGCCGCAATGGCGGATATCCGCGCGGATCGGGATAGCCCAAGGGCAAGGCGGCCGCCATGCGGGCATGCCGGGTGGTCAATCGCGCCCACATGGCGGCGGGAAAGACATCCTGGGCGGGGACGCCCATTTGAAACGGCATGGGGGCGGCATCAAAGGCGTGAATGAATTGGGCCAGGGGATGGGTTGCGGCGGGCAAGGGTGGACCCGCCATGGCTCCGGCGGCGGCACCATGCGCGACCCGGCTGCCCGCCGCCCCCTGGGGAATGATCAATTGTTCATCGGCCAACCGGTCATAGGCCGCCCGCACCGTTCCCCGCGCCACCCCTAATTGGCTGGCCAAATCCCGCCATGATGGCAGACGGGTTCCTTCCCCCAATTGCCCATCGCGGATAGCGGTCCATAACCCGTCATAAATCTGCTGGGTCAGGGGTCGCCGGTCATCGCGGTCGATGGTCAGGGGCAAACGGGGGGACGGCATCGCCGCATGGTACAAGATTTTTGTAAATTCCTGGTCCTTTTTCCTGATCCGAGATTGGGGCAGGCTGCACCATCCGATCACATGAAAGATCACACATTATGACTCAACGTCTGGATTTCATGACACTTGGCGCCGCCGCCATGACCAGTTTTGGCGCCGTCCGCTCGTACCTGTCCGCATCCGATCTGTCCGCCGATCTGATTGATCTGGTCTATTTACGGGTATCGCTGATCAATGGCTGCGCCTATTGCATCGACAAACATTCCCGCGATTTATTGAAGAGCGGCATGAGCGTGGACAAACTGGTTCTGGTTCCCGTCTGGCAAGAGGCCCCCGCCCTGTTCAGCCCACGCGAACGGGCGGCGTTGAAATGGGCCGAAGTGGTTACCCGCGTGGTGGAAACCGGCATTCCCGATGATGCTTATGCCGAAGCCCGCGCCGAATTTTCGGAACAGGACTTGCTGGATCTGAATGTGGCGGTGGGGCTGATGAATGCCCTGAACCGTCAGGCGATCGCCTTTCGCATGATTCCAGCCGGAGCCGATCAAACCCAGCGCGGGCTTTCCCGCTGATTTCGACCTGATGCGGGGGGCGACTTTCCCGCAGCCTGCCCCCCCTACCGGATCTGGCTGTTTCCCGTCATCCAGGCCCGGCGGATCAGGGCGCCGCATCGGGCGCTGTCCTGCCAGGCTTGACGGCCCAGATGCTCGCGGGCGAAAATTCCCCAATAGCGGCGATCGGCGGATATCCACGGATAAAATCCGAACAGGCCGGGACTGCTGAAGGCGCCGTCATCGCCGGGGCCGTCTTCGACCCAATGATTCAGGCTGTAATGCCACGGCCAGGGGGCGGGGCTGTGCCGGGATTGCGGGCATTGTTCCGGCAAGGTACAGACGGCATGATCCCCCAAGGACGCCGACATCCGCATTGTTCCCGCCACGATTTTTTGCAGAAAACGGCCATAATCGGCGGGGCTGGCCATACCGCCGCCCGCTGGCTGCGGCGACCGGAAGGTAAAGTCAAGATCGGCCCCCAGCAGGCGCCGCATTTCATCCGCCAATTGCGCGCCGGTCATCCCGCCCAGCCCCAGGCTGACCGCCAAATATTGATCGTGGCCGCCATCATAGGAAAACAGCCCCACATGGCCGGGCTGAAATGATGACGGCAGACAATCGGCGACCGTTTGCCCGGCCCGGCAGGACAGGGGGTTCAGCCCGTCATGGCCGGACCGCATGGTCAGGGCGGCGATATCGTCATCGGTCAACCGCCCCTGACGCCGTTCGATCACATAGGCCCCCCACAGCCATTTCGATGCGGATGCGATATGGATCGGGCGGGTGGCGGTGATGCGGCTGCCCTGCTGTCCCCACGCCAGGATGCCGCCGCCATCCCCCACGGCCCAATAATAATCCCCCAGCCCGGCGCAGGAAGGTGCCGCGGCCACCGTTTCGCGCACCGAAGACAGGCGGCTATCGTCCCCGGCCAGCGCCGGGGGCGGGAAAAGGGCGGCAATGGCGGATAAAACCGCTATCGCCAGCCCTTTTGCCCAATGGCGGCGGGTCATGCCGCGACCGTCAGGCCCCGAGCCCCTGTTCCATCACCGTGGCCAGGCGGCGGGCGAAATCCACCGGATCGGCGGGGGCTTCGCCTTCGACGATGCGGGCCTGATCCAGCAGCAGCAGCGGCAATTCACCCAAGGCATCGGCGCCACCAGCCTTGACCTTGGACGCCAAGCCCTTGATCAATCCATGGCGGGGATTGATTTCCAAGATGCGGGGGAATTGCTTATCCAGTTGGTTGTGGGCTTTCAGCAGCTTTTCCAGATGGATGCTCATCTGTCCCGGATCGGCCACCAGACACACCGCCGAGCTGGTCAGGCGGTCCGTGGTCCGCACGTCGCGCACCTGTTCGCCCAGGCTGGTTTTCAGGGCGGCAATCAGCAGATCCATGGCGTCGGCCGGGGCCGCTTCGGGCTTGTCGCCATCCGTGGCGTCGTTTCCTTGGATCTTGGACAGGTCCAGCCCCGCCTCGGTCACCGCCTTCAGGGTTTTACCCTGATAATCCCCCACGGCCGGCACCCAGAATTCATCAATGGGGTCGGTCAGCAACAGCACTTCCACGCCCTTGGCCAAAAAGCCTTCAAGTTGCGGGCTTTTGCGGAGGGAATCCAAATTGTCGCCGGTGGCGTAATAAATGGCGTCCTGACCATCCTTCATGCGGGAAATGGCCTGATCCAGGCTGGTCCAACCGTCTTGCACGGTGGATTTGAAGCGGCACAGGGGCAGGATATCGGCCTTGCGGTCATAATCCTCGTAAATGCCTTCCTTCAGCACCGGGCCGAAATTTTCCCAAAACGCCGCATAGGCGCTTTCGTCTTCGGCCTTCTTTTTTAATTCGGACAGCACCCGCTTGACCAACCCGGTCTTGATCTTGGCCAGGATGGGATTGTGCTGAAGCATTTCGCGACTGACGTTCAGCGGCAAATCCTGGCTGTCCACCACCCCGCGCAGGAATCGCAGATAAGGCGGCAGCAATCCTTCGGCCTGGTCGGTGATGAAAACCCGCCGAACATAAAGCTTCAGGTGGTTCTTGCGATCCGGGTGGAAAATGTCGAACGGTTTCGACCCCGGAATATAAAGCAGGCTGGTATATTCAATGGCGCCTTCCGCCTTGTAATGGACGGTCAGCCACGGATCATCGAAGGCATGGGCGGCGTGGTGATAGAATTCCTTGTACTGCTCGTCCGTGATTTCGGATTTCGACCGGGTCCACAGGGCGGATGCGCTGTTGATCACCGTTTCGCCATCGGCTTCCGTCAGGCTGACCGGGATGGCGATGTGGTCGGAATAGCGTTTGACGATATCCTTGATCCGCTGGGCATCCAGGAATTCCTTTTCCTCGGGCCGCAAGGTCATGATGATCCGGGTGCCCCGGCCGACATCGGCCACCGGCGACACGGTGAACTGGCCCTTGCCGTCGCTTTCCCAGGCCCAGCCCTGATCTTCCCCGGCCTTGCGGCTGATCACCGTCACCTTTTCCGCCACCATGAAGGCGGAATAAAAGCCCACACCGAATTGCCCGATCAGCGAACTGTCCTTGCGGTCATCGCCGGACAGACGGCTCATGAATTCGGCGGTTCCAGATTTGGCGATGGTGCCCAAATTATTGATCAGATCGTCATGCCCCATGCCGATGCCGTTATCGGCAATGGTCAGGGTCCCGGCATCCGCATCGGTGGACAGGCGAATGGCGAAGGCCGCATCCTCGCCCGCCAGTTCCGGCTGGGTTTGGGACAGGTAACGCAATTTGTCGCAGGCGTCCGAGCTGTTGGAAATCAGCTCGCGCAGGAAAATTTCCTTATTGGAATAAAGCGAGTGAACGACAATATCCAAGAGCTTGGCGACTTCGGCCTGAAATTCGCGTTTTTCTTCCGCCATGACGAAACCCTAATGTGATGGTGTCCCCAGAATGCCACCGGGATGCGTCCTTGCCGCGCCCCCGACGAGCGCACTGATATGAGGGCGGGTCAGAAAGGTTGCAAGAGTTTTAGCAATGAAGAAAAATGGCAGGGCATAACCGGGCGTTGCCCCCGGCCCGCCAAATCGGTATGTATAGCGGCCCCACGGGTAGGGCCGGACCATATCGCGCGCAATGGCCGCGACTGATAGAGCAGCAGGAGACGTTCATGCAGATTCCCCTCCAGATCACCTTTCATGGCATCGACCATTCGGACGCGGTGGAAGAGCGTATCCGCGAAAAGGTGGCCAAGCTGGAGCAACTCCACGATCGCATCACCAGCTGCCGGGTGACGATCGAGGCCCATCACAAGAATTCGTCCAACCAGCACCACAAGGGTGAAGGCTATCTGGTCGCCATCAACATGGTGGTTCCCGGCGCTCCTGATCTGGTGGTCAAGCGTGAATCCGACGAACACGAGGACATCTATGTCACCCTGCGCGAGGCTTTTTCCGTGCTGGAACGCCAGCTGAAGGAATATTTGGCCCGCCAGCGCGGCTGATCCGGTTTCTCCAAGGGATTGGTCAGACCGGTCAATCCCTTGGATACCGCATGATCTGGACGTTTTGCCGCCATCCGAAGTGATTAGCGGATAATTTTGTTTATCAAAAATACTGATCCTTGATCTTTGCCTAGTTGATGTTCATCTCCAGGTGAGTTAGAAGACCGCCGGCTATTGGCTGGCGCGTGGTCGGCGCCATCTGCCCCCAGGCGTTTCATGAACATTGATCTAGCCCGCACATTTTTAGAAATTGTCGAAACCGGCAATTTCAATAAAGCCGCCGAAAGGCTGCGCGTCACCCAATCCACCGTTTCCATGCGCATCCGCGCCTTGGAAGATGAGTTGGGACGCCCCCTTTTCGTCCGGTCCAAATCCGGCACCGAATTGACAGCGGCGGGCATGCAATTTCGCCGCTATGCCACCACATTGGTCCGTGTCTGGGAACAGGCCCGCCAGGAAATCGCCCTGCCGCCCGGCTATAAGACGGTGCTGAATGTGGGCGGACAATTTTCCCTGTGGGACCGCCTGTTGGTGCAATGGATCCCATGGATGCGCACGGCCCTGCCGGATGTGGCGCTGCGGGCCGAAGTCGGGTTGTCGGATGGGCTGATGCGCCAATTGACCGAAGGGTTGCTGGACATCGGCGTCATGTACAACCCGCAAAGCCGCCCCGGCCTGCATATTGATAAATTGCTGGAAGAACGTCTGATCATGGTTTCCACGCGCCGCCGCACGGTGGACGAATGGGACGATGATTACGTGTTCGTGGATTGGGGACCGGAATTCCGCCAAGGCCACGGGCAGGCTTTCCCGGATTTGAAAACCCCCGCCGTCGCCGTGGGATTGGGGGCATTAGGGCTGCAACATGTGCTGTCCTATGGGGGCAGCGGCTATTTTCCCATGCGGGTGGCGCGGTCCTATCTGGCCACCGGACGTTTATTCGAAGTCAGCGGCGCCCCTGAATTCCGCCGCCCGGCCTGGTTGGTCTATTCCCAAGACGAAACGCGCGAGGAATGGTTCGAAACCGCTCTGGACGGGCTGCGTTATGTGGCATCCTTGGAAAGCGAGGATTAGTCCATAGGTGCGCGCCCTGAGGTGACGGGCGCGCCCCCACCGCGAGGCGCCAATGCCCCGGCCTATCGCGCCACGGCTTGGCCGGGGCGCAGGCGCTTTTCCAGCACATCGCACAGGATATGGCCGATCAGGATGTGCATTTCCTGAATGCGGCCGGTCGTGGCCGATGGCACCACCACCACGGAATCGCATAATTGGGCCATCTTGCCGCCGCCGCGACCGCTTAGACCGGCGGCCACGGCACCCATGGCCTTGGCGGTTTCCAGCGCCTTCAACACGTTGGGACTGTTGCCCGAGGTGCTGATGCCGAATGCCACGTCGCCGGGGCGGGCCAAGGCTTCCACCTGGCGCGAGAAAATTCCGTCATAGGAATAATCATTGGCGCAGGCGGTCAGCACTGAACTGTCGGTGGTCAGGGCAATAGCCGGAAGCGCCCGTCCATTGATTTCGTATCGCACGATCAATTCGGCGGCCAGATGCTGGGCATCCGCTGCCGAACCGCCATTGCCGAAAAACAGGATTTTCCCGCCGTTGCTCAGTGCGTGTGAGCAGGTTTCGGCCAAGGCGATGATCTGGTCGGACACCAAGGCGACGGTATCCGCCGTCACTTTGGCATGTTCGGCGAACTGGGTTTCCAGAAAAGGACGGATATCCATAAGCGGGGTTCCTTGCCGTTCGAGCTGATTTCGATCAATGGAAATCAGCTCTGAAAGTCGTGCCTGCGGGCACCCCGTGCCGGGGCGCTCACCCGCCGCGCGGGCGGTAGAGCGGATTTCGACACGATGCGGTCGAAATCCGCTCTCCTTCAAACGCTGGTATCCACCTGTTCACCCGGCGGAACCTTGGCGCCGCCACGGGACACCCCCACCAGGGCCGGGCGCAGCAGCCGACCATGAATTTGATAGCCCTGCTGCATGACGAGGACCACGGTGCCTTCCGGCTGGGTGGTGTCTTCCACTTCCATCATGGCCTGATGCAGATTGGGATCGAAACGCTGGCCCTGGGCGGGGACCGGCTGGATGCCATAGCGTTCCATGGTGGCCAGCAGATCCCGTTCGGTCATTTCCACGCCCACCGTCAGGGTGTTGGCGATGTCGTTGCCTTCGCGGGCGGCGGGCGGGGCCGCATCCAGGGCGCGGCGCAGATTATCGGCCACCGAGAGCACGTCCTTGGCGAATTGACCGACGGCATAGCGGCCACGGTCTTCGGCCTGCTGTTCCAGACGGCGGCGGACATTTTCGGTTTCCGCCTTGGCGTACAGCACATCGTTTTTCAGCTTGGCGATTTCCGCCTCAAGCGCCGCCACCCGCTCCGGGGTGGCATCCGCCGCCGGGGCGGAAGTCTCGGGCGTCTGTTCGTTTTGCGGCTCTTGGGTCATGTCTCGCTATCTTTCTGGTTCTGGTTGCTTGTGGGTTCATTCAGCCAATCAGGCGTCCAACCATTTTGGCAGTATAATCGACCATGGGAATAATGCGGGCGAAATTCATTCTTTGCGGGCCGATCACGCCGATGGCCCCGATGATCTGTTCCTGCGACCCGCGATAGGGGGCGACGATCATGGAACAGCCGGTCATGCTGAACAGGTCGTTTTCGGCACCGATGAAAATCTGGACCCCTTCGGCGGTTCCGGTCAGATCCAGCAGACGCAGGAATTGTTCGGATGTTTCCAGGGCGTCGAACAGGGTGCGGATGCGTTCCAAATCCTCGACCGCGGTTACATCCTCAAGCAGGTGGGATTGGCCGCGCACGATCAGGGCGGACCGCCCCTCATCCCCGGCCCAGGTGGCCAGTCCGGCCTTTACCACCTTTTGCGTCAGGGTGCCCAATTGGTGGCGGTGCTGGTCCAACTCGGCCAGGATGTCGCTGCGGGTTTCGTCCAAGGTTCGGCCCCGCAGGCGATGGTTCAGATAATTGGTGGCCTCCACCAGGATGGACGGTTCCACATCCGGGGGCAGGTCCAGAATGCGGTTTTCCACCATGCCGCCTTCGGTGACCAGCACCACCAGGGCGCGCCCCCGGCCCAGCCAGACGAATTCCAGATGTTTCAGGGACCGTTGGGTTTTGGGCGCCACCACCATCCCGGCGCAGCGGGACAGGCCGGACAAGGTGGCGATGGCTTCGGACAATACCTGTTCCACGCTTTTACCGGCGGTGCGGCATTGCACGTCGATCTGGCTGCGTTCGTCATCGGGCAGGCCGCCCACTTCCAGCAGGCCATTGACGAACATGCGCATGCCCAAGGGGGTGGGCAGACGACCGGCGGAAATATGCGGGGCGTAAAGCAGGCCCAGTTCTTCCAGATCGGCCATGACGTTGCGGATGGTGGCCGGGGACAGGGATACTGGCAGCAGGCGCGACAAGGTGCGCGAGCCGATAGGTTCGCCGGTCTGCACATAGGCTTCCACCAGATGGCGGAAAACCTCGCGCGAGCGTTCGTTCAACTCGGTGATGATGGGGCCGCCGCGGCTGATCATCCAATGCTCTCCGATCTGTCCGGCGGAATCTAGTGAGCGGTCGGGGCCTCGTCAATGCGGGGCATCGTCACGGATTTTCACGCTATGAATTTGACAACGGGCGCACTAGTGTCGGTGCCGTCAATTTTACAGGATTTCAAAGATCATGAGACCGTCTGGCCGCGCCTTTGACCAGCTTCGCCCCGTCAGCTTCGATCTTGGCTTTGCCAAGCATGCGGAAGGGTCGTGCCTGATCCGGTTTGGCGATACCCATGTGCTGTGCACCGCCAGCGTCGAGGAAAAGGTCCCGCCCTTCCTGCGCAATACCGGCAAGGGCTGGGTGACCGCCGAATACGGCATGCTGCCCCGGTCCACCCACACCCGCACCGACCGCGAGGCGGCACGAGGCAAGCAATCGGGCCGGACCCATGAAATCCAGCGGCTGATCGGGCGGTCATTACGGGCGGTTACCGATCTGGCCGCCATGGGCGAGATGCAGGTCAAGGTGGATTGCGACGTGTTGCAGGCCGATGGCGGCACCCGGACGGCATCCATCACCGGGGCTTATGTGGCCTTGCATCTGGCCTTTCAAAAGGTGGTGGCGGCGGGCAAGCTGGCAGCGGTGCCGCTGACGGATCATGTGGCGGCCATTTCCTGCGGCATCTACCAGGGTCAGGCCATTTTGGACCTGGAATATCTGGAAGATTCGGCAGCCCAGGCCGATGCCAATTTCGTGCTGACCGGCCAGGGCGGCATCGTGGAAATCCAAGGTACGGCCGAAGATAAACCCTTCAGCCGGGATCAGTTCACCCAATTGCTGGGCCTGGCCGAAGGCGGTATCGCTCAATTGGTGGACGCCCAGAAAAAGGTGTTGGGTCTGGCGTGATCGCGGGGGTGGGCAAGATGCGGAAATTCGCGGGCGGCACTTTGGTCATTGCCAGCCATAATGCGGGCAAGGTGCGGGAAATCGGCGAATTGCTGGGGCCATTCGGCGCCCAGGTGGTTTCGGCGGGCAGTCTGGGACTGCCCGAACCGGAAGAAACCGGGGACAGCTTTATCGCCAATGCCGAATTAAAGGCATTGGCGGCGGCCAAGGCCGCCAATCTGCCCGCCTTGGCCGATGATTCCGGTTTGGCGGTTCATGCCCTGGGGGGCGATCCGGGGATTTATTCCGCCCGCTGGGCCGGGCCGGAAAAGGATTTTGCCGCCGCCATGGCCCGCATCAACCAATTGCTGGGGGATGCCTCTGACCGTTCTGCCCATTTTGCCTGCGCCTTGACCCTGGCTTGGCCCGACGGCCAGTGTCACAGCTTTGAAGGCCGGGTGGACGGCACTATCTGTTGGCCGCCCCGTGGCGGACATGGTTTCGGCTACGATCCGTTTTTTTTGCCCACCGGCCACGAGGTGACGTTCGGCGAAATGGACCCGGCGGCCAAACACGCCATCAGCCATCGGGCCGATGCTTTCCGTAAGTTGGTGGATGGCTGTTTCTAAACCGGGGGGCATGCCGACGGACCCCGGTTTCGGCCTTTATGTGCATTGGCCGTTCTGTCTGTCCAAATGCCCCTATTGCGATTTCAACAGCCATGTGGCCCCCGCCCCCGATCAAGACCGGTGGCGGCGGGCCTTGCTGGCCGAGCTGGATCACATGGCCGCGTTGGCGCCGGGGCGGCGGCTGACCAGCATCTTTTTTGGCGGCGGCACGCCCAGCCTGATGGCGCCGGACAGTGTGGCGGCCCTGATCGGGCGGGCGGCGGATTTGTGGACGATGGCGGATCAGGTGGAAATCACCTTGGAAGCCAACCCATCCACGGTGGAGGCCGGGCGGTTCCGTGATTTCCGTGCCGCCGGGATTAATCGCCTGTCCCTGGGCATCCAGGCATTGGATGACCAATCCTTACGGTTTTTGGGGCGCCGCCACGATCTGGCCGAGGCATTGGCCGCGTTGGATCTGGCGGGCACCCTGTTCGATCGTTTTTCATTCGATCTGATTTATGCGCGTCCCGGTCAGACCGAGGCCGCGTGGCAGGCCGAATTGACCCGCGCTTTGGCCCTGGCCGGTGATCATCTGTCCTTGTATCAATTGACCATCGAGGATGGAACCGCCTTTGCCCCGGCCCATGCTCGTGGCGATTTTATTTTGCCGGATGAGGATGTTGCCGCCCGGCTGTTCACGCTGACGCGGGAAATGACCGCCGCCCATGGTCTGCCCGCTTATGAAGTGTCCAATCATGCCCGTCCGGGGCGGGAATGTCGGCATAATCTGACCTATTGGCTGGGCGGTGATTATGCGGGGATTGGTCCGGGCGCCCATGGCCGGTTGAATGGCCATGCCGTGCGGCAGATCCGCTCGCCCACCCCATGGTTGTCGGCGGTGGAAACCCAAGGCCATGGCACGGAAGAGATGGAAGCCCTGGACCCGGACAGCCGGGCCGAGGAATTGGCCATGATGGGGTTGCGGCTGGAAAGCGGGGTGGATGCCGACAGTTTCCGGGCCCTGTGCGGGCGCGAGCTGTGGGACATCCTTGACCCACGGGCGGTGGCCCGCATGGAAGACGGGGGGTTTTTGCAGCGCGATGGCGGATCTATCCGCGCCACCCCCGCCGGTATGCTGGTGCTGAATGCCCTGATCGGCCAAATCCTGGCCTGATCAGGGTATTTGGGGATTATACCATATCCCGGTGATCGGAACCGATCACCGGCGCCCGTGACGGCCGGGCGGGTTTCTCCGAAACCCTTGCCTTCCGCGGCATAAGCCGCGCGGCCCCTTGGGCCTAACCAAATCCCCATGAGGTCCACTCACCGGGATTTGGTATGACTGGGTAATTTGTCCCTCGCCGGGCGGGCGCTGCCGCGCCCTTGGCCGCCGCCGCAATGGCGGCTGGTGACCGGCCAACCAGTCAAGTCAAAGGTTGGCCGGTATCACTGCCCGAAGATACTTTTGATCAGATCATCCAAGGCGCCGCCGCTGCTTCCCGACGATTCGCCGCCCCGATTGCCGCGGGCCAGGGCGCCGGGGCCATCGCCGATGACGACACCATCCACGGGGGTTTCCGCGCTGGGCGGGGGGGCCAGGACCGGGGTGGGCAAGGCGTGGACCGGCAGGCCGCGATGGGCGGCCACCATGACCGATTTCCACACTTGAGCCGGCAGGCCGCCGCCGGTGACCTTTTTCATTTCATTGCGCTGATCGTCATTGCCCAGCCAGACGCCACCCACATAATCGGCGGTATAGCCCATGAACCAGGCATCGCGATAATCCTGGGTGGTTCCGGTCTTGCCGGCGGCGGGGCGGTCCAGGCGGGCGGCCTTGCCGCTGCCTTCGGCCAGCACGGCCTGCATCAGTTCATGCATATGGGCCAGCCCCACATCGGACATGACACGGGCATTGCCGCCGGGCTGACGCTGCCACAAAACCGTGCCGTCGGGGTCGGTGACGCTGTCCACCCCATAGGGCATGACGGCATAGCCGCCATTGGCAAAGGGGGCATAGGCGGTGGTCAGTTCCAGCAGGCTGACTTCGGACGTGCCCAGGGCCAGGGACGCATCGTTGCGCAATTCCGACGAGATGCCCATGCGGTGGGCCAGATCAATGACTCGGCTGGGGCTGACGGCTTCGATCAGGCGGACCGCCACGGTGTTGGTGGAATTGGCGAAAGCGCGGTGCAAGGTGACCGGACCTTCAAATTTTCCGTTGTAATTGCCCGGCTTCCAATTGCCCAATTTGATGGGTTCGTCCTGGAACACGTCACTGGGGGTAAAGCCCCGTTCCATGGCCGCCAGATAGACAAAGGGCTTGAAGGACGATCCCGGCTGACGGAATCCCTGGGTGGCGCGGTTGAATTGGCTGTCGTCGTAATCCTTGCCGCCGACCAAGGTGCGGACGGCTCCGTCCGGGCTCATCACCACCACGGCGCCTTGGGTGGCATTGGCTTTGGCACCGGGGCCGGTCAGCGTGGATTTCAGCTCGGCCTCGGCCTTGCGTTGAAGTCCCATGTCCAAGGTGGTGTGGACGACGATATCGCGGTTTTGCACCGCTTCGCCCAAATCATCCAACCGCCCCATGATCCAATCGGCGAAATAGCGTCCGCCGGGAACAGGGCGCCGGGTGGCCTGGGCCGCGCCTTGCAGCGCGGCTATGTCGGCGGCTTTTTGGTCGATATAGCCAGCCTCGACCATGTTTTGCAGCACTTGGACGGTGCGCTTGTGGCTGGCATCGGAATCATTCAGCGGGCTGTAGCGGCTGGGTGCCTTCAGCAATCCGGCGATCACGGCGGATTGGTACAGATTGGCGGTCCGGGCCGAAACGTCGAAATAGCGTTTGGTGGCGGCATCGACGCCGAACGTCCCCGATCCCAGATACACCCGGTTCAGATAAAGCGTCAGCAATTGATCCTTGGTGAAACGCCGTTCCAGCCACAGGGCCATCAGCAATTCCTGGACCTTACGCTTCAGGTTGCGGTCGGGTTTCAGGAACAGATTCTTGGCCAATTGCTGGGAAATGGTCGATCCGCCCTGAACGGTATGACCGGCCCGCAGGTTGGTGACCATGGCGCGGGCCAGCCCGCGCAAATCCAGGCCGAAATGGCTGTAGAACCGACGGTCCTCGGTGGCCATCACCGCTTGGGGGATGAAGGGCGAGATGTCTTTCAGGTCAAGCGGCTGGCCGTAAATGTCGCCATAGGCGGCAAAGGTTTCCCCTTCGGCCGAAACAAAGACCACACTGGGCCGCCGGGTGCTGGCGGTCATTTTGTCGATATCGGGCAAATCGGCAGCGTAATAGGCGATCAGTCCGGCCAGGGCGACCCCGCCCCAAATGACCAGGATAACCAGCAAAATCAGCAGCCGCCGCAGCCAGGACCGCCGACCGCCACCCCCCCCTGCGCGCGGGGGCTTCGGCCCTTTTGGCGGCTTGGGGGTGCGGGGTTTTTTCTGAGGGGCGGGGCGGTTGGGACGGGGGCGATCGGTCGGATCAGCGCGCAAGGACAAGATGGCTTCGCCAGTGGAATGACAGGTGGCGATGTTTTAGCACGGTTGAACCGATTATCGAAACTGGCAACCGGCGGCCTATCTGTGTAAACTATGTGTCTTCCGCGGGGGCGGGCGAAACAATTGCACGGGGACGGCTGGTGGATATCTCGGAGATCGTGGCTATCGCCATTTCCAGCGAAACCAAGCAACGCTTGGAAAGTCTGGCCCGCGCGACCGGGCGCAGCGTCGATAAATGCCTGGCCCTGGCGGTCGAGGAATTCATCGAAGGGTGGGAAGTGCACCTGAACGATCTAAGCCGCATGGAAAAAGACCAGGACCGCCCGATTCTGCGGGCATAAGCCGGTTTTTTCCAAAAAAATGCCAGCCTGGATTGTCCGGCTGGCTTTTTTATTGCGGCACTTGGCGGCACTGCGACCGATCCCCAGCCCCGATTTAGGACACCCGCATGCGGGTGTCCTGATTACGGATTGGGAAGCAAGGGGTCCAGACCTGCCATTTTCTGGCTGGCCAAGCGGGCTTCGGTCTTGCGCCGTTCGGTTTCAACCTTCTGCGCTTGCATCTGCAAGAAATAAGGTTTCATCCGCAGGTCGGACTGGATGATGTGATCCACCAGCCATTCCTTTAGGAAGGCGGTCAGTCCGCGCATCATGCGGTCCCGATCCGGGCCATCACTGGCCTGAGTGTATTGACCGACGATGTCAGACAACTGCTTCAGCACATCCCGGTGTGCACGACGGTGGCTTTCGGAATAGGGATAACGAATAGCCAGTTGCAGCTCTTCCTCGCGGGCAAAATGCTCGCCAGTATATTCGACCAACCCCAGCAGGACGCGGGCGACCTTTTTATGGTCGATGTGTCCACTGATGGCGACTTCGAATGAATTGATCAACTCAATAAGATGCATGTGATCGGCATCGACAGTTGGGTCGCCGACGCTCATCGCATCGCGCCAGGCTATGGGCATACCGTACCCTCCGAGCGTACTTTTTGTGATAAAACCAGGATCAAACTACCTCTACCGTATAATCCGGATATTACCTGATGTTGAGTGCAATTACCATAAGACGAAGGCTTGTAGTCGGAATCAGCGGCGGGAACGGCGAAATTTTTTCGGGGTATCATCCTATGGTAGTAGCGCCATGATGGCGGGGTCGCATATTGTGGTCGGGGCGGCTTTATGGGCCGTAACCGCCAAATTGGGCGGTGTTCCCCCGGCGGAACCACAGGCATTGGCGGCGGCGGCGTTCGGCGCCTTGCTGCCGGATATCGACCATCCGTCATCCTGGGCGGGACGAAAGATGCGGGTGATATCGGTTCCCTTATCCATGATGGTGGGGCATCGGGGGGTCACCCATTCATTGTTGGCGGTGCTGGGCGGCTTGTTCCTGTTGGGGACCATGGGGCTGGGCTGGGTGGTGGCGCCGGTGATGGTGGGGTATTTGTCGCATCTGCTGGCCGATGGGTTGACGCCATCGGGGGTTCCGCTGCTGTGGCCGATGAAGCGCCGCTTCACGTTGAATTTGTGTGTCACCGGATCGCTTCGGGAAATCGGGTTGGTGGCGATCATCGCGGCGGTGGGCGGCTGGGCGGCGGGGGTCGATCTGAATCATCTGCCCCGACCGCATTTGTAACCGCCGCCCTCATGCGGCGGACGGGCCAGCTCGGCGGCCCTTGCCTCCCGGCCATAAGGCGCGCGGCCCCTTGGGCCTAACCAAGCCGCGATGAATCTGACACATCGCGGCTTGGTATTATGTGCGGTGATGGTAGTCAAGCATGGCAGTCCTGGCGTAAAAGAAAGACCGGATTGCAATTGTGGACGTGCTTCCTTGGACAGCTTGTGCCCCATGTCATGATCGGCCGATGAAATTCCTTGCGCTGGCGGCTCTGATGGCGGGTTGGCTGGTCGGCGTCTGTTCTTCCGCCCTGGCAGCCGATTCGGCGGTGGTGCTGACCTATCATCGTTTCGACGATGATCGGATCGCCGCCGTTAACACCCGGCTGGATCAGTTGGATGCCCATATCGCGGAATTGCAGGCGGGGCATCGGGTCATGGCGTTGCCCGCCATCATCGACGCGCTGAAAAGCGGCAAACCCTTGCCGGACCGTGCGGTGGCCCTGACCATGGATGATGGCTGGCGGTCGGTGTGGGCCGCGGCGTGGCCGCGGCTGCGGGCGGCGGGGTTGCCCTTCACCATTTTCATCGCCACGGATGAAATCGACCTGGGCGGTCCTGATCGTCTGACCTGGGCGCAATTGCGGGAAATGGCCACATCGGGGCTGGTGACCATCGGCAGCCAGGGGGCGGCGCATTTGCATCTGGCGCAATTGCCCAAGGCGGACGTGGCCGATGATCTGGCCCGCTCCCGCTCTCGCTTCATGGCCGAGTTGGGACGTGCCCCGGATCTGTTCGCCTGGCCCTATGGGGAAATGAGCCGGACCGCCGCCAATCAAGTCCGCGATGCCGGTTTCAAGGTGGCTTTTGGCCAGCATTCTGGGCCGGTGTGGTCGCGGTCGGACCCGTGGTTTCTGCCCCGTTTCGCCATCAACGAAATTTATGGCGAAGCAGACCGCTTCCGTCTGGCGGTACGGTCATTGCCGTTGGCGGCGGTGGATGTGACCCCCACCGATCCCACCTTGACCACCAACCGTCCGGCCTTTGGCTTCACCTTGCTGGATGATGGGTCCGGGGCGGATCTGGCCTGTTATATTTCATCGCAGGGCCGGGTGGCGGTGGAACGGCTGGGTCCTCGGGTGGAAATCCGCATGCCGTCGCCGCTTCCCCTGGGGCGCAGCCGCATCAACTGTACCCAGCCATCGCTGGATGGGCGGTGGCGGTGGTTTGGCTGGCAATTCCTGGTTGAGCGGTAGCGGGGTGGGGAAAGCCTCGGCATAGCTCCGGCTTATAATACCAACGGCCAATTTCATTGACCGTTGTCCAGCCCTCGCCGGGCGCGGCCATCCGGCCGCTTGGCCGCCGCCGCAATGGCGGCAGAACCAACGGTCGTAATACCAAATCCCGGTGAGTGAAACTCATAGGGATTTGGTTAGGCCCAAGGGGCCGCGCGGCTTATGCCGCGGAAGGCAAGGGTTTCGGAGAAACCCGCCCGCCGCTGAGGGCGCCGGTGATCGGTTCCGATCACCGGGACATGGTATAAGTCAGAACTTACGGCCGTTGGTATAATTCCGGTTCGGTCGGGGGCGGGGGCGGGGGCGAGGAGGATGACACCAGGACCGGCGCGGATGGCGGCCGCCGTTTTTTCACCGCGCATCCTTCCACCAGTGCCAATAGCCCGGCCAGAATATCACGCGGTGTCGGCGGGCAGCCGGGAATGCGCAAATCCACCGGCAAGACCTGTTCCACGCCGCCCAGCACGGCGTAAGACGGGGTAAAGCAACCGCCATCCACGGCGCAGTCGCCCATGGCCACCACCCAATTGGGGGCGGGCATGGCGCGATAGGTGCGGATCAGGGCTTCGGCCATGTTGACGGCCACCGGGCCGGTCACCAGCAGCACATCGGCATGACGGGGCGAGGCGACAAAGCGCAAGCCCAGCCGTTCCAGATCGTGGACAGGATTGTTGACGGCATGCAGTTCCAATTCACATCCATTGCAGCTTCCGGCATCCACGGTGCGAATGGACAGGCTGCGGCCAAGGCGCGCGCGGGAGCGGCTGGCCAGATGTTGGGCCAGTTCGGTCAACCCCTGGGTGGATGGTCCGGGGGCCGGGGTGGTGTGCTTGCCCTTCAGCAGATGGCGGGCCAGCACATGCAGGATGGGCGGAACGATCACAGGTCATGCCCCGAATAGGAACAGTTGAACGATTTGTTGCACAAGGGGAAGTCGGCGACGATGTTGCCGTCGATGGCGGCTTCCAGCAGCGGCCATTGAAACCAGGACGGATCATGGGGGTGGCAGCGGACAATCTTGCCGGCTTCCGACACCCGCACCCAAACCAGAACCGGCCCACGGAAACTTTCCACCACCGCGCATCCTTCGCCCGAGCGGGTGGGAATGGCGGTCAGGATGGGGCCTGCGGGCAGGCGGATCAAAATCTGTTCCAGCAGCCACAGGGATTCCCGCAATTCCGCCGCCCGGATCAGCACGCGGCTATTCACATCGCCATCGGCCATCACCGGGACTGAAAATTCCAGATCGTCATAGGGGGGATAGCCGGGCGCCCGGCGGGCGTCGTGCCCGCATGACGATGCCCGTCCGACAAAGCCGCCTGCGCCAAAGCGGTGGGCCAAGGCGGCGGGAACGATACCGGTGCCGGTGGTGCGGTCCAGCAGGGACGGCATGCTGTCATACAGCGCCATGCCGCGGATCACCCCCTTGCGGACCAGATGGATCAGCCGACGCAGAATGTCGCGGCCATCATCGGTCAAATCGGCCGCCACGCCGCCGGGCACGACTTGATCCATCAGCAGGCGGTGGCCGAAACAGGCATGATTGGCTTCCAGCACCCGTTCGCGCAGCACCCCCATATGGCTGAGCATGATGGCAAAGCCGGCATCGTTGCAAATGGCGCCGATATCCCCCAGATGGTTGGCGATGCGTTCCATCTCGGCCATCAGCGCCCGCAGGTAATGGGCGCGGGGCGGGGCATCGACCCCGGCGGCGGCTTCCACGGCGCGGGCAAAGGCAGTGGCATAGGCCACGGTGGAATCGCCCGATACCCGGCCGACGATATGGGCGGCATCCATGATGGGTTTGCCGGCGGTCAGCCCCTCGATTCCCTTGTGGGTATAGCCCAACCGCGCTTCCAGCCGCACCACGGTTTCACCCTGGGCGTGAAAACGGAAATGTCCGGGTTCGATGATCCCGGCATGGACCGGCCCCACGGGAATCTGGTGCAATCCATCCCCATCGGCGGTCAGGAACGGATAGGGCGGCGGCGGGTCATCCACCTGCCGGGGCGAGCCCAGGGGATGGCGGATGCCCCAACAGCCATGGTCCAGCCATGGCCGGGAATCGGCCAGGCCGGTGGCGGTCAGGCCGAACAAATCCTGGATGGCCCGTTCCAGCCGGATGGCGCCGGGGCGATGGGGGCTTAGGGCAATGAAGCGGCGGTTGACGCAAGGGTGGGAAACCACCGCCATGAAGCCGTCGGCTTCATCCAAAAAGGCCGCGTGGATTTCATTGGGTTCCGCCCATTGCGCCAGCAATATCCAGCTATTGGACCGCAATTGGTCTTCAAATGCCCGCCACCCCATACTGTCCAATTGCACCCGAGGCCATGGGCGATGGCTGGGGACGTCGCGTCCCAGGGATGACAGGAATTGAGCCAGGGAGACAGGGGCGGACGGATGCGACATGGGCTATCCCAACAAATTGCCCACGGCCTGGAACCAGACCGTGACCGATTCAGGCAGATAAAGTCCGGCGATGATGATCAGCGCCACATGCAGCCATAACGGCGCATATTGCAAGGATACCACCCACCCTTTTTCCGGTTTTGCACTGATGGCTGGTGATACGGGACCAAAGGCCATGCGCTGTACCCGCGATATCAGGGCGCCGAAAGCCAGCAATAGCCCCAGGATCAGGGGCAGGGCCAAAAGCGGCTGGCGGGCAAAGGTCGAGGCCACCACCAAAAACTCGCTCATGAACACCCCCATGGGCGGCATGCCGGCAATTCCCAGCACGGCGATGACAAAAGCCCAGCCCAAGGCCGGATAGGCGACCGTCAGGCCGCGGATATCGGCGATATGTTTGGTGCCCGTGTTCTGGACAATGATGCCGACGGCGAAAAATATGGCCGATTTGGTCAGGGAATGCATGGTCATGTGGAACAGGCCGGCAAAGTTGGCGACCGCGCCGCCCATGCCGAAGGCAAAGGTCATCACCCCCATATGTTCGATGGAGGAATAAGCAAACAGGCGTTTGATATCGCCCCGGCGATACAGCATGAATGCCGCCAGAAACAGGCTGGACAGCCCCATGGTGACCATCAACGGCCCCGGCGCCAATGTGTTCGGGTTGGCGGCGATGATCATCTTGAACCGCAACAGGGCGTAAAGCGCCACATTCAGCAACAGGCCGGACAGAACGGCGGAAATCGGGGTCGGGCCTTCGGCATGGGCATCGGGCAGCCAGGCATGCAGGGGGGCCAGACCCACCTTGGTCCCATATCCCACCAGCAGGAAGACAAAGGCCAGATTGAGCAGATCGGGCTGGAATTGTCCGGCGACGCCGATCAGCCGCGACCATGCCATGGCATCCAATCCGTCCCCCATGACCGGCTGGGCCGCCAGATAGACCAAGGTGGTGCCGAACAGGGCCAGACCGATACCCACCGAACACAAGATGAAATATTTCCACGCCGCTTCGATGGCGGCACGGGTGCGGTACAGGCTGACCATCAGCACGGTGGTCAGGGTGGCGGCTTCGATCGCCACCCACATCAGCCCGGTATTATTGGCGGTCAAGGCCAGCAGCATGGTGAACAGGAACGCCTGATACATGGCGTGGTAAAACCGCAAATGCGCCACCGCCAACCGTCCCGCCCCGGTTTCGCGGGCCACGTAGGCGGCGGAATAAACGGCGGTGGTCAGCCCGACAAAGGCGGTCAGGATCACCAGATAGATGTTGAAATCATCAATGAACAGAAGATGGGTGTCCGCCGGTCGATAGATGAACAACCCCGCCGCCGCCATCAGCGTCAGGGCCGATGCCAGGACGTTCAGCCAGGATGCCAGACGCCAATGCGGCAGAACGGTGAATATGCCCGCCGCCACCAGCGGGATGCCCAGAATCCAGAAAATCAGGGAATCCATCCAGGCATGATTCATTGCCTGTCCCCCCGGAAGGTTTCCAGATAATTCAGATCCAGGCTGTCAAACCGTTCGCGGATATGGAAAAAAAAGATGCCGAACAGGGTCATGGCCACCAGGACCGAAAACGCCACCGATATTTCCACCACCAGCGGCATGCCCTTTGCCGAAACGGCTGCCAGGATCAGCCCGTTTTCCAGGGCCATGAATCCCACCACCTGGGTTACCGCGTTGCGCCGGGTGATCATCATCAGCATGCCCAGCAGCACCACGCTCATGGCCAGGGCCAGACTTTCGCGGGTCAGGGCGGCCACCTTGGCCGTCACCGGCAGGACCAGCAGAATGGACAGCGCCACCAAGGCCACCCCCACTACCATGGTCCATCCCACCGACAGCGCGGTTTCCACCGTGCGGTGGATGCCCAATTTCTCGACAATCCAATGCAGGGCGAAGGGGACCAGGATCGCCTTGAAAATCAAGGCGATGGCGGCGGTGGCATAAAGATGCGGGGCATTTTGCACATGGGCCTGCCATGCCGCCGCCGCTGCCAGGGCCAAAGCCTGGAAGGCAAAGGTGTTCAGCACGGCGAACAGACGGCGTTGATACAGCAAGCTGAAACCCGCCATCAGAACAGTGGCGCCAATCAGATGGGCCAGATCATAATTCAGCGCCTGAAGCATCAGACCGCCTCCGACACGTACAGGAAGATGGTGGCCAGCAAGCCCAACAGCAAAGCCCCGGCCAGGAAATCGGCATAACGGAACACCCGCATCTTGGCGATGGAGGTTTCAAACAGGGCCAAGGCCGTGGACAGCACGATTGTCTTGATGATGAAAGCGGCCAGCCCGATCCCTACCCACCACGGCGCAGCCCCCGGCTGGGCCATGCCCCAAGGTAGGAACAGCCCGCCGATCAGGGCCATGTACAGGGCCAGGCGCACCATGGTTCCCAGTTCCATCAGCGCCAGATGGCGACCGGAATATTCCAGCACCATGGCTTCGTGCACCATGGTCAGTTCCAGATGGGTCGATGGGTTGTCAATGGGAATGCGGCCGTTTTCGGCGATGGCCACCATCAGCATGGCGGCCAGGGCAAGACCGATACTGACCTCGACCCCCACATTTCCCGACAGGATAAAGGCGATGATCTGGGCCGGTTGGGTGGTGCCCGCCACCAAGGACAGGGAAAAGGTGACCATCAGCATGGCCGGTTCGGCCAGGGACGCGATCAGCATTTCCCGGCTGGCCCCCAATCCGCCAAAGGCCGTGCCCACATCCATGCCAGCCAGGGCAGTCAGGAATCGGGCCAATCCCAGCAGGGCCACCAGGGCGATCATGTCCGCCGCCGGCGCCAGAAACAGATCGGTGGTGAAGGTGGGCACCAGACCGGCCGCCAGCCAGATCGCGGCAAAGCTGACATAAGGAACCGCGCGGAACAGCCACGATGCCGAATGGGCGACCAGCGCTTCCTTTTGCAACAGCCGATAGAGATCGCGGTAGGGCTGCCACGGTACCGCCCCCTGCCGTCCGTTCAGCCGCGCCTTGCACCACCGCACATAGCCGGTGATCAGGGGGGCCAGGGCCAGAACCAGCACGATCTGGACCATCTGCCAAAGGATGGATGCCGTCATCATTGCTGTTGCCTTATCGCCACCACCAAAAGCCACGCGACCAGCGCGATGAACATCAGCAACAAATAGCCGCGAACGGTCAGGAATTGCAGCCGGTTGACCTGATCGGCGACCCAGCCCACCGCCACCGACAGGCGGGCATAGAAAATCTGCCAGATGGGATCAATCATCCGCACCTGATGCCGGGCGGGGGACGGATCGCCGGGTTCCGGCATGGTCACGGTTTCCCGGACCTGAAAGGCCGTGCTGACAAAGGCCCGCCGCAGGGGCTGGGCGAAAGAGTGGCCGGTATATTGGGTGGCGGAATTGTTGTCTTCGGCATGGCCGCAATCCCAGGCATCGGTGGTGCGGATCGCCCGAGTGCCCAGGCGGTGAACCGCCGTCACCGCGATCACGACCAGGGCCAAGCCGGTCAGCACCAGGACCGTCCCCGAATAAGACCCGCGGGTATTGGAAACCGGCGACAGCCACGGCCAGCCCAAATCGGCGGATACCGCCAAATGTCCGCCCACCAGCGGCTGGACCACCGTGGACAGATGATCGCTCAGCGTGACCGGAATGGCCCCCAGCACCACGCACAAAGCCGCCAGCACCACCATGGACCAGCGCATGCCCGGCTCGACCTCGTCCGCCCGCGCGGCCTGGATGGTACGGGGACGGCCTAAAAAGGCGATGCCGAAGGCGCGGACGAAACAGGTGGCGGCCAGGGCCGCCGACAGGGCCAGCAAGGCCCCGACCACCGGCACCCCGAATTTCATGGCCCAATGGGGGACGACCGGACCTTTGAACAAAGCCTGAAAAATCAGCCATTCCGACACAAAGCCATTCAGGGGCGGCAGGGCGGAAATGGCGGCGGCCCCGACCAGAAAAGCGGCGCCAGTCCAGGGCATGCGCCGCAGCAGCCCGCCCAATTCCCCCAGGCGGCGCAGGCCGGTGGCGGTCAGGACCGCGCCCGCGCCCAAGAACAGCAGCGTCTTGAAAATGGCGTGGTTGAAAATGTGGTACAGCCCGGCCAACAAGGCCAGGGCCGCCAGGGCGGTTTCGCCATCATTCTTGAATGCCAGGGCCAGCCCCAGGCCAATCACCGCCACCCCGACATTTTCCACGGTGGAATAGGCCAGCAGGGTTTTCAGATCGTCCTGGACCATGGCGTATAAAATGCCGATGACGGCGGTGATGGCGCCGATCAGCATGATCACCGCCCCCCATTGCCAGCCCACATGACCGTGCAGATCGAACAGAATGCGGATCAGGCCGTACAGGGCCACCTTGGTCATGGCCCCACTCATCAAGGCTGAAACATGGCTGGGAGCCGCCGGATGGGCCAAGGGCAGCCAGACGTGCAAGGGGGCCAATCCTGCCTTGGACCCCGCCCCCAGCAAGGCCAGGATCACCACCAGGGATGCGGCCCAGGGGCTTAATTGGCTTGCCCGCATGGCGGCGAAGGTGAATTCCCCCTCTGTCCCGGCCATCAATCCAAAGCAGGGCAGCAGGCAAAAAGTGCCAAAGCCGGCCATGATCAGATAGATCTTGGCCGCCTCACGGTTTTCCGACCGGTGGTGATCGGCCAAGACCAGCAGCCATGACGCCAGGGACATGAATTCCCAGCCGACCAGGAAAACAAAGGCGTCATCGGCCACCAAAACCAAATTCATTCCCAGCAGAAACAGCGGGAACAAGGGCGTGACCCGTGCCCGTTCGGGCAAATGGTCCACGTAATTCATGGCAAAGGCCGAAGCGGCGGCAGCGGGGATATTCACCACCAGCAGGAACAAAGCCGACAAGGTGTCGATGCGCAGATGCGCGCCCAGCCATGGCAGGCCCAGCGGCAGGACCAGGGTGGGGGCGCCCGCCCGCGGGGCCAATCCCTCCAAGCCGACGGACACCAGAGCCAGGGCGGCCAGGAAAATGCCGCCATGGATGGGGGCATGGCTCCAGTCGCGCCGCCCCAGCAACAGCGCCACCACCGCCAGCAGCAGCAGGGCGCCGAATGCTCCCGCTGCCATCATGGCCACACGCCCCCCCATTGGCGGTGTTTTGCTTTGCGCACCCTTTGCCCCTTTGGTCCGGTTATCACCCGTTCATCGTATTCCGCCGGTCATTGTTTTTTTGACAACGGCAACACCCAACCATCCCGGTCTGTGGACACAGTGCCGGATCGTTTGGGGCCGTGCGGTGACGGCGAAGCCCACGGGCAGATGACCACCCGCAGGCATTCCTGGAATATCCGATAACCCTAATCCCCGCCGGGATGCGGGGCAAGGCTTACCAGGACGCGGAAAAACCCTCTTTCGGGGGCATTTGCCCCCGATCCCCCCATCGAGAGGCACAGCCTCCCGAACCCTCCAGATTTCTAATTCTTTGAAAGAAAAAGAAACTGGAGGCTTGGAGGCTGCGCCTCCAAACGGGTCTGGGCGGTCGCCCAGCCGCGAAGCGGAGTTTTTCCGCACCCTGTTACAGGGCGTATTGCTTTTCCGTATTGCGGATCAGCTCAATGCCTTGGACCATTTCGGTCATAATGAAATCGGCCCGCTTCACCGGCCCGCCGCTGTTGGGATGGGGGAAATTGCGGGCGAAGGTGTTCATCTTCACGGTCAGGCCGCACAGGGCGGCGCCGATGGTGACGTGATAGCGTTCGATCAATCCCTTGACCTGACGGAATTCTTCTTGCGTCAGGTTGGCCCACATTTCGCGGGTGCGTTTTTCGAACACTTCCAACCGGCCGGTCAGCGAGGCGGAAATGTTGTTGATCGTGTCTTCCACCAGATCGCAGGTCTTCATCAACCCCTGATCCTGCTTCAACTGGAAATGGCTGCGGATGGGCTTCATCGCCCCGACGCAGGCCGAGAAATAAGGTTCCAGCCGGTCCAGGCAATGCCGGAAATAAGACAGGGACAAGAACGTGTCGCCGTAATCTTCCAAGAAGCGCGGAACGTCCCAGACTTCCACATTCAGGCTTTGCGCCATCTGTTCCAGGCGTTGCCGGGCCTTTTTCACGTCCGGGTCGCGGAACAGGCGCAGAAGGTCGTCATAGGATTGGACGTTGATGGCTTCATCCGCATAAATCAGCTTCATCAGCGGGCGGGTGAACATCAGCATGTATTTGGTCAATTCACCGGCTTTTTCCGGCGACAGCTTCAGCGCGGAATAATCATTGACCGGAATTCCATGCTCGCGCAGCGAAATGCGCAAGGAATAAACATCGTAAGACGGCAGCAATGCCAAGCGCCGGATGATCGCATGATCGGGGTGCAACTGGTTTTCCGGCCAGTTGAACATGCGGGGCAAGCTTTCGATATCGACTTGGCCCGAACCAGTCTGGATGTCCTGAAAGATTTCAATGACGCTTTTCAGCCGCACGTTCTTGATCAGCTTGGCGCTTTGCAGAGCCGGCGTTTCAAGCGGAATGATCGATAGCGGCAAGACGAACATGGAGTCCATGTCACTATCGGCTATTGGCTTCAGTTCATCGTCCATCGATCGCAATCCGTTTGACGTTTCGCGCACATATTGCCGTGATTTCCCGGTTTGGGAAACAAGGAATCGTAATTCGCCACATCGTCACCAAACATGCAGTGGCAGCGCCTTAAATTAATTGCCAAAGTAATAAGGGCCATGACGGGGGTTCTTGATGATTTCCAGGCGGACTTTGCTGTGGCGATGGGGCGGTGGCGGGCTGATGCTGGCGGCCCTGTCCAGAGGAGGGCTGGCTCAGGATGTGCGCTTTTTTCAATTGGGGACCGGTCCCATCGGCGAAATCCGTTTTCCGATTGGCGGGCTGATCGCCAGCGCGCTGTCCAATCCCCCCGGATCGCGTCCGTGTGATCGTGGCGGCAGTTGCGGCGTGCCCGGATTGGTGGCGGTGGCCCGGTCCACCGGCGGGTCCAGTGCCAATCTGTCCGCCCTGGCGGACCGGCGGATCGACGCGGCCTTGGTTCATGCGGACAGTGCATGGTGGGCATTTCGGGGGGGCGGGCCATATAAAGGCAAGCCGCCCCTGACCGAATTGCGCGGGATCGCCTGGCTTTATGCGGAAAGTCTGCATCTGGTGGCCGGGGCGAAATCGGGGATTCGCACGCTGGCTGATCTGCGGGGCAAGCGCGTCAGTTTCGGCGAGGATGGGCAGCCGCTTCATTTGCTGGGATTGGCATTGCTGGCGGCCTTGGGTATTCCGGTGAAGCAGATCCGCTTATTTCCGCAGCGGGGCGGCGATGCCTGCGCGGCCCTGGCCAAGGGCGATCTGGATGCCGTGCTGGTGCTGGACGCGGTTCCATCTCCGGCGGTGGCCGATCTGGTCCGCGATTATGCGGCCACCTTGGTGCCGGTGGAAGGTGCCGCCGCCGCCAAGGTGATCGGGACATTGCCCTATCTTGAAACCGGGGTCATCGCGGCAGGCAGTTATGACAGCTTGCCCGCCATTCCCACGCTGGCCATGGGGGTTATCATGGTCACCCTGGCCGCTCAGGATAATGCCTTGATCCGGGGAATCGCCGCCGCCTTGTGGCATCCCAGCACCCGCAAGATGCTGGCCCAATCCACCCCCCATGGCGTCAATGTTCAACTGGCGGTCCCGCCTTTGGAACGGTTGGGCATCCCCCTGCATGACGGGGCCAGACAATATTATCAGGAAACCAGCTTGCCGCCGTGATGGGGACGGGGGTGCAGGCGTCAGGATTTCCGCCACCGGATCATGGGTTTTTTCCGGGGCGCTTTTCTCCGGCGCGTCTCCGTTATATGGTCGCGCCATGACCGATGCCCCCGCCCCCTACCGCGTTCTTGCCCGCAAATACCGGCCAACCGACTTTGTGTCGCTGATTGGCCAGGAAGCCATGGTACGGACGCTGACCAACGCCATCCAGTCGGGGCGGCTGGCCCATGCCTTTGTTCTGACCGGGGTGCGCGGGGTGGGCAAGACCACCACCGCCCGCATCATCGCCCGCGCCTTGAACTGCGTCGGCCCCGATGGCACAGGCGGGCCGACCATCGACCCTTGCGGCGTTTGTGAACATTGCCGGGCCATCGCGGAAGACCGCCATGTGGATATCCTGGAAATGGATGCGGCCAGCCGAACCGGCGTCAACGATATCCGCGAGATCATCGAGGGCGTGCGTTACCGCCCCACATCGGCCCGGTTCAAAGTCTATATCATCGACGAAGTGCATATGCTGTCCACGGCGGCCTTCAACGCCTTGCTGAAGACGTTGGAAGAGCCGCCCGAACATGTGAAATTCATCTTCGCCACCACCGAAATTCGGAAAATTCCCGTTACCGTCCTGTCCCGATGCCAGCGTTTTGACCTGCGGCGGGTGGAGATGGAGGTGCTGGCCCGCCATTTCACCGCCATCGCTCAGCAGGAACAGGCCCAGATCGAAGACGGCGCCGTGCGCCTGATCGCCCGTGCCGCCGATGGATCGGTGCGTGACGGGCTGTCCTTGCTGGATCAGGCCATTTCCCATGGCAGCGGGGTGGTCAGCGAGGCGCAGGTCCGCGACATGCTGGGGCTGGCCGACCGTGCCCGCGTCTTTGATCTGTTCGAATTGGTGATGGCTGGCAAAATTGCGCCGGCTCTGGACAGCATGTCCCAACAATATGCCCTGGGCGCGGACCCCGGCGTGGTGTTGCAAGACATGCTGGAACTGACCCACTGGCTGACCCGGCTGAAGATCAATCCCGCCGATGCCAATACGGGGACCGTCCCGGAAAATGAACGGGTGCGCGGCCTGGATATGGCGGAAAAGCTGGGGATGGGGCATTTGACCCGTGCCTGGCAGATGTTGTTGAAGGGGTTGCAGGAAACCCGCTCGGCCCCCAATCCATTGCAATCGGCGGAAATGGCGCTGGTCCGTCTGGCCTATGCCGCTGATCTGCCCAGCCCGGCGGAATTGGTGGAACAATTGCGCGCCAATCCCGGCCCGCCATCACCGCCATCGGGTGGCGGCGGATGGTCCGGTGGCGGTGGGTCCGGCGGTGGTCATGTTCAGGCGATGGGGAGCGTCCTGCCATCCGGCGGCGGCGGCGGCGGGGCCCAGGCGGTTCTGGCCATGGCACCGGCCCCCGATCCGGTGGCCTTGCCCCCCATGCCGACCAGTTTTCCCCAAATCGTCGCCCTGTTCCAGGAACGGCGCGAGGCGGTGATCGCCGCCAGTCTGCGGACCCAGGTTGGGTTGGTGAAGTTCGAACCGGGCCGGATCGAATGGCGGCCATCCGCCAGCGCCCCCGCCAATCTGAGCCAGAATGTCGCCCGGTTGCTGAGCGAATGGACAGGACGGCGGTGGGTGGTCAGCATCAACAGCGTTGAAACCGCCCAGCCGACCCTGGTGGAACAGGAAGTGGCGGCCGAGCGGCAAAAACGCGAGGATGCCGCCCACCATCCCCTGGTTCAGGCCATTATGTCCGCTTTTCCCGGCGCTACCATCGCCGTGGTCCGGGATTTGGTCGAAGCCGGGCAAGATGATGATGACACCGGCATCAGCTTTGACGCTGATATCCCCCCAGGAGACGAGGAAGCATGAAAAATATCGGCAATCTGATGAAGCAGGCCCAGCAGATGCAGTCCAAGATGGCTGAGATGCAGGCCAAGATGAGTGAGATGGAAGTGGATGGCAGTGCTGGCGGCGGCATGGTCAAGCTGACCCTGAACGGGAAGTATGAGCTGAAAAAAATCAGCATCGACAAGGGCTTGGTTCAGCCGGATGACGTCGAGATGCTGGAAGACCTGATCGTCGCCGCCTTTAATGATGCCAAGAACAAGGCGGAAGCGGCCATGCAGGAAGAGATGTCCAAGCTGACGGGCGGCCTGTCTTTGCCCGCTGGCATGAAATTGCCGTTCTGACTGCGGAATTTCCACATGGCTGGACCGGAGATCGAGCGCCTGATTCAACTTCTTTCGCGGTTGCCTGGCCTTGGCCCCCGGTCGGCTAAGCGCATTGCGCTACATCTTGTGGAAAGACGCGAAAGCATCCTACCACAGCTTGTTATGGTCTTGGGCGATATCGGCGAGAAAATACGCCGATGCCCCATCTGCGGTAACTACGATAGCATTGAACCCTGCGCCATTTGCTCGGATCGCCGCCGCGATAGGCACAGCGTGTGCGTTGTCGAGGATGTGGGGGCGTTATGGGCCATGGAACGGACCGGCAGTTTCCAGGGCCGCTATCACGTTCTGGGCGGATTATTGTCCGCCCTGGATGGGACCGGCCCGGATGAACTGGGCATCCCCGCCTTGCGTGAGCGCGTAGAAACTCAGCAGATTCAAGAGGTTATTCTGGCCACCCCCGCGACTGTCGATGGTCAGACCACGGCCCATTGCATCGCCGATCATCTGGCGGGGTTGGACTGTGTGGTGTCCGGTTTGGCCCAAGGCGTGCCCATGGGGGGGGATTTGGATCATTTGGACGATGGCACCATTGCCGCGGCCTTGCGTGCGCGGCGGCGGTTTTAGGGGACGGAAAAATCCTCTTTCGGGGGCATTTGCCCCCCGATCCCCCAAACGGGTCTGGGTGGTCGCCCAGACGCGATGCGGAGTTTTTCCGCAGCCTGTTATCCGAAAATGCGTTGATCGGAACCGATCAATGCCACCCTCATGCGGCGGGCGCATGCCGTCACGCGCCATGCCGTATGTAATTGAAATAATTATGCTTTTCAGGTTTTTGTGGTGGCAGGAACGCTCTAACTTCTTTTGAAGTTTTCGGGGGTTCCGTCGGCCCAATCCAGGCTAGAACAGGTCGCTGCTGTCTTGACCGTTTTCGTCGATAACGGTCAATAAAGCCTGGGCAGCCCGCCCCCAACTTCGTTCGTTGTTGCAGATGGCCGAAAATTTTCTTTGGGCCAGGGCCGGGCCGATGCAGACCAGATCACCCATGGCCAATCGGGCCGAGACTACAAGTTTTGAGAGAATGCTGGCTCCGGCGCCGGCGGCCACCGCCGTGCAAACGGCTTCGTTGGATGGCAGGCAAAACCCCCTGGACAGGACCGCCGGACGAACGCCACGGCCTGTCAACAATTCCTCCATCACCTGACGGGTTCCCGATCCCTCTTCCCGCAGCACCCAATCGCTGTCCCCCAATTCCGCATCGGACACGGAAAGACGTCCATGCCAGGGATGACCGCGCCCGACCACCAGCATCATCTCGTCCGCGCCGACGACCCGCATATCGACGCCGCTCGCGGTCACCGGCCCCTCGACCAGCCCCAGATCGGCATCGTGGGACAGCACGGCCCGTTCCACATCGGCGCTGTTGCCGTGATGCAGATCAAGCCGCAGACCAGGATAACGACGGCGGAACAAATGCAGGAAGCCGGGCAGCCAATAGGCGGCGATGGTCTGGCTGGCCCACAGGCGCAAGGACCCCTGGCGCAAACCCGATAAATCGGCCAAGGCCCGTTCGGCGGCGGCGGCACGGGCCAGGACGCCTTTTGCTTCGTCCAGGAACCATTGTCCTTCCGCGCTTAAGCGGATACCCCGGCCAATACGGTCGAACAATCGGATGCCGTGCCGTTCCTCCAACGCCGCCACAGCCGCCGACACCGCGGATTGGGTCAGGTTCAGCCCTTGGGCGGCGCGGGTCATGTTCAGATGGTTTGCGACGGTAACAAAAATACGCAGTTGCTCCAGCGTCACGGGATCATCCTTCAGGCGCCCGCTAACAGGGCATGGGCCGTGGTGGCAACCCAATATCCCCCGAAGGCCAGCCACAGCGCAAGAATCGCCGCCAAAACGAATGGCTTGCCGCCGACCTTGCGCACCTTTTCCAGGCTGGTTTCCATGCCCAGGGCGCACATGGCCATGGTCAACAGGAACAAATCCACTTGATTGATGGCGTCGATCAGCCAGCTTGGCAGCAGGTGCAGGGAGTTGAATCCGGCACACAGAATGAAGCCCAGCGCGAACCAGGGAAAGGCGCCCTTGGCACCGCCGCCGCCGGGTTTGGCCGGATCGTCGGTAGCGCAACGAGAGCGTAAGGCCCAGCCGACAACAATCAAAAGCGGCACCAACATCATGACCCGCAGCATCTTCACGATCACCGCGTTATTGGCGGCTTCCGCCGACACTGCCCGGCCTGCGGCCACCACATGGGCCACTTCATGCAGGGATGATCCAGCATATAGCCCGTAAACGGCGGGGTCCATGGGGCCAAGCCATCCGTTTCGATAGGCAAAGGGATAAAGCAGCATGGCCAAGGTCCCGAACAGGACCACCGTTCCCACGGCGATGCCGCTTTCATGCGGGCGCCCCTTGACCACCGGTTCCGTAGCCAGGACCGCCGCCGCGCCGCAAACCGCGCTGCCCGAGGCGATCAGCAAGGCCAGGCGGGGCGGCACCCCCAGGACCCGGATTCCCACCCAGGCGCCCAGGGCGAAGGTGGTGGTCAGCATGACCGCACCGGCGGCGAAACCTTCCAGTCCGACCACGGCGATATCCTGGACCGTCAGACGAAAGCCATACAGAACCACCGCCAGCCGCAAGATGGTTTTGCCCGAAAATACGATCCCCGGAACCCAAGGGGCCGGCAGGTGGTGGCGCAGCGTGTTGCCGTAAAAGATTCCGATACCGATTCCAACGATCAGCGGGCTTAACCCCAAGGCCATCATCGGCGGCAGCGCCGCCACCTGCAAGGCGACGCAGGCGAACAGGGCAACAAAGACCACGCCGTTGCAGGCGGCGGGGGTGGGGCGCTGTTGAGGCAAGGATATTGACATTTCGGTGGCGGTCCGGTGGCGGAATATCGGGATATCCCCAGCAAATCACCTTATCGTGATACAAATCCAACGAAACGATTCGATAGAATCAACAAGAAAAATTAATTGATTATTCTGCCATGATCAGGCCGCGAAAACGGTCCATACTGACAGTGTTCATAGCCGGAGAGAGGTCGCCATGCGTCCTGTGATCGCCCTGTTCGCCGCCTTGCTGCTGTCGGCTTGTGCCGATATGGGGGTGCGCGCCGATGTGACACGCTTCAATCGGCCCGAAGCCATGGCGCCGCAGCGTTTCACCATCGTTCCCGATGCGGGCCAAGTGGGCAGTCTGGAATTTCAAAGCTATGCGGGACAAGTGGCCGATGCTCTGGCGCGTTTGGGCTGGAGCCCGGTGGCGCCGGGGGGGCGCACCGATACGGTGGTGCGGATCAACTGGGGGCAAGGCACGCCCGAGGTGATGACCTGGCAGGAACCCGCCCCCGGCTATCCCTATGCCGGCTGGCCCTATTACGGGCGCGGCACCCCCTATCCTTATTGGGAGAGCCGCAGCGTGGTCGTCCACCCGTTGTGGCTGTCGGTCACGATCGCCACAACGGACGCGGAACAAAGCCGGGTTTTGTTCGAAGGACGGGCCACGACGGAACAAAGCCGGGGGACCATCAATCCGGTGATGCCGTCCCTGGTCCGGGCCTTATTCACCAACTTCCCCGGCGTCAATGGATCGACGGTCCGGGTGGTGGTTCCTGCGGATCAAATAAATCCGTGATCAGCGGTCGGTGGGGGCAGGCGGGGCCTGGGTTGTTTCGCCTTCGCCCTGGGCATCGTCTTCGCCCCTGGCGGCGGCGACGATCAGATCCCCGAACTCGCGTAAATAGACCGACCCCTTCACCGTGCGCTGAACCAGCACGGACCGGCGGTCGGCATCATCCACCTTGCGCTTGATCATCCCCAATTCGGACAGACGGTCCAAGGCGCGGGTGATGGCCGGCTTGGACACATTCAAGGTCCCGGCCAGACCGCGCACGGTGTGGGGCGGCGTTGTCAGATAGACAGTCAGCAGCAAAGCCATCTGCCGGGCTGACAGATCGGGTCCATCACGCCGGACGCTTTCGACAATGGCACCCCGCCACAGATCCAGCGCCTGTACCGCTTTGAGTTGAAAGCCCATGAGCGTACCCATTCATTCCGCCGACGAAATCTTTTACCTGAGAGTGCGCCCCAGGGCAATCCCTTGATTGCGGATAGCACCTTTGTCACCCTTCCACATAGCCGATGGCGCATGGCCGATGGAAAGCGGGGTTGCCTTCTGTCCCGGTACTTCTTTCCCCGCAAAGGTTGACTTTCCTGGCGAAGGCGAGGATAGTCCCGCCTTTCCTTTCAGCGCGCCGGCCTTTTCGTCCATCGGGGGCGACGGGGTGTCGGCTTTTTGCAGTTGGGAGTGCTTGCCGTGTTTCCTGTCGTGTTGCCGACCTATGCGCGGGCTGACGTCGCTTTTGAAAAAGGCGAGGGTGCGTATCTTTGGTCCACCGATGGGCGACGATTCCTGGATTTCGGCGCCGGCGTGGCGGTGACCGCCCTGGGGCATTGTCATCCCCGGTTGGTGGATACGCTTCAGACCCAGGCCGGGCGGCTGTGGCACACCTCTAACCTGTACCGGGTGCCCGGACAGGAAAAGGTTGCGGGCAAGCTGGTGGCCAACACCTTTGCCGACACCGTCTTTTTCTGCAATTCCGGGGCGGAAGCCAATGAATGCGCCATCAAGATGGCCCGGCGCTTCCATTACGATTCGGGTAATCCCGACCGGCATCGGGTGATTTGCGCCACCGGTGGTTTCCATGGCCGGACCCTGGCCACCATCGCCGCCGGCGGTCAGGAAAAGCATCTGAAGGGCTTTGCCCCGGTGGTGGAAGGCTTTGATCATGTGCCCTATGGCAATTTGAACGCCCTGCGTGCCGCCATCACCCCCCAGACCGCCGCCATCCTGGTGGAACCGGTCCAGGGCGAAGGTGGCATCATCCCCGGCGATCCCGATTATCTGAAGCGGCTGCGTGCCACCGCCGATGAATTCGGCCTTTTGCTGATTTTCGACGAAGTGCAGACCGGCATGGGCCGGACCGGCACGTTGTTCGCCCATCAGCAGGCTGGCATCACCCCGGACATCATGCCCATCGCCAAGGGATTGGGGGGCGGGTTCCCGGTGGGGGCCTGTCTGGCCACCGCCCATGCGGCCAAGGGCATGACCGCCGGAACCCACGGCTCCACCTTTGGCGGCAATCCGCTGGCCATGGCGGTGGCGGAAACCGTGCTGGATGTGATGCTGGAACCCGAATTCCTGCCCCAGGTGGTTCATTGGGGGCAGGTGTTGCGGGACAAGGTGCAGTCGGTCTGCGCCCAATATCCGCATCTGATCGAGGATGTGCGGGGCCTGGGCATGATGCTGGGGCTGAAATGCCGCATCCCCAACACCGACCTTCAAGCCAAGCTGCTGGCCAACGGTCTGTTGACCATTGGCGCCGGCGACAATGTGCTGCGCATCCTGCCGCCTTTGATCATCCGCCAGGCGGAAATTGACGAAGCCGCCGCCATCTTGTCGCGGACCCTTTCCGAGGTGACCCAATGACCGTGATTTCAGGGCGCGGACGTGCCGGCCAGATCCGTCACTTTCTGGACCTCAACCGCTTCGATACCGAGACGCTGCGCCGTATTCTTGATCTGGGGCTGGCGTATAAGCGCGGTGAACGGCCATTCGGCACCGATAAGCCCCTGGCCGGGCGGATGCTGGCCATGATCTTCGAAAAGCCGTCCACCCGGACCCGCGTGTCGTTTGAAACCGGCATGAAGCAATTGGGGGGCGATGTGATCGTATTGACCCGCCACGACACCCAATTGGGCCGGGGCGAAACCATCGCTGACACCGCCCGCGTGCTGTCGCGCTATGTGGATGCCATCATGATTCGCACCGACGATCCCCACAAGCTGGAGGAATTGTCGGAATTCGCCACCGTGCCGGTGATCAACGGCCTGACCGACGATACCCATCCGTGTCAGGTCATGGCTGATATCATGACGTTCGAGGAACATCGGGGGTCTTTGGCCGGGAAAGTGGTGGCGTGGAGCGGCGACGGCAACAATGTCGCCGCCAGTTGGATTCAGGCCGCCGGGCATTTCGGCTTTGAAATGCGTCTGGCCTGCCCGGACGATCTGCGCCCCAGCGACGCCGCCATCGCCTGGGCCCGTGCCCATGGCGCCACCGTCACCGTCACCAACGATCCGGTGGCCGCCGCCAGCGGCGCCGATCTGATCCTGACCGATACCTGGCTTTCCATGGGATGTCAGGATCAGAACCGCCCGCGCCTGCTGGCGCCGTTCCAAGTCAATCAGGCATTGATGGCCCATGCCAAGCCCGATGCCCTGTTCATGCATTGCCTGCCCGCTCATCGCAATGAAGAGGTGACGGACGAGGTCATGGATGGCCCGCAATCGGTGGTTTGGGACGAAGCGGAAAACCGGATGCATGTGCAAAAGGGCATCCTGACGTGGTGCCTGCTGTAATGGCGGAGCAACAGGGCAAGGCTGTCGGCGGCGTCATCCTGCCGTTCCAGGTGATGGGTGGCGCGGTGCGGGGCCGTGTGGTCCGGCTGGATAGCGCGCTGGACACCATTTTGGGGGGGCATGGCTATCCCCAGGCCGTGGCCGGGCTGTTGGCCCAGACCATGGCTTTGGCCGCCGTGCTGGCCGGTGCCTTGAAATATGATGGCATCTTCACCTTGCAGGCGCAGGGCCAGGGGCCGGTCGGCCTGTTGGTGGCCGATGTCACCAGTGGCGGGAATATCCGCGCCTATGCCCGTTTCGATCAGGACCGTTTGCCCGCCGATGGCGGGACGGTGGCCGATTTGCTGGGGCAGGGGCATTTGGCCTTCACCGTCGATCAAGGGGCGGGGACCGAGCGATATCAGGGTATTGTTGAACTGACAGGCGATACCTTGGCCGATTGTGCCCGGCAATATTTCTCGCAATCGGAACAGTTGGACACCCATGTTCTGTTGGCCAGCCGCCCGCCGGTTTCCGGGGCGGCTGTCGGGTGGATCGCCGGGGCACTGATGATCCAGCGCATGCCGGCCAACCAGCCGGGATCGCCCATTTTGACCAGCGATGAATCCCAAGAATCCTGGCGCACCGCCCAGGCATTGATGAACACGCTGGGACCGGATGAATTGCTGGACCCGGCCCTGGACCCGGCCCAGTTGCTGCACCGTCTGTTCCATGCCGAAGACCTGTCGTCCTGGGCGGAAAAGCCCCTGGCGGCCCAATGCCGGTGTTCGCGCGACAAGATCGCCACCGCCTTGCGCTCCATTCCCCAGGCGGAAATCCGCGAGTTGAAGGACGCGAATGGGCAGGTGTCCATCACCTGTGAATTCTGCAAGACCCTGTATGCTTTTAGTGACACTGACCTGGATGCGGTCTACGCGCCTTGACGTCCAGGCGATCCATGCCAAAATCGGGTTTATCTCCGAAACCTGGATGGATTTATCAGACCGATGAAGCGCCTCAGCCCCGTCCCCGTCCTGTTGGCCGCCATGGTCGCTTTGGCCGGGTGTGAAAATTCCCCGCCTATCCAAAAGCTGCCGGAAATAAGCTTTACCAACAAACGCACCATCCAATTGGATGTGGGGCAGTTGGAAATCGTCCCGGAATACAGCTCGCCCGGTCGCGCCCCCAATGTGGAACATCTGATGCCGGTCAGCCCCGAAGGCGCCACCGTGCGCTGGGCGCAAGACCGTCTGCGCCCCATGGGGCGGTCAGGCTTTGCCCGTGTGGTGATCAAGGATGCCAAGGTGATCGAAGTGCCGTTGCAGACCGAAAAGGGGCTGACCGGCATGTTCAAGGACCAGCAGGCCGCCCGGTTTGACGGGTCGCTGGACGTGGCCATCCAAATCCTGGATGACCGCCACATGCCGGTGGCCGATGTGGTGGCCCGCGCCACCCGCACCAAGACCGTGTCCGAGGAAGCGTCGCTGAACGAACGCGACCGGGTCTTGTACGAAATCACCGAATCCCTGATCCGTGACGTGGATTCGCAGATGGACGGCCTGATCAAGACGTATCTGAGCCGTTGGGTCATGTAATACCAACGGCCAATTTCATTGATCGTTGTCCAGCCCTCGCCGGGCACGGCCATCCGGCCGTTGGTATAATGGCGGTTCTCGCCAAATCCGGCCATGGCGCCGAATTTGGCGGGTTTTCAGAGCGTCGCGCATTGCACCGCCTCCCGAACCCTCCAGATTTCTAACTCTTTGAAAGAAAAAGAAACTGAAGGCTTGGGGGCTGCGCTTCCAAACGGGTCTGGGCGGTCGCCCAGCCGCCATCGCGGCGGCGGCCAAGGGCGCCAAGGCGCCCGCCCGGCGAGGGACAAGACAACCACTCAATTCATTGGCCGGGCGGTATCAGTCCATTTCCCGGTGATCGGAACCGATCACCGGCGCCCTCAGCGGCGGGCGGGTTTCTCCGAAACCCTTGCCTTCCGCGGCATAAGCCGCGCGGCCCCTTGGGCCTAACCAAATCCTCATGAGGTTCCGATCACCGGGATATGGTATCAGTCCATTTCCCGTTCATCGTCATTGCCCAGGCTCATGACGCCGACACCCATGCCGACGCTGCCGAATGTGACGCACAGGCCGAAAAAGAACAGGGTCAACACCAGAACCGGGTGGGCGGAATCCATGGCCAAGGTGCGCAGATGGCCCAGATCGGTCATCAGCACGGCGCCGCCAAAGCTGATACCCGCCGCCAATCCGTAAAACAGATGGGCGGCCAGGAATTTCAGCGCTTGTTTCTGGGTGGCCAGCATGCCGGACGATCCTGCCAGCGATAAATATCAGCAGGAACGACTATACCCAATCCCGCAGCATGGCCGCCAGTGGGATATCGGCGGGGGGCATGGGCAGGCGGCTCATGTCATTGGGGCGGACCCATTTCAGCCCTTGGCCTTCATGCGCCTGGGGCTGGCCCTGCCACTGGCGGATGGCGTAAAGCGGCATCAGCAGGTGGAAGGTGTCGTAATCGTGCGAGGCAAAGGCCAGGGGGGCCAGGCAGCTTTCCGCCACGCTGATCCCCAATTCCTCGGCTAATTCCCGGATCAGGGCCTGTTCCGGGGTTTCCCCGGCTTCCAGCTTTCCGCCGGGAAACTCCCATAATCCGGCCATGCTTTTCCCTGGCGGCCGGGTCGCCATCAACACCCGCCCATCCACATCCACCAAAGCGGCTGCGGCCACCAGGATCTTGGGGCGGGCAGCGTGAGATACGGCCCAGGATTGGCGGTCATGGATGAAATCGTGGTTTGCGCCGCCGCGAAAGCCCGCCTTGCGCAGCACGGCTGCCGATGCGGCATTGTCCGGGTGGGTTTCCGCCCGGATTTGGTCTATCCCCAGATCGCCGAACAGATGGCGCAGCAGGCGGCGCACGGCTTCGGCCATCAGGCCCTGGCCCCAATGGTCCCGCCCCAGCCAATAGCCCAATTCAGGGGTGGGTGTGTGGACATCATCCAGTCCGATGACCCCCGCCAGCCGACCATCCACCAGCCGTTCCAGCCCCAAGGCCAGGGCGGTTCCGGCGTTCCGTGCCTGGGCCATGCGGGCGATGAAATCCGCTGCCTGGCCGGGATCATAGGGATGGGGGATGCGGCGGGTCAGCCGGGCCACCTGACCATCGGCCAGCATATCCGCCATGGGGGCGGCATCGGCGTCGGTCAGGGGGCGCAGCCGCAGCCGGGCGGCCAGCAGGGTCTGGCCCTGCCAAATGCTGGGTGTGCCCCAGCAGCCGCCCTGGTCCTGGGTTGTCATCAGGTGCGGTACGATCCGTTGATGTCGATATAGGCGTGGGTGAAATCGCAGGTCCACACGGTGGCTTTCCCCTTGCCCACCCCGACATCGGTTTCGATGACGATGGCCTGGCCCTTCATGTGCTGGCTGACCGGGGCTTCGTCATAGCCGGGCACCACTTGGCCGTCACGGGCCACTTCCACCCCGCCGATGCGGATGGACAGGCGGTCGCGGTCGGCCTTTTCCCCGGCCTTGCCCACGGCCATGACCACCCGGCCCCAATTGGCGTCCTCGCCGGCGATGGCGGTCTTGACCAGGGGAGAGTTGGCGATGGCCAGGGCGATGGTTTTCGCCGCCTTATTGCCAGCGGCGCCGGTGACGGTGATTTCCACGAATTTGGACGCACCTTCGCCGTCACGGACCACCTGATGCGCCAGATCCTTCAGCAGATCGAACAGCTTGGCCTTGAAATCCGCCAGCCGGGGATCGCGGGCATTGTCGATGGCCGCATTGCGGGCCTTGCCGGTGGCGAACAAAAGCAGCGTGTCGGAGGTCGAGGTGTCGCTGTCCACGGTGATACAGTTGAACGACTTGTCCACGCCCTTTTTCAGCAGATCCTGCAACACCTCATGGGGCAAGGCCGCATCGGTGAAGACAAAGGACAGCATGGTGGCCATGTCGGGGGCGATCATGCCCGCGCCCTTGGCGAAGCCGTTGATGGTTACCGTCACCCCGTCGATACGGGCGGTCCGGGTGGCGCCCTTGGGGAAGGTGTCGGTGGTCATGATGGCCTTGGCGGCCTCGGCCCAGGATTCATCCTTCAGCTTGGCGCGGGCCGCGTCCAGATTGTCGGTGATCCGGCCATCCGGCAGGGGGACGCCGATGGTGCCGGTCGATGCCACGAACACTTCCGATTTGCGGCAACCGGCCATCTGGGCGGCCTTGGCCACGGTGCGTTCCACCGAATCCTCGCCCAGCTTGCCGGTGAAGGCGTTGGCATTGCCGGAATTGACCACCAGCAACCGAGCCCGGCCCTTGGCCGATGCCTTCTTGCACCAATCCACCGGGGCGGAACAGGTCAGGGATTTGGTGTAAACCCCGGCGACGGTGGTGCCTTCATCCATTTCCACCAGCAACAGATCGGTTCGCCCGACATAGCGGATGCCGCATTCATGGCTGGCCAGGCGGACACCCGCCAAGACGGGCATATCCGGGAACGAGGCGGGGGCCAGGGGCGAAACGGCGGTGCTCATGAAAATGGCTCCTTAGATTTGGGGAAAGGGGGCGGCGGACCGCCCCCATAGACAGGTTACTTGGCGTCGGGCAGCGGGTTGCCGTTCAGGTCGAACCGCTTGACCTTGGCCTTGTTGCGGATGTCGGACACCAGCTTTTGGGCGGTTTCCTCGGCCACCTGTTCGCGCAGAGCCATCTTGGCCTGTTCGAAGGTGGGCGGGCTGGACATACGGCGGTCTTCCACCTTGATCACATGCCAGCCGAATTGGCTTTGCACCGGGGTCTGGGACAGTTCGCCCGCCTTCATGCCAAAGGCGGCCTCGGCGAATTGCGGAACCATTTCGTCCTTGGCGAAAAAGCCCAGATCGCCGCCATTGCTCTTGGCGGACGGGTCCTTGGACTTGGCCTTGGCCACTTCGGCGAAATCGGCGCCCTTTTTCAGTTCGGCGATCACCGCCTTGGCCTGATCCTCGGTTTCGGTCAGCACATGACGGGCATGCACTTCTTCCGCCGGCTGGAACTGGCCGAGGAATTGGTCGTACCGGGCCTTGATGGCTTCTTCGGAAACCTGGGCCTTCAGCTTGGTGCTCATCCAGGACTTGACGGTCAACTGCTGTTCCACCTGCTTCAACGCCTGGCGCAGTTCCGGGTCCTTGTCGGCGCCGTCCTTCTTGGCCTGTTCGAAAACCAATTGGTTGTTGATCAGGCTGTCCAGCAGCACTTCATAGGGGACCTGACCGGCCACTTGCGGCGGCAGGGTGCTTTGATAGCTCTTGACGGCGGAAGCACGGATTTCGGTGCCGTTGATCTGGGCCACCACCGGGTCCTTGTCGGCAGCCAGCGCCGGAACGGCGGCAATACCGGCCAACAGGCCAAGGGCAATGGCGCCATGGCGAACAAAAAGGCTGTTCATCGCTCGGGTTTCCTTGAAAGAGACGGCGGGCTGGCGCCAAAAGCACAGGACAAAGCGCACGCCCTGAAACCCTTGGGTTGAAGCACATCGGGGGCGACCGCACAAGAGGGCGCATTGACCATACCCCAGCCAATCGCCCAACAAATAAGAAAGATCCGTGATCCTGCAAGCAGGAAATCCGCCATCCGCGTTTCGGGCGGGGGACATAAATGCAGCGCGCAAGTTGACAGATGCCGTATCGGCCTCTATCTCTTGCCGGTCGAAAAAGGTCTGCGAGAGCAAGCCTTTCCCATTCTGTTTCCCCGAGGTTTCCACGCATGTTCGGCGCCATCGCCCGGCGGCTCTTCGGATCCGCGAATGACCGCATCATCAAGGGTCTTAAGTCGCAAGTCGCCGCCATCAACGCGCTGGAGCCTGAAATCCAGAAACTGACCGATGATCAGTTGCGGGCCAAGACCGATGATTTTCGGGCCCGGCTGGCGGGCGGAACCGACCTTGACGATCTGATCCCCGAAGCCTTCGCCACCGTGCGCGAGGCCGGGCGCCGCGTCCTGGGTCAGCGCCATTTCGATGTGCAGCTGATGGGCGGGCTGGTTCTGCATTCGGGCAAGATTTCCGAAATGAAAACCGGTGAAGGCAAGACCCTGGTGGCTACCTTGCCGGTTTATCTGAATGCCCTGTCCGGCAAGGGCGTGCATGTGGTGACCGTCAATGATTATCTGGCGGGCCGCGATGCGGGGTGGATGGGCCGGGTCTACCGGTTCCTGGGGCTGAGTGTCGGCATTATTCACCATGGACTGGACGATGCCGAACGGCGCGACGCCTATGCGTGCGACATCACCTATGCCACCAATAACGAATTGGGATTTGATTATCTGCGCGACAACATGAAGTTCCGTTTGGACGATATGGTCCAGCGGCCCTTCAATTACGCCATCGTCGACGAAGTGGACTCGATCCTGATCGACGAGGCCCGCACCCCCCTGATCATTTCCGGCCCGACCGAAGACAATTCGGATCTTTACCGTCTGGTTGATCAGATCATGCCGCATCTGACCGAAGCGGATTTCGAAAAGGACGAAAAGGCCCGCGCCGTCACCATGACGGAAGACGGGGTGGAACATGTGGAAAAGTTGTTGGCCGAAGCCGGGCTGATGAAGGCTGGCGGCAATCTGTACGACATCCACAATGTCAGCCTGGTTCATCACGTCAATCAGGCCCTGCGCGCCCATAAGCTGTTCACTCGCGATGTGGATTACATCGTCAAGAACGGCAAGGTCGTGATCATCGACGAATTCACCGGTCGCATGATGGAAGGCCGCCGCTATTCCGAAGGTCTGCATCAGGCATTGGAAGCCAAGGAAGGGGTGGTGATCGAAAACGAAAACCAGACCCTGGCCTCGATCACTTTCCAGAATTATTTCCGTCTTTATCCCAAACTGTCGGGCATGACCGGCACCGCCATGACCGAAGCCGGCGAATTTCAGGAAATCTACAATCTGGAAGTGGTGGAAATTCCCACCAATATCGGCGTGAGCCGCAAGGATCACGATGACGAGGTGTACCGCACCGCGCGGGAAAAATACGATGCCATCGTCACCTTGATCGAAGAAGCGCGCAAGCGCGAACAGCCGGTTCTGGTGGGCACCACCTCTATCGAAAAGTCGGAATTGCTGTCCGAGCTTCTGAAAAAGAAGAACATCACCCATCAGGTGTTGAACGCCCGCCATCACGAACAGGAATCCTATATCGTCGCCCAGGCCGGTGTGCCCGGTGCGGTGACCATCGCCACCAACATGGCCGGTCGTGGCACCGATATCCAATTGGGCGGCAATGCGGATATGCGCATCCAGATGGAATTGGGGGATGTGAACGGCGATCCCCAGCGCGAAGCCCGCGCCCAGACCATCCGCGATGAAGTGGCCGCCAATAAACAGCGCGTGCTGGAATCCGGCGGCCTGTATGTGGTGGGGACCGAACGTCACGAAAGCCGCCGGATCGACAACCAATTGCGGGGCCGTTCGGGCCGTCAGGGCGATCCGGGCGCATCCAAATTCTTCCTGTCGCTGGATGACGACCTGATGCGCATCTTCGGGTCCCAGCGCATGGACGGCATGCTGCAAAAGCTGGGTCTGAAGGAAGGCGAGGCCATCGTCCATCCTTGGATCAACAAGGCGCTGGAAAAAGCCCAGCAAAAGGTGGAAGCCCGCAATTTCGACGTGCGTAAGAATCTGCTGAAGTATGACGATGTCATGAATGACCAACGCAAGGTCATCTATGAACAGCGCAAGGAACTGATGCAGGTCGAGGACGTGTCCGAAGACGTGAGCGCCATGCGCCACGAAGTGGTGGAAGAATTGGTGGCCCGGACCATCCCGGAACGGGCCTATGCCGAACAGTGGGATGTGAAAGGCCTGCAAGAAGAGGTCGGCCGCATCTTCAGTCTGGCCTTGCCGATTCAGGAATGGGGCAAGGAAGAAGGCATCGCCGATCAGGAAATCCGCCAGCGCATCCTGGATGCGGTGGACCGCAAGATGGCGGCCAAGGCGGCCAGCATCGGCCCGGATTTCATGCGCATGGTCGAAAAAAGCATGCTGCTGCAAATCCTTGATCAGTCGTGGAAAGAGCATCTGCTGCAATTGGATCATCTGCGCCAGGGGATCGGCCTGCGTGCCTATGGCCAGCGTGATCCGCTGAACGAATATAAGCGCGAAGCCTTTAACCTGTTCGAAGGCATGCTGCACGACCTGCGCGAGCGGGTGACCAGCGTGCTGGCCCATGTGGAATTCCAGATGGGACCGGCGGATGAGGATGTGCAGCAGGCATTGGCCCCGCAGCCGCCACGGGAAATGCATGAAAGCCGTCTGGACCCCGCCATGGTGGCCGAGGCGGAAGAGGCGGGGATTTCCGTTCCCAATGATATGCGGGCTTCGGTGGAACCCGCCGCCTGGGTCGGCACCCCGCGCAACGCGCCCTGTCCCTGCGGGTCGGGCCGCAAGTACAAGCATTGCCACGGCAAGGTGGAATAGTCCCGTCCCCATAGCCGGGATCGGGCTGATATGGGGGCAAAGGCCCCCAGTCCCCCAGCTTGCCGGATCAGCGGCGGCGGATGACCAGGGCGATGCCGCCCAGGATTGCGGCCGAGGAAAGAATCAGCCGTCCGGTCAATCCTTCCCCCATCAGCAAGGCCGCGCCCAGGGCGGTGATCACCGGCACCGATAATTGCACGGATGCCGCTTGGGTGGCGGCCAGCAGCGGGACCGTGGCATACCACAGGGCATATCCCAGTCCCGACGCCACCGCCCCCGATGCCAAGGCATAGACCAGGCCCGCGCCATGCAGGGCCGAGGCGGGAACCAGCCAGGATAAGCCAATCCCGGCCAGGATGGCCGCGCGGATGAAATTGCCGGCGGTGGCGGCCATGGGGTCGCGGACCCGCCGCCCCAGCAGGGAATATGCCCCCCAGGCGATCCCGCCGATGACCATCAATCCGGCACTGGGCAAGGGCGGGGCGGTGACGCCGGGGGCGACCAAGGCCACGACCCCGGCGATGGCCGCCGCCAGCCCGGCCCATTGGCGGCGGGTCAACCGTTCCCCCCGCCATAATCCCGCCCCCACCATGGTCAGTTGCACCGCGCCGAATAGCAGCAATGCCCCGGTGCCGGCGGTCAGGCCCACATAGGCGAAGGAAAAGGTTGCCGCATAGATCAGCAAGGCGGCGGCCCCCGCCCAACTGCCAGCCGCCCAGACCGGTTTGCGCCCGATCAGGGCCAGTCCGGCCAGACAAATCGCCCCGGACGCCAGCCGGACCAGGGTAAAGGCCGCTGGGTCCATGCCGCTTTGGGCCAGGGCGCCCCGGCATAACAGGGAATTGGCGGCAAAGGCGGTCATGGCCAGGGCGGTCAACAACATGGCGCGGGCGGAAAGGTGGGTGGTCATGCCGGGCGCTCCGATGATGTGGACACGGATGGTCCTGTCACAATGGCCAAGCGGCGGTGAAAGTCAAAATTTGTATTTTCTCCTTTTGTCCCGGTCGGTTGGCCGGATATCCTGCCGGTCCGCTATTGGGGGATCTGTCTGCCGTGTCCAAATCCGCATCCCGTTTCGTGTGCCAGGATTGCGGCGCCGTCACCGCCAAATGGGCGGGAAAATGTGAAGCCTGTGGCGCCTGGAATTCCATTATCGAGGAAGCAGGGCGGGAATCCGCCCCCAAGGGCCTGGGGGCCAAGCCGGGAAAGCGGTTGGATTTTGTCGGGCTGGATGGCGCCGATCTGGCCCCTCCGCCCCGCTTGCTGACGGGCATGGCCGAATTGGATCGGGTCTGTGGCGGCGGGTTGGTGGCGGGGTCGGTGCTGTTGGTGGGGGGCGATCCGGGGATCGGTAAATCCACCTTGCTGACCCAGGCCACGGCCCGGCTGTCCGTTCATTCTCCGGCGGTCTATATTTCGGGGGAAGAAGCGGTGGATCAGGTGCGGTTGCGCGCCCGCCGTCTGGGGCTGGCCCAGGCGCAGGTGCAATTGGCCAGCGCCACCAGCCTGCGCGATATCGTCGCCACCTTGGATCAGGCGGATGCGCCCAAGGTGGTGGTGATCGATTCCATCCAGACCATGTATGCCGATAACGTGGATTCAGCCCCCGGTACGGTCAGCCAGGTACGGGTCTGCGCCCATGAATTGATCCGTCTGGCCAAACGGCGGGGGTTCGTGCTGTTCCTGGTCGGGCATGTGACCAAGGAGGGCACCATCGCCGGCCCCCGCGTGCTGGAGCACATGGTGGACACGGTGTTGTATTTCGAAGGCGACCGTGGGCATCAGTTCCGCATTTTGCGGACGGTGAAAAACCGCTTTGGCGCCACCGATGAAATCGGGGTGTTCGAAATGACCGATGGCGGTCTGGCGGAAGTGGCCAATCCATCAGCTTTGTTTCTGGCCGAACGCCGGGGCAATGTGTCGGGAAGCTGCGTCTATGCCGGGATCGAAGGAACCCGGCCCATGCTGGTCGAGATACAGGCATTGGTAGCCCCATCAACGCTGTCCAGCCCGCGCCGGGCGGTGGTGGGGTGGGATTCCAACCGGCTCAGCATGGTCTTGGCGGTGCTGGATGCACGATGCGGACTTGCGTTATCGGGCAATGACGTCTATTTGAACGTCGCAGGCGGGCTTCGGATCACCGAGCCTGCCGCCGATCTTGCGGTGGCGGCCGCGCTGGTGTCTTCGGCCACCGACGTTCCCGTCCCCGCCGACATGGCGGTTTTTGGGGAAATCGGCCTGTCGGGCGAAATCCGGGCTGTTGCCCAAGGGGATGTTCGCCTGAAGGAAGCGGCCAAGCTGGGCTTTGCCCAAGCGCTGCTGCCGGCCAGCCCCCGAAAGGGACGGATGCCGGCCGGTGCGCCATCACTGGCCGCCCGGCCCATCGGGCATTTGCAGGATTTGCTGGGGCTGTTTCGCCCTGGCCGTTGATGTAAACAGACAGCCGTCGAAAGAGTCTGCCGCACCATGGGCACCTTTACCGCCGTGGATATCGTCGTCGCCATCCTGATCCTGGGATTGGCGGGATTTTCGTTTTTCCGCGGCTTTGTCCATCAGGTTCTGGCCATCGGCGCCTGGATCGGTGCTGGCGCCATCACCTTTTACGGGTTCGAGACGGCGCGTCCGTTTTTCCGCTCCCATATCGGATCGGCCCTGGGGGCGGATGTGGCCAATGTGCTGGCCCTGTTCCTGGTGTCGTTGCTGATCCTGTCCATCGTCACCAAGGCGGTTTCCGACCGGGTGCGGCGCAGCGCGCTGAACGGGGTGGATTCGTCCCTAGGATTCGTGTTCGGGGCCGGGTTGGGGGCATTGCTGTCCTGTCTGCTTTATCTGCTGATCACCAGCCTGAGCGGCGACAATCCTCCCGACTGGCTGATGGAGGCCAAGACCCGGCCCTGGCTGGAACGGGGCGCCAATCTGGTCAAGGATGTGGCCCCCCAGGGGTTCGGCGCCGCCGAACATCAGGGCCGGGCCATCCGTGATCAGGCCGAGGATGTGATGGAAGCCGAACAGACTTTCCGTAAATTCGTCGCGCCCCAACCGGCGGACCCGAAATCAGATAAGGCCGGTACGGCGCCCGGCCCGGTTCGGCCTTATCCCAAGGACGGCCAGTCCCAGATGGACCGGCTGATTCACACCAATCAATGATGCAAGCGGCGGACCCTGTCATGTTGACGACCAATCCCTTCGATGATGACCATCTGCGCGAGGAATGCGGTGTTTTCGGCATTCACGGGCACGAAGAAGCGGCGGCACTGGTGGCCTTGGGCCTGCATGCCCTGCAACACCGTGGCCAGGAAGCGGCCGGTATCGTCTCGTTCGACGGCCAGCACTTCCACAATCACCGCGACCTGGGCCATGTGGAGGATTGCTTCGGCTCCGAAGCGGTCATCCGCAAGCTGAAGGGCAAGGCGTCGGTGGGGCATGTGCGCTATTCCACCACCGGGGAAACCCTACTGCGCAACGTGCAGCCCCTATTCGCCGAAATGGAATTCGGCGGTTTGGCCCTGGCCCATAACGGCAATCTGACCAACGCCGCCCAATTGCGTCGGCAATTGGTTAAGCGCGGCTGCCTGTTCCAATCCACCACCGATACCGAAGTGATCATTCATCTGATCGCCATCAGCTTGTATTCCACGGTGGAAGACCGGCTGATCGACGCTTTGCGGCAGATCGAGGGGGCCTATTCCCTGGTGTGTCTGACCCAGGATCGGGTGATCGGGGTGCGTGATCCCTTGGGTATCCGTCCGTTGGTGATCGGCCAATTGGATGGGGCTTTGGTCCTGGCATCGGAAACCTGTGCCCTGGACATCATCGGGGCGGAATTCGTCCGCGACGTGGAACCGGGTGAAATCGTGGTGCTGAGCGATCAGGGCATCCGCTCGCTCAAGCCCTTCGGCACGGTTCGCCGCCGCTTCTGCATCTTCGAATATATCTATTTCGCCCGTCCCGATTCGTTGATGGAAGGCACCAGCGTTTACGATGTGCGCAAGCGCATCGGCGCCCAATTGGCGCGGGAAAGCGCGGTGGCCGCCGATGTGATCGTGCCGGTGCCCGATTCCGGTGTGCCTGCCGCGCTGGGCTATGCGGCGGAAGCGGGAATCCCGTTCGAATTGGGGATCATCCGTAACCATTATGTCGGCCGGACCTTTATTCAGCCCACCGACCGCACCCGCCATGCCGGGGTGAAGATGAAGCACAACCCCAACCGGGCCAGCATCGCCGGCAAGCGGGTGGTGCTGGTGGATGATTCCATCGTGCGCGGCACCACCAGCCGCAAGATCGTGGAATTGGTGCGGCAAGCCGGCGCCACCGAAGTGCATATGCGCATTTCATCGCCGCCCACCACCCATTCCTGTTACTTCGGCATCGACACCCCGGAACGGGAAAAGCTGCTGGCCGCCCGCTATGACGTCGAAGGCATGGCCAAGCTGATCGGGGTGGATTCGCTGGCCTTCATTTCGCTGGAAGGATTGTACAAGGCCGTGGGTGAGCCGGGCCGCGATCCCGATTACCCGCAATTCTGCGATGCCTGCTTCACCGGTGATTATCCGGTCAGCCCCACCGATTATCTGGATGGGCAAAACGACGCCAAGCCGCTTTTGGACGAAAGGGTCGGCTGATGGGGGTGTTGTCGGGCCGGGTGGCCGTGGTCACCGGGGCATCGCGGGGCATTGGCCGTGCCGTTGCCCGCCGTTTCGCCGCCGAAGGGGCGCAGGTGATTTGCATCGCCCGCACCCAAGGCGGGCTGGAAGAACTGGATGACGAAATCAACGCCCTGGGCGAGGGGGCGGGCAAGGCGGTCTTATGTCCGCTGGATTTGCGGGATTTCGACGCCATTGATCAGGTGGCCGCGGCTGTGCACCAGCGTTTCGGCCGGTTGGACATTCTGGTGGGCAATGCGGGCGATATCGGGGGTGGGTTGGCTCCGGTCGGGCATGTGGACCACAAGCATTTCATGGAGGCGATGGACGTCAACGTCACCGCCAATTATCGGCTGATCCGCGCCTTTGATCCCTTGCTGCGTCTGTCCGATGCCGGTCGGGCCATGTTCGTGACCGCCCCCCAGGCCCACGGGGCACAGCCGTTTTGGGGCGTTTATGCCGCCGGTAAGGCGGCTTTGGAAGCCTTGGTCAAGACTTGGGCGGCCGAGGTGGAGCGGATCACCCCGTTGCGTATCAATCTGATTGATCCGGGAATCGTCGCCACCCGCTTGCGGTCCATCGCCTTTCCCGGCGAAGACCCGGAAACCTTGACCCATCCAGACAGCATCACCGGCTGCTTTGTCGATCTGGCCAGCCCGGCTTGCACCCGCCATGGCATGGTCGTTCACGCCCAATAGAGGTCACCTCGTCGTCATCAATGGATCACATACCGTATTGCCCTGATTGACCGGACGGTCATTCCCCCCCATGATGCGCACAACAAATGACCGAGCACGACCGGGATACGGGCGGCTGGGTTGGAACATGTGCGGCGTGTTTCCTCCGGGACTATGATATACAACTCTTATAAGATGTTGCTCGGGGCCTGGGCCATGAGGGATGGATGATTAACAACTCAAAGGACAATAAGGTCTTCGAGACCAAAGTCACCAACCTGATCGCGGCGACCCGCCGTTTGGACATCCCTCAGATTCTTATGCTGCGGCGCCTGACCCTGGCCGACCCGGAAAGCCGGAAATGGGCGACGGAACGTCAGTTGCAACTGGTGTTCAATGTGATCTTGGGCAAAGCGTGCGAACGCACCGCGCCCGAGCGTCTGCGCGAAGCCCGCGATCAGGGCTTTGCCCCGTTGGTCCCCGCCGGCAGCGACGAAAACCGTGCCCAGGATGTTGCCGTGCTTTCGGCGATCGTGTCGGAAGCCCTGGGGCAGACCGATCTGGCCGCCGCCGAACATGAAGCCGCGCTGCAAAAATTGTTGGCCATCGCGCCGGCTCCGGTCCGGGCTCCGGTGGCCCGCAGCATTGGCCCGGCCAAGGAACCAGCCCCGCTTTTTGCCGCCCAATTGGGCATGGCGGCGGATAGCGAGGTGTTGACCGGCATGTTGCCGGACGAAGCCGGGGGCGATCCGCCGACCATTTACGTCGACTTCCCCACTTTGTTCGATGAAACGCTCAGCCGGTATTCCCGGACGGTCCTGTCCATTTTCAAGGTTGACGATCCGCTGCGGTCGGAACCGCTGCCATTCCTGCTGTCGCCCGATTTCGCCCAAGCCTATGAAGAAGTCATCCGTCAGATGATTTTCCCCACCATGCGGGCGTCCCGGCACATCCAGCAATTGGGCATGACCTATAATTGGGAAGAGATCGGCGGTGCCAAGCTGATCGAGATCATTCATGGGAGCGAGGTCAACAATCCCATCTTGCACCATTGGGATAGCCGGTGGTCGGCGTTCCGTCCCGGCAAGGGGCGGGAACTGAAGCCCGCCGATAATCCCTGGCCGCTGTTCCGTAAATTCGCTGATCGAGGGGGCTATGCCCAGCCCGAGGAACAGCATCTGACTTTTTTACGGGATATCATCCGCTTTGAAACCGATTCCTTTTCCAAGGCATGGCGGGAAATCAGCCAGCTTTACGAACAGGAACTCAGCCCCAGCGGGCGCCAGGATCAGGCGCGGGAAGGGGCCTTCCGCGACGGCCTGATGAAGTGGTCAAGCAAACTGCCTGATCACATCGGTGAATATTTCGCTATCAAGGCGTATTTCCAATTCCCGCGGGTTGATGGCACCTATCTGCGCCGCCTGCTCCATAATTTCGGTCGGACCGAGGTGGAGCGTCAGCGCAACGCCCCCTTCCTGTCCGCATTTGTCCCGACGCTCAGCGAATAGCCGCTCCTTGGCCTGGTTGGCGCCGCGATTGAAGCATCGCGCGTCGGGGCTGGCCGTGATAGGTATGCGATTGTCACCGATGGAGCCGGTGGCAATCCCTGGCCTTTGGCAAATGACCACATGACCGGATCAGATGAAGACGGGCGTTTCGGCGCCAAATTGCATGAACTGCTTGGCTTGACCAAGGGCTTGGGCATGGCCAAGGTCATGCTGTTGCGCCGTTTGACCCTGGCTGATCCGGCCTTGACCGATCCCACCAGCCCGAAACGGCTGCCGCCGGAACGGCTGGACAGCATTTTCGTCACCGTTCTGACCCGGACGCTGGACCGGATGGACAGCGCCGATATCGCCCATGCGCGCGATCTTGGGTTTGTTCCCATGCTGCCCGATGGCCCGGTGGATGACGCCGAGCGTGCCCTTTTGGCCCAATTATGCGCATCCCGGATGCTTCGGTGGGATGCGGCCCAGCATTATCCCCTGGATGCGGCGCAGGTGCAGGCGTTCGACGATGCGGTTGCTGCCCGGTGCCGCCGGGTTCTGGATGTTCTGGCTGCCGATACCACGCCGGTCGGGGTTCCGGTGCCTTTGGTGCTTTCCCCCGATTTTGCCGCCGCCTATGACCACCTGCTGCGCCAGACCATCTTGCCGGCCATGCGGACCCGCGCGGCCTTGCGCCAGGCCGTGGCGCATATGGATTTGGACGAAGATTTCATCCACGACCCGGTCTTCGCCGATCATTGGCGCCAGGCGTGGGACGATCATCACGATGCCGCCGCCACGGTCTTTTCCAATCTGGCTGATCCGGTGGTGGCGCCGTCCTTCGTTTTTCCCGCCATGGCCGATTGCGCCCAGATCCCGGCCCTGGATCACGATCTGATCTGTGAGTGCTGGCGCGAAATCCGCAGCACGTATGAACAAGAGTTCCAGCCGCGCGGCACGGCGGAACCGGCGCGCACCGGACCGTTCCGCGACAGCATCGCCCAGGCCATGGACCGCTTGGGGGAAGGGGCGGGGGAATGGGTGGCCATCCGGGCCTATCTGGATTGCCCGCGCATGGACAAATTGATCCTGAAGCATCTGATCCAAAGTCTGGGCCGCAGCGAGGCCGAACGCCAGGGGCGGGCGCCGTTGCTGTTCGCGTTCTTCGCGGCTCTTCCCCGTTAACCTGTCCTGCGTTTTATCAAACGCAGGACAGGGTGTGTTTGCCGCGCCCGCAATGGGCGCTGGTTGTGTTTGCCCCTCGCCGGGCGCCGAACGGGTTCACGGTCCGCCGGACAGCAATTTGCCTTCCAGCGCCTTGATCCAGCCGGTTTCTTCTCCCCGGTTTTCCCGGCTTTCCCTGATCATGCCCAGGTTTCTGGCGGTGCTTTTGGGTTCCCATGGTTCCCGGACCAGGATCAGGGCGTCGGCCAGGGCCTTTTCGCTTCCATCCTGATCCCGTGCCAGCACGGCCAATTCCAGCAAGGTGGCATGGTCCCAGTAATCGGGCTGCTTGCCGGTGATGCGTTGCGTGGCCGCATAGCGGACCACGGGGACCAGATCGCGCTGCCGGGGGTCCAGGGGATCGCACATTTCCATCAAGGTGACGGCGTTGATGCCTGGATAGGCGTCGCGCCAATCGGCTTCAAACCCGGCAAGATACGTGTCGATGGCCTTTTTCAAATATCCTTTTGCCCGTGTCATGTCGCCCGCGGCCTTGGCATCGCCCCACCGATCTTTGTAAACGCGCCCAAGGATGCCGTTGGTTTCGCTGCTGGGGCCGTGCTCGGCGATCAGGCGGGTCAGAACGGCTTCGGCTTCGTCACGGCGGTTCAGTCGGTTCAGGGCAAAACCCAATTGTTCCCGCACCATCACGGTGTTGGCGACCAGCGGCGGCAGCCGGGGAACCAGATCGGCCATGTGGGTGAAGGCTTCGACGGCACGGTAGGACAAGAACAGGTCGATCAGGATGGCGGGATCGGTGTCGTGCAGGGTCAGCCCGGCTTCGATGGCGGCCACGGCATCGCGGCCGGTTTGGCGGGCGGTATGCAGGGCATGTTTCATCGCGTTGGAATAGACCGCCGCTTCGCGGAAACGGTCGGTTTTAAGGCGGGCGATGTCGGGGGCTTTGTAATCCGAGAGCAGTTGGAACAGCGGGCTGTCCTGTTCCGGCGTGCGTGCGGATTGCAGGCGGGCGGCCAAGGCGTCGCGGTCTTGCGCGGGGGTGGCCGGGCCGCCATGGGCATCCAGGCCATAGGGCAATCCCCGCAGCGGGGCCACATCAAAGGGCAGCCGGGTGGCGTGCGCGAAGATCAAGACGGTGCTGTGGGGGCGGATACCGTGACGAATCCCCAATTCATAAAAGACATTGGCATTGGCACCGGTCAGATCGGCCACGGCGTAATCGCACAGCATCAGGCGTTCGAACATGGCCTTGTGGATAATGCCGCCGGTGGTTTCATGGTCTGCGCGGATCGGCTCCAGCCCGGCGCTACGGATGGCCGGCTCGATGATTTCGGCATAGACCTGATCGAAATTGACCTGCCGCCCCGTGTCGTCAGTCTTGACCCCAAAAGGCATCAGCACGAAACAGAATGGCCGCATGGTGCTTTTATCTCCGCAATTCTGTCCAGATGGATATCAAGGTGCCGATAACAAAGCCATGTTTGGGCTGCAACTTGGACAGGTAATCCGGGGTAGGGCATTTGGCTGAATCGGCCACGCTGAGAAAATCCCAAATGTGCGGGGACGTGCCAGGCTGCGCCAGCGCCGCGACGATTTTCGTGTTGGCGAGCGCGTTTCCGCCCTGAACATACCCCGCATATATGAGCGAGCGTGACAGGGTTTCAGGAAAAACATTCAAATCGGTCCTGGTTTCAGCCAGGATTTTTTGCACGTCGGCATGGATTTCGGGATCGCCCTTGGGGGGCGGCGGCAATGATGGCCCGCCATACCAAGGAACATCCGCCTCTTCGATGCCTTGCTTCATATGGATGTAAATCCGCTCGCACAGGCGGGTGACGCGGCTTCGGGCGTCGGCCAGTTGAAAAAGCGTGCGGCGCCCGGCCTGCATCAGAATGTCATTGGCCCGCGCCAGTACCGCCAGACGGCATTTGGACGGGGCCGGATCGGTTCGCAATTGGCCCGATCCGTCAGAGACGATCATCACGTCGCACCCTTGTTCGTCCAGGCTGAAAATACCCTGATTGTCATGAAAGCCGCCATCGGAAAGGCGGACATCATGGCCGGGATAAAGTCGGCCCAGATGGATGGGCGGAAAGAACGGGATGGCGGCCGAGGCGGCCACCGCCTGCCCCAGGGAGACGGGGGCGGTGCGTGTGGGGGCCGTGGGATCGGTCAGGTAAAAACGCCGCAGCCGTCCCGCTGCATCGACCCGTGTATCAATGCAGGTGGGCGGTTCCCCCATCCAACTGGCGGTGAATTGCCAATTATGTCCGGTATTCAGCGTGGTGGCATTGATCACCAGCATGGGCACACGGTCTGTCCGCCGCCAATTGTGCAGGCGTGGGTGAAAGGCCGGACCGGCGGGGTCATCCTTTGGATGGGTCAAAAGACTGGAAAGGGGAATGCTTCTGTCGGATGCGCTGCCCAAGATCGGATGATAAAGCAAGGCTTCCAGCATCCGGCCGATATGGTCCGTCACCGTGGGGCCGAAAGGACGAAGCGAGCGCAATGCCGCCTTGGTGCGTAAATCAGTGCTCGCCGCCGCCGCCGTCAGGAGACGGGCGGTTCTTTCCACGCAGTCGATGTAATCCGTGCGCTCTAATCGGGCCTGGGCCTGCATTTTCTCGCGCAGCACCAGATAGTACAAGGCGCCGACGATGGACCCGCCAGAGACGCAGGACAAGGTGTCGATCCACCGCAACAAATCCAGTTCAGCCAAACGGGCCAGGACGCCGATATGATAGAACGAGGCGCGAAAGCCGCCGCCTGACAGGGCTAATCCCACCTTGCCGAATGGAAGGGCTTTGATGATTTCGGCTGGAATCAGCGTCATTAATACTTCAGATCCCCGTGCCGGGTCGTGTTCGGCAAAATGGCGGCCACGGTGAAGCGCCACCAAAGCGGTCAGTTGCCGGATGGTGCTTTCCCGTTCCCAATCATCTGGGGTGGTGCTGTTTTGGGCGTTCTCAAGGGTTTGTCTGGCGGCGTCGTAAAGACCAAGGCCAAGCTCGGCCTCGGCCACGGTGGCATAGGCCCACCACTGCCCCTCGGCGTCTGTCAGTATATCGGCGGCGGCGGTGACCTGCTGGCGGTGGGTACGGGCGGTGGTCAGCAGGTCGTGAATCACGCTGCGGAAATCGGGAATGTCAGAAGGGTCGGAGACATCCCCGCCCCGGCCATGTCCACGGCCAGCAGATCGGCGGTAAAGGCGGCATTGATGGCCGCATAGGTCCAATCCCCAATGGATTCGGCCTTGCGGCCCGCAGTGACGGCGCGACTGTAAAGCCGAAGAGCTGTTTCCAGATGATGGCGTTGGCCGGAGAAGTCCCAATACCGCTTGTGGATCGCGCCGCCCAAGGACAGGGTTTCCGCATCCCATCCCGGTTCCTCCAGGGTACGGCCCGGTCCGGGCAGGATGCGCAATGCTTCGGCCAGCCGGTCGGCGGCGGCCAAGTCGTCATCCTTATAAGTGCATAATGCCTGTTGCTGATGAAGCCAACGCGCGTGCTCGGGCCATTGGGCGCTGGCGATGATCACGGCAATGAGCTGGCGGGCCAGACCGAATTGCTTTTGCCCTTTCAGGCCGGGGATCAGCCTTTTCCTTAATCCGGTCCAGTCCTGGCCGGGGGCGCCGCTTCTGATGATCTGGTTAGCTTCGGTTTGCAGGCGAAGGCGGTCGGTCACGGCATCTCCCCCTTGACGCGTTGTTTGGACGGGCGTGCAGCCCATCGAATGTGCCCTCTAAGGTGGTGTGCGGCAACTGATGATTCTGCCCGGTTGTGTCTGTCCAGTCGGGGGGTGGCGGATAGGTCACCCGGCAAAGCTGCACTGGGCAGCCTTTTCCACCAGGGCGGCAGTTTTTTCCGCCTTGGGAGACGGGCAGCGGCTTTGCTGCATGATGAATCCCGCTTTTCTGTCACCCTGTTCTTGGCATGGCCCTTGCTTGGGTAGCGGGGAACAAGTCCGTATCAAGGGGTTTTGGACGATGGCCGTCGAGTCCATAGGCAAGCTGATCACTGATCAGACCAGCAGCAAGACGCAAAATGCGACCCAGACGCAGGCGAAAGGCAATGACGCCGCCGTGGCTGAATTCGCCGCCGCGTTGCGCCAGGCCGGCATCCAGTTCTCCATGACCGGGACGGGGCTGTCCGGCTTCACCGCCAAGGCCCAGATCGACGCGGCCCGCACGCAGCAGACGGTCAAGGATAGCAGCCGCGATCAGCGCCCGGCGAAAGCCGATGCCGCCGACGATACGGACGACGCGAAAGATACGGCTGAAATCGACGATGGCGATACGGCCCCGGTCGAAGAGGCCGCCGATGCGGCGGAATCATCGACGGACCAGGCTGGAAGCGATCAGTCCGATACGGATCAGACCGCTCAGCAAACCCAGCCGGACCCCCAGCTTTTGGCCGTTCCCGGCCAGCCCCAGCCGCAGGCATTGCCGCTTCCCGTGACCACCGCGGCGGCGGTGACGGACGGTACGGCACAGTCGGCGGCGCCGGTCGATACGGCGCCCGCCCAGGCTCCGGTCCCCGCTGTTCAGCCCGGCGGTGATGCCTTGGCCGCAGCGGATGCGGCTGCCCAGGCCCAAAGCCAGAACCAGCAGGCAACTCAGACCGATGGCCGTCAGGCTGCCCCGCAGCAGGCGGCGGCCCAGTCTGCCCCCACGGATCAAGGTCAGGCAGCATCGACCCAGGCCCAGGCCCAGGCCCAGGATTTGGCCCAGTCCTTGGACGGAACCGGTGCCAATCTGAAGATTGAGGTTCAAACCACGCAAACCGCCGCCGTCGCGGCGACCACCCCCGCTCCGGCCTCTGCCTCCTCCCAGGCGGTGGCGGCGGATGCGGCGGCCCAGGCGGCGGCTCAGCCTGCCGTCAACCGTGGCGATCTGATTTCCGATCCGCAACAGTCCCCCACCCCTGATAATGGCGGGCAGCAGGGGCAGGCCGGTCAGAACGGTGCCCAGGCCCAGGGCTTGGTCCGGGCGGCGGCTGCCCAGACCGGGCAGAGCGGTGGAAGTGGGCAGACATCCGCCGGGTCATCGTCTTTCGCTGCCGCTTTGGCCGAGGAAGGGTCTGCCGCCGGGGCGTCCACCGGGACGTCATCCGCGCTTGGAACCTCGTCAACCGTATCGGGTCAGCCCTTGGCGGGCATGGCATCGGCCACCAGTGCCCTGTTGACGCAGAAGACCCCGGCGGCCCAGGCATTGCGCCCGATGGCGCCGGCTTTGCCGCTCAGCCAGCAAGAGGTGGTTGATCAGGTCCGGGTGCAAATTGCCAGTCAGGGCCAGGACGGCACGGACACCATCAAGGTGGCTCTGCGGCCCGAGGAATTGGGCCGGGTGGAAATCAAGCTGGACGTGGGCAGCGATGGAAAGGTCACCGCCGTGGTGACTGCCGATAACAAGGACACGCTGGCCCTGTTGCAAAAGGATGCCCAGGGGTTGACCCAGGCTTTGAATAATGCCGGCCTGGATACGGATGGTTCCCAGCTCAGCTTTTCCCTGCAAGGGGAAAACCAGCAGGCGCAATCCGGTGACGATGGCCGGAATGGCGGGCCGTACCGTCCCTTCGCCGATACTGGCGATGGCGATTCGGCTGAGAATACGCTGTTGCAGCAACAAGCCTGGAGCGCGTCGCGTTCCGGCGTCGATATTACCGTTTAAGGAGCGGATGCCATGGCAAGCTCTGGCCTCATCGGTGGCGGCATGGATGTCAGCACCTCGATTCCCGGCTTTGGCGGCGTGGCTACGGCCATGCCCGGCCTGATGGCGCCGCCGGTTTCCGATACCGCCGGTGATCTGGCTCAGGAAATGGTTGTGTTGCTGGTCACCCGTCAATCCCGTTCGGCGGCGATGCGGATCGCGGCCACCACCGAACGGATGATGGCCCGGATGTGCTGGCCTCGCGCCTGATGATCCGGGGCCGGGCCGGATTTTCCAATCCGGTTCCTGTGGGCGTGCCTCTGGACAGCCGCCCTTGGCCGTCACTTTTTGTCCATTTCCCCCCGTGACCCTCTGTGGCATTCTGCGCGCCTGCGGATTCTCTGTCGGCATCTGGGCAAATCTTGCCGGGTGTTAACCATCCTTAAATGATGCCGGGATAGTCTGCGTGTGGTGGTGGGCGTATCGCCTTAGTTAGCGGCTCTGGGTGGAAGCAACGTGAACGCATTCCTGCAGATGATGCGCGGTCTCGGCCCAATGCGGCTGGCTGCGATTGCCGGTGTCGGTGTCTCTATTCTCGGCTTCTTCATTTATTTGATGAGCCGGGTCGCCGCGCCGCAAATGGAACTGCTTTATGGCGATCTTGACCTTGCCGATTCCAAGGTGATCGTCGAGAAGCTGGCCGCCGATAAGGTGCCATACGAAATCCGCCGCGATGGCGCGGAAGTCTGGGTGCCGCGCGACCGCAAGATGGATTTGCGGGTGAAAATGGCCGAACAGGCCATGCCGTCCACCGGGCGAATCGCTGGCTATGAGCTGTTCGACAAGCAAGATGCCTTGTCCTCGACCAGCTTCCAGCAGAACATCAATTATGTGCGCGCCATGGAAGGCGAATTGTCCCGGACGATCCGGGCGATCGACCGGGTGAAAAGCGCCCGTGTCCATCTGGTCCTGCCCAAGCGCGAGGCGTTTTCCCGCGAAGCGACCGAGCCGTCGGCTTCGGTTATCTTGAAAATGCAGGGCGCGCAGCGTCTGGAACGCGGTCAGGTCATCGCCATCCAGCATTTGATCGCCGCCGCCGTTCCCAAGATGAAGCCGTCGCGCATTTCCATCGTCGATGACCGGGGCACCTTGCTGGCCAAGGGTTTCGAGAATGACGCCGATCAGGCCGCGCAAACGGCTGAGGAAATGCGGCTGAATACCGAACAGCGCATGGCCCGCACCATCGAGGATTTGCTGGAACGCTCCTTGGGGCCGGGCCGGGTGCGCGCCGAAGTTTCGGTGGAGATGGACCTGTCCCGCGCGGTGACCACCGAAGAAACCTATGACCCGGACAGCCGGGTGGTGCGCAGCCAGGTGACCGTCAACGAAGATGAAAGCAGCACTGACGGCGAACCGCCTTCGGTCAGTGTCGCCAACAATCTTCCCGATCCCAATGCCGGCAGCAATTCCAATTCCAGGTCGTCGTCCAAATCGGCCAAGACCCAGGAAACGGTGAATTACGAAATCTCCAAGAAGACCCGCAATGTGGTGCGCGAGATGGGGGAAATCCATCGCGTGACCGCCGCTGTGCTGGTGGATGGGGCGTATGACATCGGGGCCGATGGCAAGAAGATTTATCGCGACCGCACGCCGGAAGAAGTCGCCAAGCTGGAAGATCTGGTCCGTAACGCCATCGGTTTCGACCGGGGGCGGCAGGATCAGGTCAAGGTGATTTCCATGCAATTCGCTGGCGGTGATGACCAATACAATGCCGAGGAACCGGGCGAGTTCATCTTTGGCATGCGCCGCGATTTCGTGGAAAAGGTGGCGTCCAATCTGGGGCTGTCCATCGTCGCCATCTTGTTCTTGCTGCTGGTCCTGCGGCCGCTTATCAGCCGGGCCATTGAAAGCATGCAAGGTCAGGTTGGCCCGGATGGCCGCCGTCTTCTGACCGCCGATGGAACCGGTGTGCCGCAACTGACCGGCCCCGGTGCGGTGCCGGCCACGGCGCCGGCCTTGGGTGGCGATGAAGAAGTGATCGCCGACGAATTGATCGATATTGATAAGGTCGAAGGCCGGGTTAAGGCATCGTCTATCCGCAAGATCGGCGAAATCGTCGATAAGCACCCGGAAGAGGCGTTGTCCATCATCCGCAATTGGCTTTACCAGGAAAACTAATCGGAGCTGCGTGAACCATGGCCCGTGTCAAGGAAGACTATCGCAGCCTGACTGGTCCCCAAAAGGCGGCCATGCTGATGCTGTCCTTGGGTGAAGAGCATTCGTCCCGGCTGTTCGCCATGATGGATGACGAGGAAATCAAGGAACTGTCCCAGATCATGGCGAATCTGGGCACGGTGTCGGCCAATATGGTCGAACGCCTGTTCGTGGAATTCGCCGACCAGCTATCCTCGACCGGATCGCTGGTGGGGTCCATGGAAAGCACCGAACGGTTGCTGATGAAGTCGCTGCCGCGTGATCGCGTGGCGTCGATCATGGAAGAAATCCGGGGTCCGGCCGGTCGCACCATGTGGGACAAGCTGGGCAACGTGAACGAAGCGGTGCTGGCCAATTATCTGAAGAACGAATATCCGCAGACCGTGGCGGTGGTTCTGGCCAAGATCAAGGCGGATCACGGTGCCCGTGTGCTGAGCCTGTTGCCGGAAAACTTCGCCATGGAAGTGATCATGCGCATGCTGCGCATGGAAGCGGTTCAAAAGGAAGTGTTGGACGGCGTGGAAAAGACCCTGCGCACCGAGTTCATGAGCAACCTGGCCCGGACTCAGCGCCGCGATGCTCACGAAATGATGGCCGACATCTTCAACAATCTGGACCGCAACGCGGAAAACCGCTTCATGTCCGCCTTGGAAGAGCGCAATCGCGAATCGGCGGAAAAGATCAAGGCGCTCATGTTCACCTTCGAGGATCTGGTGCGTATCGACGCCGCCGGTATCCAGACGCTGTTGCGTCAGGTGGAAAAAGACAAATTGGGTATGGCGCTGAAGGGCGCATCCGATGCCATCAAGGATCTGTTCTTCAAGAACATGTCCGAACGTGCCGGCAAGATGCTGCGCGAAGACATGGATGCGTTGGGGCCAGTCCGGTTGCGCGACGTGGATCAGGCCCAGTCCCTGATCGTGGCCATGGCCAAGGAACTGGCGGCATCGGGGCAGATCGTCATTTCCGAAGGCCGCGAGGAAGACGAGCTGGTGTACTAAGCCATGGCGCCGTACCGCAAATATATGTTCGATCTGGATTTCGGTCGCCCCCCGCCGCCGCCTGTGGACGAAAATGCCCCAGTCGAGGACGCGGCCGAAGAAGAGGAATTGCCGCCGCCGCCCATGTTCAGCGAGGAAGAGCTGAATGTGGCCCGCGAAGCCGCCTTTGCCGAAGGTCAGCAGGCCGGTCGGGACGAGGCGGCCCGTGGGGTCGAGCAGATGGCCGCCGCCGCCTTGGTGTCGCTGGGCAACCAGATGAGCAATGTCTTCCGCCAACAAGAAGACGCCAGTGACACCAATGCCCGCAACGCGGTACGGGTGGCCGTGGCGGTGCTGAAGAAGGTTTTGCCGGCGGCTTGCGCCCAGGGAGCCTTTGACGAGGTGATCCATGTGGTGGAAGGGGTGGTGGATGACATCCTGGACGAGCCGCGCATCATCGTCAAAGTCGCCCCGGCCCTGATGGGGGCACTTGGGGATCGGTTGCAGGCGGTGTGCAGCAATCATGGGTTCGAAGGGCGTGTGGTGGTACAGGAAGATGCCCGCCTGCTCATGGGGGATTGCCGGGTCGAATGGGCCGATGGCGGTGCTGAACGGGATCAGGCCCGGTTGCTGGCCGAGGTGGAAGCGGCGGTCGAGCGGGCCTTGAACCCGCCGGAGCATCCGCCCGCCACCGCCCCGGCGGATGACATAAGCCCAAATGATGCCGACCCGGCCCCGGTACTCCCCTGATCTTTGGGGCTGGTTTTAAGTGGTGGTGGGTCTCTAGCGATTGGGCTAACTTACGCACAGATCCGTGTTCCAAACGGGCCAGGCCCCAGGAAGACGGATTGGCGGCCCTGGCCGTGGAAGGAATGAATGATGGCGGATTTCGAGCTGAACGATTTCAACCCCGAAGAAGAACGTCGCGACGACGTGCCGGATGGCCCGCGTTCCGCTCGGGACCTGGAAGCGGTCTATGACATTCCCGTGCAGGTGTCGGCGGTGTTGGGCAAGTCCAACATGCAGGTGAACCAGCTTTTGAAGCTGGGCCGCGGCGCGGTGGTGGAACTGGACCGTAAGGTGGGTGAAGCCATCGACATCTATGTGAACAACCGTCTGGTTGCCCGTGGCGAAGTCGTGGTGGTGGAAGACCGTTTGGGTGTGACCATGACGGAAATCATCAAAACGGACCGCAGTTGAGTATTTGCCCTGACGGTGCGGCGTGCGCCACCACGGTCTTGCCGAGTTCGTGGTGATCGCCGGCCGGGAATTGTCAGGGCGGCGGGGGCAGCGCGGTGATGCCGTGCCTGCCAAGGTTAGGGAGATGGGACCATGCGTCTTCTGATCATCGGCGCTCTGGACGGACAGATTGGTGCCGCCAGCCAGATTGCCATGGCGCGTGGCGCAAAGGTCAGTTTGGCCGACGATGTGGACCAGGGGTTGGAATTCCTGCGCACGCAGGGGGCCGATCTGGTGATGATCGACGTCCGCCGCGATGTGAACCGTCTGATGGAATGCGTCGAGGCAGAACGGATCAGCATTCCGGTGATCGCCTGCGGGATCGCATCCGATGCCAGCGCCGCCGTGCGGGCCATCAAGGCCGGGGCCAAGGAATACATCACCCTGCCCCCCGACGCGGAAATGATCGCGGCGGTTCTGGCGGCGGTGACCGATGACAATCACGCGATCATCTTCAAGGACCCGCGCATGGCTGCAACCATGCGGCTGGCCGAGCAGGTGGCCAATTCCCATGCCTCGATCCTGATCAGTGGTGAATCGGGCACTGGCAAGGAATTGATGGCCCGCTACATCCACAATAAATCCCCCAGGGCCAAACAGCGCTTTGTCGCGGTCAACTGCGCCGCCATCCCGGAAAATCTGCTGGAAAGCGAATTGTTCGGCCATGAACGCGGGGCATTCACTGGCGCGGTGGCCCGGCGGATCGGCAAATTCGAGGAAGCGTCGGGCGGCACCTTGCTGCTGGATGAAATTTCCGAAATGGATGTGCGCTTGCAGGCAAAATTGCTGCGCGCCCTTCAGGAAAAGGAAATCGACCGGGTGGGCGGGTCGCATCCCGTCAAGGTGGATGTCCGCATCGTGGCCACCTCGAATCGCAACATGGAAGAGGAAGTGCGCAAAGGCACCTTCCGCGAGGATCTGTATTACCGCCTGAACGTGGTCAATCTGGCCTTGCCGTCCTTGCGGGAACGGCCTTTGGACATTCCCGTGCTGGCGGATCATTTCATCCGCAAATATTCGGACAGCAACGGCTTGCCCCTGCGCCCGCTTTCGGTCGAGGCCCGGCAGATGTTGGCCCGGCATTCCTGGCGCGGGAATGTGCGTGAATTGGAAAACACGCTGCATCGTGCGGTGCTGTTGGCCAGTGGCGTGGATATTTCCGCCGATGCCCTGATCCTGAATGGGGTGCCAGCCGATGGCGGGCAGGACCCGGTGGTGGCCCAGGCGGCCCAGGCGGTCAACGCGGCCATGGTGAGTGGCGGGGATGCCAGGGCGTCGCTGGTGGGAAAAACGGTGGCGGTGGTGGAACGGGATCTGATCATTGACACCTTGTCCCATTGTCTGGGCAACCGGACCCATGCGGCGAATATCCTGGGCATTTCCATCCGCACCTTGCGGAACAAGCTGAAGCAATATGCCGATGATGGCATTTCCGTTCCGCCGCCGGCGAGTGGGGACAGCCATGGCGGCAATGAAGAACGGGCGGCATCGTGATCGTCGGCTCTCTTCGGGGCCGGGATTGGGGATATCGGGGCGACTTGGATATTAGGACATAGGTATGTCGGACGGAGCAGCACAGGGAGCCGCGAACGCGATCAGCAACGCGAAGGACGTCTGGGGACGGGTCCAGCGCGCGGCACGGCGTGGCGATGTCATGCTGGCGGTGGGGGTGTTGGCCATCCTGATGGCGCTGATCCTGCCGCTGCCGTCATGGTTGTTGGACGTGGGTTTGGCGGGGTCCATCACCTTTTCCGTGCTGGTGTTGATGGTTTCCATCTTCATCGAGCGCCCGCTGCAATTCAGTTCGTTTCCCACGGTTCTGCTGCTGGCCACCCTGATCCGGCTGGCCTTGAATCTGTCATCGACCCGCTTGATCCTGTCTCATGGCCATGAAGGTGTCGAGGGGGCCGGGCAGGTGATTGCCGCCTTCTCCAGCTTTATCATGAGCGGCAATTTCGTTATCGGCATCATCGTCTTCATCATCTTGGTGATCGTGAATTTCGTGGTGATCACCAAGGGATCGACACGTATCGCCGAAGTGGCCGCCCGCTTCACCCTGGACGGGTTGCCGGGTAAGCAGATGGCCATTGACGCCGATTTGTCCTCGGGTTTGATCGACGAAACCACGGCCAAGAAGCGGCGCTTGGAACTGGAAATGGAAAGCCAGTTCTTCGGCGCCATGGACGGTGCGTCGAAATTCGTGCGCGGTGACGCGGTGGCCGGTCTGTTGATCACGGCCATCAACGTGATCGGCGGCATGATCATCGGTATGGCCCAAAATGGGCTGAGCTTTTCTCAGGCCGCCGATTTTTATACCAAGCTGACCGTGGGCGACGGTCTGGTGACCCAGGTGCCGGCGCTGTTGGTGTCGGTGGCCGCCGGTATGCTGGTGACCAAGGCCGGCGTTCACGAATCGGTGGACAAGGCTCTGTCCAACCAATTGGGCGGCTATCCCCGTGCCATGGGGACTGCGGGCGGTCTGATCATTTTGCTGGGCCTGGTGCCCAATATGCCGTTCATTCCGTTCGCCATTTTGGGCGGCGGCATTCTGACGGGCACCTATTTCATCGACAAGATGCAGCGGGCCCGCGCTGATCAGGCGGCGGCAAATACGGATCAACTGGCCCAGCAGGATGTGCCGGTGGCCGATGAACCGATTTCCACAGCGTTGCGGATCGACATGGTACGGCTGGAATTGGGTTATGGTCTGCTGCAATTGATCAACAACCCCAAGGGCGTGAAGCTGACGGATCAGATCAAGTCCTTGCGCCGGGCCATGGCGACCGAAGCCGGTTTCGTCATGCCGTCGGTGCGTATCCAGGACAATATGCAGCTTCCGGCCAATATCTACGTTATCTACATCAAGGAAGTGGAAACCGGACGGGGCGATCTGCGTCCGAACCATCTGTTGGTCATGGACCCGCGTGGCGAGGAAATCACCCTGCCCGGTGAAAAGACCAAGGAACCGACCTTCGGTCTGCCGGCCATGTGGGTGGACCCGTCCAACCGTGAAGAGGCGCTGTTCCGCGGCTATACCGTGGTGGACCCGCCGACGGTGATCACCACGCATTTGACCGAGCTGATCAAGGACAACATGGCAGAATTGTTGTCCCATGCCGAAACCCAGAAATTGCTGGACGATCTGGATAAGGAACACCAGAAGCTGGTGGGTGAGCTGATTCCCACCCAGATCACCGTGGGCGGCTTGCAGCGTGTGTTGCAGAACCTGTTGAATGAACGGGTGTCGATCCGCGATTTGCCCACCATCATGGAAGGTGTGGTGGAAGCGTGCAGCCATACCCGGTCGGTGACCATGATCACCGAACATGTGCGGGCCAGGCTGTGCCGCCAGATATCGGATTCGTGCTGTAGTCCCCAGGGCTTCATTCCGTTGATCACCTTGTCGCCGGAATGGGAACAGGCTTTTGCCGAGGCGTTGGTCGGGCAGGGCGATGAAAAGCAGTTGTCCATGCCGCCATCGCAATTGCAGGAATTCATTTCCCGCGTCCGGCAGACTTTTGAACGCTTTGCCATGCAGGGCGAGGCCCCGGTATTGCTGACCAGTCCGATGATCCGGCCTTATGTCCGCTCGATCGTCGAACGCTTCCGTCCCTTGACCACGGTGCTCAGTCAGGCGGAAATTCACCCCAAGGCCAAGATCAAGACCTTGGGTCAAATCTGATGAAGCGGGCGGGGCGGGTCGATGCGGCTTAAATCCTTCACCGCCATGACCATGGCCGAGGCCATGGAAATGGTGCGGGCCGAACTGGGGGACGGGGCGATCATCGTCTCGACCCAGCGGGCTGCGGGGCAGAAGGGTGTCAGGGTCACCGCCGCGTTGGAAGCGCAGGATGCCGATCTGGCCGTGGCCGGCATGCTGGAGGAAGGGGCCCCCATGGGGGTGGCCGAAAAAGTTCGGGATGCCTTGGAAGGTCATGGCGTTCCCAAAAGATTGCAGGAACGCCTGATTAATGCCGCACGCGCTACGGAATTGGCTGACCCAACCTTGGCCTGTGCGGCGGCCCTGGATGCGGGGTTCGCTTTTGCCCATTTGCCGGAACATACGGCGCCTCGGCCGTTCATGCTGGTGGGGGCGGCTGGATCGGGCAAATCCATTGCCGTGGCCAAGCTGGCGGCCCGGTCGGTTTTGAAGCAGCGGCGGGTGTCGGTGATCACCTGCGATAACATCCGGGCCGGCGCGGTCGAGCAATTGGCGGCCTTTACCCGGATTTTGGAAATTAACCTGATCCGGGCAAAGGGGCCGGATTCGTTGCGTCGGGCGGTTGACCAAACGGTGGTTGGCATGTTCGATCTGACGTTGATTGACAGTCCGGGCCTGAACCCGTTTAAGCAATCTGATATGGATTATCTTCAAGAATTGATCGAAGCGGCCAATGTGGAACCCATCTTGGTGATGGCTGCCGGGGGGGACCCGGCGGAAGCGGGCGAAATCGCCGAAGCATTCGGGGCGGTGGGGGCCACGCGGTTGCTGATCAGCCGGTTGGATATGACCCGGCGGTTGGGGTCGATGCTGGTGGCGGCGGAAGCTGCCGGGTTAGCGTTGTGCGACGTTTCGTCCAGCCCGCATGTGGCGGGTGGTCTGGCGCCGATCACCGCGATTTCTCTGGCCCGGTTGATTGTCCCCCAACCTTCGGCGCCCCAGCAGGATGAAACCTTTTGGACCGATGAGGCCCGCGCAAGATGAGCTTGGCCCCCGATACACTGACTCTCGCCCCCCGGCCATCCCAACGATCCCGAGGCCGGAACGTCATTGCCATCGCCTCGGGCAAGGGCGGGGTGGGGAAGACATGGTTCGCGATCACCCTGTCGCACGCCCTGGCCCGTTCTGGAAACAAGGTGCTGCTGTTCGATGGCGATCTGGGCCTGGCCAATGTGGATATCCAATTGGGGCTGATGCCCAAGACCGATTTGGGCAGTGTGGTATCGGGGCGGTTGACCCTGAATCAAGCCCTGGTCAATTTCCCCGATGGCGGGTTCGACATTATTGCCGGTCGTTCGGGATCGGGCAGTCTGGCCAATATTCCGTTATCGCGCTTGCAGATGTTGGGCGAGGATTTGGGGCTGCTGGCCAATAATTACGACCGGGTCGTGGTCGATTTGGGGGCCGGGGTCGAAAAGACCACCAGAAACTTCGCCCAGCAGGCGGGGACAATTCTGGTGGTGACCACCGATGAACCCACATCGCTGACCGATGCCTATGCGTTCATCAAAGTCACCCATATGGAGCGTCCGGCCACCGATATGCGGGTGGTGGTCAACATGGCCAATTCCACACGGGAAGGCGAACGGATCTACAACACCCTGCTCAAGGCTTGTGAAGGGTTCTTGAAGATCAGCCCGCCTTTGGCCGGGGTCATTCGCCGTGACATCAAGGTGCGCGAGGCCATCCGCAATCAAATCCCGATTCTGACCCGCTCTCCCAATTCCGAAGCGGCGTCGGATGTGTTGGTCTTGGTGGATGGATTGCTGAAAAGCGGACGATAAGGAGGAACTGGGCCATGTCATCGGTTGCGCCGCCTTCCGCTTCGGTTTCGGTGTCGCTGCCTGGCAGTAGCGGCCCGGTCACGGCCACGGTGGTGTCGGGGCAGGCCGCCCTGGCGGGTTTGCCTGCTGGAACAACTATCCAGGCAACCTTATCCGCCCGCATGTCCAATGGCATGATTGCCGCCATGACCAGCCAGGGACCGGTTGTCCTCAAGGTGACGCCGGGGGCGTTGCCGTCCTTGCCCGCCGGAACGTCCCTGGCGGTTTTGTTGTCTGCGGTTCAGACCTCCGGCTCGGCGGCATCCGGCGGTCAGCAGGTGACCGTGGTGGGAATCAATGGTCGGTCATTGGGGGGAAGTTCGGGTGGCGTTCCAGTCGGTGGCGCCCCCCAATCCCCCGAATCCCCCCAATCCCCTTCATCCGCCGGTTCGGCATCGCTGTCACGTCAGGCGCCGGTTACCTCCCCATCGGGGGGCGGATTGTCCTCGAATGGGGGCTTGATTGCCACGGTGATGCGGCCGGGGTCGCAGATCCCCGCTCAGGCCGGGGCCTTGGCGGGGTTGCCATCGGCCATGACGCCGGGAACCCAGATCACGGTACGGATCGCCAGCATCCAGCCGCCGCCCCTGTCAACATCGTCGTCGCCCATGCTGTCGCCGCCGCCCGCATCTTCCGCCGCTCCCGCCATGCCTGCCGCTCCCGCCGGAATGGGGGGAAGCGGGGCCGCACCATCACCTCTTCCGTCGCCGCCATCGGCGGCATCCGCCGTATCCGCTGCGGCGACGACGCTGACCGGGACGGTGTTGTCCTCGCCGCCGGGCGGCAACACGCTGGTTCAAACTCCGGCAGGGGTTTTGTCGTTGCCGGTCCGGTCCGATGCGGCAGCGGGATCGGTGATTCAGCTTCAGGTTTTGGGGGCGCCCCAACCGCCAGCCTCCAGTCCGGGGGCAGGGTCGGTGCCGCTATCGGGCGGCGGGGCGGCGGGCATGCCGATCATTCAGGCCGCCCAAATTCTGGAAAGCGCCCGCGATCTGGCGGCCATGGCAAGGTTGGGGCAGTTGATCCCCCAGGATAATGCCGCCCTGCTGAGTTCCATGGCCTTGATCACCAAAACCTTGCGCCGGGGACCGGACGAGGTGGCCCGCGCCCTGGAACCGGTGTTGCGCGGGCTGGAAAAGGCCGGGCGGGGGGATGTGGCCCAACGCATGAAGGCGGATTTCGACGGGTTGGCGAAAGAAGCCCGCCGCCCAGTCTCCAGCTCTGAACCGGGGCGGCCCGCATCGGCCAATGAGTGGCGGGCCTTGACCATGCCGTTTTTGGCGAATGGGGCCATCGAGCCGGTGCGGCTTTATGTGCGCGGCGGTTCCAACCAGGATGAGACAGACCCCGACGGGAGCGGGAAAGCCGCGGCCGAGGCCGAGGAAACCCGCTTCATCGTTGATTTGTCGCTCAGCCGCTTGGGTCGGATGCAGTTGGACGGTTTGGTTCGTGGCAGTAACAAGCTGTTCGATCTGATCATCCGAACCGGCCAACCTTTGCCCGAGAACATGCGCATGGGCATTTTGGGAATCTTCAACAATGCTTCGGCGGTGACGGGGACCAAAGGAACCGTGGTGTTCCAGTCGGCGGGGCGCTGGGTGGATTTTCCGCCTGATCCGGCCCATCTGCCCGGCATTATCGCGTGATGCAGGACAAGGATGGCGAAAACCATCGGCTGTGGCACAATGATCGCGGGCGGAGTACGTGTGCGGCGTAAGAGCAGACTTTTGAACCGGTTGGCATGGTGACGATTTCGCGGGACCCGAAGGGATATTACGCGGCGCTTGGCTTGGCGCCGGGGGCCGATCTGGCTGCCGTGAAGGCGGCCTATCGGTCACGGGTCAAGGCCGTGCACCCGGATCACAACCAAACTCCCCAGGCACGGGAAGAGTTTCAACGTCTGTCCGAAGCCTATCATGTGCTGCAAGACCGGTTGCATCGGGTGGAAACCGGGCAAACCGGCACCCAGATGGTGCAAGAGGACGAGGTGGACGAGCTGGTGCCATCTTCTCCCTATGCCTGTTCCTGTTGCGGCGTGGTGACGGCTCAACCCCGGTATGTACAATTCCATAAGGTGAAAAGCTTTCTGATCTGGGCGAAAACGTCACGGGTCGAAGGGATCTTCTGTCGAAGCTGTGCCGATGCGGCGGCGGTGCGGGCCAGCACGTTGACCTGGCTATGGGGATGGTGGTCCCCCATGGGGCTGCTGTTGGCCCCCCTGGCCCTGCTGCGGAATTTGATGGGCGGCACCAAGCCCGCACGGGAAAATGCCCGGCTGCTGATTGGTCAGGCCAGGGCTTTCCAAGCCTTGGGGGATGTGGACATCGCCCGGTCCTTGGCGGAACAGGCCCGGACTTATGCGCGGGGGCCGCGTCAGCATCAGCATGTTCAGGACATCCTGGCTGCCACCGCCCAATCCCGGCGCCGGTTGCGGGGGCGCTGGGCGCCCTGGGCCAGCAGTGTATTTCTGCTTCAGGCCTTGCCGTTGCTGGCCTTGCCGGTGGTCATGCTGCTGCTTTATTTGATCTTCACGCAATCCTGGACCTCGCCGGTGGCGGCACGGGCTGCGATCCTGATCAAGCAGCCCGAAGCCGGGGATATTCTGCATGTGGCGGGGGCTGATCTGAAATTGCGGCAGGGGCCGCAGAATGGTGCGCCCGTTCTGGCATTGCTGGACCGGTTTTCCACGGTCCGGGTGCTGTCATCCACTCGGGATGGCAACTGGATTCATGTGGCGGCCCCCTCGGGGGTGGAAGGTTGGGTGCCGTCGCGGGCCTTATACGCAGGCTCGGCCGAAGCCACAAAGAAAGATTGGTGTGCCGCCAATTTGGGGGAACAGCCATCACCGGGGGAAGTGCTGGTGCGCCGGGCCGGGGGTGATCATCGGCTGCTCATTCATAATGATGGCGGGCATGATGCGGTGGTCAAGTTGAAGACCATGACCGGCAATACGGTGGTGTCTTATTACGTACCGGCATCCTATCACATCGGGGTGGGGGGAATTCCGGCAGGCACTTACCGGATCGAATTTGCCACCGGCATCCGTTATTCCCGCGCGTGCGGTCTGTTCGTCGACGGCATGCTGGCCCAGTCCATGCCCTATGCCCTGACCTATCGCCAGCTTCCCGTTGGCAAGTCCCAGGCGCAAATGGCGACAGTCCCGGAAATCAGCTTGATCGCCGCGCCATCAGATCCGCGCTATCCCCAGCCTTTGGATCAGGGGCGGTTCGCCCTGGATGATTAGGCCGCCGCCCCCGATGGGGCTGTGCTGACCCCTGGTTATGGGGGGTGGTGACGGGCGCGATTCTTATTTTCATTTATTATCAATATGTTACAAAAAAGTTCTCAGAAAGTGACGGAATCGTGTTGACGGTGTTGCGGAGCGGGCCTATAAAGCGCGCCTCGCCACGACGGGCCGGTTGGTCCGGCGGTTCTGGCGGGGGGTTCCGCGGCAAGGTTTCAGCCGACGCGGAACCGGCAGAGAAAAAAGTGAAGCGGCTGAAAAAAAGATGTTGACGCAGGGCTGGCGTTGAAATATAAACCGGCCTCCCCCGACGACGGGGCGGCGACGAAGCGAAAGCGACGGCGCCGACGGGAAGTGAAAGCTTCCCCGCTCTTTGACAAAGTGAAGACGCAAGGAAGGGATGCGCAGGCGGCGCAGGCCAGAACAGACTGGTCTGAAGCTAGAGCGCATCTTGCGAAAG
>JAYSBF010000008.1:0-92087 GCA_041915545.1 Magnetospirillum sp. | reverse complement strand
CGACCGCCCAGACCCGTTTGGAGGCGCAGCCTCCAAGCCTCCAGTTTCTTTTTCTTTCAAAGAGTTAGAAATCTGGAGGGTTCGGGAGCAAATGCCCCCGAAAGAGGGTTTTTCCGCACCCTGCTAAACTATAAGGGCAGCAGACCGCGCCGGGCAGCGGCCAGGATGGTCTGTGCCTTGGTGGCGGTGCCCAGTTTTCGGCCGCAATTCCCCAAATGAAATTCCACTGTTTTGGGCGAAATTCCCAGGATGGTCGATGTTTCCCAGGCGGTTTTTCCCTGGGCCGCCCACAGCAAAACCTCGCGTTCCCGCGCTGACAGGGCCGGGGGTGGGGCGTCGGGGGTGGCGGGGCCGTCCACGCGGGTAAAGACCTTCAGAATACCGCCATCGGGCATGGCCTTGCCCCGTACCCGAACCATGGTGCCGTCGGGGCGGCGGCGGGAATAGGTGTCGGTCAGGCTGGCCAGGCGTTGACTGACGATCAGCCGCCTTTCGCCGCTGCCATGTTCGCCCCGGCTGATGTTGAATTCGACGAAGGCCAGGAACGGCGTGCCGGTGCGCAGCAGGTCGGGGGGAAAGCCCATGATGTCGCCCACCGCCCGGTTCCAGGCCACCAGCCTGAGATCGGCGTCAAAGCGGATGACACCGTCATCCAGCGCATCCAAGGTTTCCTGTAACTGATCCATGCCTGATACCGGGCCAAGCCTTGACATGACCAACCCGTCACCAACACTTCATCCACACGTCATGAGTGTGGGGTGTCGATTCGGGGTAGGAATGGGCAATCTCCATGACGTGGGGCCAGGGTATCATGAGCGATCATCCCAAACAGGTTCTTTTCGTCTGCCGTCACAATCAAGCCCGCAGCCTGATGGCTGAAACCTTGCTGAACATGCTGGGGCGGCGCCATTTTCAGGCATGGTCCGCGGGATTGGACCCGGCGGATGCGGTGCATCCCCTGGCCCTGGACACCATCCGCAAGGCCGGGTTGGCGCCTGATCCATCCCCACCCAAGGGGGTCGATGCCTTTTTGGGGGCGGATGCCCCCCGGCTGGATTTCGTGTTCACCGTCTGCGAAGAGGTTGTGGACAGTCTGCCGGACTTCCCCGGCCATCCGGTGGTGGCAGCGTGGCCCATTCCCGATCCCAATGCCAAGGAACGGGCCAATAAGGTGGAACAGGCAGCCGCTTTCGCCGAAGCATTCAAGCTGATCCGCCGTCGTATCGAGTTATTGGTGTCCCTGCCGATGAGCGGCCTGGACCGGTTGAGCCTGCAAAGCCGGGTCGATGAAATCGGAACGGTGGGATAATACCGGCCAACCTTTGGATCGATTGGTGGACCGACATCCCGCCGCCATTGCAGCGCCCGCCCGGCGAGGGACAAAACAATCCCAAATGGCGTGGGTCAGTCTGGTTTCTGGTGCACAACCTGGCCGCAATGGGGGCAGGTGGTCGGGTGGCGGACGGCGGTTTCCAGGATGCGGATGGCGTCGTCTTCCGACAGGCCCAGATGCAGGCGGCTTTCATCCAGACGGCGGCGGTCGCGGCGGTCGATGGTGCCGTCTTCCAAGGCACGTTCCACCGCTTCGCGGTATTCTTCGCGGCGGATGCGCATCTGTTCGGAAAAGCCCGAGGCCAGAACACCGGCGGGCAGGGCGATCATGCCCACCCCCAAGATAGCGGTCAGTCCCCCCAGCAGACGGCCCATGGGGGTGATCGGCACCATGTCGCCATAGCCCAAGGTGGTCAGGGTCACCACCGACCACCACATGGATACGGGGATGGAACTGAAGACGTGGGGTTGGGCGTGGTGTTCGAACAGATAAATCAGGCTGGAGGTGACGATCAGCACCACCGCCATGACGAACAGCACGGCGCCGATGGCGCGGGCTTCCTGGCGGGCCACGGCGGCCATCACGGTCATGGCCATGGAATATCGGCCCAGCTTGAACACCCGCAGCACCCGCAGCACCCGCATGGCCCGCAGATCCAGTTGAACGAAGATGCCCAGATAGAACGGCAAGACCGAAAGCAGATCGACCACCGCCATGGGGGTCATGGTCCAGCGCAATCGCCCCCAGAACGGATGACGGAAGCGGGGGTCGTCCAGTTCCACCGCCGTCCACAGCCGGGCCAGATATTCCCCGCTGAACACCATGACGGAAAAGACGTCGAAGGTGTAAAAGATGGGGCCATGGGCAATGGATAAATCCTCGACGGATTCGGCCAGAACCGCGATGACGTTCAAAACGATCAGACCGATCAGGAAATAATCCAGCGCCCGCACCCAAAACCCGTCATGGCCTTCGCCCCCCAACATGCGGTGCACCATTCGCCGTAGCGACGGCTGGTGCCGACGGTGGCGGTGGGACGGGTGGGATATAGGCGGGGTGGCACTAGTCACGATAGGGCGGCTGCCAAGTTAGAGTGAGAGCGAGAAACAGGTCAGTGATTGGGGCGGTGTGGCGCCGGTCCATGGGCGGGCGGATGTCCCGCCGGGCCGTGGTGGCCGCCGTCATCGGCTTCCGGTTCCTTTTGGCGGATCAGAAAGCCGCGCATGGCCCAACCCGCGGTATAACCGGCGCCGATGGACAGCCATAATCCGCCGCCCAGAAACACCACGGAGCGGATCAGGGTGCTTTCGTCCTGGCCGAATGCGCCCAAGGCCCACAGCATGGGGGTGAAAAAAATCATGACCACCGCGCCGACCAGACCCAGCCGGGTCCAGCCGGATGAACGCCACCATGTGAAATGATAGGTTGACATGGTTGTAATCCCCGTTGCCTTCCCTGCGCTTATTTTCGTCCTTCCCCGTGGTTCCGGCAAGGATCACATCAGGCAAAAGTCCTTCGGTTCCGGCATGGCAGGCAGGTCGCTTTCGCCCAAGGCGGCCCCCAGATCAATCTGGATGCGGGTGCAGATGGCGTGCAGGGGCAGATCGTTGTCCTGAAGGCCGAAGGGTTCTTCGATTTCGTCGCCGATCGTGTCCAGCCCAAAGAACGTATAGGAGATCAATCCGACGACGAACGGGGTCATGAAGCCGATGGTATCCACCAGCCCGAACGGCAGAAAGAGGCAATAAAGGTGGGCGGTGCGGTGCAAAAGCAGCATGTAGGAAAATGGCAGGGGGGTCGAACGGATCCGTTCGCATCCCGCCTGGATGGCGGCCATGTGGGTCAGGTTTTCTTCCACCGCCATGGTCATCATCGGGTCCAGATGCCCGGCAATCCGCAGGCGGGCTACGTCTTGGCTGATCCGGTGCAAGATGTGATCGGGGCGGTTGACGGCCTGGGTATAGCCGTCGCGTTCATCTGGCGGCAGGAAGGTCGCCGCTTCGGTATCGGCCGTGCCGCGCAGATGATGTTTCAGGGCAAAGCCAAAGCCGATCAGGCGGCGGATCATCGCCTGAATGACGGCGGCATCGGCCTGGGCCGCATGGGTTTGCAGCAAGCGGGTGATCGTGCGGGTGCGGATCAGCAGATCGCCCCATAATTTCCGGCCTTCCCACCAGCGGTCATAGCTGGCCGAGTTGCGGAAACCCAGGAAAATGGCCAGGGCCAACCCGATCAGGGTAAAGGGGATGGGGGTCAGGGTGATCTTGGTGTCGAACAACCGTCCATGCAGGAAGGTGACGGCGATGGCGATGCCGACGGTGGTGGCCAATTCCCAGCGGATTCGGGGCAGGATTGACCCGCGCAGGATGAAGAACAGCCGCCAGGCGGCGGGACGGGTGCGGATGATCATGACCGCCCCGTCTGGAAAATCAGCATGCCGACCAGCCCCTTATTCCCCCGCCGCCCGCTGGGCCAGACGGAAAGGATGGGCGGCATAGGTGCCCAGAATGCGCACTTCGTGACTGAAAAAAGCCAATTCCTCCAGCGCCAGCCGCAAAGAGCGGTCGGCGGGATGACCTTCCACATCCGCATAGAATTGGGCGGCGATGAATTCCCCCCCCACCAGATAGCTTTCCAGCTTGGTGATGTTGACGCCATTGGTGGCAAAGCCGCCCAGCGCCTTGTACAGCGCCGCCGGGACGTTGCGGACGCGGAAGACCAAGGTGGTGACGTTGGGCAGATTGGGGTTGGGTTCGATGGCGTCGCGGGCCAACACCACGAAACGGGTGGTGTTGTGTTCCGCATCCTCGATATTGGCGCGCAGGGATTGCAGGCCGTAAATTTCGGCGGCCAGTTCCGATGCGATGGCGGCCTTGGTCAGATCGCCCGATTGGGCCAATTCGGCGGCGGCGCCAGCGGTATCGGCGCCGACGATGGCGGTCAGCCCCAATTGGCGGATCAGGTTGCGGCACTGGCCCAGGGCGTGCACATGGCTTTCCACCGTCTTGATCCGGTCCAGCGTGGTGCCGGGCAGGGCCAGCAGGTGATGATTCACCCGCAGAAAATATTCCCCGATGATGTGCAGGCCGGAATAGGGCATCAGGTGATGCACATCGGCGACCCGGCCGGCCAGGGAATTGTCGATGGGGATCATGGCGTATTGCGCCCGCCCTTCGCGCACGGCGGCGAACGCGTCTTCGAAGGTGGTGCAGGGCAATGGGTCCATGCCGGGATAGACCCGGCGGCACGCCAGATGGGAATAGGCGCCGGGCAAGCCCTGGAAGGCGATAGACCGGTTAGGGTCGGGCGCCCGGTTGGGATCGGGGATCGGTTGGGTCATGGTGTCGTCGATGTCTCTGGTGCCGCTGTTTCAGGCCCCGGCCCGGATCATCTGGCGGGCGCGGTCAAGGTCGGCGGGAGTATCGACACCCAGGGGAACAGTGTCAACCAAGGCGGCGTCAATGCGCATGCCGTTTTCCAAAGCGCGCAGTTGTTCCAGCTTTTCCCGCTTTTCCAGCACGCCCTGGGGCAGGGCGATGAACCGGCCCAAGGCGGCACGGCGATAGGCGTAAAGACCGATGTGATGGTAATGGGGGCCAGCCCCCCAAGGCGAGGTGGTCCGGGTGAAATAAAGGGCACGGCCCACGGTCTGGCCGGGGGCCAGCCCCACCACCGCCTTGACCACATTGGGGTTGGTGCGTTCTTCCTCGATCCTGATTTCGGCGATCAGGGTGGAAATATCCACCTGCGGCTCGGCCAGCGGCGCCAGGGCGGCACGGACGATGGCCGGGTCCAAGGTGGGCAGATCGCCTTGGACGTTGACGATGGAATCATGCCGGCCCTGGGGGTCGATTTCCTGAACCGCCTGCCAAACCCGATCGGACCCGGATGGGTGATCCGGGTCGGTCAGCACCGCGATCCCGCCATGGGCGCGCACTGCCTGGGCAATCTCTTCCTCGGCCGCGGCCACCACCACCGGACCGATATTGGCGGCCACGGCGCGGCGCCAGACCTGGACGATCATGGGGGCGCCGTCGATATCGGCCAACGGCTTGTTGGGCAGGCGGGTCGCGGCCAGACGGGCGGGGATGACGACAATGGGGGTCATGGCGGGGTCTTCCAAAATGCGAGGCGACGACCTTAATCCCGCCATGGGACAAAGGTGAAGTCTCTTTCATCGCTGGTCTTGCCGGGAGTTTCGCGCCACACTCGCGCCATGACCGGAGACTGCGCCATGTCCACCTTGTCCGCTTGCCCCGCCGAATTCGCCGATCTGGCCCACCGTCTGGCCGATGCCGCCCGCCCGGTGATCCGCCGCTATTTCCGCACGCCCATCCCCGTGGATGACAAGGCCGACCATTCCCCGGTAACCATCGCCGACCGCGAGGTGGAAACCGCCATGCGCGCCCTGATCCGCGCCACCTTTCCCGATCATGGTATTGTGGGCGAGGAACATGGGCGGGAAAATGCCGATGCCGATTTCGTCTGGGTGCTGGACCCCATCGACGGCACCAAGGCATTCATCACCGGCCAGCCCAGTTTCGGCACCCTGATCGCCCTGTGCCACCGGGGCGTGCCGGTCCTGGGGGTTATTGATCAAGCCATCACCGATGAACGCTGGATCGGCGGGGTGGGGCTGCCCACCACCTGGAATGGGCAGCCGGTGCGCACGCGGGCTTGTTCCGATCTGGCCCATGCCTATGCCAGCACCACCGGTCCCGATTATTTCGATGCCGCCACCCGCCCGGCCTGGGACCGCGTCGTTGACCGGGTGCGTCAGGCCCGCTATGGCTGCGATTGCTACGCCTATGCCCTGGTGGCCACCGGCTGTGTGGATTTGGTGGTGGAAGCAGGGCTGAAACCCCATGATTTTGCCGCCCTGGTGCCGGTGGTTCAGTCGGCGGGCGGGGTGATGACCGATTGGCGGGGGGCGCCCCTGACCATGGCATCGGACGGGCGGGTTTGTGCCGCCGGAGATGCTGGCCTGCATGCCCTGGCCCTGGCGGTTCTGGCCGAGGACGAGGTCCGGGCATGATCATCCGGTCCGCCGCCGCCATTCTGTCCGTCCTGATGCTGTTGACCACCCCCGCCGGGGCCGAACCCCGTCACGGTTTGGCCATGCATGGGCCGGTGAAATATCCGGCCGGGTTCAGCCATTTCGATTACGTCAATCCCGACGCGCCCAAGGGGGGGGAAATCCGCCGGGCCTCCATCGGCACCTTTGACAGTTTCAATCCCTTCATCGTCAAGGGGGTGCCCGCCGCCGGGGCGGAATTGCCGTTTGAAACCCTGATGGTGGAATCGGCGGACGAGCCGTTTTCCATGTACGGGCTGATCGCCGAAACCATCGACACGCCGCCCGACCGGTCGTGGGTGCACTTCGTTATCCGCCGCGAAGCCCGCTGGCAGGATGGCACCCCGATCACCCCGGCGGATGTGATCTTTTCCCTGGATATTCTGCGGACCAAGGGCGCGCCATTTTACCGTTTTTACTATGCCGGGGTGGATAAGGTCGAAGCGGTGGGGGAACGCGGGGTGAAATTCACCTTCAAGCCCGGCGATAACCGCGAATTGCCGTTGATCCTGGGGCAAATGCCCATTCTGCCCAAAGCTTATTGGCAGGGCCGGGCCTTTGATCAGACCACGCTGGAGCCGCCCATGGGCAGCGGTCCCTATCGGATCGAAAAATTCGAGCCGGGCCGCTATGTCATCGCCCGTCGGGTCGATCACTATTGGGGCCGCGATCTGCCGGTGCGCAAGGGGACACAGAATTTCGATACCCTGCGGTTCGACTATTACCGCGATGCCACCGTGGCGCTGGAAGCCCTGAAGGCCGGTGAATACGACCTGCGCGAAGAAAACGAGGCGAAGAAATGGGCCACGGGCTATGACGATTGGTCGGCGCTGAAGGACGGGCGGGCCAAGCGGGAGACGTTTGACAATCATCTGCCATCGGGCATGCAGGCCTATGCCTATAATATCCGCCGCCCGCTGTTCCAGGATGCGCGGGTGCGGCAAGCCCTGGCCTATGCCTTTGATTTCAACTGGACCAATCAGACCTTGTTCTATGGTCAGTACCGCCATACCCACAGCTATTTCGATAATTCGGAACTGGCGGCGACCGGGCTGCCTGGCCCGGCGGAACTGGCGGTGCTGGAACCATTGCGCGATCAAATCCCGCCCGAGGTGTTCACCACCGCCTACCGCGCCCCCGACACGGCCACCGCCGGCGATATCCGCCCCAATCTGCGGATCGCCATGGGATTGTTGGAACAGGCCGGATGGCATGTGCAGAACGGGCGGCTGGTCAAGGATGGTCAGCCCTTCCGCTTTGAAATCATGTTGGTTCAGCCCGCATTCGAACGGATCACCCTGCCTTTCGTCCGCAATCTGGCCCGGCTGGGAATCGAAGCCACGGTGCGCAGCGTGGACCAAAGCCAGTATGTCAACCGGCTACGGGCCTTTGATTTCGATCTGATCGTAGCCAGTTGGGGGCAATCCCTGTCGCCCGGAAACGAACAGGCCATGTTCTGGTCATCGGATGCCGCCGACCAGCCGGGCAGCCGCAATTATGTGGGCATCAAAAATCCGGCCGTTGATCAATTGATTGATCTGGTGATTTCCGCCCCCGGCCGCGATGATCTGGTGGCCCGTACCCGTGCCCTGGACCGGGTTTTGTTGTGGAACCACTATGTCATTCCCCAATGGCACACCGGGTATGACCGCATCGCCTATTGGGACAAATTCGGCCACCCCGACCAAGTTCCGGTCAAGGGGGCGGACACCAGTACGTGGTGGGCCAAATCCGCCGACGCCCAGACCGGGGGGAAATAAACCCATGTTTGCCTATGCGGTACGCCGTCTGGCGTTGATCCCTTTGACCTTGCTGGGGATCATGATCATCAATTTCGCCGTGGCCCAATTCGCCCCCGGCGGGCCGGTGGAACAGATGATCGCCAAGATCCAGGGATTGGATGGCGGCAATACCCAGCGTTTGACCGGCGGCGGCGGCGATATCCAGGCGGCACGGGTCATCCGTGGCAGCGGCGGGCGTGATGGCGAAAGCGGTGCCTATCGCGGATCGCAGGGTTTGGACCCGGCTTTCATCAAGGATATCGAACGGCAATTCGGTTTCGACAAACCCGCGCCGGAACGCTTTGTCCAGATGATCGGCAATTATCTGCGCTTTGATTTCGGCAAAAGTTTTTACCGGGATACCAGCGTCATCGACCTGCTGTTGGAGAAAATGCCCGTTTCCATATCCTTGGGGGTGTGGAGCACCTTGATCATCTATCTGGTGTCCATCCCCCTGGGCATCGCCAAGGCCCGTCGCGACGGATCGGCCTTTGATGTGGGGTCGTCCTGGGCGGTGATCGTGGGGCACGCCATTCCCGGTTTTCTGTTCGCCATCATGCTGGTGGTGCTGTTCGCGGGCGGCAGTTATTTCGCGTGGTTTCCACTGCGCGGTCTGACCTCGACGGGCTTCGAAACCATGTCGCCCCTGGCTAAGCTGGGGGATTATCTGTGGCATCTGGCTTTGCCCATCACGGCGCTGGTCATCGCGGGTTTCGCCCAATTGACCATGCTGACCAAGAATTGTTTCCTTGACGAAATCAGCAAGCAATATGTGATCACCGCCCGAGCCAAGGGATTGACGGAAAAACGGGTGCTGTACGGTCATATCTTCCGCAATGCCATGCTGCTGGTGATCGCCGGATTTCCCGCCGCCCTGGTGGGGATCTTGTTCACCGGATCGGTGCTGATCGAGATTATTTTTTCCCTGGATGGCATTGGGCTGCTGGGATACGAAGCGGTGGTCAATCGCGATTATCCGGTGATGTTCGGCACCCTTTACCTGTTCAGCCTGCTGGGGCTGGTTCTGAACCTGATCGGCGATCTGACCTATCACTTCGTCGATCCGCGCATTGATTTCGACCGGCGGGGGGGCTAAGGCCATGGGGTGTCTGAACCTGTCGCCGCTGACACGGCGCCGTTTGGCCGCGTTTCGCGCCAATGGCCGGGGCTTTTGGTCGCTTTGGCTGTTCGTGGGGGTTTTCCTGGTGACGCTGGGGGCCGAATTGGTGGCCAATGACCGGCCGATCCTGGTGGTCTATCACGGTCAGCTTTATGCCCCCATCGTGGCGGATTACCCGGAAACCACGTTTGGCGGCGATTTCCTGACCTATACGGATTATCGCGATCCCTATATGGCCCAAAAAATCGCCGATGGCGGCTGGGCTTTGTGGCCGCCGATTCATCATGATTACCAATCCATCAGCTATGACGTCAGCCGGACCCATCCGGCCCCGCCCAGCCGGGAAAACTGGCTGGGCACCGATGATCAGGGCCGCGATGTGCTGGCCCGGCTGGTCTATGGTTTGCGGCTGTCCATCGCCTTTGGCCTGTTGCTGACCGTGGCCAGCACGATCCTGGGGGTGGCCATCGGCGCCGTGCAGGGGTATTTCGGCGGGCTGGTCGATCTGATCGGCCAGCGTATCTTGGAAATCTGGGGCGGTTTGCCCCAGCTTTTGATCCTGATCATCGTCGCCTCGATGATCTCGCCAGGATTTTGGACCTTGCTGGGCATCCTGGTGCTGTTCAGTTGGACATCGCTGGTGGGGGTGGTGCGGGCGGAATTCCTGCGCGCCCGCAACTTTGATTACGTGCGTGCCGCCCGTGCCCTGGGAATGAGTGACCGGGACATCATGACCCGCCACCTGTTGCCCAATGCCATGGTGGCCACGGTGACCTTTGTGCCGTTCATCCTGAATGCCTCCATCGCCGCCTTGGCCTCCTTGGATTTCCTGGGGCTGGGTATGCCGGCGGGGTCGCCGTCCTTGGGCGAATTGCTTAGCCAGGGCAAAGATAATTTGCAGGCCCCTTGGCTGGGCCTGACCGGATTCCTGGCCACGGCGGTGTTGCTGTCCTTGCTGATTTTCGTCGGCGAGGCGGTGCGCGATGCCTTTGACCCGCGAAAGACCAATTCATGAGCAGCGCCATGCCGACATCATCCCCTTCCCAGCCGCCGCTTTTGGCCGTCCGCGATCTGGCCGTGGCTTTTGGCCGGGGGGCACAGCAGGTGGATGCCGTGCGCGGGGTGTCCTTTGCCCTGAATCGCGGCCAGACCTTGGCCCTGGTGGGGGAATCCGGGTCGGGGAAATCGGTGACCGCCCTGTCCGTGCTGCAATTGCTGCCCTATCCACGGGCCTGGCATCCGTCGGGCAGCATCCAATTGGACGGACAGGAATTGCTGGGAGCGCCCGAGCGGGCCTTGCGCGCTGTGCGCGGCAACCGCATCGCCATGGTGTTCCAGGAACCCATGACCTCGCTCAATCCCCTGCATTCGGTGGAAAAGCAGGTGGGCGAGGTGCTGGAAATCCATAAGGGGCTGCGCGGTGCCGAACGGCGCGCCCGTGTGCTGGAATTGCTGCGTCTGGTGGGGATTCCCCAGGCGGAAAAACGGTTGGGGGCCTTGCCCCATGAATTATCGGGCGGGCAGCGCCAGCGGGTGATGATCGCCATGGCCCTGGCCAATGAACCCGACATCCTGATCGCCGACGAACCAACCACCGCCCTGGACGTGACCATCCAGGCCCAGATATTGGCCTTGCTGAAGGATCTTCAGGCCCGGCTGGGCATGGCATTGCTGTTCATCACCCATGATCTGGGCATCGTGCGCAAGATGGCCGATCAGGTGTGCGTCATGTGCGACGGCCAGGTGGTGGAAGCCGGGCCGGTGGCCGATATTTTCGCCCGGCCCGCCCATGCCTATACGCAAAAGCTGCTGGCGGCTGAACCCAAGGGCAAACCCAACGCCGCCCCCGCCGATTCCCCGGCGGTCATGGATGTGCGGGATCTGAAGGTATGGTTCCCCATCCGGGCGGGCATTCTGCGCCGGGTGGTTTCTCATGTGAAAGCGGTGGACGGCATCAGCCTGACCGTGCGCGCCGGTCACACGGTGGGGGTGGTGGGTGAATCCGGTTCGGGCAAGACCACGTTGGGGCTGGCCCTGCTGCGCCTGACCGAAGCCCAGGGCGGATTGACCTTTCTGGGGCAGGACATCATGGGCATGGATGGCACCACCTTGCGCCCCCTGCGCCGCCAGATGCAGATGGTGTTTCAGGACCCGTATGGATCGCTTAGCCCGCGTCTGTCGGTGGGGCAGATCGTTGGGGAAGGCATCGAAATCCACGATCTGGCCAGGACCCGCGACGAAAAACGGGCGATGATCGCCGAAGCGTTGCAGGAAGTGGGGCTGGACCCTGCCACCCAGGACCGTTACCCCCACGAATTTTCCGGCGGTCAGCGCCAGCGCATTTCCATCGCCCGCGCCCTGGTGTTGAAACCCCGCTTCATCGTTTTGGATGAACCCACCAGCGCCCTGGACGTGTCGGTGCAGGCCCAGATCGTCGATTTGCTGCGCGATATCCAACACCGTCATAACATCGCCTATCTGTTCATCAGTCATGATTTGCGGGTGGTCCGCGCCCTGGCCGATGATCTGGTGGTCATGAAGGATGGGCTGGTGGTGGAAATGGGACCGGCGGCGGATTTGTTCGCCCAGCCGAAAACCGACTATACCCGCGCCTTGATGGCGGCAGCCTTCCATCTGGAAAGCGGGTCATCTTCCGGCAGCGAAGCGGAATGATTTTCAGCAGCGAAGCGGGATGACACCAAATCCCGGTGAGTGAAACTCATAGGGATTTGGTTAGGTCCAAGGGGCCGCTCAAGCACCGCGCAGGCTTTATCGCGTATTTCGACCCGATGCGGTCGAAATACGCCCTAATGGCTGATATCCGTTCGTCCCAGCCGCCGGTACAGCCAGCCAACCCCCACCAATCCGGCGCCCAGCCCCAGGAAGGACAAGGCCCGCCACAGACCGCCGGTCTGGGACATGTCCACCAGGAACACCTTGACCACCACGGCCAGGATCAGGGCCAGACCGGCGTGGCGGGCAAAGCGCGATGACAGGCGGATGCCGCCGCTCAACACGCCGATTCCCGCCAGCAGATACAGCGCGGAATAGGCCCATACTTCGCTGGGGCTGCCCCGACCGCTCCACAGCGAGTCGCGATTGCTGAAGCCGTGGCGGATTTCCATCGTCGCCCAAAGCAGGGCAAACCCCACTGCCAGGGTGGCGCACCATGGACGCAGCCGGGGCGGATGGGCCAGCCGCCACAAAATGGCATACAGGGCGGCCGGGGCGGCATAGGCGGGCAGCAGAGTATTCAGGATCAGCCCCTGGCCCACATCGTCCCCGCCCATCCATGGATTGTCCACGATGGCCTGCATGATCAGGGTTTGTCCGGCGGCCAGGGCCAGCAGAATTTGCGCGGCGCGCAGCGTGATTATCCGCCCGGACCGGGCGTGGATGGCGAACAGTACCGCCGATCCGGTCAGCCAGACCAGACTTTGCAGGCTTTGTTCCATCAACTCATAGGACAGGGATGGCGACAATCCACCCGCCATCCATCGGCGGATTTCCAGACTGGCCAGCAAGACGGCGAAGATGATGGTGCCTGATTCCAGCACTTGGGTCAGTCTGTCATCCCCATGGCGGCGGAACAGATGAAAGCCATAGGCAAAGGCGGCCATGGGCAGGCCATAGCCGTAAAGCAGCCAGTCAAAGGCGGGGGCGTTATCCAGGGGATAGCTTAGGACATAAGGATTGCAAGCCAGCCGAACCAGCACGATTCCCGCCAGGATCAACGCGGTCTTGCGCAGGCCCGGCAGGCGCAAATGGGTGTCGATCCAGGCGATGGCGGGAATCATTGCGGCCAGGGCGACGCTCAGCCACGCTTCTTTCAGGGCAAAGGTGGCGGCCAGGGCCAGGGCCGCGCATGTGCCCACCGTATGGACGGCGATCAGGGCAGGGCTATCGTGGGATTCCCGGCGCCGGTGGCGTTCGGCGATAATGACGAAGACCACGCCCAGGGCCAGGGCGCCGACAGTCCAGGCCCAAGTGTCGCCCAGCAGGGCCAGCCGCCAGTAAGATACCGCCAGCACGGCCAGACTGCCCCCGACGGATAAGGCAGCCCACCGCCAGGGATTGTCGGTGCGGGCGGCCAGACTTTGCCCGCCCACCCCGAACAGCGCGGCGAAGATCATGGCCAATTGGGCGAAGCGCCCGGCCTCACCCGGCAGGGCGGGGGACAGAATGTCGCCAATGGCGCCCATTTCATGCAATCCGGCTTCCCAGCCAGCCAGGGCCAGCACCGCCATCGCCGCCCCCAGCCAGGGCAGCCGGTCAAAGACGGCATCGCGCCAGCCCAGGGCCATCAATCCCGCCGCCAGGAATACCAAGGCGGTTTGGGCCGGGATGGCGTAATCGCTGCTTTGGGCCAAAGCCAGGGCCAGGATGGCGATGATTGCCGCCGCCATGGCCACCGCCCGCCGCACCACGGGATGGTCGATCCGTCCCTGGAACAGCCGAGGGCGGGGCAAGCCCAGCCGCAGGGCGGCGAACAATCCCCCCAGCAGACACAGGAACAACGAAGCCGCCCATTGATCGCTGGCGGACAGGTGTTGGCTCAGCAGGCACAGCCCCAGCCAGGCGGCATCGGCCCCCAGCACCACCCAGACCAGCCACCACCATTGGCGATAGCGCAGCAGGGCCACCCCTCCCGCCGACACCACCAGCACGTAGCTCAGCAATCCGGGCAGATTGGGATGGTCCGTATTCAGCAGCAAGGGAACCAGGAAGGCCCCCAGCAATCCCAGCAAGGCGACCCAAGGGCCATGGCGCAGCGACATCACCGTCAATCCCGCCGCGCTGACGGCCAGGGCGATAAAGGTGGTCAATGGCCCGATCAGACCGAACAGGGCATAGCCGGCATAGAGGGCGGCAAAGATCACCACCCCGCCGGCCCCGATCAGAGCCAGCGGCACATGCCAGGGCAGCCGATGATTTTCCGGCGGACGATAGGACAGCCAATGGCCCAGGATCATGGCTGCCAACCCGGACAACACACCCAGGGCGACACGGAATTCCGGCCCCAGCAAACCCTGGTCCGCAGAATATTTCACGAAAAAGCCCCCGCCCAGAGCCAGGGTGATGCCGCCCAGCCAGACCAGCCAGCGTTCGGCAAAGGTCTGTTCTTTGTGACTGGGTGGGGGCGATGGGGTGGGAGAAGGAGAAAGAGTGGGTGGGGGCGATGGAGTGGGAGACGAAGGCGGCGACGACGGATCATCGGCGGTTGGGGCCGCGATTGGCGTCACCGGAGTCTGATGGGGGGGCGGGGCGACCGCATCGGCGGGCGGTGCTGCCGTCTGGGCCATCTCCACGCTCATCCGGTGCAGCGCGCGGCGCAGGCTGTCCAGCTCATCGCGCAGGCTGCCCATCTCACCACGCAAGGTGCCGATCTTGGCCAGGGCGATGATGGCCAAGATTGGCCCGACGGCGAATCCGCACAAGCCCAGTAGGATCAGCTCAGACAGCATTTTCGCTCTTCAGGGGTGTGGTGGTGATTCCCTGATCGGGTCTGATCAGTGCCTCTCCCAGATGCGGAGCAATCACCCATATTCTCGCAACCGCACAGGCTGCGGGATCGGACCCGCAGCCGCTTGCGTCTGGATGGCGGTGCTGACTGAACCCATGTCGGCCGCGCGGTTTCAGACGCGGCCAGACAGTCAGGCGCCCGCGGACGACATGACGTTGCGCACCCGGCGCAGCGCCGCCATGATGGCCGATTGGAATTGCATGATCTGCATTTCCGCTTCCTTGGCCTGATGGGCAGGCAAGGCCCGCAAGACCTGTTCCGCCGATGCCAGACTGGCCAGCATGCCCGACTGCACCGCATCCACCAATTTCTGGGTTTCCGCTGCCCGCTGGGTCGGGATATGGGCCAAATCCCGCTTATCGGCATTGCTGAGCAGATCGCCCAGACCACCCACTGCATCCTGCAACATGGCCCCCACCGGCGACACGGCGACGGCTGAACCTTGCTTCAGGGCGGTGGAGTAAAGCTGCCAAACGGTCCCCAGCATGACCTGAAGTTGCGCGGCCAAATCCAGACTGGCCGGGGTTGGCATTTCGTCCAGCTTTTTGATGTGCTCGCGGCTCAGCAACGGTTCGGCACGGGTGCTGTCTTCCAGATTTTGTTCCGCGATTGTACTGGAAGCGGGCGGCACCGGTGCCGCCAATGTGTCAACATAACCGTTCATGGCCTATTCCTCCACGTCCCCGCAGACACGCACACCCCCGTCTACATACATAGAGTACCACGCTCTATCGGTATGAGACAGCGTCAAGTTCCTTAATGGTTACTTAATGGATACGTTTCCGGGGGCCGCGCCGTCAGGCATCGGTGTAGCCGGACAATTCATCGCGCAAATGTTGGGCTTCCTGCTGCCGCCGCCACATGGCCGCGAAGCGTCCATCCATGGCCATCAATTGGGGGTAACGGCCCCGTTCGACAACCCGCCCCTGATCCATGACCAAAATTTCGTCCACATCCACCACGGTGGACAGGCGATGGGCGATGATCAAGGTGGTGCGGTCGCGCGATACGTCGCGCAAGGATGCCTGGATTTCCTTTTCCGTGTGCGTGTCCAAGGCGCTGGTGGCTTCGTCGAACAACAAGATGGACGGCTGTTTCAAAATGGTCCGGGCGATGGCCACGCGCTGTTTTTCCCCACCCGACAGCTTCAGCCCCCGTTCCCCCACCATGGTGGCATAGCCGTCGGGCAATCCCAGGATGAAATCGTGGATATGGGCCAGACGGGCCGCCTGTTCGATTTCGTCCTGGCTGGCCTGCGGCTGGCCATAGGCGATGTTGTAGCCGATGGTGTCGTTGAACAATACGGTATCCTGGGGAACGATGCCGATGGCTTGCCGTACTGAATCCTGGGTCAGGGTGCGGATGTCCTGGCCATCAATGCTGATGGTCCCGCCCGTCACGTCGTAGAACCGGAACAGCAGGCGGGACAGCGTGCTTTTCCCCGCCCCCGACGGCCCGACAATGGCGACTGACCGTCCCGGCGGCACATGGATGTCCACCTTGTGCAAAATGGTCCGGTCGGGGGCATAACCGAAATCCACCTGCTGGAACCGCACCTCGCCGCCGGTCAGATGCAATGGCTTGGCATCGGGGGCATCCTGGATTTCCGGCGTTTCCTCCAGAAGCGAGAACATGGCTTCCATATCGGTCAGGGCCTGCTTGATCTCGCGATAGACGAAGCCCAGGAAATGCAGCGGGATGACCAATTGCAGCAAATAGGCGTTCACCACGACGAAATCGCCCACGCTCATCTGGCCTTGGGCCACCCGCCCCGCCGCCATCAGGGTCAGGATGGTCAGCCCCACGGCGATGATGATGCCCTGGCCGAAATTCAGCCATCCGGTTTTCAGGCGGTTGCGGACCGCCGCATCCTCGTAACTGGCCAGGGCTTGGTCATAGCGCCGTGCTTCGTGACCTTCATTGCCGAAATATTTGACGGTTTCAAAATTCAGCAGGGAATCCACCGCCCTGGCGCTGGCCTGATAGTCATTTTCGTTCATGCGGCGGCGGAAGCGGGCTTGCCAATCGCTGATGCGAAACGTGTAGGTCACATAGACCAGAATGGTGCCAAAGGTCACCATGGCAAAAGACGGGCCGAACAGCGACCACAGGATCGCCGTGGCCAGACCGATTTCCAGGATGGAAGGCAGGATGTTGAACAAGGAAAAGTTCAGCAGGAATTCAATGCCCCGCGTTCCCCGGTCGATGGCCCGCGACACCCCGCCTGTGCGCCGGTCCAGGTGAAAGCGCAAGGCCAAGGCATGCAGGTGCCGGAACACCCCCAGGCTGGATTGGCGGATGGCCCGTTGGCCCACGCGGGCGAAAAACAGGTCGCGCAATTCGGCGAACACATCCGACATCAGCCGACTGACGCCATACAGCAGCAAAATCCCCACCGGCACGGCGGCAGCCACCCCCACCGGCGTGGATAATGCGTCCACCGCTTGGCGCAGATAAAGCGGCACGGTGACATTGACGCCCTTGGCGGCGGCCAGGCAGAGCAGGGCCAGCACCACCCGGACCCGGATTCCCGGTTCCCCCACCGGCCACAGATAAGGCAGCAAGGACCGGATGGTCCGCCAATCGGGACGACGGGCGGCAGCAGGAGCAAAAGAGGCGGGCGGGCGCATCGGACGGTATCCACGGCAAATAAAGGGGGCAGGCGATTGCCCGAATACCCCCGAAACCCTATGATACCGCGATGGCCCCGCCCCCACCATCCCCCGCCCCCGCCATCATCTGGCCGAAAATCCGCGTCCTGGTCTTCAGCCAGGATGAAGGCTTTCGCTTTCTGCTGCGCCAGACGTTCCGAAAGCTGGGGGTGCACGACATTCTGGCCAGTGGCGAAAGCGGCGATCTGCCGCTGATGCTGGAACATTTCCCCCATGCGGCCTTTATCGACCTGTGCGGCGACAGTGCCGCCGCTCTGACGGTGTTGGAGCGGATTCGCAACACCGACCCTCATCCGCCCATCCTGGCCGCCGCCGCCGCCGCCGATCGCTGCCATCTGGAGCAGGCCCGCCGCCTGGGGGCCGACGGAACCTTGCCCAAGCCGGTATCCGCCCATGAACTGACCTTGCGTCTGACCGAAATGGTCAGAATGCCGCGCCCGGCCAAACCCCCGGCGCCACCCCGCCCCATGCCGCCGGTTGTCCAGGGCCGCCCCATGACCGGCGGCAAGCTGGACATGCCCGCACCGCCGCCGCCGCGCCCAGAGCGGATCAGCCCGGACGAACCGCCTGCCGCGCCCGCCCCGCCGCCACCGCCGCCGGGGCTGGAAATCGCCCCGCCGCCGCCGAAACCGCCAACACCATCCCTTTCCGCAGCGACCGCGCCCGCGACGCCAGCCCCGTCATCAAAATCGAGGCCAGAGCCGGAGCCGGGGCCGGAGCCGGGGCCGGAGACAGCCTCTCCCACCTCGCCGGGTGCCCCCCAGTCCGACATCCCCGCCATTTTGGCCGCCCATGGCCAATGGCTGACGGGAAAAGGCGGGTGCCGCGCCGATCTGCGTGGCCGCGATCTGTGCGGGACCGATTTGGGCGGAGCCGTCCTGGCCGGCGCCACCTTGCGCGATATGGATCTCAGTGATGCCTGTCTGGCCGATGCCCGGCTGGAAGGGTGCGACTTCCGCTATACCATCCTGTCCGGGGCCAATCTGCGTGGGGCCAATTTGGGCGTGGCCCAATTACGCCATGCCGATCTGCGCGGGGCCGATCTGTCCGGGGCCTTGCTGCGCGGGGCCGATCTGTCCGGGGCCAATCTGGCCGGCGCCATTTTGGCCGGGGCGGATTTTCAAGGGGCGGTGCTGATGGCCACCGATCTGACCCAGACGGATTTATCAGCGGTGGAAAATGTGACCCGCACCCAATTGGGCCGGGCCTTGCTGGGGGACGCCACCATCATGCCGATATCCGCCGTGGCCGAAGACCAAAGTGACGGCCAGGGCGGCGATACAGCCCCAGGCGATCCCCCCCAGGTTTAGCGAGGTGCGCAAAGCACCCAGTCAATAATACCAACGGCCAATTTCATTGACCGTTGTACAACCCTCGCCGGGCGCGGCCATCCGGCCGCTTGGCCGCCGCCGCAATGGCGGCTGGGGTTTATTTTGTCCCTCGCCGGGCGCGGCCATCCGACCGCTTGGCCGCCGCCGCAATGGCGGCTGGGTTTTATTTTGTCTCTCGCCGGGCGCGGCCATCCGACCGCTTGGCCGCCGCCGCAATGGCGGCTGGGATTATTTTGTCCCTCGCCGGGCGGGCGCCGCAATGGCGGCTGGTGACCGGCCAACGAGTCAAGTCATGCCAACCGGTCAAATGGAACCGGCCCCAGCTTTGTGTGACGCGCCACGCGCCCGCAATGCCTCGTACAGCCCCGCCTGTTCGAACAGGATGTCCCGCAGCCCATTCAGAACTTTTTCCGAATCCAACGCCTGCTTGCTCATGCTGGTGTGGGCTGCCAGGGCATCCATCACCGCATTGGTCAATTCACGGGTCAGGTCGGGCGAGGCGTATAACTGCGCTTTGGTGTTGTTGGATGCCTGTTCGACCAGCACCTCGGATTCCAGCAGCTTCCCCTTGATGACGTTGTTCACATAGATCAGCTTGTCGTCATCGGTCAGCTCGCCCTCGAACAGGTCGTTGACCTTCTCGATGATCTTGGCCAGCAGGGCCTTTTGCTTGTCCTGCACCTCGCCGCTGCCGGGTTCGCTCATGGGCGTCAGCTTCTTGCCTTCGCCTTGATTTAGGGGCAGGTCGCGCTTGCCCTGGTTGCGCAGGTTGTGATGGGTCAACTGGATGCCCGACAAATCCACGCCTTCGCGTTCGCGCCCGAAATCCAGCAAGGGCAGCAGACGGCGAAAGAAGATGGACCGCTTTTCGATGTCGGTGTTGCCGTAATCGAAAATCTGCGACAGGAAGGCATAGACCCGCTGGAACACGCCCAGGTCACGTTTGAACAGGACCAAGGCGGCCTGCTCGTCCTTGGCGTCCTTTTCCGCCTTGCCGTCCCCCGCCGCCCTGGCCGCTTCGATGGCGAGTTGCAGGACCTTGTAGCGTTTCAGCAGGCGGTCGGCCACCGGGGTGATGACGGCGCCCAGTTGGGCCTGGGTGGCCTTGGGGTCCATCTCGATCGCGACCACCCGCTCGACCTCGGCATCATCGTAATGGCCGAAGCCGTCCAGCTTGGCGCGAAGATCAAAGACCAGATTGGGATCGGTGACGCCCTCCAACGCCGCTGTCTGGTAATAGGTCTTGAAGGCCGCCAGCACGTCCTGGGGTTCGTTGACGAAATCCAGGATGTAGGTGGTGTCCTTGCCCGGATGGGCGCGGTTCAGGCGTGACAGGGTCTGCACCGCCTGGATACCGGCCAGCTTCTTGTCCACATACATGCCGCACAGCAAGGGCTGATCAAAGCCGGTCTGGAACTTGTTGGCCACCAGCAGGATCTGGAACTCATCGGTGGCGAAGGCTTCGCGCATGTCGCGCCCGGCCAGGGTGGGGTTCAGTGTTGTGCTGTTTTCGGTGAAGCCATCCGGCTCTGATTCCCCGTCCTTCACCTCGCCCGAGAAGGCCACCAGGGTACCGATCTTGTAGCCCTGTTCCTTGATGTATTTGTTGATGGCCAGTTGCCAGCGCACCACTTCCTGACGGCTGGCGGTAACCACCATCGCCTTCGCCTGACCGGCCAGCAGGGGCGCGACAGTCGAGCGGAAATGCTCCACCACCACCTTGACTTTCTGGCTGATGTTATAGGGATGCAGCCGTACCCAGCGCATGATGCCTTTCAACGCCTCGGCCTGGTCCACCTGGGTTTCATCCCATTCCTGGCCGCCGCAGGCCAGTTTGAAGGCCAACTTGTAGGACGTGTAGTTCTTCAGCACATCCAGGATGAAGCCTTCCTCGATGGCTTGGCGCATGGAATAGACATGGAAAGGCGCGGGCAGGTTGGTGGGGCCTGCGGGCTGGGCCGGGTCGGGTCTGCGCCCGAACAGCTCCAGCGTCTTGGCCTTGGGCGTGGCGGTGAAGGCCACATAGGTGATTCCGGCCTGACTGCCCCCACCATCATTTGCACGGGCGGCCATCTGGGCGGCCAACAGGTCTTCGGCGCTGATCTCGCCGCAATCTTCCAATTCCTTCAATTCCTCGGCGGACAACACCTGTTTCAGCGTCGCGGCGGCGCTGCCGGTCTGGGACGAATGGGCCTCGTCGGCGATGACGGCAAAGCGCTTGCCTTGGGTGGCGGCCAGTTCCTGCACCTCGGCCAGGGCGAAGGGGAAGGTCTGGATGGTGCAGACCACGATCTTCTTGCCCGCCGCCAGGGCCTCGGCCAATTGACCGCTTTTGCTTCCCCTCTCGTTGGTGATGGTGGCAACCACGCCCTTGGTGCGCTGGAAGGAAAAGATGGCTTCCTGCAACTGGGCGTCCAGCACGGTGCGGTCACTGACCACCAGCACCGAATCGAACAGCTTGGCCTGGGCGGCATCATGCAGATCGGCCAGGAAATGGGCAGTCCAGGCAATGGAGTTGGTCTTGCCCGACCCGGCCGAATGCTGGATCAGGTATTTGGCTCCCGGTCCTTCGGCCAGCACGGCGGCCACCAGGGCGCGGGTGGCGTCCAACTGGTGATAGCGGGGGAAAATGACCTTGGTGACCTGCTTCTTGGAATCCCGTACCGCCACCACATAGCGGCCCAGGATTTCCAGCCAGGATTCGGGCGCCCACACCTGTTCCCACAAATAGGCGGTGGCATGGCCAAACGGATTGGGCGGATTGCCCGCCCCGCCATCATCGCCCCGGTCAAAGGGCAGGAAGGTGGTGGTGGGGCCTTGCAACCGGGTGCTCATCCGCACCGCCGAGTTACTGACGGCGAAATGCACCAGGGCACCACGGGGGAAATCCAATAGCGGCTCCGCCGCCCCCTGGCCCTTGGGCCTGGGGTTGCGGTCGAAACGGTACTGATCGACGGCATCGGCAACGCTTTGGGTGAAGTCGCTTTTCAACTCCACCGTCGCCATCGGAATGCCGTTCAGGAACAGCACCAGATCGATGCAGTTTTCGTTATGCAGGGAATAGCGCACTTGCCGCACCACCCGCAGCCGGTTGGCGGCGTATTTGGCTTGCAATTCGGGGTTCAGGCCCAAGGCGGGCTTGAACTGGGCCAGCGCCAGGGGCTGACGCAGGCCCAGCAATTCGACCCCAAAGCGGACCACGTCCAGGGTGCCCCGATCGTCCAATTGCTTGCGAATGCGGTCCAAAAGCGTGGCCTCCGCCGCCGCGCCATGGCTTTTGGTCAGGGAATCCCACGCCTTGGGCTGGGTCTGCTTCACCCAGTCCAGCACATCCGCCGGAAACAGGGCGCGGGCGCGGTCATAGGCGGCAGCATCGGCGGGATCGTACAACCAGCCCTGCGCGACCAAAGAGCCGCAGATGTCGTTCTCGAACTGGATTTCCTTATGCAGCGCACTCATGCGGCAGCCTCCGGGGCAGGGACAAGGCCGCGCACGTCGATCTTGCCGGTGACGGCAGCGGAAATCAGCGCGGAGCGGCGTTCTTTCAGTAGGTCGATGGCGCGTTGGGCTTCGGCGGCGAGGGTGTCGAACTTGGCGGTTTGGTCATCGAGGTGGGCTGCGATGGCCACTTGCGCGGCCTTGCTGGGTGGGACTGCCAAAACAGCAGAGCGCACTTGATCAAGTCCTAAGCCTTGCTTCAAGCCATAACTTGCACATCCCAGTTGTTCCTGTGCCAAAGAAGAGAACAAGCAATAGGCCAATAACCTCCCAGAATAATTTCTTTCTGGCCGCAGAAGGCAAACGTGCTGATTGATGTATGTCTCTTCAATGTCCTCAGAAACATGCGCCACAGCTCCGGTTCGCCCGCCGGTAATGCAGAGCACAACGTCATCTGGCCGCAGTCGCGCCCTCTCAGCATCGGCATCCGCTGGTGGGATCAGTCTCTTTGGGTCATCCAGTGCGACATTCATGGCATAGCCGATGTGCTGGCTCTGGAAGAAAGCGGCACCTTCATCCCCGGTAAGTTCAGACCAGCCGCGTGGCCCCGAAGTTGCCAGAGTGATAAGGCGCTTCACGGGCAGTACAACCCAATGCGCGGGCACCTCGCCCAGCCATTTGATGCCGCTGTCCTTCATGGGAACGGATAGATCAAGCCCCTTGGTGACGGCGTGGGAGATGATGGCTTGGCGCTTTTCCTTCAGCAGCGCGATCAGCTTTTCCTGTTCGGTCACCAGCGCATCAATCTTGCCCGTCTCGCGGTCGAGGAAGGCGGCGATGGCGGATTGTTCACTTTTCGGAGGCAGCAAGACCGGCAAGCGAGAATGGTATTGCGGGTCCAAGTCCCACTGGTTCACACGGATTCCCTTGGAAACCATCATATAAGCCGCCGCATATTCCGAGGATCGGAGCAGGTAATGCAGATACTCGGACGAATTGTCATGAAGCGGTTCATAGATGAAGTAAGCCGGGCTCACGATACCGCCATACTTCGAAATCCCGACCGATCCTTGCCACGCTTTCATCTTGTTGATGGCCAAGCAGCCGGGTTCAACCAACTGATATGCCGTCAGGTCTTCCGAGGCATTGTTGAAGTTGTCGTCCCTACTGGCTTTGGGAACCACACCGTAGTCCCGATAGACCGACAGCAATTCTTTTTCTGGAAAACCCGTGCGCTTGGTCCTGCGGAACATGGTCCACAGGGGAACAGCATCCCAATGCCTCGGCACCTCGCCCAGCCATTCGATGCCGCTGTCTTTGTAATCCGGGTAGCGAGGGAAGCTCATGGCGTTTCGGCTTGTGTCGCCGCGGCTTGAGATTGTGCCGCCTTCCAAGCCCCGTAGGATACCGTGGGGTCCTTCTTAAGGCGCCACGAGGCCCGACCATTGTCATTGCGGTCTAGAAGAACACCTGATGCCGCGCTTGGACTGCGAAACATGGTGTCTCCTTCAAGGATGTATTGTCCATTCTGGGCGAAAAGCTTGTTGCTTGCCTTTAATTCCTCGCGCAATTCGCGATAAGCATTCCAAGATGTAGACCCATCGCCCCGCGCGATCGCTCCCTTCAATACGACGAGGCGACCATCAACATCCCGAGCTTCGGCGCGAACTCCATGTCGCTCCATAACCAATTCGAATAGATCATCCTCGGCAACGGCTACCGTGTTTGCCGCTACTGGGGCTGGTGTTTCAACCGTCTGCTCAAGGAACATGCCCTTAAGGGTCGGCAGTACCATGCGGAGCTGTTCCAAGAAAAAGCTCATATCGGACCGGTCGGGTTCGGGAAGAGTGGCATTCTGATAGCCATCCTGCCGGTTCGCTCGCAGGGTGCGGCCCGCTTTTTCCGCAATACGAATCAATTCCCGCTCCAAATAGCGGACATGGGCCTTTGTCAGGTTGTCATCTTTACTGGTGACCAGGAATGTTTCTTCCCAGAAGTCCATCTTGGGAGAATCTGCCAAATGTTCCAACAAGCGGCGAGCGACATCGTCGGATTCTCCCACATACAGGCGGGGTAAATAGCCGTCATCCGGGTCCGGCCCGAGCAAGAAGTATACGCCTGTGCGCTGCACCTCTTGGCGCGAGACAAGGTCATTTATCTTCCATCTTGGGGCGTATAACACCTGGCCCGTCCAGTTCATCAGTTCCGCCCAGATGATTCCATCCGGGGTTCCATCAACCAAAAATAGGCGGACGGTCCGTCCCATGCTCATTCCTCCCCCCTTGTTTTCTTTCGCCCCGCGGCTTTCGCCTCGATCTTCCGCACCTTAGGCCCCCGACCAAGCGTTCAGGCCCATGTTGGGCTTGGCGGGGTCTGCACGATCCAGAATCAGCTCGGCGGCGGTGTGGCCGGTGACCGCATACAACATCTTGTTCTGGATGGTCTGGAAAAAGCGCCGGGCGGTTTCGCTGGTCTTGTCGTAATCCACGGCGGTGGCGAACAACTCGCGCACCTTCTGATAGAACCGCTTTTCCGAGGCCCGGATTTCGCGAATGCGTTCCAGCAGTTCGTCGAAGTAATCCAGACCGGCGGCGGGTTCCTTCAGCCGGGAATCGTCGATGGCGAAGCCCTTGATCAGGTAGTCCTGCAATACATTGGTGGCCCAGCGGCGGAACTGGCTACCGCGCGGGCTGCGGACGCGATAGCCGACCGCCAGGATGGCTTCCAGGCGGTAATGCTTGGTCTGGTAGGTCTTTCCATCGGTGGCAGTTGTCAAGTAATCCTTGACGACTGAAGCCTCGACCAGTTCGGCATCCCGGAAGATGGTTTTCAGGTGCAGGCTGACATTCTGCTTGGTGGTCTGAAACAGTTCGGCCATCTCGGCCTGGGTCAGCCAGACGGTGCTGTCCTGGATTTTCAGGCGCAGGTGGGTACCGCCGTCCTCGGTGTTGTAGAGGATGACCGCATCGCTCATCCCGCGATCTCCCCCAGCATGGCCTGGATGCGGCCCACCACCAGCTTCAGATCGGCGTCGATGGCTTCCAGCGGGCGCGGCGGCTGGAAGACGTAGAAGTGTCGGTTGAATGGGATTTCATAGCCGATCTTGGTCTTGTCGGGATCGATCCAGGCGTCCGGCACATGGGGCTGCACCTCGCGCTTGAAATAAGCCTCCACATCCTCGGCCAGCGGTACGTTCTCGGTATCGCGCAGTTTGGGATCGGGCATCTTCTTGCCTTTGGCTTTCCCCTTTTGGCCCAGCACAGGCTTGCCGTCCTCCATCAGCGGGCGTTCCACCGTGATGGTGCGGTAGCCGAAATCGGTATTCTTGAAAATGCGACTGATGGGCTTGCCGTCCGCCTCGGCCTCTTGGAAGCCACCGAACAGGCGGGTGATTTCGGCGATGTGGTCGTCGGACAGTTCCTTGCGCTTGGACCCCAGGCTTTTGCGCATTTTCTGCCACATGCCCGAAGCGTCGATCAGTTGGACGCGGCCCTTGCGGTGTTCGGGCTTGCGGTTGCTGACGATCCACACATAGGTGCTGATGCCGGTGTTGTAGAACATGTCGGTGGGTAAGCCGATGATGGCCTCCAGCAGGTCGTTCTCAAGCACATGGCGGCGGATTTCGCTCTCGCCGCTTTCCGCCCCACCAGTGAACAGGGGCGAGCCGTTCAGCACGATGCCAAAGCGCGATCCGCCCTCGGCCACCGGGCGCATCTTGGCGATCAGATGCAGCAGGAACAGCATGGAACCATCGGACACACGCGGCAGACCGGGGCCGAAACGCCCGTTATAGCCCTGGGTTTCGTGTTCCTTGCGGACCTCCTTTTCCACCTTCTTCCATTCGACGCCGAAGGGCGGATTGGATAGCATGTAGTCGAAGGTGGTGACGGGATGGCCATCCTCGGACAGGGTGTTGCCGAAGACGATCTTGGACACGTCCTGCCCCTTGATCAGCATGTCCGCCTTGCAGATGGCGTAGGATTCCGGGTTCAGTTCCTGGCCGAACACGGTCAGGCGGGCCTTGGGGTTGTGTTCCTCCAAGTACTCGCCGGCGGTGGACAACATGCCGCCGGTTCCCGCCGTGGGGTCATAGATGGTGCGGACCACGCCCGGCTTGGACAGCACGTCGTCATCCTCGATGAAGATCAGATTGACCATCAGGCGGATGACTTCGCGGGGGGTGAAGTGTTCTCCGGCGGTTTCGTTGGACAGTTCGGCGAATTTGCGGATCAGTTCCTCGAACACCAGGCCCATCTGGTGGTTGCTGACCTGATCGGGATGCAAATCCACCTGGGTGAAGCGTTCGGCCACCTGATACAGCAGCCCGGCCTTGGCCAATTCCTCGATCTGAGCATGAAGCTTGAACCGTTCGAAGATATCGCGGACGGCGGACGAGAATCCATTGATATAGCTGTAGAGATTCTGGGCGATGTGGTCCTGGTCGCCCATCAGTTTCTTCATGTCCAGGGGCGAGATGTTGAAGAAGCTTTGGCCCGCCACCCGCAGCACGAAGGGATCGGGGGTGATGCCCTGTTCCCGCTTGGCCTGATACTCGGCCAGGACGGCGGACTTGGTCGCCTCAAGGACGCAATCCAGCCGACGCAGCACGGTGAAGGGCAGAATGACGCGCCCGTATTCGGACTGCCTGTAATCACCGCGAAGCAAGTCGGCGACGGACCAGATAAAGGCCGACAGGGATTGCTGGTTCATGGTGATCGTGGCCTCGTTCCATCGCGTGGTTGCGGATGCGACGGACGTTAAGGCCGACGACCATTACACGCAAGTCGTCCGAGCAAGGATCAAGGGTCGGCGCCCTTGGCCGCCGCCGCAATGGCGGCTGGGTTTATGTTTGTCCCTCGCCGGGCGCAGGCATCCGCCTGCTTGGCCGCCGCCGCAATGGCGGCTGGGTTTATGTTTGTCCCTCGCCGGGCGCAGGCGTCCGCCTGCTTGGCCGCCGCCGCAATGGCGGCTGGGTTTATGTTTGTCCCTCGCCGGGCGCAGGCGTCCGCCTGCTTGGCCGCCGCCGCAATGGCGGCTGGGTTTATGTTTGTCCCTCGCCGGGCGGGATCTGGTGTGCGGTCGTCCATACATGGATCAAACAGCAAAAAGCCCGAAACTGTGTCAGTTTCGGGCTTTTTGCTGTCTACCAGGCTTTTATGGTGCCCCGTGCCGGAGTCGAACCAGCACGACCGAGGTCGCCGCATTTTGAGTGCGGTGCGTCTACCAATTCCGCCAACGGGGCAAGCCAAAGCGCGGTAGCGGGAGCATGTAGCATAAGGTCGCATCCGCTGCCAACGAAAAATCGTCTTTCCCATGACAATATTGTCATCAGCGGAAAAAAAACGGTCAGAAATGGTCCCCCCAACTGCCAACCGGCAATGTGAATTGCTGGATATCCCCCATGCTGGACGGCGGCGCGGATAAGGGCTGGGCGGAGGCGGGCGGATTGGGGGGCGGTGTTGTCTGGGATGTCGGCGATGGTGCCGCAGCGGACGGCGCCGGATCGGGGGGCAGCACCACAGGATGAACGGTATCGTTCAATTGGCGTGCGGCTTCCTGGACTCGGGATTCCGCCCCGGTCAAAGGCGGCGCCTTGCGTCCGGTACGGCGTTCCCAGGCGGCCACATCACCCGGACGGAAGGGATTGACGAAACTCCCTTCTTCGTCCCGCATGGACGGGTCCGCGCAGAGAAAGGAACTGGAACGGCTGGCGGTCAGACGGCAGCTTAGATAGCTGACATCTTCCAAAATCGGCTGAAGCCCGTATTTGCCGCAGGCTTCCATGGCCAGGGCATGAACGTCGGCTTCGGCGGTGTCCCGGCTGGAACAGATGGTGACATGGCCCGATTCCTTGATGCGGTCCACCGGTTTGCTGACGGTGGGAGACGTTCCGTAGTCGATAAAAGGCGCGTCGGTACAGCCGGCCAAAAGCCCGAAGGCACCGGTCATGGCAAGGATCAGGCTGCGATAGGACATGACGGACCGGCTTTTCTGCTGATTTCCACCCTGATTGTTTATCCCAGAGAACCGCCGGGGAAAAGAGCTTGCGCGACGGGCGTTGTCCCCCGCGCCGAGCTGGGATAGACTTTTTATCCGTTTTGGATGGTAGCGGGGGTTCCCCATGTCCGAGGGTCAGAAGTTTCGTTTGGTTACCCGCAGCGATTTTGACGGCCTGGTGTGCGCCGTGCTGCTGAAGCAATTGGATATCATCGACGACATCAAGTTTGTCCATCCAAAGGACATGCAGGACGGCGTTGTCGATATTGGGCCAAACGATATCACCACCAACCTGCCTTACGTGGACGGTGTGCATCTGGCTTTTGACCATCACCTGTCGGAAACCATCCGGGTGGGGAAAAAGGACAATCACATCATCCATGCCGACGCCCCGTCCGCCGCCCGCGTGGTCTATGACTATTATGGCGGTGCCGTGCGCTTTCCCGCCGCCTGGGACAAGATGATGGCCGAGGTGGATATCGCCGATTCCGCCCAATATTCCCTGGATGACATTCTGTCCCCCACCGGCTGGACCTTGCTGAATTACATCATGGATGCGCGCACCGGCCTGGGCCGTTTCCGCGATTTCCGCATTTCGAACTATCAGTTGATGATGAACCTGATTGATTACTGCCGTAATCACAGCATCGAACAGATCATCGAATTGCCGGACGTCAAGGAACGCACCGACCTGTATTTCGCCCAGGAAGAGCTGTTCAAGGATCAGGTCAGCCGCTGCGCCACCGTGCACGGCAATGTGGTGGTTCTGGATCTGCGGAACGAAGAAACCATCCACGCCGGCAACCGCTTCATGATTTATGCCCTGCACCCGGAATGCAATATTTCCATCCATGTGATGTGGGGGCTGAAAAAGCAAAACACCGTCTTCGCCATTGGCCGGTCGATCCTGAACCGTTCGTCCAAGACCAATGTGGGGGCGCTGTGCCTGGATTACGGCGGCGGCGGCCACGAAAAGGCCGGCACTTGTCAGGTCGCCAATGAAACCGCCGATCAGTCGCTGAAGGATGTGGTTGCCCGCATCAATGCCGACGGCTGAACGGCATGATCGCCGGTCCGCTGCATGCTTATCGCCAACGCCTGACCGCAGGGGAATTACGCTCCGATCCGGCCCAGGCGTTGGCCATAGAAAAGTTTCAAAGCCTGTACAACGCCTTGGCCGGGTATCGCCCGGCGGAAGGCGGCGGCGGGTGGCTGTCCCGGTTCGGCTTTAGATCCAAGTCCAAGTCACCGGCCCAGGGTTTCGCCTGGACCCCGCCCGACGCGGTGGGGGGGGCACCTTGTCAGGGCTTGTATATTTTCGGGGAAGTGGGGCGCGGCAAATCCATGATGATGGATTTGTTTTTCGCCACCGCCCAGGTGGAGCGCAAGCAGCGTGTCCACTTCCACGAATTCATGCGCGACATTCACGCCCAGATCCACGCCTGGCGCCAATCCGGTGACAGCAAGCGCGAATCCGATCCCATTCCCCATTTGGCCCGCACCATCGCCGATCAGGCTTGGCTGTTATGTCTGGATGAACTTCAGGTCACCGATATCGGCGACGCCATGATCGTGGGCCGCCTGTTCGGCGCCTTGATGGATGCCGGGGTCGTGGTGGTGATCACCTCGAACCGCCCACCCAAGGATTTGTATAAGGATGGATTGCAGCGGGACCGCTTTGTCCCCTTTATCCACCTGATCGAACAGCGGCTGGACATTTTGGAACTGAATTCGGAACGGGATTACCGCCTGGGCCGGAAACGGGGATTGCAGGTTTATCACCATCCGCTGGGGGCGGCGGCCAATGCCCAGCTTGACGCTGCCTTTGCCCGGCTGACCCAAGGTGCGGTGCCGCGCCCGGACGAGGTGGTGGTCAATGGTCGCACCATTCCGGTGCCGCTGGCCGCCGTGGGTGTGGCGCGGTTTTCTTTTGCCGAATTATGCGGCCGCTTCCTGGGGCCAAGCGATTATCTGCAAATCGCCACCTTGTACCACACCCTGGTTCTGGCCGATGTGCCGCTGCTATCCCCCGCCAATAAGGACGAGGCCCGGCGCTTTGTCACTTTGGTGGACGCGCTTTACGAACATAAAGTGACGCTGATCTGTTCCGCCGCCGCCCCGCCGGAAACTCTGTACCCCACCGGGGTGGGGGCTTTTGAATTCCAACGCACTGTTTCGCGCCTGATGGAAATGCAGGCAGAAGACTATGTGACACGGGAACATCTGACCTGACAACATTTGGGACAAGGCTGAATGGCTGATTTGACGGGCAGGCATGCCCTGGTGACCGGCGGAACGCGGGGCATTGGCCGCGCCGTCGCCGAACGGCTTTTGGCGGATGGCGCACGGGTGACCGTGACCGGATCAAAACCAGATGGAACCGCTCCGGCAGGCTGCGCCTATCTGGGTGCCGATCTGTCCGACCCCGCCGCCCTGGATGCCTTGGCGGCGCGAATTGCCGGGTTGGGCGCGGACATCCTGGTCAACAATGCCGGGATCAACAAAATCAACCCGTTTGCCGAGATTTCCCCCGCCACCTTCGCCCAAATCCAGCAGGTGAACGTCACCGCTCCCTTCCGCCTGATCCAGGCGGTGTTGCCCGGCATGCGGGCGCGGGGCTGGGGCCGGGTGGTCACCGTGTCATCCATCTGGGGCAAGATCAGCAAGGAACAGCGCGCCGCCTATTCCGCCTCTAAATTCGCGGTGGACGGGCTGACCGCCGCCTTGTCGGCAGAGGTGGCCGCCGATGGTGTCCTGGTCAATTGCGTCGCCCCCGGCTTCATCGACACCGAATTGACCCGCACCAATCTGGGGGAAGAGGGAATGCGCGCATTGGCGGCCCAAGTCCCCTGCCGCCGTCTGGGTCGGCCCGAGGAAGTGGCGGCCTTCATCGCCTGGCTGGTCAGCGGCGAAAACACCTATATCACCGGGCAGAACATGGCCATTGACGGGGGCTTTACCCGTGTCTGATCTGGTCATCCAATCCCATAAAGGCCCCTATCAGGTGCAATTCGCCCCGGTGGACAGCGTTTACGCCGCCCCGCCTGCCGGCATTCATCTGATCATCGACGCCAAGGTGGCCGACCTGCATGCGGCCCGGCTGGCATCCTTGCTGTCGGCGGATTCCGTCCTGCGCATCGACGCGGTGGAAGACAACAAATCGCTGGAAGCCTTTCCCGCCTATGTCAGCCATCTGGTCGCCCATGGCGCCCGCCGCGATCATCTGCTGGTGGCGGTGGGGGGCGGCATCATCCAGGACATCACCTGTTTCCTGTCGGCCACCATGCTGCGCGGCATGGCGTGGCGTTTCGTTCCCACCACCTTGCTGGCCCAGGCGGATTCCTGCATCGGCTCGAAAAGCAGCGTCAATTGCGGCGGGGCGAAAAATATTCTGGGGACCTTTACCCCGCCCGGCCATATCGTCATCGACACCGCCTTTCTGGACACCCTGGCCGAAGCCGACATGCGGTCGGGAATCGGCGAAATCCTGAAGGCCCATGCCATCGCCGGCCCCGATGCTTTTGACGCGGTGGCTGCCGATTTCTCCCGGCTGTTCACCGACCGCGCCTTGCTGATTTCCCGTATCCGCTCGGCCCTGGCGGTCAAGCAAGGCTTTATCGAACAAGACGAATTCGACCAAGGCCCCCGGCTGGTGTTCAATTACGGCCACAGTTTCGGCCACGCCATCGAATCCGCCACCCATTTCGCCATTCCCCATGGCATCGCCGTGACCATCGGCATGGACATGGCCAATTGGATTTCCTGGCAATTGGGCCGCGATGACGGTGCGACCTTCCGCCGGACCCATCGGGTTCTGCGGGCCAATTACGCCCCTTGCGCCGAAATCGAGGTGCCGCTTGCCCCATTGCTGGCGGCCTTGGGCAAGGACAAGAAAAATGTGGGGGCGGGCTGGGCCACGGTGATCCTGCCCGATGCCCAAGGCCGGGTGGAACGGGTCCGCCTGCCCATGGATGACCGCTTCCGTGCCTTGTGCCAAGACTTCCTGACCGTGATCCGCCAGCAAGGAGAGGGGGCATGACCAAGGTTGCCGTGGCGTCGCGGTCGTTTTCCCGCCATCCGGTCTTGCGGGCGGAATTGCTGGCCCGCTACCCGGATACCACCTTCAACGATCAGGGCAAAAGCCTGTCCGGCGATGAACTGGCCCAATTCCTGGCCGGTCATGACAAGGCCATCACCGCTCTGGAGCGCATCGACGACGCCTTGTTGTCCCGCCTGCCGCATTTGCGGGTGATCGGCAAATATGGCGTCGGTCTGGACATGATCGACATGCGGGCGCTGGCCCGGCATCAGGTGGCCTTGGGCTGGACCGGCGGGGTCAACCGGCGGTCGGTGGCCGAATTGGTGATCTGTGCCGCCATTTCCCTGCTGCGCCTGATCCCCGCCGCATCCGCCGCCGCCCGTCAGGGTGAATGGAAGCAGGTCGTGGGGCGACAATTGACCGGCAAGACCGTGGGTATCATCGGCTGCGGCCATATCGGCAAGGACCTGACCCCCTTGCTGACGGCGTTCGGTTGCCAGGTATTGGCCCACGATATCCTGGATTTCCCCGATTTCTATGCCGCCCACGGGGTGATCCCGGTGGGGCTGGACCATCTTTTGTCTCAATCCGACATCGTGACCGTGCATTTGCCGTTGGATGACAGCACGCGCGGCCTGCTGTCCCGCGACAAACTGGCCTTGATGAAACGCTCGGCCATTTTGATCAACGCGGCTCGCGGTGGGCTGGTGGACGAGGATGCGGTCAAGGCCATGATGCTGAACGGTCATCTGGCCGGTGCATTCTTTGACGTGCTGAATACCGAACCGCCCGAAGACCTGTCGCTGCTGGCCCTGCCCAATGTGCTGACCACTCCCCATATCGGTGGCAGTGCCGAAGAAGCGGTGGTGGCCATGGGCCGCGCCGCCATCGACGGTTTGGATAATGCCCATATCCCCAGCCAGGACGGACAATGGTGACCGACGCGACCCCATCCCTTGACCTGAAAACCCGTTTGGCCCGGGGCTTGCCCGCCATTGGCGCCTGGTCCACCGTGCCATCCCCCCATCTGGCCGAAGCCATGGCGTCTTGCGGCTTTCACTGGCTGGCGGTGGATATGGAACATTCCCCCATCGGCGTGACCGAAGCGGTGGGATTGTTCCAGGCGGCGGAACGCCGTGGTGTTGCCCCCCTGGCCCGCCTGCCCAGCGCCGATCCCTATCTGGCCCGCCGTCTGCTGGATGGCGGTGCCCATGGGGTCATCGTCCCGGTGGTGGAAGATGCCCAGGCTTTCGCCGATTTCGCCCGGCACCTGCGCTATCCCGGCGCGGGCGGCAGACGCGGCATGGGGCTGTCGCGGGCCAATGATTGGGGCGATAATTTCGATGGCTACCAGCGGGATTTCGCTCCTGTCCTGGTGCCTCAGATCGAAACCCGCAAGGGCGTGGCCGCCGCCGATGCCATTGCCGCCCTGGATTGTGTCGATGCTCTGTTCATCGGCCCCTTTGACCTGTCTTCCGACATGGGCACGCCGGGCCAGTTCGATACCGATGACATGCGTGCCGCCATGGCTCAATTGCGTGCCGCCTGTCATCGCCACGGCAAGGCCGCCGGTATTCACCAGATCGGCGCCGACCATCAGGCCCTGCGCCAAAAACTGGATGAAGGCTTTCGCTTCGTCGCCTTTGCCACCGATGTCACCTCTATGCGTGCGGCCTTGGGCCGTCCCAAGGACGTGGCCGAAGCCTGGGCGGCGATTCCATAAAACTGCAACAGTGATCATGGTTTTTTTCTGCCATCTTTCGCCCGATCTAAATCGGGCGAAAGATCAGGGGGAGCCATGTCTTCGGTTAAGCTGCATCTGTCTATGACCACCGCGTGGGCGGTGTTGGGCTTGTCTTTGTCCAGCCCGGTATGGGCCACCGATACAGCCGTGACCACTGGCCAAACCCGGACAACGGCGCTTACCCTGAGCACTGGCGATAGCCTGACCGTCAGTTCCGGCGGCACTGTCAACGTGTCATCCACCGAAGCGGTGACCATCACCGGCGCCGCCGCCATCACCAATGATGGCATATTGAAGGGCACCGGCAAGAAAGCCCTGATCATCAACACCCCGTTGGCGGCCGGGACGGTCCTGACCATTGTCAATACCGGCACCCTGACATCCACCAACAAACAGGTGATCGACTTCACCAACCAGACCACCGCCATTGCCGCCCGCCTGACCAATAGCGGGGTGATCAATGGCGCGGTGGATAAGGATACGGTGCGGGCCGCGGCCGGCATGACCATCATCAACACCGGCACCATCTGCACCGGCACCTATTCATCGGGATCGTGTTTCGGCAGCAATTCGGATGCGGGCGATGCCATCGACGCCCAAGCCAATGCCGGGGTCAGCCTGGACAATAGCGGGCTGATCTCTGGCGCCAAGCACGGTATTACCGGCGATGAAGGCGTGACCGTCATCAACCGCGCCGGGGCCAGCCTGATCGGTCGCAACGGGTCTGGGGTCAATATCGACAATGCCGATTTCAATTCGCTTACCGGTGCGGTCACGGCCATCCGGTCATCGGCCACGGTCACCAATTACGGTCTGATCAGCGGTGATTACGCAGGCAGCGGCAATGGCGATGGCGATGGGGTGGATGTGGACGGCATCGCCACCATCATCAATTACGGCACCATCCGTGGAACCGGGGCCGGTGGCGTCGATTCCGGCAGCCTGCCCAATGCCAGCGAAGGGATCGCCATGGGGGGCGGCACCATCGACAACAAGGCCGGGGCCATCATCCAAGGCGCCAGCGCCGCCATCTTGGTGGATAACGGATCGGGCGGCAGTGGGGTGGGCGCCACCACCATCACCAATGCGGGCACCATCACCGGCCAGGCATCCTATGCCATCAAGCTGGTGGGCAATTTCAACGACACCATCACCAATACCGGCACCATCGCCGGGACCGGGGCCTTGGCCATCGACATGGGCGCGGGCAATGACAGCCTGACCACCAGCGGCGTCATCACCACCACCGTGCCCGGTACCGCGATCACCCTGGGCGCGGGCAATGACAGCATGGCGGTTACCGGCGGACGGATCACCGGCGGCGATATTTCCGGTGGCGACGGCACCGATGGCATCGTCTTTTTCAGCCCCGGCGCCACCGGCAGCTTTACCGCCAGCGGGACCGTGCGCGATTTCGAAACCGTGGATATCAAGGGCGGCACCGTGACCTTGGGCGGGCTGACCCTGGCCCAAGGCGCGGTCCTGACCGCCGATGTGGGGTTCACCGTCACCGGTTCCCTGACCAATGCGGGTACCATCGCCGCCGCCGCCAGCCCGCGCACCATTACCGTGGGCGGCGCCTATACCCAGACCGGCACGCTGAACGTGGGCATTTCCGCCGCCGGCAATGACCGCATCACCGCCACCGGCGCGGTCGCCTTGTCGGGGACGGTCAAGGCCGTGGTCGCCAACGGGCTGTGGGTGGCCGACAATCAAAGCTATATCATCGCGTCGGGCGCGGGTGGGGTCAGCCTGGGGACCGTGACCGTGGAATCCAGTTCGGCCCTGCTGTCTTTTTCCCTGAAGACCGACGGCAATAACGCGGTGCTGGTGGCCAAGCGCACCAATTCCTATACCGGGGTGACCCAGGGCCAAAATGGCCAGGGCGCCGCCAGGGCGTTGGAATTGGCCGGCCCCGGCGCCACTGGGGACATGGCCGCCATCCTTAATCAATTGGATGGGATGAGCAGCACCCAGGCGACCGGCCAAGCCATCAACCAGATGGCCCCCACCGTTTCGGGCGGGGCGGTCCAGGCCACGGGCGGCATGGTCGGGCAGGGCAGCGCGGTGGTTGGGCAGCGCATGGCCGGGTTGCGGGCTGGCGCGGGCGGCGCCGCCCCCAGCCAGAGCGCCGGGCTGGGACAACTGGCCGGGTTGAGCCAGGGTTTGGCCCTGATGGATGGCAGTGTCGGCGCGTCCCCCCTGACCGGCCAATTGCCCGCCCTGGGTCTGGCCGCCGGTTCGGCCCCGGCCACCACCGGCATTTGGGGACAGTCCTTCGGCACCACCGCCCGCCAGGCTGAACGCGACGGTATCAGCGGCTATCGCGCCACCTCGCTGGGCTTTCTGCTGGGGGCCGATACCCAGGTGACCCCCGATCTGACCGTGGGCTTCGCTGCCGGCTACAGCCAGGGGGTGGTGCGGGGCAGCGGGACCGATGCCGATGATCGCACCCGCATCGGCAGCTATCAGGGCAGCCTGTATGGCAATTATGTCCTGGGGGATTGGTTCGTGGACGGGCTGGCATCCCTGGCCCGCAACACCTATGACGGCAGCCGTGCCATCAGCTTTCTGGGCCGCACCGCCCAGTCTGATTATAACGGTTGGCAATATGGTGCCCGCCTGAATGGCGGACGGGATTTCAATCTGGGCGGCGGCTGGCTGACTCCGGCGGTGTCCATGGACTATCACCGCCTTAGCCTGGATGGATATACCGAAACCGAAGCCGGTGCCGCCAATCTGACCGTGAATGGGCAGGATTACGACACCTTGACCGCCGGTCTGTCCGTCAGTGGACGGCTGACCCCCATTGATCTGGGCGACAGCGCCACCTTGACCCCCCATGCCATGATCGGCTGGACCCACGATCTGGTGGCGGACCGGCAGCAGGTCAGCTCGGCCTTTGCCGGCGGCGGCGGATCATTCGTCACCACCGGGGCCAAACCCGCCCGCGACGCCGCCCAGATGGCTCTGGGCGTCACCTTGGACCGTGGCGACGGGGCCAGCATCGAAGCCGGGTATCAGTTGGAATTGCGCGAAGCCTATGTGGGGCAGGCCGGGGTGATCCGGCTGCGCCAGGAGTTTTAGCCTGTCCCCCCGCAGTGCTGAGAGGCTTTGCCTCTCAGCACGCTACCCCAGCGGCCATTGAGGCCGCGGCCAAGCAATCCAGCGGATTGCGCCCGGCGAGGGAGATAACCAATCCCAGCGGCCATTGAGGCCGCGGCCAAGCAATCCAGCGGATTGCGCCCGGCGAGGGACTAAATAACCTAACCCGCCCGCATGGCGCTGCCGGCCATTTTGGACAATTGGAAGGTGGGGGGCAGTGGTTCCTTGCGGCCAACGAATTTGGCCAATTGTTCCACTTCCTTGATGTTGGAATCCAAGAATGCCTCGACATCCTTGTTTTCCTGGGGGATCACCGCCAGCATTTCCTTGGCCCGGTCAGGGCTGATCACCTTGGCCGCGACGCCCTGGCCCAGCCGGGCGCGCACGATGTCGGGCTGGCACAGATGGGCCAGGGTCAGGCCCAGCCGGTTGGGCATGGCCTTGATGATGGCGTACAGATCGTTGGGGGCCAGACCGGAAAACAACCCCTTCAACGCTTGCAGGTCGCCGCGCATGGCCGCGTGGTGCAGCACGGTGTTGCCGTCATTATCCTGTTGCAGCAGCAAGGACAGCAACGGGTTGGTGGGGGCCGGGGAATCCTTGTCGATGGGCAGGTCCTTGCGCACGGTTTCGCCGCGCACCAGGATCTTGATGGCCAGATTGTCGTTGTACAACAGGCTGCTGATCTTGCGCATATGCATGTGCTTGCCGCTGAACAGGGCGCGGAACAGCACGCCCTGGCCGTTCTTTTCCCGGCGCAGCAGTTTTTTCGCCAGATAAGCCTGGGCATAGGCTTTTTTGGTGGCGGTATCGGGGGCGCCCATGCTGCTGACCGTTTCGGCGGTATTGTGCATCAAAAGACGCATCAGATCGTCGAACATGGCGTGGTTGGCAATGCCGATCAGCTTGAAAAAGGCGGTGCTGCCGCTGCCAGCATCGACGTAATCGAAGAACAGGCGGCAGGTCGAGGCCCGCAAGGTGGCGTCGGCCTGGGGCTGGACGGCCTGACGCAAGACGTGCTGGGACAAAAGGCCGCGATTGCTTTCGATGTCTGACGAAAAGATCATCGACATCAGGTGATTGCGTTCTTCCTCGCCATGGGCGCGTTCGGCGATGGCCCGTTCCACGTTTTCGATGGACAGATGCTTGGTCTGGATCAGGGCGTTCAACGATTGCCAGCGCGGGGTGGGCACCAGCATTTTGCTAAGCGGCGACATCCCGTTCTTGTTGCGCCGGGAAAAGTCGATATCCATGGCCAGCAAGGTGCGGGCGATCTTCAGCGTCGCCGCGCCTTCATGTTCGCGCAAGGTGTCGGCCAGATAGTGCCAGATGCCGTTGCCGTCGCGGTCTTCATGGTTCAGGAAGGCAAAAATACGCTCTTCCTGTCCCATTTCCTTCCAATAGGACAAGATGGTGTCGAACACCACCGCCGACACGTCCACCTGATTGGCGGCCAGTCGGGCTTGCAGGTAATTTTCATCGGTATCGCCGCGCGCGGCGAACAGCCGGTCGGAATGGTCGTTGAACTTGATCCATTGCAGGAAGAAGTGGCTGAACCGCGAAGGGGCCTTGGAATGCCGGGCAACGATGTCCGCATGAATTTCCGCGACGGTGCGCATCTCAACAACCTTTTCCCAGGGGATGCACGTTCCTCGTCCGCATCAATTGGTTCAAACCGGTGACTACCATAGCCAAAGCAAAGGGGGTTCGCCAAGCATTTGGGTGCATCGCCGTGCGGATAAGTGGAATGCCTCAGGTATTTAACCTAGAATTTGTCCACCTTCCGCAAGGCGGGGAAGCGCCAGGCCCAAATGGCGGCCACCGCCAACGTGCCGACGCCGCCGATGATCACCGCCGGGACCACCCCGAACCAGGCGGCGGTCAGGCCGGATTCAAACTCACCTAATTCATTGCTGGCGCCGATGAAGACCCAATTGACCGAACTGACCCGCCCGCGCATGGCGTCGGGGGTGCGCATCTGCACCAGGGTCTGGCGCACCACCACGCTGATGGTGTCGGCGGCGCCCAAGGTGACCAGGGCGGCCAGGGACAGCCAGAAACTTTCCGACAGGCCAAAGACAATGGTGGCCAGACCGAAAATGGCCACGGCGTAAAACAGTTTGTGCCCGGCTTTGCCGTTCAGCGGATGCTGGGCCAGCACCATGGCCATGACCGCCGCCCCCATGGCGGGCGCACTGCGCAAAATCCCCAATCCCACCGGCCCCACATGCAGGATGTCGCGGGCGAAAACCGGCAGCAGGGCGGTGGCGCCGCCCAACAGCACGGCGAACAGGTCCAACGACACCGCCCCCAGAATATCCTTGCGCCCCCAGACATAGCGGACACCGGCCAGCAACCCTTCCAGCCCGGCTTCGGCGCCGCGATGGATTTCCAGCCGGGTGGTCAGCCGCGACACCGCCCCCCCCGCCGCCACCAGCAGTACCGCCGCCACCGCGTACACCGCCCACGGTCCCAGGGCGTACAGCATGCCGCCCATGGCCGGGCCGCCGATCACCGCCACTTGCCAGCAGGTGGAGTTCCACGCCACCGCGCGGGGAAACGCCTCGCCCGGCACCAGCAGCGGCACCAGGGATTGGCTGGCCGGGGCCAGGAACGACCGGGTTGCCCCCATCACCGCCAGAACCGGATAGATCAGGGACAGGGCTGGCTGTTCCGTCAGGGTCAGGGTCAACAGGGTCAGGATGCATAGGGCTTCCACCACCATGCAGGCCAGCAGGATGCGGCGCCGGTCGAACCGGTCGGCCACCTGGCCGGCGGGCAGGGCGCACAGAAAGCCGGGCAGGAATTGCACCAGCCCGACATAGCCCAGATGCAGCGGGTCACGGGTCAGGTCATAGACTTGCCAGCCCACGGCCACCCCCACCATTTGCAGCCCCAGGGCCGACAAAAAGCGCGAGGCGAGAAAACGGCGGAAATCGGGAATGGCCAGGATGGCGGATGCGGCGCTGGTGGTCATGCGGGGGGGTGTTCTTTCGGCGCCGGGGCCAGATAGCCCCTGGCCACGGCGGTTTGAACCAATGTTTCAGCGTAATCGCCCAAGGCGGGGGCACCGGCCTTGATGCGGGCCACCAGTTTCATCACCTTGTCGGCGGTGACGTGATTGGGCTTCCAGGTGCCGCCTTGGGTGGCGAAGTTGTTCATGATCGGCTGCAGCCGGTCCAGCGCATCGGCGAAACGGGCGGTGGGGGTGGCGCGGTCTTCATATTCCTGCCACAGGGCGCGGAACTCGCCAGCCTGATCGGGGGGCAGCAGGCTGTACAGACGCTCCGCCGCTTTTTCTTCGCGCTGGGCCTTGTCCGCATTGCCTTTGTCGTCGTGGATGAAGGTGTCGCCCGCGTCGATTTCCACCACGTCATGGAACAAAAGCATGCGCGACGCGCGGAACGGATCGGCCCCCGGCGGCGCGTATTCAGCCAGCAGCACCGCCATGGCGGCCACATGCCAGGAATGTTCGGCATCGTTTTCCCGCCGGGATGAATCGGTCAGCAGGGTTTGCCGCAGAATGGTTTTCAGCTTGTCCAGTTCCAGGATGAAATCCAACTGGCGGGTCAACCGGCCGCTGGTCATGGCGTCTTGTCCTTCAAGGGGCGGGAATAGGAGCACACGGCCGACGGTTTCGTCAAATCGCGTTGAAAGAAATTTCCCCAGAAGGCCGGTCGAAACCGGCCTTCTGGGGAAAATCGTCCATTATCCCGGCGGGCTTTGGACTGGACTGGACTGGCCCGAAAAAGTGGGGAGTGTTTCTCGGTTCGCGCGGTTGACCGGATTCCCTGATTGAAAAACCGGCCCTGATCGTTTAGATAGGCCGCTTCGGCGCGGCACCCCTGGAGGTCGCGCCTTTCCGTGTTATGGAGATAAAGGTATGAGCGAAATCAGCGCCATCGTCGCCGCGCCGCGTGAACGGGTCGGAAAGGGGGCCGCCCGGGCCACTCGTCGTGACGGATTGGTTCCTTGCGTGATCTATGGCGGCAAGCAAGCCCCGGTCGCCATTTCCATCGATCCCCGCATCATCTGGGCCGAGTTGAAGAAGCCCGGTTTCAAGACCCGGCTGTTCGACATCGATGCCGGTGCCGCTGGCAAGCATCGCTGCCTGGCCCGCGACGTGCAGTTCCACCCGGTCAATGACCAGCCCCAGCACATCGACTTCATGCGCATCTCTGCCGATGCCCTGGTCCATGTGAAGGTGCCGGTGCATGTGGTCAATGCCGACAAGGCCCCCGGCGTCAAGCATGGCGGCGTGGTCAGCATCAACCTGCATGAAATCGAAGTGACCTGCACCGCCGATGTCATCCCCACCGAAATCGTGGTGGACATCTCGGGCCTGGAAATCGGCGGCGCCGTGCATGTGAACCAATTGGCCCTGCCGGCCGGTGTGGTGCCCTATCACCAGACCGCTGAAAACTCCGTGGTGCTGATTGCTCCGCCGACTGTTCAGTCGGCTGAAGCTGCCGCCGCTGCGGCCTCCGAAGCCGCCGTCTGATCTGGCGGGTCGGATGATTCTTGTCGTCGGTCTGGGCAATCCCGGCCCGGACTATGCCGGGAATCGCCACAATATCGGCTTTATGGCGGTGGACCAATTGGTCCGCCGCCATTCCTTTTCGCCCTGGCGGTCCAAATTCCAGGGCGAAATGGCCGATGGCACCATCGCGGGCCAGCGCGTTCATGTGCTGAAGCCCCAAACCTATATGAATCTGTCCGGCCAATCGGTGGCCGCGGCAGCCCGGTTCCTGAAAATCCCGGTGGATGACATAGTGGTCATCCATGACGAGCTGGATTTGCCCTTTGCCCGGCTGCGGGTAAAGCGCGGCGGCGGGGCCGGCGGCCATAACGGCCTGAAAAGTATCGACCAGCATTTGGGGCAGACCTATCGCCGTCTGCGCCTGGGGATCGGCCATCCTGGCGATAAATCGCTGGTGGCGCCCTATGTGCTGCATGATTTCGCCAAGGCGGAACGGGAACAATTGGACCCCTTGCTGGATCTGATCGCCCAATCCTTTGATCTGCTGCTGGCGGGCGATGATGCCGGGTTCATGAACCGGATCGGCGCGGCCACCAGGCCCCAGCGCCCCCATACGCCCAATCCAAAACCAGCCAGCCCCCGGCCTACCGAATCCCGGCCCCCTGGGCCGGTCATCGCGCCTTCCATCCCATCCCCCGCCGTCCCAACCGCGCAAGGCATCATCGCCGATGCGTTGCGGGCGGCCCTGGCCAGAAAAAAGGACTGACCCATGGGTTTCAATTGCGGCATCGTCGGCTTGCCGAATGTGGGCAAAAGCACGCTGTTCAACGCCCTGACCCAGACGGCGGCGGCCCAGGCGGCCAATTATCCGTTCTGCACCATTGAACCCAATGTGGGCCGGGTGGCGGTGCCCGATCCCCGGCTGGACAAGTTGGTGGCCATCGCTAAAAGCCAAAAGGAAATCCCCACCCAACTGGAATTCGTGGACATTGCCGGTCTGGTGCGCGGCGCCAGCCGGGGCGAAGGTCTGGGCAACCAGTTTCTGGCCAATATCCGCGAGGTGGATGCCATCGTCCATGTGCTGCGCTGTTTCGAAGATGGCGACATTACCCATGTCGAAGGGTCGGTGGACCCGGTGCGTGATGCCGACACCATCGAAACCGAGTTGATGCTGGCCGATCTGGACAGCCTGGAACGGCGCGTCGTCCCCTTGGAAAAAAAGGCCAAGAACGGCGATAAGGATGCCAAGGCCCAGGTCGAGGTGATGACCCCCATCCTGGTGGCCCTGCGCGAGGGCAAGCCCGCCCGCACCGTTCGCTTCGACGATCCCGAACAGCTTCGCATTCTGCGCACCTTGGGCCTGCTGACCGGCAAGCCGGTGCTTTACGTCTGTAATGTGGAAGAAGCCTCGGCCGCCACCGGCAATGAATTTTCCCGCAAGGTCGAGGATATGGCCGCCGCCCAGGGCAATCGGGCGGTGATCATCTCGGCCGCCATCGAAGCCGAAGTGGCCCAGCTTCCCACCGATGAAGACCGCCAGGAATTCCTGGAAACCCTGGGGCTGGAAGAAACCGGGCTGGCCCGTGTCATCCGCAGCGGCTTTGCCCTGCTGGACCTGATCACCTTTTTCACCGTGGGGCCAAAGGAAGCCCGCGCCTGGACCTTGCAAAAAGGTCTGAAGGCGCCCCAGGCCGCCGGGGTCATTCACACCGATTTCGAACGGGGCTTCATTCGCGCCGAAACCATTTCCTATGACGACTTCATCGCCTGCGGCGGTGAAGCCCCGGCCAAGGAAGCGGGGAAAATGCGTCTGGAAGGCAAGGAATATCCGGTTCAGGACGGGGACATCTTCCACTTCCTGTTCAACGTCTGATCTCAACCGGCCAATGACTTGATTGGTTGTATTGTCCCTCGCCGGGCGGGCGCGGCCAAGCCGCCATCAGGCGGCGCCCGGCGAGGAACAACAAAAGTCTTATTCCGAAAAAATCTTATACCAACGGCCAATTTCATTGACCGTTGTACAGCCCTCGCCGGGCGCGGCCATCCGGCCGCTTGGCCGCCGCCGCAATGGCGGCTGGGGTTTATTTTGTCCCTCGCCGGGCGGGCGCTGCCGCGCCCTTGGCCGCCGCCGCAATGGCGGCTGGGATTATATCGTCCCTCGCCGGGCGGGCGCTGCCGCGCCCTTGGCCGCCGCCGCAATGGCGGCAGAACCAACGGCTGTTGGTATTATTCCGACCGGCCACCATGCAGCTTGGACCATTGCACCGGGTCGTGCAGGAAGTTGCGCACGTCCTCGATGGTGCGGCGGTCGAACAGGCCGTCCTGTTCGGCCACTTCCAGCACATCCCACCAATTGCACAGATAGGACAGCTCGACGCCGATATCGTTCAAGTTTTTCATGGCGCCGGGGAAAACACCATAGAAGAACACCACGAAGGCGTTGGTCACTTCGGCCCCGGCTTCACGCAGGGCGTTGACGAAATTGACCTTGGACGCGCCATCGCTGGCCAAATCCTCGACCAGCACCACGCGGGCGCCTGGCTTGAAATCGCCTTCGATCTGGGCATTGCGGCCGAAACCCTTGGGCTTCTTGCGCACATAAAGCATGGGCAGCATCAACCGGTCGGAAATCCATGCGGCATAGGGAATGCCGGCGGTTTCGCCGCCCGCCACCGCATCCACGGATTCATAGCCGACTTCGCGCAGCACCGATTGGGTGGCCAATTCACTGATTTTTTGGCGGGCGCGGGGGAAGCTGATCACCTTGCGGCAATCCACATAGACCGGGCTGGCCCAGCCGGACGTCAGGGTATAGGGTTCTTCCGGCCGGAAGTTGACGGCTTTGATCTCCAGCAGGATGCGCGCGGTGGTCAGCGCGGCCTTTTTTTGCTCGGGGGTGCGGGAAGCGGTTTGCATGGGAAGGTCACCTGTGGCTGGGGTCGGACACCGTGCCGGGGGCAAGCCGCCTTGCCGGCTTGGGGCGGTATAGGCCACAATTACCCTTACAAGCAAGATGACAAACAAGGAGCGTCCATGTCCGATGTGATCCAACTGCGCCAAGATGGTGCCGTGGCCACCGTCACACTCAACCGCCCCGACCGTCTGAACGCCCTGAACCTGCCGGTTTGGCAGGCATTGGCCGAAACCTTCGAAGCCCTGGCCAACAACGATCAAGTGCGGGCCATCATTTTGCGCGGCGCGGGGGAACGGGCCTTTGCCGCCGGTGCCGATATCGACGAATTCGACACCGTCCGCGCCGATGCCCGTCAGGCGAAAGACTATGACGTGACCATGCGCCGCGCCCTGGATGCGGTGAAGACCTGTCCCCAGCCGGTGGTGGCGCTGATTTTCGGGCCGTGCGTGGGCGGCGGGTTGGAATTGGCTTGTTGCTGCGATTTGCGCATCTCGGCCCGGTCGGGACGGTTTGGCGTGCCCATCAACAAGATTTCGGTGGTGATGGCCTATCCTGAATTGTCGGCCATCGTCCGGCTGGTCGGTCCGGCAGTGGCGGCGGAAATCCTGCTGGAAGCCCGGATCATGGATGCCGAGGAAGCCATGGGCAAGGGGCTGCTGACCCGTCTGGTGGATGATGACAAGGCTGAAGCCGAAGCCATGGCGGCGGCGGTCCGTATCGCCCAGGGCGCGCCTCTGGTCAATGCCTGGCACAAGCGCTTTTTGGCCCGATTGTCCGATCCCGCCCCCATTGGCGCGGCGGAACTGGACGAATGCTATGCCTTTCTGGACACCGCCGATTATGCCGAAGGGGTGCGGGCGTTCCGGGAAAAGCGCAAGCCGGTCTTTAGCGGTAAATGCCGGTCTTCAGCGGTAAATGATTGAGGGGGGGGCCTATGGTCTGGGTGCTGGCCGATGACCGGCCCGGCAATGTGGGGCAGGCATTGGGCGTCGCCCAGGCATTGGGGGTGGACTTCGTGGAAAAGTCCATCCGCTATGACCGTTTGGCCCGCCTGCCCAATCTGGTGCGTGGGGCAACCCTGATGGGGGTGGCCAGCGGGGCCAGGGCGCAATTGGTGCCGCCATGGCCCCGTCTGGTGATCGCCGCCGGCCGCCGGACCGCCCCCATCGCCCGCTGGATCAAGGCCCAATCCCGCCGCCAGGGCAGGGTGGCCCGTCTGGTGCAGATCATGGACCCCGGCCCAGGCGGGCGGGATGATTTCGATCTGATCGCCATTCCCCGCCATGATGGTCATGGGGGCATGGCGGCGGATTCGGTGCTGCCCATCACCGGCGCCCCCCACCGCATGGATGCGTCCCGTCTGGCCATGGCGGCCCAAAGCTGGGAACCTCGCTGGTCCCATTTGCCCCGGCCCTGGCTGGGGGTGATCGTGGGGGGGGCCACCCGTCACCGTCCGTTTACCCCGGATATGGCCGAAACCTTGGCCAAAACCGCCGCCCGGCTGGCGGCAGAGCGGGGCGGCAGCCTGTTGGTGACCACCAGCCGCCGGACTGGGGCCGAAGCCCAGGCCCGATTGTTGGCCCATTTGCCCGAACCGCGTTTCGTTCATTGCTGGGACCAGGGCGGGGATAATCCCTATGCGGGGATTTTGGCGCTGTCCGATTTGCTGCTGGTGACGGGTGATTCCGTTTCCATGGTGTGCGAAGCCTGTGCGGCTCCCGCTCCGGTGCTGATCTTTGCCCCGCCCGGTTTCGCCGATCCCAAGCATGTCCGTCTGCATGACCGCCTGTTCGCGGACGGTCTGGCCCATGCCCTGGCCGCTCCGGGCGATCCCTGGAGCCTGCCCCCCCACGCGGCGTTGAATGCCGCCCATGACATCGCCCGGATCATCCGGGGGAAAGGCTGGCTGGAATGAATTGGCGTCTGATCCTGTGCCTGATGGTGTTGCCCCTTGCCGTCCAGGCCGGGCAGAACCAACGGCTTGATCGGGAATTGCACGGGATCAAGGGCACGGATAACCGAGTCGAGGTGGATGCGGGGCGCTATCCTTGGCGGGCCATGGGGCGGCTGAATAACGGCTTGGGCGGACATTGCAGCGCTGTGTTGGTGGGGCCGCGTCTGCTGGCCACCGCCGCCCATTGCCTGTGGAATCAGCGCACACGGGCGGTGATCCCGGCCGGCAGCCTGACCTTTGTTGCTGGCTATGACCGGGGCCAATACCTTGCCGCCAGCAAGGTGACGGCCCTGCATCCGGCGCCGGGCTGGAGCTTTCCCGGTGCGTCGGGTCTTGCCGCCCGTGCTCATGACTGGGCCTTGCTGGAACTGGCCGAACCCTTGGGCCAGCAATTGGGCTGGGTAGCCCCCGGCGATCCCCCGCGCCCCGGCGAATCCCTGACCGCCGCCGGCTATGGCAAGGACAAGGCCCATATTCCCACCGCCCATCAAGGCTGTAGCCTGACCGGACGGCAAACGGGGCTGCTGATTTCCGATTGCGATGCGGTACAGGGCGATTCCGGCGGGCCGGTGATGGTCTGGCGCGACGGCATGCCGGTGCTGGTGGGGCTGAATGCGGCGGTGATCCTGGATAAACGTGAATTAAGCGTGGCGGTCAGCGCCGAAGCGCTGCGCGCCGCCGCCCGGTCCTATGGCGGCGCCGCGGCCAGCAGCCGGGGCAGTCAATAATCGTCCTAACACCATGGGTTCGGGATGCCGCCCTGAATCTCTCTCCCCCCCCAGCGCCCATTGCGGGCGCGGCCAAGCAATCCGCCGGATTGCGCCCGGCGAGGGACAAACATAATCCCAGCGCCCATTGCGGGCGCGGCCAAGCAATCCGCCGGATTGCGCCCGGCGAGGGACAAACACAACAAGCCCATTGCGGGCGCGGCCAAGCCGCCATCAGGCGGCGCCCGGCGAGGGGCATAAATAAATCCCAAGCCGCCCCCAGGCGGCGCCCGGCGAGGGACATAAATAACAACTCCCCCATCAATCATAAAATTCCTCGGGCGGGCGGGCGACGCCGCCATCGTTGGGGCCGCCCAATTGGGCTTGCAAGCGCATGGCCTGTTCCCAATCCTCGACCCAACAGCGGATGGCCTGATGGGCGCAATCCTCTAGGCTGCGTCCCTGGCGGCGGGCGGCGGCGTACAGGCGTTCGGCCAGTTTGGGGTCTAAAGTCAGCGTGGTCATGATAGTCCCTTGCGTCAATTCGCTTGCTTTTATTGGCCGATCCGGTGAAAAACCCGCCATGAGCACGCTGTCCGATGAACTGGCGCTCAGGCGCACCTTTGCCATCATCTCGCATCCCGATGCGGGTAAGACCACCCTGACTGAAAAGCTGCTGCTGTTCGGCGGAGCCATTCAGATGGCCGGGGCGGTGCGCGCGCGCGGCGAACAGCGCCGGACCCGGTCGGATTGGATGGCCATCGAAAAAGAACGCGGCATTTCGGTGTCGGCGTCGGTGATGAGCTTCGAGCATGAGGGGCTATCCTATAACCTGCTGGATACCCCCGGCCACGAAGACTTTTCCGAAGACACCTACCGCACCCTGACTGCGGTGGATTCGGCCATCATGGTGCTGGACGCGGCCAAGGGGATTGAAACCCAAACCCTGAAGCTGTTCGAAGTCTGTCGTCTGCGTGACGTTCCCATTATCACCTTCGTCAACAAGGTGGACCGCGAGGGCCGTGACACCTTCGATCTGTTGGACGAGGTGGAAAAGACCCTGGCCCTGGATGTGTCGCCGGTGACCTGGCCCATCGGCATGGGCCGGGATCTCAAGGGGGTTTACGACCGCCTGAATGACCGGGTCATCCTGTTCGATCCCGGCCGTGGTGACCACATTGCCGAAATCGCGGTGGAAGCGTCCCTGGACAGTCCCGAACTGGACAAGGCGGTGGGGGCGGCGGCGGCGGCCAAGCTGCGCGAGGATATGGAACTGGTGGGGGCGGGATATCCCGATTTCGATCTGGATGCATTCCGCGCTGGCCATCTGACCCCGGTTTTTTTCGGTTCGGCCCTGAAGACGTTTGGTGTGGCGGAATTGCTGCGCGGCATTGGCCGCTATGCCCCCGCCCCGGTATCGCGCAAGGCTGACAGCCGGGAAGTGGCGCCGAACGAGGAAAAGGTGACCGGCTTCGTGTTCAAGGTCCAGGCCAACATGGACCCGAATCACCGTGACCGCATCGCCTTTTTCCGCATCTGTTCGGGTCGGTTCCGCCGGGGCATGAAGCTGAAGCATGTGCGCTCGGGCAAGGTCATGGCGGTCTATAACCCGGTGTTCTTCCTGGCGCAAAGCCGCGAATTGGCGGAAGAGGCCTATCCCGGCGACATCATGGGCATTCCCAATCACGGGCAATTGCGCATTGGCGACACCTTGTCGGAATCCGAGGATCTGAATTTCCTGGGCATTCCCACCTTTGCCCCCGAAGTGTTGCGGCGGGTGCGGCTGGACGACCCCATGAAGGCCAAGCAGTTGAAAAAGGCCCTGGACGATCTGGCCGAGGAAGGGGTGTCCCAGGTGTTCAAGCCGGTGGACGGGTCTACCTGGATTGTCGGTGTGGTGGGGCCGCTGCAATTCGACGTTCTGACCACCCGGATCGAATCCGAATACAATATCAAGGCGGGATTCGAGGATGGGGGGTTCGTCACCGCCCGGTGGGTGGCCAGCGATGACGACCGGGAATTGGAACGGCTGATGGATTTCAGCAAATCCAACATGGCCGAAGACCGTGATGGCGCCATGGTTTATCTGGCCCGGAATACGTGGCAGTTGAACCGCGTTCAGGAGGATTTTCCCAAGGTGCGCTTTACCGCCACCCGCGAACAGCATTGATCCCGGATGGGGGCAGGGATGATTCCCGTCCCCGCCCGTCGCACGGAACCCGTCGCGGTTATGGTTGCGCGGATTGCTGTCATGGGCTACCCCTTAGCGTTCCTGTTGGCGAGGTGATGCTTCCGTGTCCTCCATGCGCCTGATCCGGCACTACCATGAACTTCCCCCCGATCTGCGCGGGGGCGTGGTGGCGCTTGGCAATTTCGATGGGGTGCATCGCGGTCACCAGGCAGTGATCCATGCGGCCCGGTCCATTGCCGATGGCCTGGGCGCGCCGCTGGTGGTGATGAGTTTCGAACCGCATCCCCGTGCCTTTTTCAATCCCAACCAGCCGCCCTTTCGTCTGACCCCCTTTCGGGTCAAGGCCCGGCTGATCGAGGCTTTGGGGGCCGATCTGTTGCATATGCAACATTTCGATGGGGAATTCGCCAGCCTGTCCGCCCTGGAATTCGTGGGTGACGTGCTGATGGAAGGCTTGGGTGTCCGTCATGTGGTGGTCGGGCATGATTATGTGTTCGGTCGGGGACGACTGGGCAACGGGGCGCTGCTGCATACCTTGGCGGCGCAGGGGAATTTCGGCTTTACCCAGGTGCCGCCAGCCATGGAAACGGCGGGGGATATCTATTCCTCCACCCGGATCAGGACGGCCTTGACCGATGGCCGCCCTGGCGATGCTGCCCGTCTGTTGGGGCATTATTGGGAAATCGAGGGACGGGTCGAACATGGGGATGCCCGTGGCCGGACCATCGGATTCCCCACCGCCAATCTGACCTTGGGCGAATATCAGCGCCCGGCCACCGGCGTCTATGCGGTGCGGGCCGGGGTGGATCTGGGCGATGCCACCCAATGGCATGACGGGGTGGCCAATTATGGCCGCCGTCCCACCTTCGACAAGACCGACGAGATTTTGGAAGTCCATCTGCTGGGGACCAGCATGGATTTATATGGAAAGCATTTGCGGGTGGCACTGGTGGATCATATCCGCCCCGAACGGAAATTCGCCGGGATCGGCGAATTGACCAGTGCCATCGCCGCCGATGCCCAAGCGGCCAAGGCCGTTTTGTCCCTGCGTCACTTCCCTGAAAGCCCCGGCCCCATGGTGCCGGTTGGCGACGATTGATCGAGAGCCGTCCCATGAGCGTGGACTACAAGAACACCGTTTTTCTGCCCAAGACCGATTTTTCCATGAAAGCGGGTCTGCCCGAACTGGAACCCAAGCTGCTGAAGCGCTGGGAAGAAATTGGTCTGTTCAGCCGTATCCGCACGGAAGCGGCGGGGCGTCCGCGCTTCATCCTTCACGACGGCCCGCCCTATGCCAATGGCAATCTGCATCTGGGGCATGCGCTGAACAAGATCCTGAAGGATCTGATCTGCCGGACCCAGGCCGGTTTGGGCAAGGATGTGCATTACGTGCCGGGCTGGGACTGCCACGGCCTGCCCATCGAGTGGAAGATCGAAGAAAAATACCGTGCCGCCGGTCAGGATAAGGATCAGGTGCCGGTGGTGCAATTCCGCGAGGAATGCCGCCAGTTCGCCGCCCATTGGATCGGGATCCAGCGCGAGGAATTCAAGCGTCTGGGTGTCAATGGCGATTGGGGGCATCCTTATACCACCATGACCCCCAGAGCCGAATCGGTGATCGTCGGCGAGTTGGGCAAGTTCCTGATGGATGGCAGCCTGTATAAGGGGGCCAAGCCGGTGATGTGGTCGGTGGTGGAAAAAACCGCCCTGGCCGAAGCCGAAGTGGAATATCACGACCATACATCCATCACCATCTGGGTGAAATTCCCGGTGGTCAGCGCATCGGTGCCGGAACTCAGCGGTGCCAGCGTGGTGATCTGGACCACGACGCCCTGGACCATGCCGGGGAACCGCGCCGTGGCCTTTGGCGCTGAATTCGATTATGCGGTGGTGGAAGTCACCGAAGCCCAGGATGGCAGCCTGGCCAAGCCCGGCGACAAGCTGGTGGTGATCGCCGCCCAGGCCGAGCAGGTGGCCAAGGATGCCAAGGCCAGCTTCCGCCTGTTGCACACCCTGAAGGGCGAGGTGCTGGCAGGAACGGTTTGCCACCACCCGCTGAAGCATCACCCTGACGCCAAGGGCGGCTATGATTTCGCAGTGCCGCTGCTGGCTGGTGATTTCGTCACCACCGATACCGGCACCGGCTTTGTCCATATCGCCCCCGGCCATGGTGAAGATGACTGGCATCTGGGCAAGGCCAACAACATCGCCGTACCCGATACGGTACAGCCCGACGGCACCTATTACCCGCATGTGGCCATCTTCGCCGGTCAAAGCGTGCTGGCCAAGGGCAAGAACGGCAAATATTACTCGCCAGTGGCCAAGCCGGTGATCGCCGCCATGACCGAGGCGGGCAATCTGTTGGCTCATGGCAAGATCGAGCATTCCTATCCGCATTCCTGGCGGTCCAAGGCGCCGTTGATTTTCCGCAATACCCCGCAATGGTTCATTTCCATGGAAACCACCGGGTTGCGGGACAAGGCGCTGAAAGCCATCAGCGACACCCGCTTCGTTCCGGCGGTGGGGCGCAACCGCATTCAGTCCATGGTGGAAGGCCGCCCCGATTGGTGTGTATCGCGTCAACGGGCCTGGGGTGTGCCCATCGCGGTGTTCATCGACAAGACCTCCGGCCAGCCTTTGCGCGATCAGGCGGTGATGGACCGGATCGTCGCCGCCTTCGCCCAGGACGGCGCCGATGCGTGGTACACTCGCCCGGCGACGGACTTCCTGGGGCCGGATCGGGACGCGGCGAATTTCGAACAGGTGTTCGATATTCTGGATGTGTGGTTCGATTCCGGCTGCACCCACGCCTTTGTGCTGGAAGGCGATGAATGGGCCGATCTGGCGCCCCCGGCCAGCCTTTATCTGGAAGGCTCGGACCAGCATCGCGGCTGGTTCCAATCGTCCTTGCTGGAAAGCTGCGGCACCCGTGGCCGTGCGCCCTATGATGCCATCCTGACCCACGGCTTCATCTTGGATGAAGAGGGGCGCAAGATGTCCAAATCCTTGGGCAATGGCGTGGAGCCCCAGGATGTCATGGCCACCATGGGGGCGGACATCCTGCGTCTGTGGGTGACAGGCGCCGATTACACCGAGGATTTGCGCGTCGGTCCCCAGGTGTTGAAAACCCAGGTGGATGTCTATCGTCGGCTGCGCAACACGCTTCGTTATCTGCTGGGGGCGCTGGACGGTTTCGACGCTCAGGCGGAAGCCATCAGCTATGCCGACATGCCCGAATTGGAACGCTGGGTCCTGCACCGCCTGTCCGAATTGGACCAGGGGTTGCGCTCGGCCTGTGACAGCTTTGCGTTCCATGGCTGGTTCGCCGAGTTGCATAATTTCTGCGGTATCGACCTGTCGGCCTTTTATTTCGATATCCGCAAGGATGCACTTTATTGCGATCCCGCTGGCAGTCCGCGCCGCCGGGCGGCGCGGGTGGTGATGGATATCCTGCTGGATACCTTGTGCAAATGGCTGGCCCCCTTCATCTGCTTCACGGCCGAGGAAGCATGGCTGGCCCGCCACCCTTCCGCCGATGGGTCCGTGCATCTGCAAACCTTCCCCGATCTTCCGGCCCAGTGGCGTGATGACGTCCTGGCCGCGAAATGGGATAAGGTGCGGGCGGTCCGCCGGGTGGTGACCGGCGCGCTGGAGGTGGAACGGGTGGCCAAGCGGATCGGATCGTCGCTTCAGGCCAGTCCGGCCCTGTATCTGGACGGCGCCTTGCTGGCGGCGCTGGATGGGTTGGACATGGCGGAAATCTGCATCACTTCGGGCATGATGGTGATCGAGGGCGATGCTCCCGATGGTGCGTTCCGTTTGGCTGATCAGCCCGGCGTGGCGGTCTTGCCCCGCCCGTCGGAAGGGGAAAAATGCCAGCGCTGCTGGAAGGTTCTGCCGGAAGTGGGGCATCATTCCCATGCCGGGGTGTGCGGGCGCTGCGCCGATGCCCTGGGGGCGGGGGTGACGGCATGATGCGTCGGGCGCTTGCCCTGGCCGCCATCATCATCGTGGCGGATCAGGCCAGCAAATGGGCCATTCTGCGTCTGGTCATGGGCTTTGGCCCGGATCAGGCATTGCCCGCCTTCAGTGCCCAGGTGGTGGAACTCACCCCGTTCTTCAATCTGGTGATGACCTGGAACCGTGGCGTCTCGTTCGGCTTGTTCAACAATGGCGGGCAATGGAACGCCCTGTTGCTTTCGGTCTTGTCGGTGGGTATCGTCATCGGGCTGTTGATCTGGCTGCGCACGGTGACCAGCCGCTGGGTGGGCTTTGCCCTGGGCGGCATCATCGGCGGGGCCTTGGGCAATGTGATCGACCGGGTCCGCTGGGGGGCGGTTGCCGATTTTCTGGATCTGCACCTGATGGGGCATCACTGGCCGGCCTTTAATGTGGCCGATTCGGCGATCAGCATCGGGGCGGTGATCCTGGTTCTGGATGCCTTGTTCGCAAGATCCTCTTCGTCAAAGACTTAAAGGCCATGATCCGCACCATGCATTTTTCCCGTCCGCTGTTTCCGGTCACCGTGATCGCCTTGGGCGCGGTGCTTTTGTCCGGCTGCACCGAAGCCCGGCGCGCCTTGGGCTATGAAAAATCCGCCCCGGACGAGTTCCAGGTGGTGGAACGCGCACCGTTGGCGGTGCCGCCGGATTTCAGTTTGCGCCCGCCGGCGCCGGGAACGGTTCGTCCGCAGGAAGGCACGGTGCGTGATCAGGCCCGGCAAACCCTGGCGGGCGGTGCCTCGGCCCGTGGTGTGGTGTCGCCGGTTTCGACCCAGGGGCGCAGCACGGGCGATGTGGCCTTGCTGAAAAAGGCCGGGGCCGAACAGATCCAGCCGGATATCCGCCTGTTGGTGAATAAGGAAACCCAGGCGATGGCCGATGCCAATCGCAGTTTCACGGATAAATTGGTGTTCTGGCGCAAGCCGGACGGGCCGGGGGCGGGCGAACAGCTTGATCCGAGCAAGGAAAGCCAGCGGCTGCGGGAAAACCAGGCGTTGGGCCGTTCGGTCAGCGATGGCGATTCGCCGCGCATCGCCCGGCGCAAGCGCGGCATGCTGGAAGGCGTGTTCAACTGATCTGATCCTCGGGCGCGGGCTGATCCCGCTCCCGTCCGGGCAAGGATAGGGGGTGTCCCCCGTCCGGCATGGGGCGTTGTGACCATGAAGGTTCTCCCCACCCTGCGGCAGTTGCGGTATCTGGTGGCCCTGTCCGAACATCTGCATTTCGGTCGGGCGGCAGAGGCGTGTCTGGCCACCCAATCCACTTTGTCCGCCGGGTTGCAGGAATTGGAAACCCTGCTGGGGGTTATCTTGGTGGAACGGACCAAGCGTAAGGTCATGCTGACCCCGCTGGGGGACGAGGTGGTGCGCCGTGCCCGCGATGTGCTGCGGGCGGCTGAAGAAATCGCCGATCTGGCCGCCGCATCGGCGGAACCGCTGTCGGGGCCGTTGCGGTTGGGGGTCATTCCCACCATCGGTCCCTATCTGCTGCCTCGGGTGCTGCCCGCCTTGCGCCAGGCTCATCCCCGCCTGAAACTGTACCTGCGTGAGGATTTGACCGCCCGGTTGCTGGACCGCATGGCCGGGGGCGATCTGGATGCGGTGCTGATCGCCTTCCCCTATCCGTCGCCGGAGTTGGAAACCCTGGACGTGGGGGATGATCCCTTTGTCCTGGCGTGCCCCCCCGACCATCCTTTGGCGCAATTGCCGGAAGTGGGCAGTGCGGATTTGGCCAAGGCCGATCTGCTGTTGCTGGAAGAGGGGCATTGCCTGCGGGAACACGCCTTGGCCGCCTGCCATCTTCCCGGCCCGTCGCGGGGCGAAGGGGTGTTGGGGACATCGCTGGCGACCTTGGTGCAGATGGTGGCCAATGGGCTGGGGGTGACGTTCCTGCCGCGCATGGCGCTTCAATGCGGCATCCTGGCCGGGACTGATCTGGCGATCCGTCCCATCAAGGACGGGGGCAGTCGGCAAATTGGTCTGGCTTGGCGGCAAAGTTCGCCGCGAAAGGCGGAATTTCAGGTGTTGGGCGGCTTTTTGTCCGCCACCTTGGCGGCCTCATGCGGGCCTTTGCCGACGGTTGAAAAAACCTGATTCTTTTCCGTGCCTTGGGGCGTTTGTGTGCTTGCCAAGACCGGATGCAATCTGTATAAACCTTCACTTCCGGCCTGGTGGCCGTTCCCGTAAGAGCAACTGACCCTGATCCGGTCGGCGGCTGACTGCGGGAGGTTCTTTGAACCGAACCCGAGTTTTCAACGATCGGCGCTCCCAATGGGGCGCCGATCCGATTTAACGGATGACGTGAAATGGAAAGCCAGAACATCCGTATCCGCCTCAAGGCGTTCGATCATCGCGTGCTTGATCAAAGCACCCGCGAGATCGTGAACACCGCCAAGAGGACCGGTGCCCAGGTGCGTGGACCGATCCCGCTTCCCAGCCGGATCGAGAAGTTCACCGTCAACCGCTCGCCGCACATCGATAAGAAGTCGCGTGAGCAGTTCGAGATTCGCACCCACAAGCGTCTGCTCGATATCGTTGACCCGACCCCGCAGACCGTGGACGCGCTGATGAAGCTCGACCTGGCCGCTGGTGTCGACGTCGAGATCAAGCTTTAAGGAAGAAACACGATGCGATCCGGTCTCATCGCCCAGAAGGTCGGCATGACGAGGATCTTCGCCGAGGACGGGACTCATATCCCCGTCACCGTGCTGAAGGTCGACACCTGCCAGGTGGTCTCGACCCGCTCTGTGGAAAAGGACGGCTACTCCGCCGTTCAGCTCGGCGTCGGCACCGCGAAGGTCAAGAACGTGGCCAAGGCCCAACGTACCACCTTCGCCAATGCCAAGGTCGAGCCCAAGAAAAAGCTCGCTGAATTCCGCGTCAGCGCTGACAACCTGCTGGATGTCGGCGTTGAATTGTCTGTTGCCCATTTCGTGAACGGCCAGTTCGTGGACGTGACCGGAACCACCATCGGTAAGGGTTTTGCCGGTGGTATGAAGCGGCACAATTTCCGCGGCCTGGAAGCCACTCACGGCGTTTCGGTGTCGCACCGCTCTCACGGTTCCACCGGTCAGCGCCAGGACCCCGGCAAGGTGTTCAAGGGCAAGAAGATGGCCGGTCACATGGGCGACGTCCAGGTGACCACCCAGAACCTGAAGGTTGTGTCCACCGATGTGGAGCGCGGCCTGATCCTGGTGAAGGGCTCCGTGCCCGGCGCCGAAGGCTCCTGGGTGCTGGTCAAGGATGCGGTCAAGCGCAAGCTGCCCGAAGGCGTGCCGTTCCCGGCTGGCCTGAAGGCTGGTGCTGCCGCCGAAGCCGGCGAGTAAGGAATAAGCGCGATGAAGACGACCATTATCAGCCTGGACAACCAGAGCGTCGGCGAGATCGAGCTGGCCGACGAGGTGTTCGGCGTGCCGGTTCGCACCGACCTGCTGGCTCGTATGGTGAACTGGCAGTTGGCCAAGCGCCGCGCCGGGACCCATAAGACCAAGATCATCTCGGAAATCTCCGGCACCACCAAGAAGCCCTTCAATCAGAAGGGTGGTGGCCGTGCCCGCCAAGGTTCGCTGCGCAGCCCGCAGTTCCGTGGCGGTGCCACCATCTTCGGCCCGGTGGTGCGCAGCCATGCCCACGACCTGCCCAAGAAGGTTCGGACCCTGGCGCTCAAGGTGGCGCTGTCGTCCAAGGCTGCCGAAGGCAAGCTGATCGTTCTCGATCAGGCCAAGCTGGCTCAGCCGAAGACCAAGGACCTGGCCACCCGCTTCAAGGCGCTGGGTTGGGGTTCGGTCCTGGTGATCGACGGTGATCTGGACATCAATTTCGCCTTGGCCTCGCGCAATATCGCCCATGTGGACGTGTTGCCGAGCGTGGGCGCCAACGTCTATGACATCCTGCGTCGCGACACCCTGGTTCTGACCAAGGACGCGGTGCAAGCCCTGGAGGCTCGCCTGAAATGAGCAAGCTGATCATTTCGAAGGAGCGGATGTACGACATCATCCGTACCCCCGTGATCACCGAAAAGGCGACCATGGGCTCCGAATTCAATCAGGTCACGTTCCGCGTGCCGCTGTCGGCCACCAAGCCGGAAATCAAGGCGGCGGTGGAAGGCGTGTTCGGCGTTAAGGTGACTGCCGTCAATACCCTGATCACCAAGGGTAAGCTGAAGCGTTTCCGTGGCCGTCCCGGTCAACGGTCCGACGTGAAGAAGGCGGTTGTGACCCTGGCCGAAGGCAACACCATCGACGTGACGACGGGAGTCTGACGTTATGGCACTGAAATCCTATAAGCCCACAACTCCGGGCCAGCGCCAGCTCGTCACCGTTGATCGGTCCGAGCTGTGGAAGGGCAAGCCCGAAGCCAGCCTGACCGAAGGTCTGCGCAAGAAGGGTGGCCGCAACAATCTGGGCCGCATCACCGTCCGCTTTCGTGGCGGCGGGCACAAGCGCCGCTATCGCCTGATCGACTTCAAGCGCGATAAGGCCGATGTGGTGGCGACCGTTGAACGGCTGGAATACGATCCCAACCGCACCGCTTTCATCGCCTTGCTGTCCTACAGCGACGGTGAAAAGCGTTATATCCTGGCTCCGCAGCGTTTGGCCGTGGGCGATCAGGTTGTGTCGGGCGACAAGGTCGACATCAAGCCGGGCAATGCCCTGCCGCTGAAGAACATCCCGGTGGGCACCGTTGTCCACAATGTGGAGCTGAAGCAAGGCAAGGGTGGCCAGTTGGCCCGTTCCGCCGGCACTTATGTGCAATTGGTGGGTAAGGACCAGGGCTACGCCCAAATCCGTCTGTCTTCCGGTGAACTGCGTATGGTTCGCGGCGAATGCATGGCTACCATTGGTGCCGTGTCCAACCCCGACCAGCAGAACATCTCGCTGGGCAAGGCGGGTCGTACCCGCTGGCTGGGCTTCCGTCCGCATGTCCGTGGTGTCGCCATGAACCCCATCGACCACCCGCATGGTGGTGGTGAGGGCCGGACCTCCGGTGGCCGTCATCCGGTTACCCCGTGGGGCAAGCCGACCAAGGGCAAGAAGACTCGTTCCAACAAGAAGACTGACGGCCTGATCATGCGCCGTCGTCAACTGAACAAGTAAGGAGGGACGAGAATGGCTCGTTCCGTTTGGAAAGGTCCGTTTGTCGACGGGTATCTGCTGAAGAAGGCGGAAAAGTCGCGCGCCAGCGGCCGCAACGAAGTGATCAAGATTTGGTCGCGCCGTTCCACCATTCTGCCGAATTTCGTCGGCCTGACTTTTGGCGTCTATAACGGCCAGAAGTACATCCCGGTCCTGGTGACCGAGAACATGGTCGGCCACAAGTTCGGCGAATTCTCGCCGACCCGGACCTATTACGGCCACGGCGTCGACAAGAAAGCGAAGAGGAAGTAAGCCATGGGCAAGAAGCCTGCCGAGCGCGTCCTCAGCGACATCGAAGCCAAAGCCTTTTCGGCCTCGATCCGCACCAGCCCGCGCAAGCTCAATCTGGTGGCGGCGTCTATCCGTGGCCTTGCGGCCGGGACCGCCCTGCACACCCTGACCTTTTCGAAGCGCCGCACTGCGGTGATCGTCAAGAAGGTTCTGGAATCGGCCATCGCCAACGCCGAAAACAACCATCAGCTGGACGTTGACCGGCTGTATGTGGCCGAAGCCTATGTGGGCAAGGCCATGGTGATGAAGCGCTGGCGCGCCCGTGCCCGTGGCCGGGTGGGTCGCATCGAAAAGCCGTTTTCCAACCTGACCGTGATCGTGCGCGAGCGCGAAGAAGCGACCGGGGAGTAAGCAGATGGGTCAGAAAGTCAATCCGATCGGGCTTCGCCTCGGGATTAACCGCACTTGGGATTCCCGTTGGTTCGCCGACGAAGAATACGCCAAGCTGCTGCACGAGGATCTGAAGCTGCGTGATTACCTTTACAAGAAGCTGGCCCAGGCCGGTGTTGCGAAGGTGATCATCGAACGTCCCGCCAAGAAGGCCCGCATCACCATTCATACCGCCCGTCCGGGCGTGGTGATCGGCAAGAAGGGCGCGGATATCGAAGTGCTGCGCAAGGATCTGTCGAAGATGACCGGTGGCGAAGTCCACCTGAACATCATCGAAATCCGCAAGCCGGAACTGGATGCTCAGCTGGTGGCCGAGTCCATCGCCCAGCAGTTGGAACGTCGCGTGTCCTTCCGCCGCGCCATGAAGCGTGCGGTGCAGTCGGCCATGCGTCTGGGTGCCCAGGGCATCCGTATCAATTGTTCCGGTCGTCTGGGCGGTGCGGAAATCGCCCGCATGGAATGGTACCGCGAAGGCCGCGTGCCGTTGCACACCCTGCGCGCTGACATCGATTACGGTGTTGGCACTGCCAAGACCACCTATGGTACCTGCGGTATCAAGGTGTGGGTGTTCAAGGGTGAGATCCTGGCCCATGATCCCATGGCTCAGGACAAGCGCGCCGCCGGCGAAACCGCTCCGGCCAGCCGCTGATTGAGAGGGTAGAGAGATGCTTTCGCCCAAGCGCACTAAATTCCGTAAGCAGCATAAGGGCCGCATCCATGGCGATGCCAAGGGCGGCACTTTGCTGAACTTCGGCGCCTTCGGCCTTAAGGCCCTGGAGCCGGAACGTATCACCGCCCGTCAGATCGAAGCCGCCCGCCGCGCGCTGACCCGTCACCTGAAGCGTCAGGGCCGGGTGTGGATCCGAGTGTTCCCCGACGTGCCGGTGTCGAGCAAGCCCGCCGAAGTCCGCATGGGTTCCGGTAAGGGTACGCCCGAATATTGGGTGGCCAAGATTAAGCCCGGTCGCGTGCTGTTCGAAGTGGACGGCGTGCCGGAAGATCTGGCCCGTCGTGGTTTTGAATTGGCGGCTGCGAAGCTGCCGATCAAGACCAAGTTCATCGTTCGCATCGGGGAGTAACCGGGCAATGGCGACCAAGGTAAGCGAACTTCGCGGCAAGACCGACGATCAGTTGAAGGATCGGGTGGTCGAGCTGAAGAAGGAGCAGTTCAACCTGCGTTTCCAGAAGGCCTCGGGCCAGTTGGAAAACACTGCCCGGGTCCAGACGGTCCGTCGCGAACTCGCGGCGATCAAGACCATTCTGGGCGAACGCGCCCGCGCGTCCCAGGCGTCGTAAGGAGAGAGCTGAATGCCTAAGCGCATCCTTCAGGGCGTGGTGACCAGCGACAAGATGGACAAGACCGTTGTGGTGTCCGTCGAACGGCGCGTCATGCACCCCATCTACAAGAAGTTCATTCGTCGTTCGAAGAAGTATCACGCGCACGACGAGAACAACACTTTCAAGGCCGGCGACACCGTGCGCATCCGCGAGTGCCGTCCGATCTCGAAGACCAAGACCTGGGAAGTGATCATCGAGCAGGGCTGATGCCCTGCCCGATGTGATCATCCCCGGACAGACTAAAGGAAACTCGACATGATCCAGATGCAAACCAACCTGGACGTCGCCGATAATTCGGGTGCCCGCCGGGTGCAGTGCATCAAGGTTCTTGGCGGTTCGCACCGTACCATCGCCAATGTGGGCGACATTATCGTCGTCTCCATCAAGGAAGCCATTCCCCGTGGCAAGGTGAAGAAGGGTGACGTGCATCGCGCCGTCATCGTTCGCACCGCCAAGGAAATCCGGCGTCCCGACGGTACCGCGATTCGCTTCGATACCAATGCCGCCGTGCTGATTAACAAGCAGGGCGAACCCATCGGCACCCGTATTTTTGGCCCGGTCACCCGTGAACTTCGCGCGAAGAAGTTCATGAAGATCATCTCGCTGGCTCCGGAGGTGCTCTGATGGCCGGACTGAACGTGAAGAAGGGCGATCGCGTTATCGTGATCGCCGGTAAGGATAAGGGCAAGCAGGGCGAGGTCATCGCCGCCTATCCGCAGGAAGAGCGGGTGGTTGTCCAGGGCGTGAACAAGGTGAAGAAGCATCAGCGTCCGACCCCCGCCAATGCCGGTGGCATTGTCGAGGTTGAGGCGCCGCTTCATGTCTCCAACGTCGCCCATGTCGATCCCAAGGACGGCAAGCCGACCCGTATCGGCGTGAAGATCCTTGACGATGGCAAGAAGGTCCGCATTGCCAAGCGGTCCGGCGAAGCCATCGACCGCTAAGGGGGAGCCAACAGATGACCGCGCGTTTGCGTACCCATTATGACACCAAGGTGCGGCCTGCACTTTTGCAGGAATTCGGATATCAAAATCCGATGCAGGTGCCGAAGCTGGAAAAGATCGTGATCAACATGGGCGTCGGTGAAGCCGCCCAGGACGCGAAGAAGATCGAAGCCGCCGTGGCCGAAATGACCCTGATCGCCGGCCAAAAGCCGGTGGTGACCCGGGCCAAGAAGTCCATCGCTCAGTTCAAGCTGCGCGAAGGCCAGGTTGTCGGCGTCAAGGTCACCTTGCGTGCTGATCGCATGTACGAATTCCTCGACCGACTGGTCAACATTGCGCTGCCGCGCGTCCGCGACTTCCGCGGCGTTCCCGGCAAGAGCTTCGACGGCCGTGGCAACTACGCCCTCGGCATGAAGGAGCAGCTTGTGTTCCCGGAAATCAACTACGATAAGGTTGATTCCATCCGGGGCATGGACATCATTTTCGTCACGACGGCGAAGACCGACGCGGAAGCCAAGGCGCTTCTCAAGGGCTTCGACATGCCGTTCGCTGGCTGAACTGGAGTTTTTAGCAATGTCGAAGATCAGCTCAGTCGAGCGAAACAAGAAGCGCGAGCGCATGGCCCAGCAATTCGCCGCCAAGCGCGCCCGCCTGAAGGCCGTCGCCGGCGATCGTGACCTGTCCCCCGAGGAACGGTTCGAAGCCGCGCTGAAATTGGCCGAAGTGCCGCGCAATTCGTCGAAGGTCCGCGTCCGTCTCCGTTGCGAGCTGACCGGCCGTCCCCGTGGTAACTACCGGAAGTTCAAGATTTGCCGTAACAAGCTGCGCGAGTTGGGCAATCTGGGACAGATCCCCGGTATGGTTAAGTCGAGCTGGTAAGGAGGCATAACCCATGGCTATGACCGATCCGCTCGGCGACCTGCTCGCCCGCATCCGCAACGGCCAACGCGCCCGCAAGTCTTCCGTTGTGTCGCCGGCCTCGTCGCTGCGCGTCAATGTTCTGGAAGTGTTGAAGCGCGAAGGCTACATCCGTGGCTTTTCGACGGCAGATGTGCGCCCCGGCGTCTCTGAACTGACCATCGAGCTGAAGTATCACGAGGACAAGCCGGTGATCACCGAGATCTCCCGTGTGTCCAAGCCCGGTCGCCGCGTCTATTCCAAGATTGCCGACCTGCCCCGCGTGGCTAACGGTCTGGGCATCTCCATCCTGTCCACCCCGCGTGGCGTGATGAGCGATGCTGAAGCCCGCAGCCAGAATGTGGGCGGCGAGGTTCTCTGCCAGGTGTTCTAAGGAGGGACTGACAGATGTCGCGAGTCGGCAAATATCCCGTGCCGGTGCCGTCTGGAGTTACCGTCCAGATCGTCGGCGCTGAATTCATCGCCAAGGGCAAGCTGGGTGAATCCCGCATGCCCTTGTCCACCGAGGTGGAAACCACCATCGAAGGCGACAAGGTTTGGGTTAAGCCCAAATCGGAAACCAAGACCGCTCGTATGATGTGGGGCACGACTCGTGCCCTCATCAACAACGTGGTCAAGGGCGTCAACGAAGGCTTCACCATCAACCTCGAAATCAACGGCGTCGGTTACCGCGCCGCTGTCGAGGGCAAGGTGCTCAAGCTCCAGCTCGGCTATTCCCACGACGTGGATTATCCCATCCCCGCGGATGTGACCATGAAGTGCGACAAGCCCACCTCGATTTCCATCTCCGGCCGTGACAAGCGGCAGGTGGGTCAGATCGCTGCGGAGATCCGGGCGTTCCGTGGTCCCGAACCCTATAAGGGTAAGGGGATCAAGTACGACACCGAAACGATCCTCCGCAAGGAAGGCAAGAAGAAGTAAGGGGCATCGCCATGATGACGCCGAAAGAATTGTTCGATCGCCGGAAGCGGCGCAACCGTGCAAGCATCGCGAAGAAGTCGTGGGGCCGTCCGCGTCTCTCTGTCTTCCGGTCGGGCAAGCACATTTATGTCCAAGTGATCGACGACGCCAAGGGAGCGACCATCGCGTCGGCTTCCACGATGGAAAAAGATCTGAAGGGCAGCCTGAAGACCGGTGCCGATACCGCGGCTGCTGCCGCGGTCGGCAAGCTGATCGCCGAGCGGGCCAAGGCGGCTGGCATCACCGAGGTGGTGTTCGACCGTGGTGGCTATATCTATCACGGCCGGGTCAAGGCCCTGGCCGAAGCGGCCCGCGAAGGCGGCCTGTCTTTCTAAGGGAACGAGAAGATGGCACGTACTCCCAATCCCGAGCGTGACAACTCCGACCGCCGCGGCCGTGGCCGCGGCGAAGGGGGGGAACGCGAAGGCCGGTCCCGGGGTCGCAACAGCGAAGGTCCGCGCCCGGAACGCGAAGAATCCGAATTTGTCGATAAGCTGGTGCACATCAACCGTGTCGCCAAGGTGGTGAAGGGTGGCCGTCGGTTCGCCTTTGCCGCTCTGGTGGTGGTTGGTGACGCCAAGGGCCGCGTCGGCTACGGTTCGGGCAAGGCCCGTGAAGTCCCCGAAGCGATCCGCAAGGCGACCGAACAGGCCAAGCGTAACCTGATCAAGGTTCCGCTGCGCGAAGGCCGCACCCTGCATCATGACGTCAACGGCCATTTCGGTGCCGGTCGCGTCGTGTTGCGCGCTGCCCCGCCCGGTACCGGTATCATCGCCGGTGGTCCGATGCGTGCGGTGTTCGAAACCATGGGCGTGGCCGACGTTGTCGCCAAGTGCCTGGGCACCTCGAACCCGCATAACATGATCAAGGCGACTTTCGCCGCGCTGGAAAGCTTGGCTTCCCCGCGCTCCATCGCTGCCAAGCGTGGGAAGAAGGTCGGTGAAATCATCGGTCGTCGTGACGGCGCTGCCGCCGCGGCTACCGCCGCCTAAGGGAGAACCGAATGTCCGCCAAAAAGACGGTCAAGGTGACCCAGGTGGGTAGCCCCATCGGCCGCCCCGCCGACCAGCGCGCGACCCTGATCGGTCTGGGCCTGAACAAGATCAACCGCACCAAGGAACTGGAAGACACTCCGGCCGTGCGCGGTATGATCGCCAAGGTCCAGCACCTGGTGCGGGTCGAGGACTAAGACTCCGACCGGCCCCGCCCTGACCGGCGGGGCCGGCAACGAGGAAGATGAAGAAATGAGCAAGCTCAACGATCTTCGCGACAATGACGGCGCGCGCTACAAGTCCAAGCGTGTCGGTCGCGGTATCGGCTCCGGCAAGGGCAAGACCTCTGGCCGTGGTGTCAAGGGTCAGGGTTCCCGTACCGGTGTGGCCCTGCACGGGTTCGAAGGCGGTCAGATGCCCATTTATCGGCGTCTGCCCAAGCGCGGCTTCAACCGTCCCTTCGCCGAAGAGTATGTGGTGATCAATCTGGGCCGCCTGCAAGCCGCTATCGACGCGGGCAAGCTGGATGCCGGAAAGACCATCGACCTGGCCGCTTTGCAGGCCGCCGGTCTGGTGACTCATGCCCGTGATGGTGTGCGTCTGCTGGGCGAAGGCGAACTGACCTCCAAGATCACCATCGAAGTGGTCGGGGCGACCAAGACCGCCGTGGAAGCGGTGGAAAAGGTCGGCGGTTCGATCAAGCAGACCGGTGTTGTCACCGAGGCTTGATCCGCCAGTCCTTTCGCGTGCGCGGTGTCCGATCCATGGCGAAGGTCATGGGTTGGCGCCGCGCCGCAATTGCTTTAAAAGCATTGTTTTAATCATATGTGCCCATCCATCCCCTTGGGTGACGACCTGATCCGGGATGATGGTTGTTTGCTGATTTCACTGTCTGGAGATGGGCATGGCCTCCGCTGCCGAGCAGCTTGCCGCGAACCTGAATTTTGGCGTGTTGGCGAAGGCGACCGACCTGAAAAAAAGGATCTGGTTCACCATTGCCGCCTTGGTGGTTTACCGCCTGGGCACCTGGATTCCGATTCCGGGGGTTGATCCCCACGCCATGGGTGACCTGTTCCGCCATTCCGGTGGTGGCATCCTGGGCATGTTCGACATGCTGGCCGGTGGTGCCCTTCAGCGCATGACTATTTTCGCGCTGAACATCATGCCCTACATCTCGGCGTCAATTATTCTGCAATTGATGACCACCGTGGTGCCGTCGCTTGAATCCATCAAAAAGGAAGGCGAGGCCGGACGGAAGAAGATCAATCAATACACCCGCTATCTGACCGTGGTGATCGCCATCTTCCAGGCTTATGGCATCGCCATGGGGTTGGAAGGGCTGAGCGGCAGCGCCGGTCCGGCGGTGATGATTGAAAACGTCTATCTGTTCCGCTTTACCACCGTGGTCACGTTGACCGGCGGCACCTTGTTCCTGATGTGGCTGGGTGAGCAGATCACCGCCCGCGGCATCGGGCAGGGGACGTCGCTGATCATTTTCGCCGGTATCGTGGCGCAATTGCCCCACGCTCTGGCCGCCACCTTGGAACTGGGCCGCACGGGCGCCCTGCCGGTCCTGCTGATCATCGCCTTGTTGGTGCTGTCGGTGGCCGTGGTTGCCTTCATCGTGTTCATGGAACGCGCCCAGCGTCGGATCATCGTGCAATATCCGAAGCGCCAGGTCGGCAACAAGATGTTCGGGGGCGAATCGTCGCACCTGCCGTTGAAGGTGAATACCTCGGGGGTTATCCCTCCCATTTTCGCCAGCTCGATCCTGCTGATGCCGGTGACCGTCGCCCAATTCTCCGCCGCTGGCGGACCGGAATGGCTGACCACGTTCAACGCGCTGATGGGACGCGGGCAACCCCTGTATCTGGGCCTTTATGCCGCCCTGATCATCTTCTTCGCCTTCTTCTATACGGCGGTCGTGTTCAATCCGACTGAAACCGCCGACAATCTGAAAAAGCATGGCGGGTTTATTCCCGGCATCCGTCCTGGCATCCACACTGCCAACCATCTGGATTTCGTGCTGACCCGGTTGACTGTACTGGGCGCGGCTTATCTGGTGGGATTGTCGGTGTTGCCTGAATTGCTGATCGCCAAATGGTCGGTGCCGTTCTATTTCGGCGGCACCAGCCTGTTGATCGTGGTGACCGTCACCATGGATACGGTGGCCCAGGTTCAGTCCCATCTTCTGGCCCACCAATATGAGGGACTCATCAAGAAGTCCCGGTTGAGCAAGCGGCGCGGCTGACGCCGTTTGGGTTCACAGCAATCAATAAGGGGAGCATCGCCATGAATTTGGTTTTGTTGGGACCGCCAGGCGGCGGCAAGGGCACCCAGGCCAAGCGCTTGATGGACAAATATGGTTTGATCCAATTGTCCACGGGCGACATGCTGCGCGCCGCCGTTGCCTCGGGGTCGGATGTCGGTAAAAAGGCTAAGGCCGTGATGGATGCCGGGCAATTGGTGTCCGATGAAATCGTCATCGCCATTATCGATGATCGCCTGGACCAGCCCGACACGGCCAATGGCGTGATCTTCGACGGCTTTCCCCGTACGGTGGCCCAAGCCGAAGCGCTGGACGCGATGATGGGCAAGAAGGGAAAGAAGCTGGATTTCGCCATCGAAATCCGCGTTCCCGATGCCCCGATCATCGAGCGCATCACCGGCCGCTTCACCTGCGCCAAATGCGGCGCCGGGTATCATGACAAGTTCCAGCGTCCCAAGGCTGACGGTGTCTGCGATAGCTGCGGTGGAACCGAATTCTCCCGCCGCGCCGACGACAACGCTGAAACCGTGACCAAGCGTCTGAGCGCCTATCACGATCAGACCGCGCCGTTGATCCCCTATTATGAAAAAAAGGGGAATTACAAATTGGTGGACGGAACCCAGGACATCGCCGATGTAACCCGGGCGTTGGAAGGTATTTTGGGCGATTCCCTGCCGAAAGGCTGAGGATCGCGTGGTTGTGGGATTCTTTCGTGGGAGTCGGCCAGAGTCCTGATTGACTCTGGTCCGATTCTTCTTATAATCCCGCACCTTCGGTTTCCCCGTTCAGGTTAATGCTTGGGTGGGGTTGATCTGTCCCGGACCAGTCCGGTCTGGGGTGTTGTTTCATCGTTCGGCCTCTGGGGTGGTCCCATGCCGGTAGTGCCGCGGGGGATGGGCCTTTGGCCGTACATCTCCGTTGACATTGTGAAGGAGTAACCAGCTTTGGCCCGTATCGCTGGCGTCAATATCCCGACCAATAAGCGCGTGTTGATCGCGCTGACTTATATTCACGGCATCGGTCGTTTCAAAGCCGCCGAAATCTGCGGCAAGCTGGGTATTCCTGACGAACGTCGGGTCAATCAGCTGACCGATGACGAAGTCCTGAAGATCCGCGAACTGATCGACCACGATTACCACGTGGAAGGTGACCTGCGTCGTCAGGTGGCCATGAACATCAAGCGGCTGATGGATTTGGGCTGCTATCGCGGCCTGCGTCACCGTCGCGGCCTGCCGGTCCGTGGCCAACGCACCCATACCAATGCCCGTACCCGCAAGGGTCCGGCCAAGCCGATCGCTGGTAAGAAGAAAGCGACGAAGTAAGGATCACCTCCCATGGCTAAACCTGCCGCTGCCGCGCGCCCCCGTCGTCGCGAACGCAAGAACATCACCTCGGGCGTGGCTCATGTGAACGCCACGTTCAACAACACCATGATCACCATCACCGATGCGCAGGGGAACACCATCTCCTGGTCGTCTTCGGGCATGCAGGGCTTCAAGGGGTCGCGTAAGTCCACCCCCTATGCCGCTCAGGTTGCCGCTGAAGATGCCGGTCGCAAGGCGATGGAACATGGCATGCGCACCTTGGAAGTCGAGGTGAAGGGCCCCGGCGCCGGTCGTGAAAGCGCCCTGCGTGCCTTGCAGGCTGTGGGTTTCGCCATCAGCTCGATCCGCGACGTCACCCCGATTCCGCACAACGGTTGCCGTCCGCGCAAGCGTCGCCGCGTCTAATCGGATCGGTTCGCCAAGAACGGATTGCCGCCGCTTCTTCCCTTTGGAAGGCGGCGGTCAATCCGTTGGCGGACCATGTTTCGTTCCTAGCATGAGGTCACGCACGTGATTCAAAAGAACTGGCAGGAACTCATCAAGCCCTCGAAGCTTCAGATCGAAGCGGGTGCCGATGCCCAGCGTGTCGCCACCGTGGTCGCCGAGCCGCTGGAACGCGGGTTTGGCATGACCTTGGGCAATTCGCTGCGCCGTGTTCTGCTGTCCTCGCTTCAGGGGGCCGCGGTGACGGCCATCCAGATCGAAGGCGTGCTGCACGAATTTTCGTCCATTCCCGGCGTGCGTGAAGATGTCACCGACATCATTCTGAACGTCAAGAATTTGGGCCTGCGCATGCATGGCGAAGGCCCCAAGCGCATGCATCTGCGTGCCACCACCCCGGGCGAAGTGCGCGCCGGTATGATCGAAGTTGGCCATGACATCGAAATCATGGACCCCGATCTGGTGCTGTGCACCCTGGATGAAGGCGCCAAGCTGAATATCGAGTTCACGGTGGAAACCGGCAAGGGTTACGTGCCCGCGTCGCAGAACCGCCCCGAGGATTCGCCGATCGGTCTGATCCCCATCGACGCTATTTTCTCGCCGGTGAAAAAGGTCGCCTATCGGGTGGAAAACACCCGCGTTGGCCAGGTCACCGACTATGACAAGCTGTCCATGGTGGTGGAAACCAACGGCGCGGTGTCCCCCGATGACGCGGTGGCCCTGGCCGCCCGCATCCTTCAGGACCAATTGCAGCTGTTCATCAACTTCGAAGAACCGACCCAGGTTGTCGAAGAAGAAAAGAAGGACGAACTGCCCTTCAACAAGAACCTGCTGCGCAAGGTGGACGAACTGGAACTGTCGGTCCGTTCGGCCAACTGCCTGAAGAACGACAACATCATCTACATTGGCGATTTGGTGCAAAAGACCGAAGCCGAGATGCTGCGTACCCCCAATTTCGGCCGCAAGTCCTTGAACGAAATCAAGGAAGTGCTGTCGCAGATGGGGCTGCATCTGGGGATGGAAATCCCCAATTGGCCGCCGGAAAACATCGAAGAACTGGCCAAGAAGCTGGAAGAACCCTATTAAGGGTTTCCCTATGGGCGCGGCCATGGTTTGACCATGGCCGCGTCTTTTTTTCAAAGGGCCATGCCGGCCCGACCTTGCCGTTCTCCTATCTTGGATGGCGGCTGGGATCACCATCGGTTCTCGCCCGTCGAGACCAAGCCCAAAGGAGTGAGCCATGCGTCATGGATTGTCCGGCCGTAAGCTGAATCGGACCAGTTCCCACCGTAAGGCCATGTTCGCGAACATGGTTGTGGCGCTGCTGAAGCACGAGCAGATCAAGACCACCTTGCCGAAGGCCAAGGATCTGCGCCCCATCGCCGAAAAGATCATCACTTTGGGTAAGTCGGGCACCCTGCATGACCGTCGTCGTGCCTATGCCATCCTGCGTGATGATGCCGTGGTCGCCAAGCTGTTCTCGGTGATCGCCGAGCGCTATAAGACCCGCAATGGCGGCTATACCCGCGTGCTGAAGGCTGGCTTCCGTTACGGTGATGCCGCCCCGCTGGCCATCATCGAATTGGTGGATCGCGACCCGGCTGCCAAGGGCACCGATTCCGGCCCGACCGCTGAAAAGTCGGATGACGCGGACGAAGAATAAGCCGCGTAATCCGGTTGAGTATGCAGCGCCCCGCCTGTCCCAGACAGGCGGGGCGTTTTGCGTTAGCACAGGCTGCGGAACGACTCTGCTTCGTCGGCTGGGCGACCGCCCAGACCCGTTTGGAGGCGCAGTCTCCAAGCCGCCAGTTTCTTTTTCTTTCAAAAAGTTAGAAATCTTGAGGGTTCGGGAAGGCTGTGCCTCCCGATTGGGGATCGGGGGCAAATGCCCCCGAAAGAGGATTTTTCCCCACCCTGTTAAATCTGACGCACGCCGTCTAGAGCTGATTTCGACCAATCGAAATCAGCTCTTATCCCATACCCCGGTGATCGGAACCGATCACCGGCGCCCGTGACGGCCGGGCGGGTTTCTCCGAAACCCTTGCCTTCCGCGGCGTAAGCCGCGCGGCCCCTTGGGCCTAACCAAATCCCGATGAGTTTCACTCACCGGGATTTGGTATGATACCGTCTCAGACGCCGCGCGGGCTTGGTCGCGTATTTCCGACCCGATGCGGTCGAAATGCGCTCTATTCCGTCGGCAAGATCACGGTAAAGACACTGCCTTGGCCGGGAAGGGAATCCACCTCGATCCGCCCACCCAGCCGTTCGGCGATCTTTTTGCAGATAGCCAGACCAATCCCGGTTCCGTCATATTCGCCCCGGCCATGCAGGCGTTGAAAAATACGGAAGATCCGCTGGAAATGGACCGGATCTATGCCGATGCCATTATCGCGGATAGCGATGTAGCACTGAGAATCCGTCTTTTCCACTGTGATCGAGATTACCGGCGGCCGTTCGGGCGAGCGGTATTTGATGGCGTTCCCAATCAAATTCTGAAACAGGCGCACCATCAGCCCCTGATCCCCGATCAACGTCGGACAATTGGGGGGGATGGTCACCACTGCGCCACTTTCTTCGATGGCGATTTCCAAATTATCCGCCGCCTGGGCCAGGCTTTGCCCTAAATCCACCGTTTCCGACGGATCGCAGCCGTTCCCAGCCCGGCAATATTCCAACAGATCGACGATCAGCCGATCCATCCGCTTGGCGCCATCGGCCAGATAATGCAGAAATTCCTGGCCATCTGCATCAAGCGACTGGGCATAATTCTGGGACAACAGCGTTGCATAGGCCTGCATCTGCCGTAGCGGTTCACGCAGATCATGCGATGCCACATAGGCGAATTGTTCCAATTCGGCATTGGACCCCGACAGGCGACGATTAATGTCCTGAAGTGTGCGGTTATGTTTTTGCATCAGCCGGGTTTGTTCGGCCAAGGCATGTTCGCGGGCAAGATCCTGCTGAATTTTGTCGTGGCGGCGCAAAAAACGACAAATCATCCAATAGAACAAACCGCCCGTCAGCAGCATGAACAAAAGATCCGCCAACTCTTCCACATGGCGCCAGCCCAGCGCATCCATCAGCCTGTCCAGTCCCAATAACCAGACAAAGCCCAGGAGGGCATAAAGGCCCGCAATCTTGACGGCGGTCAGCCGGATACGTCCAAAACCTTCCATCATCCACCCGTCCCGTTGCCCGTGATCATCCGCGCTGGCAAATCCACGCCCCGAAGCAGAGCGCCCGGAAAAAGGGTTGGGGTGGGGTGAACCCGGCCTGGGCCAACAGCGCGGCCAGACGGAAATCGGTGATGGGGTGGATGTCGCGGTCTACATGGGCAAACCCACGATCGGCGTCGGATGCCGGGATGCCCGCCGCCAATTGCAAATGCCGCCACATGGTTCGCAGCCGTCCTTGCCACGGATCTGTCCAGGGCGGACCAAACAAATCCGCCAGCACCAGGGGAGCGCCGGGTTTCAGCCGCCGGGCGGTTTGTTCCAGCAAATCCAGCTTGGCGCCATCATCAGCCAGGAAGTGCAGCACCAGCAACAGGCTGGCGCCATCGAATGGTTCTTGTTCGGGCAAATCCCCGAGGGGACAGGGATGCAGGCTAACTTGTCCTCCCAATCCTGCCGCTTCGATCTTGCGGGCAGCGACCGCCACCATGTCGGCGGATGGATCGACCCCGGTGACCGAGAGGCCGGGACAGGATTTGGCCAAGGCCAGGCATTCCGCCCCGGTTCCGGCCCCCACCACCAGAATGCGGCCATGGCCGCCGGTTGCCTCGGCCATGGCGACGCAAGCCAGTTGGTGCAAGGCTTCATATCCCGGAATGGCATCGCGCATGCGATGGTCATAGGCTTGGGCTTTTTCCGCCGCATAAATGCGGTTCAGCGCATTATCAGGCATTCATCCATCCCCATTCTCTTCAGCCAGACCAGTTTCGCCGACGCCGCTTTCATCGGCGGGGAAGCACCCCAATTGCCGGATGGCCTCGCTCATGGCCATGGCGGCAGCCATGGCCACATTGATGGAACGGGTTCCCCCCCGCAGGGGAATCCGCAATCGTTGATCACAAAACGCGGCCACCTCGTCGGGAACGCCGGAACTTTCCCGCCCCATCAGGATGATATCTCCGGGCAGGAAATGAAACTGATCCATCCTGGTGCTGGCCTTGGTCGTCATCAGCACCAGCCGCCCCGCCGCCCGCGCGGGTGATTGGCAGAATGCCTCCCACGAGGAATGACGGGTGCAGCGGGCTAGATCCAGATAATCCATTCCGGCCCTGCGCATCCGTTTTTCATCCCACAGAAAGCCGCACGGCTCGATCACCTCGACGGGGAAGTCCAGGCAGGCCGACAGGCGCAGCAGCGAACCGGCATTCTGGGGGATGTCCGGCTGGTATAAGGCAAGGCGAGGAGCCTGGGAAGATAACGTCATCTGTCCAATCGCGAGAATTGATCCGCCTGCTCGATCAGCGACTGCATTGTATCACGATGCGCGCCCAATTCCCCCGCCCGACCGGACAGGGCCGCATGGGCGGCCTGGGCGTCGGCCAAAGCATGGGCGATGTGATCGACCATGGCCTTGGTTTCCGTGGTGGCGGTTTCCAATTGCTCGGCCGCTTCATCCATGCGGGTCGATAGCAGCTTGGCCGATGCCGCCAAGGTGTCCAACGATGTGCGGGAATGGTCCAGGGCGGCACGGGTATTGCCGGCCAGGGCCTTGACCTCGCCCGCCACCACGTTGAATCCCCGCCCGGCCTCTCCCGCCCGCGATGCCTCGATGGTGGCGTTCAAAGCCAGCAGGCGGGTTTGTTCGGTGATCCGCCGCAGCGCGTCCAGCAACCCTTCGATCCCGCGCACATCCTCGGTCAGGCGGTTCAGTTCCCCGGCAATGGCGACCCGCCCCTCCCGCTGGGCGCTCATGATCGCGACCTGCCGCCCCATGCCCTGATGCAAGGTGCCCAGGCTGTGATCCAGATCGTCGGTGTGCTGCAAGGCTTCCGAGACATCCTCGAAAATCCGCAGCGTGTCCCCTGATGCCGTCAGCATGCGATTCAGCAGGCTTGTCCGCACCTGATTGAGCATACGCAGGCGATTGGCGGCGCGGGTTTCGAAATAGCCCTTGAACGATGCGTAATGGATAGGAAACGCATCAATCAACGGATCACGGAAAGGCTGGGTGCCGTCAAAGAAAAACAGGGCGGTCAGGGTTTGATTGATGTTGATGCCCAGCAATTCGCCGAAGGTGGAAAAACCGGCCAGGGGAATGCCGGCAAAGGCGTTGACCGCCCCCAGCTTGGCCTGATTGTTCAGGCGGCGCAAAATACAATCGTTCAGAATGCCGCCCAATGGCCGGGATTTCCCTTCCAGGAAGTGGTTGAAATCCTTGGCGGTGGTGGCGGCAAAATCGGTGGCGTCCAGCAAAAGCAAGGTGTCGCCGAAATCCACATCGCAGAAAAAGGTCACCTGTCCGCTGGCTGGATCTATTCCCGCCACCGACCGCACGAACAGACTGCCCTCCACATCGACGCCGAAGGTCTTTCCCACCAGCTTTTTTTCCACCTCGGCTGGGGAACAGGCCAGCGCCGCCGCCAGCGCATCCAGGAACGGAACGATACGGAGCGTGTCAGGGTCCACCACCGACTTGACCACACCGCGCAAGGAATCCGCTTCGGCCACCACAAAGGATTTGCCGCTGCGCTGGAAATTCTGGGTCTTGAAGATGCCATAGCGCTTTCCCGGCGCCATCTTGACGAAACACAGCACCGCCGCATCCTCGCGCACGGTGTCGCCGTCGAAGATGCGGGTATGCTGGAAATCAAATGTACCCCCGGCCGATCCGCCGATAAACGCCAGGGGGAAGCGGCGCGATTGATACACCGCCTCCATCAGATGGTTTTCCCCCCGCGACAGACCATCCAGAAAGGTCAGGACAAAGGTGTCGTGGTGATCCAGGGCGAAAGGCGGGGAAATCCGGGCCAATTGCTCGGAGATCTTTCCCAGCCGTTGAGCCTGGCTTAACGCCGGTCCGCCCCGGCGGATGTCATCGGCGGGCAGGGTCAGCGCATGCAGGCTGATTTGGGCGAACAAATCCCGGGAAAAGCTTTGCAGGACCACCCGGTCCCACGCCCCATCCGCCGGGCAATAGGGGGACGGGCCGCCCCCGATCAACTCGCCGGCAGTGGACACCAGCAAGACTGGACAGCCGGATGGAACCGCGGCGCGAATGGCGCGCGACGTTGCGGCGAAATCCACATGGGGCGAAACGAAGCCCAGGATCAAGGAGCATCCGGCCCCGTGATCCAGCAAGGGCAACAGCCGGGCCGGAGTGATATCGGCGGCGGCCAGTTCCAAGGTGCGGATCACTGACGCAGCGTCGGACAAAGCAGTATCCATGACGGATTCCCCCGTTCAGACGTTAGGCGGGGATCTGTCTCGTCCCCTGTTCACAACGGTTCCCGACCTCGTCGCGGAAGTGTAGCCCAGTTCCGCCGGGGCCAGAAGACGGGATCATCTGTTTATCGCCTGAAAATTGTTTTGTTTCAGGGGGAAGGGGCTTCAGGACGCTTTTGCGGCAGCGTTCAGACATGAATGTGGCAGTTTTTTGAATTACAGTCAGAATACAAGGTTTTCCGCCATGAAACCTGGTCATCCGGGGATTACTCTCCCGGTAAATAAGATAAGCCTGAAGCTGTACCGACTCGGTTGTTGAAACTGGACTGCCAATGTGGTTAATAGGGCCGCTTCCGCTGGCCAACAAGAGGTTAAGTCATGGCTGATTCGGCGCCAAATGCCCAGCCCTCGTCGACGGACGGGCAGACCCGGCGGGATTTCCTGCTGTATGCCACCACCGCCGTTGGCGTGGCCGGAACTGGCCTTGCCCTGTGGCCGTTCGTGCACAGCATGAATCCGGCTGCAGATACTTTGGCGATGTCCACCACCGACGTGGATATCTCCGCCATCCATCCCGGTCAGGCGATTACCGTCGTCTGGCGCGGCAAGCCGGTTTTCGTCCGGCGCCGTACTGAAGAAGAAATCGCCGCCGCCCTGAAGGACGATGGCGCCCAACTGCGTGATCCGCAGAAGGATGCCGCCCGCGTCAAGAAACCCGAGTGGCTGATCCTGATTGGCGTGTGTACGCACCTGGGTTGCGTGCCACTGGGCCAGAAGCCGGCAGACCCCCGGGGGGATTTCGGCGGTTGGTTCTGCCCCTGCCACGGGTCGCACTACGATACGTCGGGCCGCATCCGCAAGGGTCCCGCCCCGCTCAATCTCGCGGTGCCGACCTACGAGTTCACCTCGGACACCACCGTTCGCATCGGGTAAGGATCGGCCATGAGCGGTTTTAAGACAGACAACAAGGTGATCAGCTGGCTGGATCAGCGGCTGCCCATCTTCTCCATGCTGCATCACAGCGCCTATGAGTATCCTACCCCCAAGAATCTGAGCTACTGGTGGAACTTCGGTTCGCTGGCCGGCTTCATTCTGGTGGTGATGGTCCTCACCGGTATCTTCCTGGTGATGAGCTATACCCCCCATACCTCGCTGGCCTTTGATTCGGTCGAACGCATCATGCGTGACGTGAATTATGGCTGGCTGATCCGCTATCTGCATATGAACGGCGCCTCGATGTTCTTCATCCTGGTGTACATTCATATCCTGCGGAACATGTACTACGGTTCCTACAAGGCCCCGCGTGAGGTTTTGTGGTGGATCGGCATCGTGATCTTCTTGTCCATGATGGCCACCGCCTTCATGGGCTATGTGCTGCCCTGGGGCCAGATGTCCTTCTGGGGCGCCACCGTGATCACCAACCTGTTCTCGGCCTTCCCGGTGGTTGGCGAACATATCGTCACCCTGCTGTGGGGTGGTTTCTCGGTGGACAATCCCACCTTGAACCGCTTCTTCTCGCTGCACTACCTGCTGCCGTTCGTGATCTTCGGCCTGGTGGTGGTCCATGTGTGGGCGCTGCACAGCGTGAAGTCCAACAACCCCCTGGGTATTGAAATCAAGACCCCGGCGGATGCGATCCCCTTCCACCCCTATTACACGATCAAGGATCTGTTCGGCATCGGCGTGTTCCTGATGTTCTACTGTGCCTTCGTGTTCTGGGCTCCCAACTTCTTCGGCGAACCGGATAACTATATCCCCGCCAATCCCATGGTGACCCCGCCGCACATCGTGCCCGAATGGTACTTCCTGCCGTTCTACGCCATCCTGCGCGCCTTCACCCAGGATTTGTGGATCATCCCCGCCAAGTTGCAGGGCGTGATCGCCATGTTCTCGGCCATCATCGTGCTGTTCTTCCTGCCCTGGCTGGATGGCTCGAAGGTGCGTTCCGCCAAGTTCCGCCCGTTGTTCCGGCAGTTCTTCTGGCTGTTCGTCATTGATTGCGTGGTTCTGGCCTATGTGGGTGGCAAGCCGGCGGAAGAGCCGCTGATCACCATCGGCCAGGTGGCGACGGCTTATTACTTCGCCCACTTCCTCGTGATCCTGCCGCTGTTGGCCAAGTTCGAAAAGCCCAAGCCCCTGCCGGCCAGCATCTCCGCTCCGGTGCTCAAGGGAGGTGCCGCCTCGACTTCAGCCCCTGCCCAGTCCATGGAGAAGGCGTGATGCGTAAGCTTATCCTGTCCGCGCTGACCGCTGTCGGCATGCTGGCTGGTGCCGGCGCTGCCCTGGCCAATGAGGGCGCGGCCCTGACCAAGCCCGGTTTCTCGTGGGAAGGCGTGTTCGGCAAGTACGATCCCGCTGGCCTGCGTCGTGGCTATCAGGTGTTCCACGATGTGTGTTCCAACTGCCACACCCTGCGTCTGGTGGCCTATCGCAACCTTGCGTCCGTCGGTCTGACCGACGACGAAATCAAGGCCGTGGCCGCCGAACGTGAAGTGCCGGACGTTCCTAATGACGAGGGCGTGGTCAACATGCGCCCCGGTCGTCCGTCCGACAAGTACATCGGTCCCTTCCCCAACGACAAGGCCGCGGCCTCCGCCAATGGCGGCGCTTTGCCCCCCGATCTGTCGTTGATGGCCAAGGCCCGTGTCGGTGGCCCGAACTACATTTACTCGCTGCTGCTGGGCTATGAAGATGCTCCGCCGGAAGGGGTGACCATCCCCGACGGCAAGTACTTCAACCACATCTTCCCCGGCCATGCCATCAGCATGCCCCCCCAGGTCATGGATGATCTGGTGACCTATGCCGACGGCACCAAAGCCACCAAGGAACAGATCGCCCATGACGTGGTGACCTTCCTGAATTGGGCGGCGGAACCGGAGATGAATGCCCGTAAGGATCTGGGCCTGAAGGTCATGATCTTCCTGGCTGTCTTCACCGCGCTGATGTTCGCGCTGAAGCGTCAGATCTGGAAGAAGCTGCACTGATCTTTCGGATAGTATCCACGGAAAAGGCCGCTGAGGAAACTCAGCGGCCTTTTTTGTCTGTCTGAGGAACAGCCCGCATGGATAAACGGGGAGATGCCATGAGTGGACTTGCTCGGAAAGAGTGGAGTATCCGTCATACCATATCCCGGTGATCGGAACCGATCACCGGCGCCCGTGACGGCCGGGCGGGTTTCTCCGAAACCCTTGCCTTCCGCGGCGTAAGCCGCGCGGCCCCTTGGGCCTAACCAAATCCCTATGAGTTTCACTCACCGGGATTTGGTATCAGGGGCCTTCGCGCATTTGAGCACTTGCGACATGGCCGATTGTGATTGCGGAGCGTGCTATAGCCCCTGCACTGTCCCCATTCCGCCAATGGCGAAGACGGAAAGCCGATGCCAGAATGTGGTGCACCATCATATGGCCCAACATCCTGGACTTTCGCCAGTATGGAAACGACATTGCGCATCGATAAATGGCTGTGGTTCGCCCGATTATACAAAAGCCGGTCCCTGGCGGCGTCTACGATCGCTGCGAAAGAGGTGTGGCTGAATGGTGCGGTGGTGGATCGTGCGTCGCATATGGTCCGGGTGGGGGATCGGCTGATATTTCCCAACGGACGGCGGTGGCGGGCGGTCACGGTGCTGGCCATGGATGACAGCCGGGGACCGGCGGTGCGGGCGGTCCTGATGTATCGCGAGGACGAAATGCCCCCTGACCATCCTGTATTCGATTGACGGTCAGGTGGCCTATGCCTTGCGGCGGCGGAATGGCCCGGCATCCAGCAGACGGTTTTCCCGCAACAGGCGTTCCATTTCTGTGGCGGGCAGGGGGCGGGAGAAATAGTACCCCTGGATCTGGTCACAGCCCAGATTACGCAGGAATTCCAGATGTTGCCGCTGTTCCACCCCTTCGGCGATCACTTTCATGCGCAAGGCGCGGGCCATGGCGATGATGGCATCGACAATGGCCGCGTCATTGGGATCGCTGATGATGTCCATGACAAAGCTGCGGTCGATCTTCAGCTTGGAAATGGGAAAACGCTTCAGCACCGACAAGGATGAATATCCGGTGCCGAAATCGTCAATGGCGGTGGAAATCCCTTTTTCCCGCAATTGCTGGACTACGGCGATAGCGCTGTCGGCATCGCGCATGGCCGAGCTTTCGGTCAGTTCGATTTCCAGATAATGGGGGGGCAAGCCCGATTGGTCCAAGGCGGCATCCAAAGCCGACATCAGTCGCTTTGTCGATTGGAACTGGCGGCCCGACACATTGACCGCCACCGGGATGGCCGACAGCCCCTGATCCTGCCACGCCCGGTTCTGGCGGGCACATTCGGTCAGCATGAAATCGCAAATACCGTCTATCAGCCCGGTTTCTTCCGCTATCGGGATGAATTCACCGGGGGCGATCATGGCACCATCGGGACTTTTCCAGCGGACCAGGGCTTCCATGCCTACCACTTGGCCGCTACGCAAATCCACCTGGGGCTGGTAATAGGGGATGAACTCGCCGTGATCAATGGCCCGGCGCAGTTTGGTTTGAAGACTCAAGGTCTTGGCTGCGCGCGAGCTCATTTCCTTGGTGAATATCTGCAAGCTTCCGGCGCCTTGCCCCTTGGCCCGATGCAAGGCGGCTTCGGCGTTTTTGATCAAGGTTTCCACCTCGTCCCCGTCGCGGGGATAGCAGGAAACGCCGGACGACACCGAAATCTCGAATTCTTCGGTCCCGACCCACACTGATGTCTGGACAATGCCATGCAGGCGTTCCGCCGCATCGACCAAATCCTTGCGCCCGGACAGGCCGCTGACCAGGACCAGGAAGCGGTCACCGGAGACGCGCGCCACCATGTCATCGCGTCCGATGGCGGCCTGAAGCATATCGGCGACGGCACGGATCACCTGATCGCCGATCTGGTGGCCCATGGTGGCATTGATGATGCCGAAGCGGTCAATCCCCATGGAAATCACCGCCAATTGCGTATCGCGCTGCCTGGCCGCCTCGCGCTGGGTCGCGAACCGTTCCAGGAAGGCCGGGCGATTGGGCAGGCGGGTCAGCGAATCGTGGAATGCCAGGAAAGACAGACGCTGTTCCGCCAATTTGCGGTCCGTCACGTCAATGACCATGCCATCCCAGACCACATCGCCATCATCGCGCAAGGTCGGGCGCGACTGGCCGCGCAGCCAACGGCGGCGACCATCCAGTCCCAGAACGGCGGTTTCTTCCTCGAACGGTTCCATGGTCTGGGCTGACCGCCCCAGGGCCGCCAGGAAGCGTTGCCGTTCCTCGGCGGACATGGCCCGCATGAAAATCTGCGGATCGGCCATCAATTCCTCGGGTTCAACCCCCAGGAAATCGCGGCACCCACCGCTGACATAGGTATATTCCAGCCGCCCATCCGGTTTCAGCACCCGCCGGAACACCATGCCGGGCATGTTGGCGGCTATGGCGCGCAAGCGGTGTTCGCTGTCCCGCAGTGCCGCTTCGGTTGCCTTGCGGATGGTGATGTCGCGGCCAATCACCACATAAAGGCGCCGCCCTTCCAGCCGCACCGGGCTGATAGCCAATTCCAGGGGGAAAACGCTGCCATCCCGCCGCCGCCCCACATATTCGCGCGGCAAGGCGGCAAATCCGCTGTCATCTTCCGGCAAATCGGCAAGATCCAGGGATTCGGCCAGGAAATCGCCGAACATATGGCCGGACATTTCCATCTCGTCCCAGCCGAACAGCCGTCCCGCCGCATTATTGGCGGTATCCACCTGCCCCAGCCCGTCCAGGACCAGAATGGAATCCACCGCATGCCCCATCAGCATGTCCAAACGGAATTCCGCCCGGTGGGCAGCGGTGACATCAACCAGTACGCCATCCCACAATACGGTCCCATCCGCCAGACGCCGGGGAACCGACCGACCTTTCAGCCAGCACACATCCCCATCGGCGGTAATGGCGCGGAATTCTTCGACGCAGATGTCAAGATGGGCGGCGGAATGGCGAATAGCGGCCAGATGGGCCGCCCGATCCGCCCAATGAATCACCTGCAAACAGCCTTGATCATTGGTGCGCAGGGCCGATGACGGCATCCCCAGCACCGCAGCCACATTGCCATCGAAGGAATCATAGCGGATACCCCCATCCGGGGTCATCCGTCGCTGGAAGATAAAGCCGGGCAAACATTGGGCGAAAAACGCCAGGCGGTCCTCGTCGTGACCGCCTGGCTTTAATTCATCCGCGCCATCATCCAAAACGGCGCTTTCGCCGTTGTGATTGCCCTGGGTCACCATCCGCTCCCGACTGCGTCGCCGCTGTCTTTATCCCGCGCCAGCATGGTATCGGGCTGACACGCTGCTGGCAACGACGCACCATCTTTTAAGAGAATTATCCAGCGATTATACCAGATGTGAGCGGAAGCGGTCGTGACATCAGGCAACTTTCCCCTTGAAATAGGCGATGGTGCGTTCCAGCCCGTTTTCCAACGCCACCTTGGGTTCCCAGCCCAGGATTTCCTTGGCCTTGGTGATGTTGGGGCGGCGCTGCAACGGATCGTCCGTGGGCAGCGGCTTCAAGATCAGGTCGGATTTGGACCCGGTCATGGCGATCACCATTTCCGCCAATTCGCGGATGGTCATTTCGCGTGGATTGCCCAGATTGATCGGGCCGGTCACATCCTTATCCGACGCCATCAGCCGCAGGAAACCTTCGATCAGATCATCGACGAAGCAGAATGACCGGGTCTGGCTGCCATCGCCATAGATGGTGATGGACTTGCCCTGAAGCGCCTGCATGATGAAATTCGACACCACCCGACCGTCATCGGGATGCATGCGCGGACCATAGGTGTTGAAGATGCGGGCCACTTTGATTTCGGTGCCGTGCTGGCGCCAATAATCGAAGAACAAGGTTTCGGCGCAGCGCTTGCCTTCGTCATAGCAGGCACGGGGGCCGATGGGATTGACTGAACCGCGATAATCCTCGGTCTGGGGATGCACTTCCGGGTCGCCATACACTTCCGAGGTGGAAGCCTGGAAGATCTTGGCGCCCACCCGCTTGGCCAGCCCCAGCATGTTGATGGCGCCGTGCACGCTGGTCTTGGTGGTCTGCACCGGATCGCGCTGATAGTGGATGGGCGAAGCCGGACAGGCCAGATTGTAAATCTCGTCCACTTCCACATAAAGCGGGAAGGTCACATCGTGGCGGATCAGCTCGAAATACGGGCTGTTCATCAGATGGGCGATATTGTCCTTGGCCCCGGTATAAAAATTATCCACGCACAGGACGTCATTGCCAGCGGCAACCAGCCTTTCGCACAGATGCGAGCCGAGGAAGCCGGCCCCACCGGTCACCAGCACCCGTTTGCGTCCATAAGTCATGGGGTCCCCCTTGGCTAGAATTCTTTATGTCTCTTAGGCTTGTTCCCGCTTACCCGCAAGCCCTGTTCGCAGCGCGGCCTTGGACACTATCCCAGCCGCACCCGATCCCGCCCGTTTTCCTTGGCCTGATACAAAGCGGCATCAGCACGGGCCAGAAGCGTGTCCATGGTGTCGTCACAGGCCAGCACCGCGACGCCGGCGCTGATGGTCTGGGTCCGGCCGGTGACAAAAGACGCCGTGCGCATGGCCAGACACAGGCGTTCCGCCAGATGACAGGCCGCTCCCCCATCGGCATTGCCGCACAGGACGACGAATTCCTCGCCCCCCCAGCGTCCGACCAGATCGCCCAGGCGCACGGTCTGACGGGCCAGAGTGGCGAAACCGACCAGCACGCTGTCGCCGGCTTGGTGGCCGAAACAGTCATTGACCCGTTTAAAATGGTCCAGATCCAGCAAGATCACGGCAAGGGGCTGGCCTGTCCGGCGTGACCGGGCGATTTCCTGGGCCATCCGCTGGTTCAGACTGGCCCGGTTGGCCAGCCCGGTCAGCGGATCGGTGGAAGACAGTCGCCGCAATTTCCGGTTGGACATCCACATCCATCCGCCCCAGCCGAACCCGGCGGCCACCACCAGGGCCACGGCGCCAAGCCAATACAGCGTCCAGCGGGGGGATGCGGATTGATGGACCGTGATGGACACATGCCGGTTGGCGATTTCATTCTGCTGGGCCGGGGTGAGCAGATCCACCCCCTGGTTCAGGATATCCCGCAGCGGCGCCAGATCCTTGCGAACGCCAATCCGCAGATGATTGTCATAGCCGGGAACCTGTCCGGCCACCTTCAAATTGAACCAGCCGTCTTTCTTGATGGTGTAGACCGCGACGATCATGGATCGGATGGTCATATCGGCCTTGCGTTCCGACACCATGGCAAAGGCATCGGCCTCGCTTTCCGTGGTGATCAGGCGCAAGAATGGAAAATCGCGGCGGACCCGTTCCTCGATGGAGGTTCCGCGAGGCAGCACCACGGTTTCCCCGGCCACCGCTGCCAGATCGTCGACCGCCCCGTGATCTTCGCGGGTGATGATGACATTGCGGTCCACGAAAATCGGGTCCGTGAACACCAACCACTGATCCCGGCTGGCCGATTGGTTCAAAAAGCTCAGAACCTGACAGCGTCCGTCACGGGCCGCCGCCAGGGTTTCATCCCAATCCCGCGTGGGCAGCAAGCGCAGGTCCACCCCCGCATGGCGAGCCACCAGACGCAGCAAATCGGCGGCGATCCCTTCATGGCGGCCATCGGTATTGATCACCTCGAACGGCGCCCAATCGGGATCGACACAATAATAAAACGGCCCATGATCCCGCAAAAACGCCTGTTGCGCGGATGACAGCCCCGCGGCCTGCGTTGCCTCGGGCAGAATCACGCTCAGCGCGGCAAGCACCACCATGCGGATCAGACGTCCTAGAACCATAATCCCAATCCGGTCATGACCGCGATCCCGCGATTTTCGGTGGCGCCGCCCTGGCCCGCCTCGTCCCGATAGGCAATGTGCCCCGCCGATCCCAACACGGCAATGCCCGCTCCCAAATCATAGCGGCCGGACATCTGGGTCAGGATCACACGATCATCACGGGGATCGGCCACCTTGTCCCGCACCGATGATTGGTAATGGGCCAGGCTCAGACGCACCGGCCCGTGCCGGTATTCCACCCCCACATCCCAGGCATCGCCGCTGGGGTCGCTGGTCGGCACGATCAGCGCCGGACGTGGGGTATGATAGCGGTCGCGGCTGACCGATCCCCCCAGGGTGACCCCGCCCCAGCCCAGTTGCAGCCCGGCGGACAACGCCCGTACCGTGGATCGCAGCCCATCGGCGCTCAGATCCCCGGTCAATCCCCCGGCGGACATTTCCACCTCGACCGGCCCGGCCTGTCCCTGATAATGCGCCCCGACGGCATAAAGCTGATTGGCCCGCCCCGGCCCCCGGTCATCTTCGGACAGAGCCGATGGGGTATAGGACATCCCCAGGGTCAGGCCGTGAAAATCCGGGGTGAAGTACAGCACCTTATCGGCGTTGTCGTCGTGGTCCAGCCCGGTTTCGTTGGAACTGTACATGGTCGCCACCGCCGATGGCCGGGCAATCACCATATCCGACATCAACCCCATGGATGGACCGTTCCACAATCCGGCGGCATCGGGTGCGGTCACATGCAGCAATGAGGCCGCGTTGTAATCGCTGCCCAGTTCCAGCTTGCCCAGCCGTCCCGACACCCAGACAAAGGATTTGTCGATGGTGTCTGTCCGTTGGTCCATATGGCCCCCCGCCTCCAACTCGGCCTTGAACCCCACGGCGGCGCCATTGGCCAGAACCGCCGAGCCGAGGAAGTGGATTTCGTTATCGCCCTTCACATCGCCGTGATCATTGCTTCCCCCCACGGCACGGATATAGGCCGGTTGATTCCATTGTCCCACCACCCACCATTTGGAAAAGCCGGACAGGCGCAGGTCCACCGTCTCGGCGGCCAGGGTCGGACTGGCGGCAGCCAAGGCAAGGCCCTGAAGAATCAGGCCCAGAGCACGTTTCATAATTCCCCCACCAATGACATGCCCAAAATAGACGCATTTGCACTGCGGAGAAATAGCCTGCATTCAAACCGGTCACGATCCCCAGGATCAGCGGGAAAAGCTTGACTCTGCCGGGGCTTGGGGCCTAAAAGCGTGCTTCCTTCAGTGTCGCTGGGGAAATCCGCCTCTATGGAGGCCCGTCAGTCCGCGAATTTACGCGCACTGGCGCGCTTTTGTTTGGGGCAACCACTTGGGATTGGATCAGATGTTCGAAAGCCTGAGCCAAAAGCTGTCATCGGTCTTCGACAAGCTCACCGGGCGCGGTGCGCTGACCGAAGCCGACGTCACCGAGGCGCTGCGCGAGGTGCGTGTCGCCTTGCTGGAGGCCGACGTCGCCCTGCCGGTGGTCAAGGATTTCGTCACCCGCGTCAAGGACCGGGCCATCGGCCAGGATGTGATCAAGGCCATCAGCCCCGGCCAGATGGTCATCAAGATCGTCCATGACGAATTGGTGGCCATGCTGGGCACCGAAGGGGTCGAGCTGAACCTGAACGCGGTGCCGCCCGCCGTCATCTTGATGGTGGGTCTGCAAGGGTCGGGCAAGACCACCACGTCGGGCAAGCTGGCGGTCCGGCTGAAAAAGGACAAGAAAAAGGTCCTGCTGGCGTCGTTGGACGTTTATCGCCCCGCCGCCCAGCAACAATTGGATATTCTGGCCCGGCAGGCCGATGTGGGGTCCTTGCCCATCATCATGGGTGAAATGCCGGTGGCCATTGCCAAGCGCGCCTTGGACATGGGGCGGCGCGAAGGCTATGACGTGGTCATCCTGGACACCGCCGGGCGGCTGCATATCGACCAGGAATTGATGGCCGAGGTTGCCCAGGTCCGCGATGTGGCCAAGCCGGTGGAAACCCTGCTGGTGGCCGATGCCATGATCGGGCAGGACGCGGTTACCCTGGCCCGCGAATTCAATGAAAAGGTCGGCGTCACCGGTATCGTCCTGACCCGTGTGGATGGTGATGCCCGTGGCGGCGCCGCCTTGTCCATGCGCGCTGTCACCGGTCGTCCCATTAAGTTCCTGGGCCAGGGCGAAAAGCTGGACGCGCTGGAAGTTTTCCACCCCGACCGTATCGCCGGCCGTATCCTGGGCATGGGCGACGTGGTGTCCCTGGTCGAAAAGGCCATGGAAACCTTTGAACAGGACGAGGCGGAAAAGCTTGCCAAGCGCATCGAAAAGGGCAAGTTCGACCTGAACGACATGCTGTCCCAGTTCAAGCAGGTCGAAAAGATGGGCGATCTGAAAGGCATCCTGGGCATGATGCCCGGCCTGGGCAAGATGGCCGGGCAATTGAAGGACGCCAAGATCGACAACAAGATGGTGGGTCGGCAAAAGGCCATCATCCAATCCATGACCCCCGCCGAACGGCGCAACCCCGATCTGATCAAGGCGTCGCGGAAAAAGCGTATCGCCGCCGGGTCGGGTGTGTCGGTGCAGGATGTGAACAAGCTGCTGAAGCAATACCAGCAAATGGCCGATGTGATGAAAAAGGTCGGCAAGCTGGGGCAAAAGGGGCTGATGCGGCATGGCCTGGGTGGCCTGTTGCCCCCTGGAATGAAATTCGGTCGTTAAATTCAGTCGTTGATGACCGTGTGTTTGATGATTTTGATCCGAGGAAAAGAAATATGGCTCTGAAGATTCGTCTGTCCCGCGGTGGCGCCAAGAAGCGTCCGTTCTATCGTATCGTGGTCGCCGATGCCCGCTCTCCCCGCGATGGCCGTTTCATCGAAAAGATCGGCACCTACAACCCGCTGCTGCCGACCGATCATGCCGAACGTATCGTTCTGGATGATGAAAAGGTGAAGCAGTGGTTGGCCGTCGGCGCCCAGCCCACCGATCGTCTGGTGCGCGTTTTCGCCGCCCGTGGTCTGGTGGCTGCCCCCACCCGCCCGGACCAGACCAAGAAGTCCCAGCCCAAGGCCAAGGCCCAGCAGCGCGCCAAGGAAGCGGCTGAACGCGCCGCCGCCGCCGCGGCCGAGGCCAGCGCCGAGTAATCGGCCATGACCGCCCGTGTGTGCGTCGGCGCCATCGTTGGCGCGCACGGGGTGCGCGGGGCGGTGCGCCTGAAAAGCTTTACCGAGGTTCCGGCCCATATCGGTGCCTATGGACCGCTGGAAAGCGAGGATGGCAAGCGCCGCTTTGCCCCCAAGGTGACAGGCGAGGCCAAGGGATTGGTGATCGCCAAGCTGGACGGGGTCAATGACCGCGATGCCGCCGATGCCCTGCGTGGGACCCGGCTGTATGTCCCCCGCGACCGCCTGCCCGATACGGATGAGGACGAGTTCCTGTATGCCGATCTGGTGGGGTTGAATGCGGAAACCCCCGATGGCCGCCCCTTGGGCACGGTTCGCGGGGTCGCCGATTTCGGTGCGGGTGACGTGCTGGATATCATGGGGGCCGATGGCAAGGCCATGATGGTGCCCTTTACCAAAAGGGTGGTTCCCATCGTCGATGTGGCCGGAAAGCGGCTGGTGGTTGATCCGCCGGACGAGGTCGAGGCCAAAGAGGAAGAAGGGGAAAATGATGGCTGAGGCGTGGCACGCCACGGTGATGTCCATCTTCCCCGAGATGTTTCCCGGATCGCTGGGCCATTCCTTGGCCGGGCGGGCGCTGTCGGGGGGCATCTGGCGGCTGGATGCGGTCAATATCCGCGATTATGCGGGTGGCAAGCACCGGTCGGTGGATGACGAACCCTTTGGCGGCGGGGCTGGTATGGTCATGCGTCCCGATGTTCTGGACGCGGCCGTCAAGGGTGCCGGGGGAACAGGACCGTTGATTTACATGACCCCGCGCGGACGCCCCATGGATCAGGCGTTGGCGCGGGATTTGGCAGCCGGGCCGGGCGTGCGCATTCTGTGCGGTCGGTTCGAAGGGGTGGATCAGCGCGTGCTGGACGCCAACCAGGCCGTGGAAGTGTCCTTGGGCGATTTCGTGTTGTCCGGGGGCGAACTGCCCGCCCTGGTGCTGCTGGATGCGGTGGTGCGACTGTTGCCGGGTGTGATCGGCAAGGAAGAATCACTGGCCGAGGAAAGTTTCGAGTGGGGTTTGCTGGAATACCCCCACTACACCCGTCCCGCCGAATGGCAGGGCCGGGCGGTTCCCGAGGTGTTGCTGTCGGGACACCACGGAAAAATACGCGATTGGCGGTTGCGCCAGTCGCAGGACATAACCAGGACACGCCGACCGGATTTATGGCTCCGGTATGCCTCTGCCAAGGATAGTGAGGACAAGTAGATGAATATCATTCAAGAGATCGAGCAGGAACAGATCGCCAAGCTCGTCGAAGGCAAGACCATTCCTCCGTTCTCGCCGGGCGACACCGTCAAGGTGAATGTGAAGGTGATCGAAGGCAACCGCGAGCGCGTCCAGGCCTATGAAGGCGTCTGCATCGCCCGCAAGAACGACGGCCTGAACAGCCATTTCGTCGTGCGCAAGATTTCCTATGGCGAAGGCGTGGAACGTATTTTCCCGCTTTATTCCCCCAACATCGCGTCCATCGAAGTGGTGCGTCGTGGTGATGTGCGCCGGGCCAAGCTGTACTATCTGCGCGATCGCCGCGGCAAGTCGGCCCGTATCGCCGAGCAGACCACCGGCTATTCCGCCAAGGTGACTGCCGCCGAACGCGAAGCCGCCGCCCAGGAAAAGGCCGCCGCCGACGCCGCCGCCAAGGCCGCCAAGGCCGCCAAGGCCGCCGAAGCCGCCAGCGAATAATCTGTTTCGGGCCGTCCCTTGGGGGCGGCCCGAAATCCATCTGCCCGGCCCCGTCCATCCATCCCCTGGGAATCCCCCAGGTGTCATGGGGGGCGGGGTTTGGTTATAACGGCGGTCCAACGGCGGGAAGACCGTTTCCGCCCCTATCGTCTTCGAGGAAGGTTTCATGTCCAAGCCGCGTACTCTGTTCGACAAGATCTGGGACGCCCATCTGGTGGATGTCCAAGATGATGGCACCTGCCTGCTGTACATCGACCGCCACATGGTGCACGAAGTCACCAGCCCGCAGGCATTCGAGGGCCTGCGTATGGCCGGACGCAAGGTCCGCCACCCCGAGCTGACCCTGGCGGTGGCCGACCATAACGTGCCCACCACCGACCGCAGCAAGGGCATCGAGAACGAAGAATCCCGCATCCAGGTGGAAACGCTGGAACAAAACGCCACGGATTTCGGCGTCGAATATTACCGCATGGACGACATCCGCCAGGGCGTGGTGCATATCGTCGGCCCCGAACAGGGCTTTACCCTGCCGGGCACCACCATCGTCTGCGGCGATTCCCACACCGCCACCCATGGCGCCTTTGGTTCGCTGGCCTTTGGCATCGGCACCTCGGAAGTGGAACATGTGCTGGCCACCCAGACCCTGGTGCAGAAGCCGGCCAAGAACATGCGCATCACCGTCAAGGGCAAGGCGCCTGCCGGCGTGACCGCCAAGGATATCGTGCTGGCCATCATCGGCAAGATCGGCACCGCCGGCGGCACCGGCTATGTGGTGGAATTCGCCGGTGAAGCCATCACCAGCCTGTCCATGGAAGGCCGCATGACGGTCTGCAACATGACCATCGAAGCGGGTGCCCGCGCCGGTCTGATCGCCCCTGACCAGACCACCTTTGACTATATCGCCGGCAAGCCGCGCGCTCCCAAGGCCGCCCAGTTCGAAGCCGCCGTGTCCTATTGGAAGACCCTGTTCACCGATGCGGGCGCCAAATTCGATGCGGAAATCGAATTGGACGCCACCCAATTGGTGCCGCAAGTCACCTGGGGCACCAGCCCTGAAGACGTGATCCCCATCACCGGCACCGTGCCGGTGCCCGCCGACATCAAGGACGAAGCCAAGCGCCGCGCCGTGGAACGGTCGCTGGACTATATGGGCCTGGATGCGGGCATGAAGGCCACCGACATCAAGATCGACGTGGTGTTCATCGGGTCGTGCACCAATGGCCGGATCGAAGATTTCCGCGCCGCCGCCGAAGTGCTGAAGGGCAAAAAGGTCGCCCCCGGCGTCCAAGCCCTGATCGTGCCCGGTTCCGGTCTGGTCAAGGAACAGGCGGAAGCCGAAGGTCTGGACAAGATTTTCATCGAAGCCGGGGCCGAATGGCGCGAACCGGGCTGTTCCATGTGTCTGGCCATGAATGCCGACCAATTGACCCCCGGCCAGCGTTCCGCCTCGACGTCCAACCGCAATTTCGAAGGCCGTCAGGGCCGGGGTGGACGCACCCATCTGGTCAGCCCGGCCATGGCGGCAGCCGCCGCCATCACCGGCAAGTTGACCGACGTGCGTTCGCTCTGACCGAAGGGGACGATTGAAATGGAAAAGTTCACCGTACTGACCGGCGTTGCCGCCCCGCTGCCCATGATCAACGTCGATACCGACATGATCATCCCCAAGCAGTTCCTGAAGACCATCAAGCGGACGGGTCTGGGCAAGAACCTGTTCGACGAAATGCGCTATGGCAATGATGGCAGCGAAATCGCCGATTTCGTCCTGAACCGCCCGGCCTATCGTCAGGCCAAGGTGCTGATCGCCGGCAATAATTTCGGCTGTGGCTCGTCGCGCGAACATGCGCCCTGGGCCATCGCCGATTTCGGCATCCGTTGCGTCATCGCCCCCGATTTCGCCGACATTTTTTTCAACAACTGCTTCAAAAACGGCATCCTGCCCATCAAATTGCCCCAGGCACAGGTGGATGCCCTGATGAAGCAGGCGGAAAATGGCGCCAACGCCACCTTTACCGTCGATCTGGAAAAGCTGGAAATTGTTGCCCCCGATGGCAGCAAGACCGCTTTCCAGGTGGATGCCTTCCGCCGCCACTGCCTGCTGAACGGGCTGGATGATATCGGGCTGACCATGATGAAGGACGACAAGATCAACGCCTTCGAAGCCCAGCGCAAGCAATCCACCCCCTGGCTGTAACGCTGTTTCCCCCCGCGCTTCAGGGCGCGGGGGGGCCTTTGCATAAGGAAAATCATATGTCCGCCAAGAAGCTGCTTATCCTGCCCGGCGATGGTATCGGCCAGGAAGTGATGGTCCAGGTCCGTCGCATCATTGATTGGTTGAGCAAGAAGCGGGATTTGTCCTTTGAAATCTCGGAAGGTCTGATCGGCGGCTCTGCTTATGATGTGCACGGCACCCCTCTGCCCGACGAAACCCTGACCAGCGCCATGGCCGCCGATGCGGTGCTGTTGGGCGCCGTGGGCGGCCCGAAATGGGACGATCTGCCATTCGACAAGAAGCCGGAACGCGGCCTGTTGGGCATCCGCAAGGAAATGGGGCTGTTCGCCAATCTGCGTCCGGCCACCGTGTTCGACGCTTTGGTCGATGCCTCGACCCTGAAGGCCGATGTGGTCCAGGGCCTGGATATCATGATCGTGCGCGAACTGACCGGCGGCATGTATTTCGGCCAGCCCCGCGGCATTGAAACCCTGCCCAATGGTGAACGCAAGGGCGTGAACACCCTGACCTACACCACCAGCGAAATCCAGCGCATCGGTCGCGTCGCCTTTGAACTGGCCCGCAAGCGCAACAAGAAGCTGACCAGCGTCGATAAGGCCAACGTGCTGGAATGCACCGTGCTGTGGCGCGAAGAAATGATCAAGTTGCAGCAGACCGAATACCAGGATATCGAGCTGGAACACCTGTACGTGGACAATGCGTCCATGCAATTGGTGCGCAACCCCAAGCAGTTTGACGTGATGGTCACCGAAAACATGTTCGGCGACATTCTGTCCGATTGCGCCGCCATGCTGACCGGGTCCTTGGGTATGCTGCCGTCCGCCTCGCTGGGGGCTGCCGACGCCAATGGCAACCGCAAGGCTTTGTACGAGCCGGTGCATGGTTCGGCCCCGGACATTCAGGGCAAGGACATCGCCAATCCGCTGGCCACCATCCTGTCTTTCGCCATGTGTCTGCGTTATTCCTTCAACCTGGATGCCGATGCCCAGTTGATCGAAGATGCGGTCAAGAACGTGCTGAAGGGCGGCTTGCGTACCGCCGACATCATGGGGCCGGGCAAGGCCAAGGTGTCGACCACGGTGATGGGCGAAGCCATTGTCCGCGAATTGGACAAGCTGGTCTGATCCCGACCGCCCTTTGAAATGATCCGTCTGATTAGGAAAAGGGGGCTTCGGCCCCCTTTTTCATTGCAGTCATACCAACGGCCGTTGGTTCTGCCGCCATTGCGGCGGCGGCTAAGCGGCCGGATGGCCGCGCCCGGCGAGGGACAAAATAAACCCCAGCCGCCATTGCGGCGGCGGCCAAGCGGCCGTATGGCCGCGCCCGGCGAGGGCTGTACAACGGTCAATGAAATTGGCCGTTGGTATCA
>JAYSBF010000007.1:0-92936 GCA_041915545.1 Magnetospirillum sp. | reverse complement strand
CGAACCATCAAGATTTCTAACTCTTTGAAAGAAAAAGAAACTGGAGGCTTGGAGGCTGCGCCTCCAAACGGGTCTGGGCGGTCGCCCAGCAGCGAAGCGGAGTTTTTCCGCACCCTGCTAAACCAATCTGCGCCCGGCGAGGGGCGAAAGGAAAGTTCCGACCTTGGGTCGGACCTTTCTGAAACGGGCGTCATTCACCCGCCTTCAGGACCAGCCGGGCGGCGAAAAAGGCATCCATGCCCCCGGCATCCTGCAGGTGAAAGGGCAGGGTGCGCATGTCGCCTTGGGGGGTGATCAACTGGGACAGCCCCCCCACCTCGTCCGGTTGGATGGGCTGGCGGGACAGGCGGGCATCGTCGGCCAGCAAGGTGTTGATGCGGTCAGCACCTTCCTGGGCCTCCAGGGAACAGACGCAATAGACCAGCACCCCGCCGGGGGCCAGCAAATCCACCGATGCCCGCAACAGCGCCATTTGCTGATCGGCCAGGGCGGCCACGTCGCCCGGTCCTTTCAGCCGCATGCCGTCGGGATGACGGCGCAAGGTGCCGGTGGCGGTGCAGGGGGCATCCAGCAGGATACGGGAAAATTTCCGGTCGGGGCGCCATGCGGCCACATCGGCTTCGACGATGTCGGCGGCAAGACCCAGCCGGTCCAGGTTTTGGCGGAATCGGCCCAGCCGACGGGCCGAGCGGTCCACCGCCACCACCCGGGCGCCCCGATCGGCCAATTGCAGGGCTTTGCCGCCGGGGGCGGCACACAGATCGGCCACGTCCAGCCCGGCCACATCGCCCAGCAGGCGGGCGGGCAGGGCGGCGGCCATGTCCTGGACCCACCACAGACCGTCATCGAAGCCGGGCAGGCGGGTGATGTCGCCGCCATCGGCCAGGCGCAAGGACCCGGTGGGCAGGATGGATGCGCCCAGGCGGGTGGCCCAGTCCTGGGGATCGCCGGCCTTGGCCGACAAGGTGATGTCCACCGGGGCTTCGGTCAAATGGGCGGTGGCGATCTGGCGGGCCTGATCGGGGCCATAGGCGTCGCACCACGATGTCCACAGCCATGGGGGCGTGTTCAAGGCGGCGGCATCCTGGGCGGTCACCCAATCCCGTCCCTCGCGGTCCAGCCGACGCAGGACGGCATTGATCAGCTTGGCAAAACCGGCCAGGGCCGTGCCCTTGACCATGTCCACGGCGGTGTCGATGGCTGCGTGGGGCGGCGTGGCCAGAAACAACAACTGGCACGCCCCCAGGCGCAGGACGTGACTGGCCCGCCGGGCCTTGGATGGCAGCCCGCGTTCCAGGCAGCGGGCGATGCAATCGTCGATCTGACCCAAACGGCGCAAGGTGGTGGAAACCAGGGCGCGGGCAAAGGCGCGGTCGCGGGGGGCCAGAGCGCCCAGCCGGGGGTGGGCGTCCAGCGCCTCATCCAGCAGGCGGCGTTCGGTCAGGACCGCATCCAGTAAATCCAGGGCGATGGCGCGGGGGTCGGCGGGCGGGCGATGGGGTTTTGCCATGGGGGTCCTATACCGGGTCAATGTCGCCCAGGGCTTCCTGGGCTTGGCGGCGGGCGGCGAAATCCTGAACCCGGCCATCGGCGATGGCCTGGCGCAGACCGGCCATTAGATCTTGATAATGCTGGATATTGTGCCAGGTCAGCAGCATGGGGCCCAAGATTTCCTCGGCCCGGATCAGGTGATGCAGATAGGCGCGCGAATAGGATCGGCAGGCCGGGCAGGAACATCCCTCTTCCAGCGGGCGGGGGTCGTCCTGGTGGCGGGCATTGCGCAGATTGACCGTGCCGCGCAGGGTGAATGCCTGGGCGGTGCGGCCCGACCGGGTGGGCATGACGCAATCGAACATGTCGATGCCGCGCAGCACCGCCCCGATGATATCGCCGGGGCGGCCCACGCCCATCAGGTAACGGGGACGGTCGGCGGGCAGGTGGGGGGTGGTGACATCCAGGGTGCTGAACATCATCTCTTGGCCTTCGCCCACCGCCAGACCACCCACGGCATAGCCGTCAAAGCCGATGGATTTCAGCGCATCCGCCGATTCGTGCCGCAGATCGCCGTAAATTCCGCCCTGAACAATGCCGAACAGGCCGTAACCGGACCGGGGAACAAAGGCATCCCGCGACCGTCTGGCCCAGCGCATGGACAGATGCATGCTGTCGGCGGCCTGTTGGGGGGTGGCGGGAAAGGGGGTGCATTCGTCAAAGGCCATGGTGATATCCGCATCCAGAAGACGTTGGATATCCATGGACCGTTCCGGGGTCAGCAGATGGCGTGACCCGTCGATGTGGGATTGAAAGGTCACGCCGTCTTCGGTCAGCTTGCGCAGCTTGGCCAGGCTCATCACCTGGAACCCGCCCGAATCGGTCAGGATGGGGCCGGGCCAATTCATGAATTGGTGCAATCCGCCCAGGGCATGGATGCGTTCGGCGCCGGGGCGCAGCATCAGATGATAGGTGTTGCCCAAAATGGTTTGGGCGCCGGTGGACGCCACGGATTCAGGCATCATCGCCTTGACCGTGGCGGCGGTGCCCACCGGCATGAAGGCGGGGGTGTCCATGGTCCCATGGGCGGTGTGCACGCGCCCGCGCCGGGCGGCGCCGTCGGTGGCCAACAGGTCAAAGCCGAAAGAAGTGGTCATGTGGGTGCGGTCAGTTCCGGTGAAGCAGGCAGGCATCGCCATAGGAATAGAACCTATACCCCGTCTTCATGGCGTGGGCATAGGCCGCCTTCATGCGATCCAGCCCGGCAAAGGCGGATACCAGCATGAATAAGGTGGAGCGGGGCAGGTGGAAATTGGTCATCAGCACATCCACGGCGCGGAAAGCATATCCCGGTGTAATGAAAATATCGGTGGCGCCGTCAAAGGGATGAATGATGCCATCGGGGGTGGCCGCGCTTTCCAGCAGCCGCAAACTGGTGGTGCCCACCGCCACTACCCGGCCACCGCGGGCGCGGGCATCGTTGATGGTCCGGGCCGCTTCGGCGGTGATCACCCCCCGTTCGGAATGCATTTTATGGTCGCGGGTGTCCTGGGCCTTGACCGGCAGGAACGTACCGGCCCCCACATGCAAGGTGATGGTCAACCGCCCGATTCCCGCCCCATCCAGTCGATCCAGCAGGGTCGGGGTGAAATGCAGCCCGGCGGTGGGGGCGGCCACCGCTCCCTTGGCCTGGGCAAAAACGGTTTGGTAATCGCTCAGATCGGCGTTGTCGGCCACCCCTTTGCGGATATAGGGGGGCAGGGGCATGCGGCCTTGGGCTTCCAACGCCACCATCAGATCGTCGCCGCTGCGGTCGAAGCACAGGCGGATATCGCCTTCCTCGCCCTTTTCCATCACCTGGGCGGAAAAGCCGGGGCCGAAGCCGATCACGTCGCCAGGGCGTAATTTCTTTCCCGGTCGGGCAAAAGCCCGCCATTGGTTCAGGGCCACCCGTTCGTGCAAGGTCACCTCGACCACGGCGTCGCCGCGGGTGCCGTCGCCGGGACGCTGGCCGCTCAGACGGGCGGGGATGACGCGGGTATCATTGCTGACCAGGATATCGCCGGGGCGCAGCAGGCCGGGCAAGTCGTGGACGCGGCGGTCGGTCAGGCCCATATGCCCGTCCGTCGCGGTCCTGGCGACATCCAGCAGCCGGGCGTGGTCGCGGGGGCTGACCGGACGTTCGGCGATCAGCTCTTTGGGCAGGTCGAAATCGAAAAGATCAACATCCATGGCGGGGGTGTAAGGGTGCAACAGGGCGCCAGTCAATGGTATTGTCGCGATCAGCTTTCTTCTTTGGACATAGCCGTCTGCATGGATCTGTTTCCCGCCATTGATTCTCACGCATCGGGCATGCTGGATGTGGGGGATGGCCACAGGGTTTATTGGGAAGTGTCGGGCAATCCCCGTGGGATGCCGGTGCTGTTCGTTCATGGTGGGCCGGGGGCAGGCACCGCCCCGGTCTATCGCCGGTTTTTCGATCCGGCATTCTGGCGGATCATTCTGTTCGATCAGCGGGGGTGCGGCCGATCGCGTCCCCTGGCATCGGTGACGGCCAACACCACGGCCCATCTGATCGCCGATATGGAACGGTTGCGCCAGGCATTGGATGTGGATCGCTGGCTGCTGTTCGGCGGGTCATGGGGCAGCACCTTGGCTTTGGCTTATGGCCAGGCATGGCCCGCGCGCGTGCTGGGCTTTGTCATGCGCGGGGTTTTCCTGTTCCAGCCGTCAGAGGTCGAATGGTTCATGTCGGGGATGGGGAATTTCTTCCCCGAAGCGCAGGCCCGCTTTCTGGGGCATCTGCCGGCCGACGAACGGGGCGATCCGCTGGGTGCCTATCACCGACGGCTGACCAGCCCGGACCCCGCCATCCATCTGCCCGCCGCCCATGTCTGGTGCGGCTATGAAGAAGCCTGTGCCCGGCTGTTGCCCCGCCCCGATGGCGGCGGCAATCCCGATGGCGCCAGTCTGGCCATGGCCAGGATCGAATGTCATTACCTGAATTCGAGCGGTTTCCTGGCCGCCCCCTTGTTGGATGGCATGGAGCGGATCAGGCATTTGCCGGCCACGATCGTTCAGGGGCGTTACGACGTGATTTGCCCCCCCATCACCGCCCAGGCCCTGGCGGCGGATTGGCCGGGCGCGACCCTGACCATGATCGCCGATGCCGGCCATTCGGCCATGGAACCCGGAATTCGCCAGGGATTGGTGGGGGCGGTGGAAACCATGCGCACCCGGCTTGGGTGATGGGTGTTTTTTATGTCCCTTGCCGGGCGCACACAGCTCTATCAGGCTGTGGGGAAAGTCGTTTTTCCTTCCGTTTGGGCTCTCGCTTTGTGTGACACGCCCCGTGCCGGGGCCGCTCAACGCCGCGCATGCTGGGCGGATTCGGCCACATCTTGCGAATCCCGGCACACCACATGGGCGCTTTCCTGGCTGATATTCCCCATTGCGGTGCTGGTTTCGCGTTCCACGGTTTCGGCCATGTCCGACAGGGCGCGCTGGCGTTCCTCTTCCGCCTGCTGGCGCATCTGCGTCTGCTGGGCCTGCATCTGGTCCACCATGGCGGCATAGGATCGGAACATGTCCATTGCCTGGGCAATGGGACCGAATTCATCCTTACGCTGGGATGAAAAGTGCAATTCGCCCGGCTGGCGTTCGAACACGATGATCAGATCGCGGCGCAAGGCATCGAACAGCCGACGCAGGCGCCATGCCATGCCAAGGCCGCTTAGCAGGACCAAAAGGCCGATCGCGGCATAGCCAGGGTAACGGCCCTCCACCAATGCCAGAATGGCGATGGCGGCGATCAGGGCCGCCGGGATGGAAAAAATCAGACGCTAGAGGCTTATGACGCCCATGCCACTCATCCTCGCTGTTTCCGGGTCCGCGCCAGCCCCACGCCCGGCTTGACCTTGCGGGTCTGTCCCAAAGATCCAGCAAGATAGCGAGTCGCTTATCCATCGAATATCTACCGAAAAGGCGGCACCAAGCCCGGGTTTTACCCCAGCAAGAGGTATGGTGTAGGCTAAAGGTATTATGTGCGCAACGGTTGTGGCGCGATCCGCGTGATTTTTGCCCCCGGCTCGCCCTGACTTCTGGCCAGGGCGATGGGGATCAGGCCGAGCGGACGTGATTGACGAAACGCTGGACCTGCTGGTCCAGGGTGTGGAATTGCCCCAGCAGCAAATCGGCGGCGGATTGGACGGTGGCGGCCCGATGGGCGGCGTCCACCACCACTCCGCCGACGGAATGGATGGTGTCGGCCACCACTTGGGTTCCTTGGGCGGCGCGGCCCACATTCCGGGCGATTTCACGGGTCGCGGCGCCTTGCTGCTCCACTGCCGATGCCAGCCCGGTGGCCAGTTCCCGCGCTTGCCGGGCGATATCGGTGATCTGGCGGATTTCGCTTACGGCCTGCCGGGTGGCGCGTTGGGCCGCGTCGATCTTGCTATTGATTTCCTCGGTGGCCTGGGCGGTCTGGGTGGCCAGGGATTTAACCTCGTGGGCGACCACGGCAAAGCCCTTGCCCGCTTCCCCGGCGCGAGCGGCTTCGATGGTGGCGTTCAGGGCCAGCAGATTGGTTTGCCGGGCGATGGCGCTGATCAGATTGACGATATCGCCCACGCTGTCCATCTGCCGGGCCAGATCGTCGATGGTTTGGCGAACCTGATCGGCGCCCTGGGCGGTGTGGGCGGCGATGCCCGCGCTGTCGGTCACCCGGCGGGAAATCTCGCCGATGGATGCGGAAAGCTCTTCGGTGGCGGCGGCCACAGTCTGCACATTGGCGGCGGTTTCGTCGGTGGCGGTGGTTACGGTGTCGCTGCCGTCGCGGGCTTGGGTCATGCCGTGGCTAAGCTGGTCGGCCAGTCCGCCCATGTCGCGGGTCGAGGCAAAGGCCAGTTCCAGCACCCCGGCCACATTGCCTTCGAAATCCTTGGCCAGCCGTTCCAGCAAGGCCCGGCGGGTACTTTCCGCTTCTTCCCGCAATTGCCGCTGCTGGCTTTGCAAATCCAGAACCTGGCGGGCATTGTCGCGGAAGATGGCCAGGGCGGCGGCCATGGCCCCCAATTCGTCGCGCCGGTTCAGGCCGGGGATATGGCTGTCCAGATTGCCGTCAGACAGGGCGGTCATGGCGGATGTCATCTGGGTGACGGGGCGGCTGACCAGCCCGACAATCACCCAGCCCAGCAGCGGCAGGGCAATCAGAACCGCCAAAATCACCGCCACCACCACCACCTGGGTCAGGGAATGCAGCGGGGCTTCCAGCGCCTGACGGTCCAGCGACACCCCCACATACCAGCGCATTCCGGCCTGGGCGCCCAGGGGGTGAAAGCGGATGATGGGCTGGCCGGGGGTATCGGCGGCGGGGGTAGCCGGGGATAATCCCAGGGGTTTCATGATCATGGCGGCATCCGGGTGCACCAGCACCTTGCCGGTTTCATCCACCAGGAACACTTGGCCCTTGCCGTCCATGTCCAGGCCATTCAGAAAATCGCGGATGGCATCCAAGGTCAGATCGGCGCCGACGACGCCGCGCAATCCGTCACCACCGCCGATGGGTTGGGCGATGGTGATCACCAGCTTGTGAGTGGTGATGTCCACATAGGGATCGGACAAGGTCAGGCCGCCGGCCTTGACCGCTGCCTGATACCAGGGGCGGGTGCGGGGGTCATAGCCAGCGGGCAGGGGTTCAGTGTTGTTGGTGGTGAACCCGCCATCGGCCTGATGGCCCATATAGGCTTCGGTGAAGGTGTCCGCGATGATCCGGCGTTTGACCAGCCGGGCGATGTCATCCCGATCCGGGGCGGCGGCCACGTCTTCGGCCAAGGTGCGGGCCAGCAGAATGCGGCCCGACAGCCATTTTTCCACCCCATCGGCGGCGGTCCGACCGATCAGGGCGGTTTCGGCGCTGATCTGGCGTTCCAGCATCAGGCTGGCCATGTGGTGAACGGCCACCCCCAGCCCGGCCATGGACAGGATGATCAGGATGCCAGCGACCGGTAATATCTTGGCGATGAAGCGCTGACGCCTTTCAGCCACGCCAGACGGGATAGGGTCCGAAGACGACGCATGGTCCGACATGGGGCCACCTCTTGCCAAGCTGATCCAGGATCAAGGCGCAAGGTAGGCAGGTGAAGAAAGAGATGGGGTGAATGTTTGGTGATAACGCCTGAACGTCCCCCGAGACGGCTTACCAACCGCCCCAGGGGATTCCCATCAGCGGACGGCGGCCACGTAGTGGCGCAGGTTTTCAACATCCATATCGGCCTGTTCCAGGCGGCATTTCACCACGTCGCCGATGGTGACCATGCCGACCAACTGGCCGTCATCATCCACCACGGGCAAGTGGCGGATACGCCGGGCGGTCATGATCTGCATCAGACTTTCCAACGGGTCGTCGATATGGCAGGTGCGCACAGCGGCGGTCATCAGATCGCGGACGCGGGCATCGGCGCAGCCATGATGGTTGGCGGCCATGCCGCGCACGATGTCGCGTTCGGACAAGATGCCCGCGATGTGGCCGTCATGATCGACGGCGATCAAGGCGCCGATGCGGTTGGCGGTCAGCACGCGGGCGGCTTCGGCGATGGTGATGTCGGGGGGGACGGTGACCAGTCCACCGCCGCGCATCTTGCCCTTGAGGATGGTTTTGACCAGCATGTCCAAAATCTCCTGTATCTGGGAAGCCTGTGGCCGTTCGTTGACGGGCCGGAGGAAGCTGGGGGCCGCAATGGCTCGCTTCACTGATATTGGAAATGGATGCCGCCGAGCCATCTTCAAGGGATGCCAATCCTTGGTCATGGGGGAATATGCCGTCCTGCCATCGCGGGCTGTCCGAAATGTTTGACCGCACTCGCGTTGTGGAATAGGCTGACACAACTGAGATTAGTTATCACTTTCTCTTTTGGGAAGGGGCGGTCGGTCCATGTCCACTGTTGCGCGCATGCAGGATTTGAAGCCGGGAGACACCGCACGGGTTGTCCGGCTGGCAAAGGGTGACCGGGGTTACCGTCAACGGTTGTTGGCCATGGGCATGACGCCGGGGGTGGTGTTTTCCGTCACCCGCGTGGCCCCCTTTGGCGACCCTGTGGAAATTTCCGTGCGGAATTTCACCCTGACTTTGCGCCGGACCGAAGCCGACATCCTGGAAATCGAAAGGGTTTGACCATGGCCCATGTGGTTGCGGTGGTGGGAAATCCCAATTGTGGCAAGACCACCTTGTTCAATGCGTTGACGGGATCAACCCAGCAGGTGGGCAATTGGCCAGGCGTTACCGTGGAAAAGAAGGTGGGGCAATTCCGCCATGACGGTGACGTCTATGATCTGGTGGATTTGCCTGGCATCTACATGATCGGCGGCTTTTCCGCCGGGTCCCAGGATGAACGGGTGGCCCGCGATTACATTTTGTCCGGGGAACCCAAGGTGGTGGTCAACATCATCGACGCGTTCAACCTGGAACGAAATCTGTACCTGACCTGCCAATTGCTGGAAATGCGGGTTCCGGTGGTGGTGGCGCTGAACATGATGGATCTGGCCCGGAAAAGCGGGATCGAGATTGATTGCGACGCCCTGTCCCGCGTTCTGGACTGCCCGGTGGTGCCGCTGGTGGCCACGCGGTCATCGGGGGTGGATGGATTGAAGGCGGCCATTGCCCAGGCTTGCGCCGCCCCCCGTGTGCCCGATGCCCATCCCGCCCATGCCGCCCCGGTGGCCCAGGCGGTTCAGGATTTGCTGCCATCCATGGCGCCCCTGGCCGAGAAAGCGGGGATTGATGCCCACTGGGCCGCCCTGCGCCTGTTGGAAGGCGATTCCTTTGTTGAAGGTCTGGCCGCGGGGCGGTTGGATGCGGCCTTGGCGCAGCAGCGCGACCGCATCGAAGCCGAATGCGGTGACGAGGCCGATATCATCATCGCCGATGGCCGTTATGCCTTTGTCGCCCAGGCCATGGCCGCCTGTTTCCATCAGCCGCGCAAGGTGTCGCTGAAACTGACGCGACGCATTGACAAGGTGGTGCTGAACCGCTTTCTGGGTGTGCCGGTCTTTTTGCTGGCCATGTATGTGATGTTCCTGTTCACCATCAATATCGGCGGCGCTTTTATTGATTTCTTTGATCAGGCGGTGGGGGCCATCATGGTGGATGGTCTGGGGGGGCTGCTGACGTCCTGGGGATTGCCCGCATGGCTGGTGGTGGTGGCCAAGGGGTTTGGCTCGGGCGTGCAGACGGTATCGACCTTCATTCCCATCATCGCCTGCCTGTTCCTGTTCCTGTCTTTCCTGGAAGATTCCGGCTACATGGCCCGCGCGGCCTTTGTCATGGACCGGGCCATGCGGGCCATCGGTCTGCCGGGGAAATCCTTTGTACCGCTGATCGTGGGCTTTGGCTGCAATGTGCCGGCGATCATGGCCACCCGGACCTTGGAAAACCGGCGCGACCGCATTTTGACGGCGCTGATGGCACCGTTCATGTCATGCGGGGCGCGGTTGCCGGTGTTTGCCCTGTTCGCCGCCGCTTTTTTCCCGGCTAACGGCCAGAATGTGGTGTTCGCCCTGTATTTGGTCGGGCTTGCTTTTGCCGTGTTCACCGGATTGGTGCTGAAAACCACCTTGCTGCGGGGCGAAGTGTCGCATTTCGTCATGGAATTGCCGCCCTATCATCTGCCGACCATCCGAACCGTGGTGATCCAGGCGTGGCACCGGCTGCGCGAATTCATCTTCCGTGCGGGGCAGGTGATTGTTCCCATCGTCATGGTGCTGTCTTTCTTCAACGCGCTGGGGACGGATGGTCACTTCCACGATGAAGAAAACAGCCGTGATTCCGTGCTGGCTGCCGCCAGCCACGCCATCGTGCCGATTTTCAAGCCCATGGGGCTGACCGAGGAAAACTGGCCGGCGGCGGTGGGGCTGTTCACCGGCATTTTCGCCAAGGAAGCAGTGGTGGGAACGCTGAACAGTCTGTATTCCCAGGCGGCCACCGAAGATGCGCAGGCGGATGCCGCCGGTGCCGCCGCCACTGCGGATGAGGCCGCAGATGAAAAGACATTGGGCGGAAAGCTGACGGCGGCCCTGGCGACCATCCCGGAAAATCTGGCGGATGTGGCGGACAAGCTGGCCGATCCCTTGGGGCTGGATGTGGGCTATGTCACCGATGCCGGCGCCGCTGCCGCAGAATTGGAAGTGACTGGCGACGTGTTCGGGGCCATGGCCGGACGTTTCGACGGCGTGGCTGGCGCCTTGGCCTATATGGTGCTGATCTTGCTGTACACGCCGTGTGTGGCGGCGCTGGGGGCCATCCGTCATGAAACCGGCCTGGGCTGGACCCTGCTGGCGGCGGCGTGGAATACCGGCCTGGGCTATATGGCGTCGGTCAGTGTCTATCAGGTGGCCCGGTTCGATGTGGACCCTGCCGGGGCCATCTGGCGGCTGGGCGGCTGTGCCGTGGCGCTGGGGCTGTCCTTGGCGGTGATGTGGGGGGTGGGACGCGCCCAGGCCCGCCGCCTGGAAGCCTCGATGCCGGCGGAATGAACCCCGCCCGGCGAGGGAGATAAATAACCCCCAGCGGCCATTGCGGCCGCGGCCAAGCAATCCGCAGGATTGCGCCCGGCGAGGGACATAAATAACCCCCGCCCGGCGAGGGAGATAAATAACCCCCAGCGGCCATTGAGGCCGCGGCCAAGCAATCCGTAGGATTGCGCCCGGCGAGGGAGATAAATAACCCCCAGCGGCCATTGAGGCCGCGGCCAAGCAATCCGTAGGATTGCGCCCGGCGAGGGACATAAATAACCCTCGCCCGGCGAGGGAGATCTATCATGCACTGCCAAGGGAGAGAATCATGACCTTGTCGGAATTGAAAGCGTTTCTGGTGGATCGTAAACGGGTGACGGTGCGCGAAATCGGCATGCATTTCGACAGCCCGGCCAGCGCGGTTCAGCCCATGCTGGATCAGTGGATCGCCAAGGGGCGGGTGCGCCGGTTGGACGTGGCGGGCGGCTGTGGCAAGGCGGGAAGCGGCTGTTCATGCAAGGAAAAGCCCGCCGATGTGTTCGAGTGGGTGGCATGACGATTTATGCATCTGTTTTGCCGGGGCGTATCCGGTTGCGTCACCCGGATTTGCGCAATGCGTCCCGGCGACAGGTTTTGGCCCAGCAATTATCGGCTTTGGCACGGGTTGATGGAAATCCGGCGGCGGGGTCCTTGCTGCTGACCTTTGATCCTGCGGTTGAGGCTCAGGTGCGGGTGGTGGTGGATGCGGCTTTTCCGCCCGTATCCGCCGTCCCGGTTTCCCCGTCCCGGCGGGCTGTTCGTCCGGGGTTCGGCCAGCGCGATGTGAACCGCGTGGCCAAGGCCGGGGCCGTGGTCAGCATGGCGGTATCGCTGTTGGCCCTGGGCACCAGCCGACGGTTGCACGCCCAGGCGGGTATGGTATTCCTGGTCATGATGCTGATTCACATGGCCGTGCATTGGCGCCGGACATTTAAATAGGGAACGGTATTCGTGACTGCGGATCATGACCATTTTATTCAGCGCTTTATCGGCGCCGTACAAATCGCCCATCACATTCCAGGCCGGATACGACTGAGATTAAGTGGCGATTCCAATCAGGATTTGGGCGGTTCGCTTCAGGATGCCAAGCGATTTGTGGATAGTCTTTCCGCAATGGCAGGCATTCAGCGTCTATCCTTGAATATCCTGGCGAAATCCTGCACCGTTGATTATGACATTTCGGTGATACCGTTTGGCGCCTGGGGGGCCTTGCTGGCCGGCAGCCGGACACCGGAAAGCGATATTTTGCTGCACATGCTGACCTCGGCCGCCCAGGCTTGACCGGATCGGCTGAATTGGGGAAGGAGTAACGCCATGCTGCCCTTGTTGACCTTCGCATCAGGATTGATCGCCGGTGTGGTTGGGGTCCGGTTGCTGAAACAGGCCAAGCCCAGTGTCAACGCCCGTGCCGGTCTGGAACGGGCCGGGGCTGGTTTGCGTGATACGGCTATTTCCGGGTTGTCGGCCATTGAACGGTCTTCGGCCAATTTGCGCACGCGGTTGACTCCGGCGGATGCGGATGCGGATGCCGATGTCGGCGCGGCTGATCCGGTGGCCCCGGATGTGGTGGCCGAACCTCCGGCGCCATCCACCACCAGCACGGCCAAGGCGAAAAGCGCCCCCCGGCGGCGGCCCCAGCGGCAAACGGCCCCGGCGACGGCGGCAGCCTCGGCGGATGCGGCCCCGGCTGCGGCTGCGGCTGCTCCGGCTCCGGCGGCGGACGCGGCTCCGGTTCCGCCCAAGACCGAGTCCGAGCCTGAATCATGAAAAAGGGCAAGAAAAACGCTCTGCTGCCGATTTCCGGTCAGGTGGCAGCGGATTTCGCCCGTGGGGCCATTGCCGCCGGTTTGCTGACGGCGGTTCAGGACCGTTGGACCGAAGGGGCCAAATCCAACCGTCTGGTCGCCTGCCGGGCCGTGCAGGGCGGCGTGGCCTTGGCTGTGGGCATTGCGGCGGCGGATGGTTTGCGCCAGGGCAATTATTCCCGCGCCCTGCTGGCCGTGGCGGCGGGTATGGTTGGCGTGGCCGCCGCCGAACGGGTGCTTAACCCCGTCTGTGAAGATGTATTCCCCGCAATCCCAGCTATTGAGGAGGCTGATCTTGGCTAAGAAGAACAAGAAAAAGTCGAAATCACTGAAACGCCGCGATCTCGAAAAGATGATGGCCGCCAATGGGTCGGCTTTTGGCAATGGCATGGCCGCCAATAATCAGCAGGGTATTTTTGCCAGCCTGTCCCGCATCCTGCCGCAGGGTCGGAATGAACAATTCCTGCTGGGGTTGGTGATTGGTGGTGCCGCCGCTTATGTCCTGTCGGATGAAGAATTGCGCGGGAAGTTGTTCAAGGGGGCGCTGAAATTATATGGCGGCATCGCCGGTGGCATGGCCGAAATGAAGGAACAATTGTCCGACGTTCAAGCCGAAATCCAGGCGGAACAAAACGGTCTGATCTGATCTTTGTCAGGAACCGGCGGAATGAATGGACAAGGCTGGCTGCGCGGGATCGACATCGCCCATCTGTTGCCCGGACGGGTGCGGTTCAGGCTGAATCCCGGCCCCGATGCGCCGCCCGGCCTGATTGGGCTGGCGGCGGCGGCGGAAATGTTGGATGGCGTGGATCGGGTTCGCCTTAATCCCCGCGCCCGGTCCTTGGTGGTCGAATTCGATGCCGCCCGGACCGATGCCGACACCATTGCCCGTGGGCTGCTGGAACTGTCAACGCTGGCGGCCCGGCCAGCGGCGGATAGCGGCGATGGCAAGGCGCAATTGGCGGCGGCCCTGGCGGTTCTGGTGGGGTCCACCGCCTTGCCCATGGCGGCACGCTTGCCGGTCAGTTTGGCGGCGGCGGTGCCGCTTTTGCGTCACGCCGCCCATGATTACCGGGAAAACGGCATCACCTCGCATGTGCTGGAAGCCATGGCCGTGTCCATTTCCCTGGCCCGGCGGGATTTCACGGCGGCCAATACCACCACCTTTATGCTGGCCTTGGGCGAGTATTTGGAAGAATCCATCGCCCGCCGGTCGGATTCCTTGCTGAAGCACCTGTTGCGCCCCACCAGTGATCTGGTCTGGGTGTTGAAGGATGGGGGGGAAATCCAAATTCCCGCCGATCAGGTGATGGTGGGGGATTCGGTGGTGGTCGGGGCCGGGGCGGTGATTCCGGTGGACGGGACGGTGCTGTCGGGCGAGGCATCGGTGAATGAAGCGGCCATGACCGGAGAAAGCGCCGCTCAGATGCGCCGCCGGGGTGATCCGGTCCTGTCGGGCACATTGCTGGAAGATGGCCGTCTGACCATTTATGCGGAACAGGTGGGCAGCCGGACCGCCGTGGCCCGGATCGCTGATTATGTGGAACAATCCCTGACCGCCAAAAGTGATGCCCAGATGGAGGCAACGCGGCTGGCCGACCAATTGGTGCCCACGGTGCTGCGGCTGGCTGCCGCCTCGGCGATATTGACCGGGACCTGGCAATCCGCCGCATCGGTGTTGCAGGCGGATTATTCCTGCGCCTTGAAACTGGCGACGCCGGTGGCGTTCAAGTCGGCCATGTTCGATGCGGGCAAGGCGGGAATCCTGGTCAAGGGGGCGATGGCGCTGGAACGCTTGTCCCAGGCCGACACCTTCATCTTCGACAAGACGGGCACCCTGACCAGCGGCATGCTGGACGTAACCGATTCCATCACCTTCGATCAATCCTTCAGCCCCGACGATCTGATCTGTCTGGCCGCATCGGTGGAAGAACATTATTTCCACCCGCTGGCCCTGGCGGTGGTGAATGCGGCCAAGGCCATTCATAACCACCATTTCGATCACCAGGATGTGCAGTTCATCGTTGCCCATGGGGTGGCCAGCGTCATCGACAATCAGCGCGTGGTGGTGGGGTCGCGGCATTTCATCGAAGAAGATGAAGGCATCCATATCGCCGAAGATCATTGCCGGGTGATCGACGATTTGTACCACCAGGGTAAAACCTTGCTGTTCATTGGGTTTGGCGGGCGGCTTTTGGGGGTGTTGGCGCTGAAAGACACCATCCGTCCCACCAGCGCAGCCACCATTGCCCGACTGCGCCGCGCCGGGGCCAAGCGGATATTGATGTTGACCGGCGACCATCCCGACCGGGCCGAGGAATTGGCCCGGCAATTGGAGTTGGATGGTTTCCACGCCCAATTGCTGCCCGAAGACAAAGCCCGCATTATCGCCGAACTGAACGCCCAGGGTGCCCGGATTGCCTTTGTCGGCGACGGGATCAACGATGCTCCGGCTCTGGCGGGCGCCCATGTGGGGATCGCCATGCAAAAGGGGGCGGATATCGCCCGGCTGACCGCCGATATCGCCTTGCTGGAAGACAGCATCGACCGGGTGGCCGATGCCAAGGAACTGGCCAATGCGGCCATGGCCCGCATCGCCAGCAACTACCGTCTGACCGTGGGACTGAATACCGGGATTCTGGGATTGGCGGCCCTGGGGGTACTGTCCCCGGTGACCACCTCGCTTTTGCACAATGGCACCACCATCGGCATCTTGCTGAACGCCCTGCGGCGGCTGATGCCGCAGCCGATGGCGGCAGCGGCGGAATAGCGCGGCGCGCGGTAATACCAAATCCCGGTGAGTGAAACTCATAGGGATTTGGTTAGGCCCAAGGGGCCGCGCGGCTTATGCCGCGGAAGGCAGGGGTTTCGGAGAAACCCGCCCGCCGCTGAGGGCGCCGGTGATCGGTTCCGATCACCGGGACATGGTATAACAGGCTGCGGAAAAGCCGTCTTCGCGTCTATTTGGGGGCCTGAGCCCCCAATCCCCGCATCGGGAGGCTTGCCTCCCGAACCCTCCATCTTATACCAACGGCCAATTTCATTGACCGTTGTCCAGCCCTCGCCGGGCGCGGCCATCCGGCTGCTTGGCCGCCGCCGCAATGGCGGCAGAACCAACGGCCGTTGGTATTACTACCAGCCAACCTTTGATACCGGCCGCCCTTTGAAATGATCCGTTCGGCGCCCGCCCGGCGAGGGACAAAATAATCCCAGCTCATCGTGCGTTTAATCAAACGCACGATGAGCTGGGGGTATTGCGGATAAGTCCCTATCCAATGTCCCCCTATCCAATGTCCCCCTATCCAATGTCCCCCTGGCCAATATTCCCTTGGCGGAGGATTGGTGGAGAGGGATTAGTACATGTGCTGTCCACCATTGACCGACAGGGTCGATCCGGTGATGAAGTCAGCATTGTCGGCGATCAGGAACATCACGCACCGGGCAATATCCTCGGCCCGGCCCAGACGGCCCACCGGGATCTTGGCGATGATTTTTTCCAGCACGGCCGGCGGCACGGCGCGGACCATTTCGGTATCCACATAGCCGGGGGCGATGGCATTGACGGTGATGTTCTTGGCAGCGCCTTCCTGGGCCAAGGCTTTGGTAAAGCCATGGATGCCCGATTTGGCGGCGGCGTAGTTCACCTGACCGTATTGACCGGCCTGGCCGTTGATGGAACCGATATTGACGATGCGGCCAAAGCCGCGATCACGCATGGATTCGATCACCAAACGCGACATGTTGAAGCACGAGGTCAGGTTGGTATGAATGACCTCTTCCCACATCTGATAGGTCATGCGGTGCATGGTGGCATCACGGGTGATGCCCGCATTGTTGACGACGATTTCGATGGGGCCGACTTCGTGGGTGATCTTTTGGACGGCGGCTTCGCATTCAGCGAAGTTGGACACGTCCCAGCGATAAGCGGGGATGCCGGTTTCTTCGGTGAACTGGCGCGCGGCTTCCACGTTACCGAAATAATTGGCGACCACCCGATATCCGCTCGCCTTCAGGTGTTCGGAGATGGCACGGCCAATGCCGCGGGTGCCGCCGGTGACAACTGCAATACGCCCCATGATTTAAACTCCTGACTTTCTTGATGGCCGCTTGTGGGCCGACGTTTCTTGGGTCCGATTATTATGGTTGTAGGGGAAGCCGTCGGACCCCGGCGACTTCCCGATTGAAAAGATTATATCAGCGTTCAACGCAAAGGGTGATGCCCATGCCGCCGCCGATGCACAAGGTGGCCAGACCCTTCTTGGCGTCGCGCTTGGCCATTTCGTGCAGCAAGGTGACCAGCACGCGGCAGCCCGAGGCGCCGATGGGGTGACCGATGGCAATGGCGCCGCCATTGACATTGACCTTGGAGGTATCCCAGCCCATGCCCTTATTGACGGCCAGGGCCTGGGCGGCGAAGGCTTCGTTGGCTTCGATCAGATCCAGATCCTGGTGGTTCCAGCCAGCCTTGGCCAGAGCCTTTTGCGAGGACGGCACCGGGCCATAGCCCATCACCTTGGGATCGACACCGGCAGTCGCCCAGGACGCGATGCGGGCCAGCGGCTTGATGCCGCGCTTGGCGGCTTCGGCGGCGGTCATCAGCACCACGGCGGCGGCGCCGTCATTGATGCCCGAGGCGTTGGCGGCGGTGACGGTCCCGGCCTTGTCAAAGGCGGGCTTCAGCTTGGCCATGCTGTCCAAGGTGGCGCCGAAGCGGACGTATTCGTCGGTGTCGAACGACTTTTCTTCCTTTTTCACCACGATCTTGACCGGGGTGATTTCGTCCTTGAAGCGACCGGCCTTAATGGCGGCTTCGGCCTTGTTCTGGCTTTGAACGGCGAATTCGTCCTGCTCTTCACGGGTCAGGGCGTATTCCTTGGCCAGGTTTTCAGCGGTGACGCCCATGTGATAGGCGTTGAACACGTCGGTCAGGCCGTCATTGATCATGGTGTCAACGAAGGACAGCGACCCCATCTTCTGGCCCGAACGCAGATAACCGGCATGCTGGGCATTGGTCATGCTTTCCTGGCCACCGGCCACCACGATGCTGGAATCGCCCGCCAGGATGGATTGCATGCCCAAGGCCACGGCGCGCAGGCCGGAGCCGCACACCTGATTGATGGTCATGGCGGTGGATTCGATGGGCAAGCCAGCCTTCAACGCGGCCTGACGGGCGGTGTTCATGCCGTTGCCGGCAGTCAGGATATGGCCCAGCAGCACTTCGTCAACCTGTCCGGCTTCCACGCCGGCGCGGTTCAGGACCTCGCGGATGACCAGGGCGCCCAGATCGGAAGCCTGATACCCGGACAGGGAGCCGCTGAACGAGCCAACCGGGGTACGGGTGGCGGCGGCAATGACGATATCGGTCATGAACATCTCTCCTTGGTGGACGTTATCCGGTTGGAGCGGCCGAAGTTTTTTTCAACCGCAATTATTTAAGACGCAGTTCCTCGTTCCGGCAATTGGCCTTTCGGTACATGTCGGCGTGGACGCACCCGGCCATCGGTTGGAAGGCGGGTCAACCAACTGGCCAAGGGACCGTAAAGGTCGGTCTTGGCCCGAGGTGACAACAGCATGCCCACATGACCGCCATGGGCGGTCAGCACGCGGGCATGGGGAATGGCATCGGCCAAAGCGTGGGCCGATTGCGGGGGGACGATGCGGTCCCGCTGGGGAATGACCAACAGGGTTGGCTGGGTCACGGCGGCGGGCTGGACCGCCTGCCCCTCAACCCGCCATTGACCATGGGCCGGGCTGTTGGCGCCATACCAGCCGAACAGGCATTCACGGGCCACCGGCCCGGCCAGATCCACACCGTCATTGGCCCAGTCTTCCAAGGCGACGAAATCCCTGGCCTTGGCCGACCGCCGGGCCATCCGGCCAAAAGCGGCATATTTGCGTGGAACCAGATTGGGGTTCAGGCTGGCGAACAGGGTTTGCAGCCAATCAACCGGCATCACCCCCAGGCTGTCCAGCATTTGCCCAACCGGACCGGCCAATGCCTGGATCATGGATGGTTGGCCGGTCGGTGTCGCGTGGAAATCCCACGGCGTGGCCAGCAAGGCCAGGGCCGCCACTTTGGCCGGGCGCAGACAGGCCAAGGCCAGGGCCAGATTACCGCCCATGCAATAGCCCAGCACGGCGGGGCGTTGGCCGGTGGCCTGGATCACCTGATCCAAAGCGCGGTCCAGCCGTCCGGCGATATAGGCGGTCAGGTCGAAATTCTGTTCCGCCGGACCGGGGGCACCCCAATCCATCATGAACGGTTGCAGGCCGCGATTGGCCAGATAGCGCATCAGGCTGCGCCGTGCGGTCAGGTCCAGCACATAGGCCCGGTTGACCAGGGATGGGACCACCAGGACCGCCCGTCCCGGCTGGGGTGGGGACGAAAGGCGGTAATCCAGCAACCGGCTGGTTCCTTCCGACCACAGAATCGGGGGCGACGGCAAGTCGCGGTGATAGGGGTGGTGATGATACCGGGTGATGCCGTCCAGCATGGCCTGATGACGGGCGACGCCTTCGGCGGCGACGGCCTGATCAAGCCGGGTCCAGGCGTCGGGGCCTGCGGCCTCCAGACTTTGGCGGATGGCCTCCGCCTCTTTCGTCAAGGCGGGATTCCAGCTCAGCGACCCGCTTTTCAAGAGCGGCAAGGCGATCCTGGACCCCATCATCGCCGAGGCGTGCGCCATCAGAAACAGCGGCAACGGTCGCGGCCCCAGCCGGTGGGGGCTGGCGGTCTGTCGGGTTGTCTGCTGTCGGTGCGGCATCGGCTGGTGGCGCCTCGCGGGCAGAGGATGGGTTGGTGGCAGAGGAAGCCCCCCCCGCCGCGCCCTGACTCCCCGCCGCCCCCTGCATGAATGCAGCCGGCAGACGGGACATCATGGCGATGCCCTTGGCGACCGTTTCGGCAATAGCCGGATCGTTTGCCATCGCGGCCACCTGTTCCTGCCAAAGGTCCAGGTAACGCCGCGCCAACATCGTGAAATCCGGTGGCGCCTCAGACATGGAAAAAGCATACTCCACGCTTGGTGGGTTGACCAGCACCGCAAAGCATCACTTCGTTGCGGTGGTGTGAAAAAGCAGTTGAGCATATCCAAGAAATGGAAAACTCTGCTACCATCAGAAAACATAAGCCGAGATGGAAGCGAATCACGATGTCCGACGCCCAAAGTTCCGCCAAGACACCGACGACCATCAAAAAATATGCCAATCGGCGACTCTATAATACGGCCACGTCCAGCTATGTGACCTTGGATCACCTGTCCCAGATGGTCAAGGATGGCGAGGATTTTGTCGTCTTCGATGCCAAGACCGGTGAAGACATCACCCGGTCGGTGCTGACCCAGATCATTGTGGAAGAGGAAGCAAAGGGCGGACAAAATCTGTTGCCCATCAGTTTCTTGCGCCAATTGATCGGCTTTTACGGTGATTCCTTGGGTGGATTGGTGCCCCGCTATCTCGAGTATTCCATGCAGGCGTTTTCCCGCAATGAAATACAGATGCGCCAGTACATGCAAAATGCCCTGGATGGATTGTTTCCGTTCAATCCGTTCGAGGAAGTGGGCAAGCAGAACATGGCTTTCTTCGAAAGCGCCATGAAGATGTTCACGCCCTTTTATCCGGTCAGCCCGGACGCATCCCGCCACGGCGCCGATGGCGGCGAAAAGCTGGAGGATTTGCAGGCCAAGATCAATGTGCTGCAAAGCCGGATCGAGCAGATCACCAAAAAGAAATAATCGCAGTGTTCTTAAAATGGTTGCGTATCGGGCCAATGCTGCGGATCAGGTGTTGGCCTGATTGCATTGGCGGGCCCGTGGCGTAATTTATGTACTCTTGATCCATGTTCTGGTGCTTGGGATGGTGCTGGTGGATCAATGGGAGAGCGGGCAATGATGAAAGCGTTTCTTTGTGCCGGTGTCGCACTTTTCCTGTCCAGCGCGTCGGCCATGGCCGCCGGGGCTATCGCGGTGGATGATGAAGCCGGTTCCAAGGCATCTGAAGTGGGGTATGGCACTGGATTTGGGTCCACCGCCGCCGAAGCTGCCGCCGAAGCCATCAAGGCTTGCAAGGAGTCCGGCAATTCCAGCTGCAAGGTGGAAGTGAAGTTCGGTTCCGGCAAATGCGGCGCCTATGCCGCGTCGAAAAGCCATTACGGCACGGGCACCGGCCCGTCTGAAGGGGAGGCCACCCAGGCCGCGTTGGAAGCATGCGGCAGCGGATGCAAATTGGTGGTTGCCGACTGCGACAAATAATACCGCCCGGCCAATGAACTGACCCGTTGGGTCAGTTCAGGCCGAGACGGTGACGCTCAGCGCCGCGCGGGCTTGGTCGGCCGCCGAACGGATCATTTCAAAGGGCGGCCGGTATAAGATCGTCTGGTCCTTTGATCTGATCCGTTCGGGCGGGTTTCTCCGAAACCCTTGCCTTCCGCGGCACAAGCCGCGCGGCCACGTGGGCCTAATCAAATCCCCATGAGGTTCACTCACCGGGATTCGGTATTAACAGGATGCGGAAAAACCCTCTTTCGGGGGCATTTGCCCCCGATCCCCCAATCGAGAGGCACAGCCTCCCGAACCCTCCAGATTTCTAACTCGTTGAAAGAAAAAGAAACTGGAGGCTTGGAGGCTGCGCCTCCAAACGGGTCTGGGCGGTCGCCCAGCCGCGAAGCGGAGTTTTTCCGCACCCTGTTAAACCCGACGGATTTTATCCGCCGGGTTTTTTGCTGCCGGAAGAGATCAGGTGCAGGCAGGCCAAGGCCGATAAAACGGAAAAGCCGGTCATCACCCAAAATGCCCCGCCCACCAATTGGGCGTATAGCCAGCCTGCCAGAGGGCTGGATAGTCCGGGGACAACGCCCAGGGCGCAGGCGGCGTAAATCCCCTGGGCGCGGGCGGTCAGTCCCGCCGGTATCTGACGTTGGATGTAATACATGGCCCCCAGATGAGCGCAGCCAAAGGTGGCTGCGTGCAGAAGCTGGGCCAGGGCCAGGGCGGGCAGGGCGGTGGTGGTTCCCAGAACCGCCCAGCGCACGATCCCGGCCAGGGCGGCGGCCATCAGCAACCGTCCGGGGCCCAAGGATCGGGTAAACCGGCCCGCCAGGGCAAACAGGACGATTTCCGCCAACACCCCTTCGGACCATAACAGGCCGATAACCGGATCGGAAATGCCTGCCTGCCGCCAATGGATGCTGGAAAAAGCATAATAAACGGTGTGGGATGCCTGATTGAAGCTGGTGCCCAGCAGAAACGCCCAAAACAGGGGCGAGGACAGCAAGGGGGCCAGGGGCGGATTGGGGCCGGTGCGGCGGGACGGAGTTTCCGGCAATCGGGCACATCCCAAGGCGGTCAGGGCCAAGGTGGCGGCCACCATCCAGATCAGAATGCTGGGCGGGTGGGATTGCAACAGCCAGCCGGTGATGGTGGCCATGATGATGAAGGCGGCCGATCCCCACAGGCGGATGCGGCCATAATCCAGCCCGGCCTGAGCGGCGGCCGCCAGGGCAAGCCCTTCGCCCAGGGGCATGATGGCGGCCCAGGCCCCCACCGCCACCACGGTGACGGCCAGGACCCAGGGAAAGCCGCCGGTCAGGGCAAAGCCCAGCCAACACACCGCCGCCACCGCCGCCAGAACGGTCATGGCCGGGCGGCGCTGTCCCCAGTGATCGGCGAAATGTCCCATGGTGGGATTGACCACCACCTTGACCAGATAGGTGGTGGCCACCGCTGCCCCGATCTGGGCCGGGGTCAGTCCGTGATACGCCAGCCAAAGCGGCCAAAACGGCAAATGAACCCCGACCGCGCTGAAAAGCAGGGCGTAATAGGTGGACAGGCGAAAGGCAGTGTCACGTGGCGTCACGGGAATTCACGGGAACAGCCGGGACAATTCAAGACCGTTTTCCGCCAGGGCGCGGGGGCAATCGTCGGATTCCAGGAAATGCCATTCCACTTCGCGCTGGCTGGTCAGGTGGTCCTGGGCGCGCAAGGCATCATCCACTTGGCCGGGATGCACCATCATCAGGGCGCGGGGGCCGGGATGGACGGTAAAGCGGCGGAACAAGCGGCTGAACGGCACCTTGCCGGAAAAGTCATAGACGCCGCGAAAGGTGCTGTTATGGGGAATGCCCTGGCGGATCAACTGGCGGCGGAACCCGCGTCCCAATTCTGAAATCACCAAGGCGCGCACCGGGCTGATGCCACGGGACATAATGGCCAGCGGCGAATCATAGCATGACCGTATCCAGCCTTTTCCCCCCATGCGGCGACGCCACAGATCAATCACCACCCGGCCCACCTGGGGCAATTGGTGCACATGGTGGTGGCCGTCCAGATAGGCCGGTGTCTGGCCGAAATGGGCCAGGAATGCATCGAACTGGCGTTCCAGTTCGGCGCGGATATCGTCGATGGGCAGGCGCCCGGACACAGACGCCTTCAAGACGCTGCCCAGGGCGGGAAACCGTCCTTTGGGGGCAAAGCTGGGCATGGGGCCCAGGGGGATCTGGTCGGTCAGGGTCAGATGCAACCCCACATCGGCCTGGGCGGCCAATGGCTTCAATAAAGGCGCCATCTCGCCCCAATGGGGGGATATGGTCATGCAACTGGTCGCGTGCAGTCGGCCTTGGGCGATCAGATCGCGGATCACTCGGCTTAGGCCGGGCGCCAATCCGTAATCGTCGGCACACAGGGTCAGGGGGGTAAGACCGGATGAGGGCGCTGTTTCAGAGTGGGGCATCTTTGATCCTGTCGCGCGGGTGGCGTTGACCACCGGGGCGGTTTTCTTCACACTTCCCATCCCCGATCCGGGGATCGGAAAAGTTTACATGAAAGGCTTGGTCATGCCGCTGGGTTCCGGGGAAGGGGCCGCCGTCCCGACATTGTCGCTGGTGGTTCCCATGTTCAACGAATCGGGCAATATAGACCACCTGTTCGCCCGGCTGTCTTCGGTGATGGCCGGCCTTGGCGTGTCTTATGAAATTGTCTGTGTCGATGATGGCAGCCGCGACGACACCGTCGCCCGGTTGGTCGAGCACCATCAGCGCGACCCCAGGATAAAGGTGGTCGAACTGTCGCGCAACTTCGGCAAGGAACTGGCCCTGTCCGCCGGTCTGCGTCACACCAGCGGGCAAGCTGTGGTGATGATCGACGCGGATTTGCAGCATCCGCCGGAAAAGATCGCCGATATGCTGGAAAAATGGCGTGACGGCTATGAGATGGTCATCGCCCTGCGCACCGACCGCGAAAACGAGGCCGCGTGGAAACGGGCATGTGCCCGCGCCTTTTACCGGCTGTTCGCCCAGATGTCGGAAGTGTCCTTGCCGCAGGGGGCGGGGGATTTCCGTCTGCTGGACCGCAAGGTGGTGGACGTGCTGAACGCCATGCCCGAACACACCCGCTTCATGAAGGGGCTGTATGCCTGGGTGGGATTCCGCCAGACCACGATCCCCTATGAGGTGGCCCCCCGTGCCGCCGGAGAAACCAAATTCAATGTGTTCCGCCTGTGGCGTCTGGCCATTGACGGCATCACCTCGTTCACATCGGTGCCGTTGAAAATCTGGACGGTCATCGGATCGGTGGCGGCCACCATCGGATTGTTCTATGGCCTGATCATCATCGCCAAGACCATTTTCCTGGGCCGCGATGTGCCCGGATATCCGTCGCTGATGGTGGCGGTCCTGTTCTTTGGCGGCGTGCAGTTGATCGGGTTGGGGGTGATCGGTGAATATCTGGGCCGGGTCTTTGCCGAGGTGAAGAAACGACCGCTTTATGTGGTTCGCAACGCCCATGGGGTGGATAAACGGGCCCCCCTGGACTGACGGTCGGGGCGATCAAGGGGTGGGGTGGTGCCCATTTTTGCTCACACCACCGGCTGGGAAGATGCGGGCACAATGTCCATCCGTGGAACCGTGCACCAGGTTTTCGGCGAAACCCGCTGGGCGCAGGACTGCCGCACGGTTCGAAACGAAAGGAGGAACAGACAGATGAATATTTTCATCCGTCCCCTGGCCCCCATCGTTTACGCCATGCTGTTTCTGGCAGCATTTGGTTGGCTGGGTGCCCATGTCGTTCCCGGTGGCGATGGCGCCGGGTTGCTGACTATTCTTCGCTCACTGGCTAACCCGTTCATAATATTGTGATCTTGCAGGAATTCGGGGCGGCGGGAAAATCTTGTCGGCCCGAATTCCGCGTAAGAGCAAATCCCGGTGAGTGGACCTCATGGGGATTTGGTTAGGCCCAAGGGGCCGCGCGGCTTATGCCGCGGAAGGCAAGGGTTTCGGAGAAACCCGCCCCGCCGCCACGGGCGCCGGTGATCGGTTCCGATCACCGGGATATGGTATAAGAGACTTGACAAAACAGGGCATTCCACGCCACATCCTAGGCACCCTAGAGAATTGGTGGAAAATGCTCTCCAGCAAGGCAAAATACGGATTGAAGGCAATGGTCCATCTGACCCGGCGGGCCGGGGAAGGATCTGTGCTGATCGCTGAAATCGCCGAAGCCGAGAATATTCCCAAGAAATTCCTGGACGCCATTTTGTTGGAACTGAAGAACCGTGGGTTCCTGTCCAGCAAAAAGGGGAAGGGGGGCGGCTATGTCCTGGCCAAATCGCCCGACCGCATCATGGTGGGGGATATTGTTCGCGTCCTGGACGGTCCGCTGGCGCCGGTGCCATGCGTTTCCCGCACGGCTTATCGCCGCTGCGACGATTGCAACGACGAAAACACCTGCGCCATTCGGGCGGTAATGGGTGAGGTGCGGGATGCGATCGCGGGCATTCTGGACAATACCACGCTGTCAGCCATGGCCCTGGAAAAGCGGCCGGAACCGGTGTTGATGTACGACATCTGACGGTATCGGCGGGCGAGGGGCGCGGCCCCGGTACCATGCCCGAAATTAAACATTGACCCCAGTGGCCGATGACGGCCTAATTCCCTGCATCCATTCCTGGGTGCGGAGGGCGCGTGAACGCTGGAAAAATAGTTGTGGCGGCAATTATTCTGGCTGGCGCCGTGCCGGCCCAGGCCGCCGATGCCATCGGGTTGATCAAGACGCTGAATGGCACTGCATCAGTCAGCCGCAACGGGGCGACTCAGCCCTTGGCCGCCGGTCAGGATGTTTTCCTGAACGATGTGGTCAGCACGGGTGACGGCGCCAGTCTGGGCCTGACCTTCCGCGACGATACCACCTTGTCCATGGGGCCCAAGGCCCGGATGGCTTTGGACGGTTTTGCCTTTGAGCCGGTCACGGATGACGTGCGCATGGATGTCAAGTTGCTGAAAGGCACCTTTGCCATGGTCACCGGCCAAGTGGCAAAGCTGGCCCCGGAGCGTATGTCGGTCGCCACACCGAACATGACCATCGGTATCCGTGGAACCAGCTTTGTGGTCGAGGTGCCTGGCGATGAATAAGCGCATCCTTTCCTTTGTTCTGGCCGTAGCCACCATGGCGGCCCTGGCCGGTTGCGCCAGTGGCGACCGTGTGGTCTTGCTGGCCGATCCCGATGGCCATGTGGGTAGCGTGAATGTCACCAGCACGGCGGGATCGCAAACCCTGACCCAGGCCAAGACCGGGGTCGAAGTGGCCCGCGCAGACCGTGCCCCAACCGCGCCCGAAGCCGTGACCGATCAGACGATCCAAGACGTCTGGGGGCCAGCCCTGGCGGCCATGCCGCCGCGACCCCGCACCATATTGTTGTACTTCGAGGCGGGCACCGCCGATTTGACCGAGGAATCGCGGACAAAACAATTGCCGGAAATTTCGGCCATTCTGGCGAATTGGGCCTACCCTCATCTGTTGGTTGCCGGTCATGCCGATGCTACCGGATCGGATACTGTCAATATCCAGATATCCCGCCGCCGGGCGGAAGCTGTGCGCGATATATTGGTGGGGATGAATGTCAGCGGCGCCGCGATCGAGGTGACGTCGCACGGCAAGCGTAATCCGCTGATCAAGACCCCGGATGGCGTGGCCGAACCGCGGAACCGCCGGGTTTCGGTCAGCATCCAATAATACCAACGGCCGGATGGCCGCGCCCGGCGAGGGCTGTACAACGGTCAATGAAATTGGCCGTTGGTATAACAAGTCGTCCGTTCCCACTGACGTCAAGCGGATGCCGTGGGCGCGGGAAAAGCTTGTCGCCCTGGCAAAAGACCAGGGCGTTTCCTTGCGGCGAAGCTATTGCCGGGTTGGCAAGCTGGTGGCGATGACGCAAGGTCGTCGCCCCATGCCAAACAGGTCAAGCGGGACGGACGGGAATTGTGCCGCCTGAAAGCCTATCTGGGCCAGGTGATCCGCGCCCCCCTGCCGAAAATTTATTCTCTATACCGTATCAGGGCGCACCGTTACCCCGTGAAAGGGGAAAGGCACTTTCTGGCGGACGACAATATAGTTCCAGGCCATAAGGCATGACTGAAGTATGTGACGGGCGTGGAGCATCGCAGGATGATTGACCGTGGCGGTCCACCCGTATCCACAGAAATCGACGACCCATGTGTGGGTTATGTTCCGCCGACAATAAAAAAGCCAAGCAAGTTTAATTGCTTGGCTTGGAAAATTGGCGGAGGGAGTGGGATTCGAACCCACGATACGCTTTTGACGTATACACACTTTCCAGGCGTGCGCCTTCGACCACTCGGCCATCCCTCCGTCGCGCCAGCCCTAGCGGGGCGACGAGGCGCGAAAGGTACACAAACTCATCCAGCAGTGCAAGCCCCCATCCACGATTATTTTTCAATGGATGGGGGGCTGACCTTAAATGAACTTCACATCCACCACTTCATAGGATTTGGACCCACCCGGCGCGGTGACTTCCACCGTGTCGCCGATATTCTTGCCGATCAAGGCGCGGGCCAGGGGGGAATGCACCGACATGCGGCCCAGGGAAATATCCGCTTCGTGGGCGCCGACGATGGTGTAGACCACTTCTTCATCGGAATCTTCATCGGCCAGGGTCACCGTGGCGCCGAAGCGTACTTGGCTGCCGGAAAATTGGCTGGGGTCAATGACCTGAGCGCGGGAGATGATATCCTCCAACTCGACCACCCGGCCTTCGATGAAGCTTTGCCGTTCGCGGGCTGCGTGATATTCGGCGTTTTCCGAAAGGTCACCATGTTCGCGGGCCTCGGCGATGGCCTTGATCACTGCGGGGCGTTCGACCGCCTTCAAATTCCGCAATTCATCCTCAAGCCGGGTAAGGCCCGGTGGGGTCATCGGAATCTTTTCCATGCCTGAAAAGCCTCAGCCGTTACGGAGAGTAAGGCCGTGCGCACGCCCCGCACGGCCTTGAGTCTCGATTAAAAAGAACTGCTAAAATACGATTGCAGAGGCGCAACATCAAGTGCACCGCTACGCAATGCCTCGATGGCCTGCACCGCCGCCCGCGCTCCGGCCACGGTGGTATAGTGCGGCAGGTTGTATTGCAGCGCCGACCGGCGGATCGAGAACGAATCCTTGACCGCCTGACTGCCTTCGGTGGTGTTGACCACCAATTGGATCTGGCCGTTGGTCATGGCATCCACGCAATGGGGCGACCCTTCCAGCACCTTGTTCACTTCGGTCACGCTCAGGCCGCGTTCCTGTAGGAAGCGGGCGGTGCCTTCGGTGGCCATCAGGGTAAAGCCCATGGCCAGCAGGCGGCGGCCCACATCGACCATGGCGGGTTTGTCGCCTTCACGCACCGAGATGAACACCGTCCCCGACAACGGCAGGGTGCAGCCCGAACCAAGCTGGCTTTTGGCGAAGGCGCGGGCGAAATCGCGATCCAGGCCCATGACCTCGCCAGTGGATTTCATTTCCGGCCCCAAGATGATGTCCACCCCGGCGAAGCGGGCAAAGGGGAACACCGCTTCCTTGACCGCCACATGGTTCAGCACCGGCTTTTTGATGTTGAAGCTGGCCAGGCTTTCCCCGGCCATGACGCGGGCGGCGATCTTGGCGATGGGCAGGCCGGTGGCCTTGGCGACGAAGGGAACCGTGCGCGAGGCGCGGGGGTTCACTTCCAGGATGAAGATTTCCCCATCCTTGACCGCATATTGCACATTCATCAGGCCGCGCACCTTCAGCGCCTTGGCCAACATCACCGTCTGGCGTTCCAGTTCGGCCATGGTCTGGGCGCTTAGCGAATAAGGCGGCAGGGAACAGGCGGAATCGCCCGAATGGATGCCCGCTTCCTCGATGTGTTCCATGATGCCGGCCACATAGACATCGGTGCCGTCGGACAGGGCATCCACGTCCACTTCGATGGCGTCTTTCAGGTAGAAATCAATCAGCACCGGATCATCGCCCGACACCACCACCGCTTCGCGCATATAGCGTTCCAGCGCTTCGTGGTCATAGACGATCTGCATGGCCCGACCGCCCAGCACGAAGCTGGGGCGGATCACCACCGGATAGCCGATGCGGTCGGCCACCGCCTTGGCTTCATCCAAAGAGCGGGCGGTGCCGTTGGGCGGCTGCTTCAGCGACAGGGATTGCAACAGGTGTTGGAAGCGTTCCCGGTCTTCGGCCAAATCAATGCTGTCCGGGCTGGTGCCCAGAATGGGAATGCCAGCCTGTTCCAGGGCATGGGCCAGCTTCAGCGGGGTCTGGCCGCCGAATTGGACGATGCAGCCCAGCACCCGGCCCTTGGACTGTTCCTTGCGCACCAATTCGATGACGGTTTCGGCGGTCAGCGGTTCGAAATACAGCCGGTCCGAGGTGTCGTAATCGGTGGAAACGGTTTCCGGGTTGCAGTTGACCATGATGGTCTCTTTCCCGGCGTCTTCCAGCGCATAGGCGGCATGGACGCAGCAATAATCAAACTCGATCCCCTGGCCGATCCGGTTGGGACCGCCGCCCAGGATCACCACCTTGTCGCGGTCGCTGGGGTCGGATTCGCATTCCGCCGGGTTGATCCCGTCGCCTTCATAGCAGGAATACATATAGGCGGTGGAGGACGGGAATTCGGCGGCGCAGGTGTCGATGCGCTTGAACACCGGCTTCACGTTCAGGACTTCACGGCGGAAGGCGGTTTCGGTCAAGGTCTTGCCGGAAAGCTGGCTGAGACGCTGATCGGAAAAACCCATCTTCTTCAGGCGCAGCATGCCGGGCGCGTCGATGGGCAGCCCCTTGGCCCGCACCTCTTCCTCGGCATCGACGATGCCCTTGATCTGTTCCAGGAACCATTTGTCGAAGGCGCAAGCCTTGTGGATTTCATCCACGCTCAGCCCCTGGCGGAACGCCTGGGCCACCACCAGCAGACGGTCATAGCTGGGAACCGCCAGCGCCTTTTTCACCGCATCCTTGGCATCCGCCGCCTGGGCGCCGGGGATGACCACTTCATTCAGCCCGGTCAGGCCGGTTTCCATGGAGCGCAGGCCCTTTTGCAAGCTTTCCTGGAAGGTGCGGCCAATGGCCATGGCCTCGCCCACCGACTTCATGGACGTGGTCAAATTCGGATCGGCGCCGGGGAATTTTTCAAAGGTGAAGCGGGGGATCTTGGTGACCACATAATCAATGGTCGGTTCGAAACTGGCCGGGGTGACCCCGGTAATGTCGTTGGACAATTCATCCAGCGTGTATCCCACCGCCAGCTTGGCCGCCACCTTGGCGATGGGGAAGCCGGTGGCCTTGGATGCCAGGGCCGAAGACCGCGACACGCGGGGATTCATTTCGATCACCGTCATGCGCCCGGTCTTGGGATTGACGGCGAATTGCACGTTGGACCCGCCGGTATCCACCCCGATCTCGCGCAGCACCGCCAAGCTGGCGTCGCGCATGATCTGGTATTCCTTGTCGGTCAGGGTCAGGGCCGGGGCAACGGTGATGGAATCGCCCGTATGCACCCCCATTGGGTCCACGTTTTCGATGGAACAGATGATGATGCAATTGTCCTTTTTATCGCGGACAACCTCCATCTCGTATTCTTTCCAGCCCAGCACCGATTCTTCCACCAGCACTTCATGGACCGGGCTGGCGGCCAGACCGCCAGCAACAATCTGTTCGTATTCGGTGATGTTATAGGCGATGCCGCCGCCGGTTCCGGCCAGGGTGAAGCTGGGGCGGATGATGGCGGGCAGACCGACGAAATCCAGGGATTCTCGGGCTTCGGCCAAGGTGCGGACCACGCGGGATTTGGGGCTTTCCAGCCCGATCTTGTCCATGGCGTCGCGGAACAGCAGCCGGTCTTCGGCCTTGGCGATCACGTCGCGCTTGGCCGCGATCATTTCCACGCCGAACTTTTCCAAAATGCCGTCATCGGCCAGCTTCATGGCGGTGTTCAGCGCGGTCTGGCCGCCCATGGTGGGCAGCAAGGCGTCGGGGCGCTCTTTTTCGATGATCCTGGCGACGATGTCGGGGGTGATGGGTTCGATATAGGTGGCATCGGCCAGACCGGGGTCGGTCATGATGGTGGCCGGATTGGAATTGACCAGAATGACCCGGTAGCCTTCCTCTTTCAGCGCCTTGCAAGCCTGCACGCCGGAATAATCGAACTCGCATGCCTGGCCGATGACGATGGGGCCGGCGCCGATGATAAGGATGGACTTGATATCTGTACGTTTGGGCATCGATCTACTTCCGGCGGTCTAGGGCGGACGGGGGAGAAGCGGGGCGGAGAACCGGAAAAACGGTCACTTCGACGCCGCGATCATCTCCACGAAACGGTGGAACAGGTAATGGCTATCCTGGGGGCCTGGGCTGGCTTCGGGGTGATATTGCACGGAAAAGGCCAATTTGTCCTTGGCCCGGATACCTTCCACCGATTTGTCGAACAAGGACCGGTGGGTCACTTCGGCATTGGCGGGCAGGCTGGCTTCATCCACCACGAACCCATGATTCTGGCTGGTGATTTCCACCTTGCCGGTGGACAGGTCCATCACCGGATGGTTGGCGCCGCGATGGCCGGTATCCATCTTGAACGTCTTGGCCCCCAGGGCCAAGGCCAGCATCTGATGGCCCAGGCAGATGCCGAACAGCGGCACACCCGCATCCAGTACGCCCTTGATCATCGGCACCGCATAATCGCCCGTCGCCGCCGGATCGCCGGGGCCGTTGGACAGAAACACCCCGTCGGGCTGCGCCGCCAGCACATCCTGGGCGGTGGCGGTGGCCGGCAGCACGGTCACCTTGCACCCGGCACTGGCCAGGCAGCGCAGAATATTGCGCTTGGCCCCGAAATCCACCGCGGCCACATGGAAGCGCGGCTGGGTCTGCTGCCCATAGCCCGTGGCCAGGGTCCATTCCGTTTCGTCCCAACCATATTTCTGGGTGCAGCTGACGCTTTTAGCCAGATCCATCCCTTCCAATCCCGGCCAGTCGCGCGCCATGGCATGGGCGGCGGCCAGATCGAAATTACCGTCGGGGGCATGGACCACCACGCCATTGGGGGCGCCCAGGGCACGGATGCGCCGGGTCAGGGCACGGGTGTCGATCCCGGACAGACCGATCAGGCCAAAGGATTTCAGCCAGGCATCCAGGTGACGGTTGGCCCGCCAATTGGCGGGGTCGGTGATGTCGGCGCGCAGGATCAGGCCACGGGCCGCCGGCGTGATGGTTTCGATATCTTCATCATTCACCCCCACATTGCCCACATGGGGAAAGGTGAAGGTGATGATCTGGCCCGCATAGGACGGATCGGTCAGGGTTTCCTGATAGCCGGTCATGGAGGTGTTGAACACCACCTCGCCCACGCTCATCCCCGCGGCGCCCACGCCCTTTCCCCACAGCACGGTGCCATCGGCCAGCACCAGGGCGCCAGTGGCCCCCGGGGGACGCGGAATATCGAAGGCAGGCTCCGTGATGTGATCCTGGGGCATGGTCATCCTTTTAAGTGACGCGCGGGAATGCCGGAAGGCAACGCGCGGGCGGGGGCGATTCCACCAGGCCGTGCACCGCCGCAAGGACCCACTTTGCAAAAGCGGCGTCCTCTGGCGGGGCGTGAGGCCCTGGTCTCGGCAGGCAAATTTCGCGCCTTCTATAGAAAAGGCGGCGCCCTGTCAAGCCTTGTGGACTTGGGGAATTAAGCAAGACATTTCAATCCATTGGCGAGAAAATTGACTCTTTGCCTTCAGCCGCGTTTTAGGGTAGGGTCTTCTCTTTCCAAAATCACCTTATCCACAATTCCGTTGGAGGCATCATGCTGCGCCAGCAGCTTAACGACGCGCTGAAGACCGCCATGCTGTCCAAGGAGACCCGTGCGGTATCCACCATCCGCCTGATTCTGGCCGCCCTGAAGGACCGCGACATCGCCGCCCGTCCGCGCGGCATCAGCGACGGCATCGGCGAGGATGAGATCAAGCAGATGCTGCAATCCATGATCAAGCAGCGCCGCGAAAGCATCTCCATGTACGAACAGGGCGGCCGTCTGGAACTGGCCCAGCAGGAACAGGAAGAAATCGGCATCATCGAACGCTTTCTGCCCCGGCAGATGGATGAAGCCGAAACCCAGGACGCGGTCGGCGCCATTATTGCCGAAATCGGTGCTGGCGGGATCAAGGATATGGGCCGGGTCATGGCCGTTCTGAAGGAACGCTTTGCCGGCAGCATGGATTTCACCAAGGCCAGCGCCATGACCAAGAAGGCGCTGGGAGCCTGATTTGTCGATGATTGCCGGGCGCATGGCTGCCCGGCTTTTTCGGGGGTATGCCCGGCATGGCCTTTCCGCCCGAATTTCTGGACGAATTGCGCACGCGTATCGGCTTGGCCGGCGTGGTCGGACGCAAGGTCAAGCTTGTCCGCAAGGGCCGGGAATATACCGGCCTGTGCCCGTTCCACAATGAAAAGACCCCCAGCTTCACCGTTAACGAGGATAAGGGGTTTTTCCATTGCTTCGGCTGTGGCGCCCATGGCGATGCCATCGGCTTTGAAATGCGGGCCAACCACCTGTCCTTTACCGAGGCGGTGGAACGGCTGGCATCCGAAGCGGGATTGGCCGTGCCCCAGGCCACGCCCGAGGATCGGCAACGGGAAATCCGCCGGGCGTCGCTGCATGACGCCATGGAAGCCGCCAGCCAGTTCTATGAACGTCAGTTGCGCGCCCCGGCCGGGGGCGAGGGGCTGCGTTATCTGATCGGGCGCGGCCTGACCCCAGACACCATCGCCCGATTCCGCCTGGGCTGGGCCCCCGACGGGCGCGAAGCGCTGAAATCGACCTTGATGAGCGGGGAATTCCCCGAAAGCCTGTTGATCGAAGCGGGTTTGCTGAAAAAGCCGGAAAACGGTCCCAGTTTCGATTTTTTCCGGGGACGGGTCACCTTTCCCATCACCGACCGCAAGGGCCGGGTGGTGGCCTTTGGCGCCCGGACCTTGGGCGATGGCCAGCCCAAATATCTGAATTCCGGCGACACTCCCCTTTTCCACAAGGGCAGCCAGCTTTACGGGCTGGCCCATGCCCGCGAAACCGCCCGCCAGCACAATCTGGTCCTGGCGGTGGAAGGGTATATGGATGTGATCGCCCTGCATCAGGCCGGGTTTACCCAGGCGGTGGCCCCCCTGGGCACCGCCCTGACCGAAGACCAGATCGGGGAATTGTGGCGTCTGGCCGATGAACCCATCTTGTGTTTTGACGGCGATGCCGCTGGCCAACGGGCCATGGCGCGGGCGGCGGAACGGGCCATGCCGATCCTGAAGCCGGGAAAAAGTCTGCGTTTCGCCACCTTGCCCTCGGGCGATGACCCGGATTCGCTGATCCGCGCCCGTGGCAATGATGCCATGCAGCGCGTACTGGACCAGGCCGACCCCATGGCCGAGGTGGTGTGGCGTCTGCTGACCGCCCGCCACACGTTGGACACTCCCGAACGCCGCGCCGCCTTGGAACGCGACATGAAGGAACAGGTCTTCGCCATCGCCGACGAAACCGTCCGCTGGCAATATATGGGGGCATTCCGGGAAAAGCTGAAGGCGGTCATGCGTCCGCCCCGGACCTTTATCCCCGGACCCGGCGTGGGAAAAAACCGCTTCGACGGCAAGCGCCGTCCCGGCGACCCGCCATTGCGAAGCGTGGGCGGACGATTGCCCGGCGCGGGCCGTCCCCTGCCTCCCGCCCCGCCCGCGACCGCCCAGGAACGGCTGCTTTTGACCATTTTATTGGTCCATCCCGGACTGGTCGAAGGGGTCGCCGAACGGTTGGGCGAAATCCGCTTTTCAGATTCGGGACTTGACAATCTGAGACGCGGGATTCTAAAGCACCTTGATATTGTTCGGGACCTTGACTCCGATGCATTACAGAACCATCTGAGGACGGACGGTTTTGACCGCGTTTTGGACCAGCTTTTGGATACCATCGCGCGGCGCACCGCCCGACCGGATAATGAGGTCGAAGCGCGATCACTGTGGGAGCATGTGTTTACCCTCTACTCGCGCAAGGATCTGCAAGCCGATGTCGGCAGCGCGGTTGAGACATTCGCGCGCGAACCATCGGAAGCGAATTTCACCTATCTCGCAGCTTTGGTAAAAAGCCGCGGGCGGGTCATAAGGGACGATGATGACCGTCAGGAGGGGGAAACGCCTCCAGACGGTTTTGGCGTCGAGTAAAGAGTTCGAGTAAAAGTAAGCTGCACGGCGGCATTGCCAGAAAAGGCAAGGCCGGACGCGCGAGGCAGGAACCCCAGGAGCAGCGGTTTAATGGCGACCAAATCCCAGAACACGGCGGAAGTCAACGAAGGCCAGGAAGAAAACCTGGACGGCCCGCTGCTCGACACGCTTGGCGTCGCGGTCAAGAAGATGGTGGCCCGCGGGCGCGAGCGCGGCTATGTCACCTATGATGAATTGAACGCCGCCCTTCCCCCGGATGAAGTGTCCTCGGAACAGATCGAGGATACCATGGCCATGTTGAGCGAATTGGGCGTCAACGTGGTGGAAAGCGAGGAAGGCGAGGATAACGCCGCCGCCGAAACCGAGGAAGAGGATGGCGAAGCCTTTTCCGGCGCCGGCAATGTGGATGAAGAGGATCTGGGCCGCACCGACGATCCCGTGCGCATGTACCTGCGCGAAATGGGATCGGTGGAATTGCTGTCCCGCGAAGGCGAAATCGCCATCGCCAAGCGGATCGAAGCCGGTCGCGACATGATGATCGGCGGGATTTGCGAAAGTCCCCTGACCATCCGTGCCTTGCTGGATTGGCACGATGCCTTGCAAAACGGCAAGATGTTGCTGCGTGACATCATTGATCTGGATGCCACCTATGGCTCCGGTCCCGGCGGGGATGAATTGTCGGAAGAGGATCTGGAACGCGATCCCGACGAAACCGCCATGGGTGACGGCGAGGCCAAGGACGGCGAAGGCGAAGGGGAAGAAGAAAACCCCGACATGCCCGAAGGGGAAGAAGGCGAAGGCGACGCCGATGGCGAGGAAGCCAGCATTTCCCTGGCCGCCATGGAAGCCCAGTTGATGCCCCAGGTGCTGGAAACCTTCGAAGCCATCGCCGCCGCGCATCACAAGCTGGAAAAGGTGCAAAAGGAACGGCTGAACATCCTGTCCAAGGGTGAATCCGTCACCGCCGCCGCCGAAAAGAAGTACGACAAGCTGAAGACCGAAATGGTCCGGCTGATGCAAGGCGTCCATCTGAACAACGCCCGCATCGAGCAATTGGTCGAACAGATGAACGGCATCAACAAGCGGCTGATGATGCAGGAAGGCCGCCTGTTGCGTCTGGCCGAATCCTGCAAGGTCAAGCGCGCCGATTTCCTGGACAGCTATTTCGGCAGCGAACTGGACCCCAATTGGGTGGAAACCGTCGCCCAGAAGACCAAGCATTGGAAGGACTTCACCGAAAAGCACCGCCGCGAGATCGGCGATATCCGTGGCCGCATCAGTGAAGTATCGGGCGATTCCGGCCTGCCGATTTCCGAATTCCGCCGCATCGTGCAGACGGTGCAAAAGGGCGAGCGGGAATCCAGCAAGGCCAAGAAGGAAATGATCGAAGCCAATCTGCGTCTGGTCATTTCCATCGCGAAAAAATACACCAATCGCGGCCTGCAATTCCTGGACTTGATCCAAGAGGGTAATATCGGCCTGATGAAGGCGGTGGATAAGTTCGAATACCGTCGCGGCTATAAATTTTCGACCTATGCCACCTGGTGGATTCGCCAGGCGATCACCCGGTCCATTGCCGACCAGGCCCGCACCATCCGCATTCCCGTGCACATGATCGAAACCATCAACAAGCTGGTCCGCACCTCGCGCCAGATGTTGCATGAAATCGGTCGGGAACCCACGCCCGAGGAATTGGCGGAAAAGCTGTCCATGCCCTTGGAAAAGGTCCGCAAGGTCCTGAAGATCGCCAAGGAACCCATTTCCCTGGAAACCCCCATCGGCGACGAAGAAGACAGCCATCTGGGCGATTTCATCGAGGACAAGAACGCGGTCTTGCCGTTGGATGCGGCGATCCAAGCCAATCTGCGTGAAACCACCACCCGCGTCCTGGCCAGCCTGACCCCGCGCGAAGAACGGGTGCTGCGCATGCGCTTTGGCATCGGCATGAACACCGATCACACCTTGGAAGAAGTGGGCCAGCAGTTCAGCGTGACCCGCGAACGTATCCGCCAGATCGAAGCGAAAGCTCTGCGCAAATTGAAGCACCCGTCCCGGTCGCGCAAACTGCGCAGCTTCCTGGATACCTAGGAACCCGTCCCTGGAATGTCGAGAGGCGCGGCCTCTCGACGCTCTCGGCGAAGGGGCGCTGGCACGTCGATCCCGTTGGACGCGGATGCGACGGCGTGATTCCATCTTCGGATGAGCAAGACGTTCCGCCTCTGGCTGGTTGATTATACCAACGGCCAATTTCATTGAGCGTTGTCCAGCCCTCGCCGGGCGCGGCCATCCGGCCGCTTGGCCGCCGCCGCAATGGCGGCAGAACCAACGACCGTAAGTCAGAACTTATACTATATCCCGGTGATCGGAACCGATCACCGGCGCCCTCAGCGGCGGGCGGGTTTCTCTGAAACCCTTGCCTTCCGCGGCATAAGCCGCGCGGCCCCTTGGGCCTAACCAAATCCCCATGAATTTCACTCACCGGGATTTGGTATTAGATGTCATGTCTCGACATCTAGCACACAAAGTGCGAAGCCAACGTGGACGTCGGATAACCGCAATCATGGTTGATTTATCGCGCTCGCCGTTTCGAGCCGAAACAGCATTCCCACGAAAAGCGGCATTGTGAATTGGCTGCGAATGGAGAAGCCGCACACGCGAGAGCGGTAAAGCGTGTGCTAACCCTTTGAAAAGCTTGGCTGGGGCGCCAGGGATCGAACCTGGGAATGGCGGTACCAAAAACCGCTGCCTTACCGCTTGGCTACGCCCCACCAGCGAGGGAACCGCACAATAATCGGAAGGATTGGGGATTTCAACCCGGTTTTACGATAATCTGCATTTGATCTGTCAAAGAGGTCAGGGCCGTGCGCAATTGGGCTACGGGGGCGTGGAAATCGTCCGGGTGGGGCTGGCGGAACAGGCGCATGGTGGGATACCAGGGACAGGTTTCGCCGTCGTCGCGCCAGCGCCAATCGGACACGTAGCGCAGCAGCATCCAGGTGGGGCGGCCCAGGGCGGCGGACAGGTGGGCGGCCGAGGTGTCCACGGTGATGACCAGATCCATTTGGTCCATTACAGCGGCCGTATCGGCGAAGCTGGTCAATTGATCCGACAAGTCGTGCACCAGATGGGCGACGCCCAGCCGGGTCAGGTCGTCGCGCCGAGGCCCCAGTTGCAGGCTGTAGACGCTTAACCGGGGATCGTCCAGCAGGGGCAGCAGCACCTCCAGCGGCCAGGACCGATCCCGTGGAACCAGTTTACCGGCCCAGATCAGGCCCACATTCAGGCACTGCCCCACGGGGCGGTCCAGCTTTTTGCCCCAGGGTTGGGGCGGGGTCAGGTAGCGGGCGGTGGGGATGGATGGCAGGTCCGCCCAGGTCAGGCCCAGGAATTGGGCCAAGCTCATCATCGGTATCCACACATCATGATCGGGGATGGGGGATTGCCGGGGGAAGACCTGGGCCACGCCGGGAATGGTTTCGAACAATGTCAGCAATTCGGGCAGGCATTCCACCGCCAGCCATTGGCATTGTTCCGCCAATCTGGGCAGGAAGCGGGCGAATTGCAGGGCGTCGCCGAAGCCTTGTTCCGCCAGCACGACGACCCGTTGATCGGCGGGGTTCATGCCGGGCAGCAGGCGTTGGGTGGATGGGCCGCGAAAGGGATTGCGATCCAGTCCAAGCCGGGCTTCATATCCGGCGAAACCTTGGAGGTAATCGGTCAGATAGAGATCGGTCAGGGCCAAATCCCAGGCATATTCCGGGTTGTTGGGCTGAAGCCTGGCTAATTCAGCCAGCAGATGGCGGGCGGTTGGGGTTTGGCGGCGGTCGCGCAGCAGCACTGCCAGATTATGGATCAGTTTATGGTTGGGCGGGCCTGAATGAAGCGACAGGGCCAGCCGTGCATGCAACTCGGCCTGTTCCAACTGCCCCAGATCGCGCAAGGCATTACCCAGATTGCTGTGGGCGCCCCCATTATTGGGTTCCAAGGCCAAGGCCCGGCGATAACAGATGACAGCGGCTTCGGGTTGGCTGGCGCGGCGCAGGGCCACCCCCAAATTCATATGGGCCGCCGCCAGCATGGGATCTGCCTTGGCCGCCTGGGCGAACAGGGATTGGGCGGCGGCGTGATCCTTGGCCGACCACGCCTTGATGCCTTCGGCCAGCAAGGTGGTGGCGATGGTGGGGATGTTCTCGGGCATGGGATCAGTACCCGCACAAGGAATAGCGGCCCACATCCAGATGCAGGTGGTCTTGGTGGAAGCTGTCGTAATTGGGGGTCAGCACCACGCTGAATACGGAACACGAAGCCCGGGCCAATTGGTGCAGGAAGGTGGATTTCTGCCCGGCCCCCCGCCAGTCCTTTTTCACGGAAATAAGGGTGCCATCCGCCAATTCCACGGCGCCGATGTCGATGGCCTGGCCGGTGGAATGTTCGGACATGCGCAAATTCTTGGTATTGCCGGTGGCCATGGCCACCTTGGTCGAATTGTTGTTGCGCAGCCGACAGGCATAGGTGCCCATCTGGTGGATGCGGACCACGGGCTGATTGAAATTGGATTGGGCCAGGGGTTGCAGCACCTCGGCCTCGAATTGCGAGATGGTCCGGGCCAGGGAACAACTGACCACGCTGGGCTTGTTCCAGGGAATATTGGTGGCCGACACCTTGACCGGATTGTCCACCTCGCATCCCTGCTTGGCGTTTCCGTAGGTGTCCAGGGCCTGATAGACCACGTTATGACTGGTCAGATCCTGAAGACAGGCCGCCTTGGCATCCAGGGGGGGCGGCGGAGGGAGCGGTGTCGGGGCGGGGGCGCGGGCGCATCCGGCCAGGGCAAAAGCGGCAAGGACAAGGACGAGAAATGGACGGATGGACACCGGCAGCCCCAGGCAGGAAACGCATTCTGTCCACAAGTACAGAATCGGTCCCGCGAATGTCACCAATAAAACATGGCAAAACCTTGGTTTTCCACTTAGCGCAGAACCATCAGGGCAATAGCCGCCACCCCGGCCCCCAGCCGCCACAGGGCAAAGGGGGTCAGGCTGTGATGGCGCAGCCACGCCAGAAAGGGAATGATCGTGATCAAGGTGACCACGAAGGCCAAGGCAGAGGCGCGGGCCATGTCCCAGGAATAGATCAGCACGCCCTGGCGGGCCAAATCCCAGGCGGTCATGCCGCCATGGGCCAGCAGCAAGGGAATGGCCAGCAACAGGGAATAGCGGGCGGCATCGTGGCGTTCATAGCCCAAAAGCCGGGCCAGGGTCAGGGTGATACCGGTGCGTGATACGCCGGGCACCAGGGCCAGGATTTGAATCAGGCCGATGGCCAGGGCTTCGGGAACGCCCATATGTTCGATGCGGCGGACCGTCACCCCCATCTGATCGGCCAGCAGCATCAACAGGCCGAAGCCGATCATGAGCCCGGCGACCCAACGGGGGCCAAGAGTGCTCGCCGGCACCAGATATAAGATGGCGGCGATCGCCAGGGCCGCAGGGATGGTCCCGGCCAGCATCAGCCCCAATAAACGGGTATCGGCGTCGCGCTTGCCCTTGGCCATCTTGACCGGCGCCCAGGCCATGCCGGCCAGTTCCCGCCAGAAATAGACCATCAATGCCAGGACAATGCCCGCATGGGCGGCGACGGTCGCCGCAGCCCGGCCCGTATTGCCGTCCACGGATGGCAGGAACAGGGCCAAATGCCCGGATGCGCCCAGAGGCAGAATTTCGGCGATGGCCTGAATCAGGGCCACGACTACCAGATCAAGAACGGTCATGACGGACACCCGTTAATGGATGGGGTCTTATACCATCCGGGGATAAGGGCTTAAACCGGGCAATTAGTACCGTATCGGACCTATTTTTTCGGAAAGACAGCCCCACATTCGGGGTGGATTTGCCGAGTTGCGGGGAAATGTGAAAAAAATAGGTCATGACAAGTGACCTATATCGCGATTTTCCTGGTTTTCTAAAATGTGGATGGAGTAAAGAAGATCGTCCGCAGGGCCGTCCGCCCGTGGACCATACGCCCCACGCCCGGATGAGGGATGGCCATGCCCCGCAAGATGCTGCAATTCACCCGCCTGGATCAGCAGGCGCCCGACAAGCGCAAGCCAGCGGAACGCGCCCGCGATTTCGCTGAAATCTATACCCCGTTCACCCCCGACCGGGCCGGTGACCAGGCATCGCGCTGCGAACAATGCGGCATCCCGTTCTGCCAAATCCATTGTCCGCTGGCCAACACCATTCCCGATTGGCTGATGCTGAGTGCCACGGGGCGGCTGGAAGAGGCGTATGCCCTGTCCTCGGCCACCAATACCTTCCCGGAAATCTGCGGACGGATCTGTCCGCAAGACCGCCTGTGTGAAGGCCATTGTGTCCTGGAACAATCCACCCACCATTCGGTGACCATCGGCGCGGTGGAAAAGCACATCACGGAAACCGCCTTTGCCGAAGGCTGGGTCAAGCCACCCAAGCCCGTGCGGGAATTGTCCCAATCGGTGGGGATCATCGGTGGGGGACCTGCCGGGCTGGCGGCGGCGGATGCGCTGCGCCGCCTGGGGTATCGGGTCAGCATCTATGATCGCCATGACCGTATGGGCGGGTTGCTGATCTATGGCATTCCCGGTTTCAAGCTGGACAAGGCGGTGGTGGAACGCCGCACCCGGCTGTTGGCCGAAGGCGGGGTGGATTTCCATCCCAACACCGCCATTGGTACCGATCTGTCCTTTGCTGAATTGCGCGCCCGCCACGATGCGGTGCTGGTGGCCACCGGGGTTTACAAAGCCCGTGGCCTGGGCACTGTCGGCGATCATCTGCCCGGCGTGCACGCCGCGCTGGATTACCTGATCACCGCCAATAAGGTGGGGTTGGGGGACCGGGTCGCCGCGTTCGACGATGGCAGCCTGAATGCCGCGGGCAAGCATGTGGTGGTGGTCGGTGGTGGCGACACCGCCATGGATTGCGTGCGCACCGCCATTCGCCAAGGGGCGAAATCGGTGAAATGCCTGTATCGCCGCGACCGGGCCAATATGCCGGGCAGCCAGCGCGAGGTGACGCATGCCGAGGAAGAAGGCGCGGAATTCATCTGGATGGCCGCCCCCGATGCCATTTTGGGGGATGGCCGCGCCATTGGCGTATCGGCCCATCGCATGCATCTGGGAACCCCGGATGCGTCGGGGCGGCAAAGCCCCGAACCCATCGACGGATCGGGATTCACCGTGCCCGCCGATATGGTGATCACCGCCTTGGGTTTCGAACCCGAGGATTTGCCCGCCCAATTCGCCACCCCTGATCTGCCGGTCAGCCGGTGGGGCACCTTGGGGACCGATGCGGTCAGCAAGGCCACGGCCATGGATGGGGTGTTCGCCGCCGGCGACATCGCCCGTGGCGCGTCCTTGGTGGTGTGGGCCATCCGCGATGGCCGCGACGCCGCCCAGGGCATAGATGCCTATCTGAAGGCCAAGCTTCGCAAGGCCGCCGAATAATCAATCGCCCCTTGGGGGCAGATGATAACCAGCGGCCTGTCGGCCGCTGCTCCATGGAGAGCACCATGAGCGATTTCGTTGCCGATTATCTTGCCAACGAACGGATTCTCAACGACGCCGGGATTGATACCACCCCCCATGACGCCTGTGGCGTCGGCTTGGTCGCCGCCTTGGACGGCAAGCCCCGCCGTGATGTGGTGGTGGCCGGGATCGAGGCGTTGAAGGTGCTGTTCCATCGCGGGGCCGTGGATGCGGATGGCAAGACCGGTGATGGTGCGGGCATCCATGTGGAATTGCCCCAGGACTTCTTCAAGGATCATATCCGCCACACCGGCCACGATCCGGTGCCCGGTCGTCTGGCCATCGGCATGATTTTCCTGCCCAAGACCGATCTGGGGGCGCAGGAACGCTGCCGCTGCATCGTCGAAACCGAAATCCTGAATTTGGGCTATACCATCTATGGCTGGCGTCAGGTGCCGGTGGATGTGTCGGTGATCGGGGAAAAGGCCAATGCCACCCGCCCGGAAATCGAACAGATCATGGTGGCCAACACCCTGGGCCGCAGCGAAGAAAAATTTGAAACCGATCTGTATATTCTGCGCCGCCGCATCGAAAAGCGGGTGCTGGCCGATTACATCACCGATTTCTATATCTGTTCGCTGTCCTGCCGGTCGATCATTTACAAGGGAATGTTCCTGGCCGAACAACTGACCAGCTTTTACCCGGATTTGCTGGACGAACGCTTTGTGTCGCGTTTCGCCATCTATCACCAGCGTTATTCCACCAACACCTTTCCCACCTGGCGTCTGGCTCAGCCTTTCCGCATGCTGGCCCATAATGGGGAAATCAACACGTTGGCCGGCAACATCAATTGGATGAAGGCCCACGAGCCGCGCATGGCGCACGAAACCTTCGGCGACGCCATCGAGGATATCAAGCCGGTGGTCCAGGCGGGCGGGTCGGATTCCGCCGCGCTGGATAATGTGTTTGAAGTCATGGTCCGGGCGGGCCGCAGCGCCCCCATGGTCAAGCAGATGTTGGTACCCGAATCCCTGGGCCAGAATGCCATGATGCCCGATGCGCACCGGGCCTTCTTTGGCTATTGCAATGCGGTGATCGAACCGTGGGACGGCCCTGCCGCCTTGTGCGCCACCGATGGACGTTGGGTGATCGCGGGCATGGACCGCAACGGACTGCGGCCCATGCGCTTTACCATCACCACCGATAATCTGCTGATCATGGGATCGGAAACCGGCATGGTCCGGGTGGCGGAAGCCAATGTGGTGGAAAAGGGCCGCGTCGGCCCCGGCCAAACCATTGCCGTGGATCTGGAACAGGGCACCTTGTTCCGGGATGGCGAGTTGAAGGACATGTTGGCGGGCAAGCGCCCCTATGCCGATTGGACCAAGCGCATCACCGAATTGGACAGTCTGGTCAAGACCGGCGCGCCCGAACCGTCGGAATTGTCGGGTGCGGATCTGAAGCGGCGGCAATTGGCCTATGGCCTGACCATGGAAGACATGGAACTGATCCTTCAGCCCATGGTGGAAGACGCCAAGGAAGCGGTCGGGTCCATGGGGGATGATACCCCCCTGGCGGTTCTGTCCGAACAGTATCGCGGGCTGCACCAGTTTTTCCGTCAGAATTTCAGCCAGGTGACCAATCCGCCCATCGATTCATTGCGCGAATCGCGGGTGATGAGCTTGCGGACCCGTCTGGGTAATCTGGGCAACATCCTGGACGAGCACGAAACCCAATGCGACGTGCTGGCCCTGGAAAGCCCGGTTCTGTCCAATGCCGAAGTGGCGGCCATGCGCCGGTACATGGGCGATGCGGTGGCAGAAATCGACTGCACCTTTGAACCGGCTTTGGGCGAACATGCCCTGCGCGATGCCCTGACCCGCATCCGCCATCAGGCCGAGGATGCGGTGCGCGGTGGCTGCACCCATCTGATCTTGTCGGACAAGGCGGTCAGCGATACCCGCGCCCCCTTGCCCATGATCCTGGCGGCCGGCGGCGTGCATTCCCATCTGGTACGCGAACGGTTGCGGACCTGGACCAGCCTGAACGTCTGTTCGGGCGAGGCGTTGGACGTGCATTATTTCGCCGTGCTGATCGGGGTGGGGGCCACCACCGTCAACGCCTATCTGACCCAGGAAGCCATCGCCGACCGCCATCGCCGCGGCCTGTTCCCCGGCCTGAGCCTGGAAGAGTGCGTGCGCAATTATAAAAAGGCCATCGACCAGGGCTTGCTGAAGATCATGTCCAAGATGGGCATTTCGGTGATCAGCAGCTATCGCGGCGGCTATAATTTTGAAGCCATCGGCCTGTCGCGGTCACTGGTGGCCGATTTCTTCCCCGGCATGACCAGCCGCATTTCCGGGATCGGTCTGACCGGTATCGAGAAAAAGACCATCGAACAGCATGGCAAGGGCTTTGCCATCGCCGATGCGGTGTTGCCGGTGGGCGGGTTTTATCGGTCGCGGCGGGGGAATGAAGCCCATGCCTTTGACGGCACGCTGATCCACACCTTGCAGACGGCGGTGTCCACCGATTCCTATTCCACCTATAAGCGCTATTCCGAAGGCATGCGGCGTCTGCCGCCCATCACCATCCGCGATCTGTTGGATCTGCGCCCCGCCGGGTCGGCCATCAGTGTGGACGAGGTGGAATCCATCACCGAAATCCGCAAGCGTTTCCTGACGCCGGGGATGAGCCTGGGGGCGCTTAGCCCCGAAGCCCACGGCACCTTGAATATCGCCATGAACCGGATTGGCGCCAAATCGGTGTCGGGCGAAGGCGGCGAGGATCGCGACCGTTATCGTCCGCGCCCCAATGGCGACAATGCCAACTCGGCCATCAAGCAAGTGGCGTCGGGCCGGTTCGGTGTGACCGCCGAATATCTGAACATGTGCCGGGAAATCGAAATCAAGGTGGCCCAGGGGGCCAAGCCGGGTGAAGGCGGGCAATTGCCCGGCTTCAAGGTGACGGTGGAAATCGCCAAATTGCGCCATTCCACCCCCGGCGTCATGCTGATCAGCCCGCCACCCCATCACGATATCTATTCCATCGAGGATCTGGCCCAGTTGATCTATGACCTGAAGCAGATCAATCCGACTGCGCGGGTGACGGTCAAGCTGGTGTCGCGGTCGGGCATCGGCACCGTGGCGGCTGGCGTGGCCAAGGCCAAGGCCGATACCATCCTGATTTCCGGCAATGTGGGCGGCACCGGAGCCAGCCCGCAGACATCCATCAAATTCGCCGGTCTGCCGTGGGAATTGGGGCTGTCGGAAGCCCATCAGGTGTTGACGCTGAACCGTCTGCGCCACCGGGTGAAGCTGCGCACCGATGGCGGGTTGCGCACCGGGCGCGATATTGTCATCGCCGCCATGTTGGGGGCGGAAGAATTCGGCATCGGCACCACCAGCCTGATCGCCATGGGCTGCATCATGGTCCGGCAATGCCATTCCAATACCTGTCCGGTGGGGGTGTGCACCCAGGATGCGGCCTTGCGGGCCAAATTTACCGGCAGCCCGGAAAAGGTGGTCAATCTGTTCAGCTTCATCGCCGAGGAAGTCCGGGAAATCCTGGCATCGCTGGGCGTGCGCAGCCTGAACGAAATCATCGGCCGCACCGATTTGCTGAAGCAGGTCAGCCGTGGCGGCGCCCATTTGGATGATCTGGATCTGAACCCGCTTTTGGCCCAGGCCGATGCGGGCGGGCATGCCCGCTATTGCACCCAGGAAGAACGCAACGAAGTTCCCGAAACCCTGGACGCCCAGATTATCGACGATGCCCGTCCCGCCCTGGAAGAGGGCGAAAAGATGCAGTTGACCTATAATGTCCGCAACGTCCAGCGGGCGATCGGCACCAAGCTGAGCCATAAGATCACCCGGAAATACGGCATGACCGGACTTCAGCCCGGCCATATCACCGTGCGGCTGTCGGGCAGCGCCGGGCAATCGCTGGGGGCTTTCGCCGTCCAGGGATTGAAGTTGGAAGTGTTCGGCGATTCCAACGATTATGTGGGCAAGGGGCTGTCGGGCGGCACCATCGTCATCCGTCCACCGGTATCGTCACCCCTGCGGTCCAATGCCAACACCATTATCGGCAATACGGTGCTGTACGGCGCCACTGCCGGTAAGTTGTTCGCTGCCGGTCAGGCGGGGGAACGCTTTGCCGTGCGGAATTCCGGGGCAACGGCGGTGATCGAAGGCTGCGGGTCCAACGGGTGTGAATACATGACCGGCGGCACCGTGGTTATCCTGGGGGGTGTGGGCGCCAATTTCGGCGCGGGCATGACTGGCGGCATGGCCTTTGTCCATGACGTGGACAATACCTTCCCGCTGACGGCCAACCCGGACAATGTGATCTGGCAACGTGTGGATAGCGAGTATTGGGAAGGCGTGCTGAAAAACCTGATCGCCGAGCACGCAGTGGAAACCCAATCGGCTTGGGCACGGGAATTGCTGACCGATTGGAACCGCCAATTGCCGCATTTCTGGCAGGTGGTGCCCAAGGAAATGCTGAACCGGCTGGAACACCCCTTGACCCAAGGGGGCAGTGCGGCGGCTGAATGATACCAACGGCCAATTTCATTGACCGTTGTCCAGCCCTCGCCGGGCGCGGCCATCCGGCCGCTTGGCCGCCGCCGCAATGGCGGCAGAACCAACGGCCGTAAGTCAGAACTTACGGCCGGTGGTATGATCGCAAGGCTCGGTGAATGAACGTCACCGAGCCTTGAGGTTCTTGTTCCTGCCTGTGGCCGCCCCGTGCCGGGGTCGCTCAAGCGCCGCGCGGGCTTATCGCATTTTCCGGCATGGCCATGTCTGATCGGAAAAGGCGCTAGCCTTTTTGGGCTTCGTCCGGGGTTTGGGTAACCAATTGCAGGGCATGAACCGGGCCTGCCAATTCCTCGGCCAGCAGTGCATTGACCATGCGATGGCGGTCGATTCGGGATTTGCCGACAAAGGCGGTGGAAACGATTTGGACCCGGAAATGGGTTTCCCCGCTGTCATCGGCGTGACCGGGTTGGGTCATGCGGTGGGCATGGCCGGCGTGGCGGGCGGAATCGTTGGCGATATCCAAGGACAGGGGGGACAAGGCTTCGCGCAATTTGCGTTCGATGGCTGCTTGGACCTGCATTGATCTGTTCCTGTGCGGTTGAAGGCGATTGTCGGGATCAGGCGGTGGCGAAACGGTCGCGGCCCCCTTGCTTGGCCTGATACAGGGCCGCATCGGCACGGGCCAGCAAGGTTTCCACGGTGTCGCCGACCTCGGCCACAGACAGTCCCACACTGACGGTGAAGGTCAGGGTGGTGGTGGTGTCGGAATTGGTCCAGGGAATACGGGCGGCCCGAACCTGGGTCAAGATACGCCCAGCCAGCACCGCCGCACCATCCGCTCCGCCATTGGGCAGGAACAGGGCGAATTCTTCCCCCCCCAGCCGTCCGACCGGATCATCCGCACGTCCGGCCTTGGACAGAATATCGGCCAGGATGCGCAGTACCTCGTCACCGGCGGCATGGCCGTGGGTATCGTTGACGGCTTTGAAGTGATCGGCATCCACCATCAAAATGGCGGCGTTTCCCGCCTGGGCGGGGGCTGACAGGGCCGCCGTGCAATCCGCCAGAAATGCCCGGCGGTTCAGCAATCCGGTCAATCCATCCAAATTGGCCAATTGGCGCAATTGCCGTTCTTCCGCCTTGTGCCGGGTTATGTCGCGGATGACCCCGACATGGATCATGCCGCCATCTTGCCGATGCGTGCCCACGCTAAGTTCGACAGGAAATTCGTGACCGTCCTTGCGCCGGGCGATCAGTTCCCGCCGCCGTCCCACTGGATGCAATCCATCCACGGGGGCCTGGGCCAGATAAAGATCGTGCCGGGCGGCATCATTCGCGGGCATCAGCATGCTGACATTTTGCCCGATGGTTTCATCGCGGGAAAATCCGAACAGACGTTCGGCGGATGGGTTGAATTCGACGATATTGCCACGATGGTCAATGATCACCACGGCATCCTGGGCCGCCAGGATAAAGCTGTGCAGGCGGTTTTGGCTTTCTTGCAATTCCGCCGTGCGGTCGCTGACCCGCTGTTCCAGGTCTTGATTAAGCAGGGATAATTGGTCCATGGCGGCACGTCGGCGGCTCATCTGCCGCCACAATGCCACCCCGCCCGTGACCAGCAAGATGTTGCCGGCCAGGATCACGGTCATCCCGGATCGCAAATGCGCCTGCCATTGTGCCCGGTATAAATCCCCGTCATTGCGGGCAATGGCCAGGATGGGGGCGCTGGGGGATTGCACGAAAAAACTGACACTATCCAGGACTGGCGGCTGGCCGAAGGGATCGGCCCCCAGCCAGGGGCCCCGGTCAGTCGCCAGCGGCCCCAGCATCAGCGTTCGCGGTTCCGTGGCCGTGGACATGGGGGTTTGCACCAAAATCCGGCCTTGCTGATCGACGATGGCCACATAATCGACGCCGGGAGGGCGGTTCAGGAAATCCGGGCGCAGCCCGGCCAGGACAACCCCGAGAAAACGGCCATTCTGGTCTTCCAGCCGACGGCTGACCGGGATCAGTTTTTCCCGGTTCAGGCGACTGATCAAGGGCTGCCCCAGATGAATCAGCCCGTCGGCTCTGGCCCGGTGATGGATGAAATAGGGGCGGTCCGCCACATTTTGCACCACCACCTCACCCAGCCCCGACCAATTCACCAATTGGGCCTGATGGTTGAAAATATAGAAATTGACCGCCGACGGTGTGGCTTCGCGCCAGCCGCGCAGCAAGGTCCGCATGCGCGGTTCGGCCTGCGATAACAATGTCGGGTCCAAGGCCACGGCCTGGGCCAATCCGGTCAAGGTCCGGTCCAGGGTGTCGATCTGGTTGCTGAAATCCATCTCGGCCAGATGGGCGGCCATCTGGGTGCGCTGCTGCAAGTCGGATTGATCTTGCGCTTGTTCTTCGCCCAACCGGATTATCTGCGCCAGATTGAACGACAGAGCCAGACATCCCATGGCCCCTAACCAGACACACCGATAAAGGCGCCGTGACCACACCATCCCATCCGCCCCTAGACTTTCAAACGCGCGATCCTGGCAAAGACGTTGGGGCCTGCGATCCTGGGTGCAAGCCCCGTCAGAGGAAAAGAAGCCCAAACTATCCGTTGGTATCCGCCAATTTATTCCACCGCCACATTGTCGATCAGTCTGGCGGTGGCCAGCCGCGCCGCCGCCAGGACCCGCAACGGACGGGACGAGGTGTCGGGCCGTCCCAAGCTGTCGGCATCGCGGACCGCCACATAATCCACCGATGAAAAACCGGCATCCAGCAGGTCGGCCGCAGCCCGGTGGCACAATTCGTCGGCCTGGCGGTGGAAATCGGGATTGCCATCCCCCCGGCTTAGCCCCGGATCATTGGCCACCCGCATCAGAATACGGTGCATGGCCGGGGCAATGGCCCGGTCGGATGCGGACAGATAGGCATTGCGCGACGACATGGCCAAACCATCGGCTTCACGCACGGTGGGGACACCCTCGACCTGGACCGGCGAATTCAGGTCGCGAACCATGCGCCGGATCACCGCCAATTGCTGCCAATCCTTTTCCCCGAACAGGGCCAGATCGGGCTGTACCTGGGCGAACAGCTTGTGGACGATGGTGGCCACCCCGTCAAAATGTCCGGGGCGGCAGGCCCCTTCCAACGGTTCCGACACCCCGCGGACAGTGATGCCGGTGGCAAAGCCATGGGGGAACATTTCATCCACCGGCGGGGCGAACAACAGATGGCAGCCAGCCTGATCCAGGGCTTGGGCGTCTTGCTGTTCCTGACGGGGATAACGGGACAAATCTTCGTTGGGACCGAATTGGATGGGGTTGACGAAAATCGACGTCACCACCCGGTCAGCACGGGCCAAGGCGTTTTTCACCAAGGTCAGATGACCCAGGTGCAATGCCCCCATGGTGGGGACCAGGGCGACGCTAAGCCCCTGGTCGCGCCAATATTTGACCCGCGCCCGCAATTCGGTCACCGACCGGATGATATCAAGGGTTCCGCTCATGCCCGCACCTTGGGGGTCTGGGGTGATGTGACCACGCCGAAACAATGTTCGTCGGCGGGGAAGCTCCGCGCTTTGACATCCGCCGCATAGGCCGCCGCCGCATCAGAGACACGCCCGGCCAGATTGTCGAAGCGTTTGACGAATTTGGGGGTGAAGTCGGAAAACAGCCCCAGCATGTCATCAGACACCAATACTTGCCCGTCGCAGGCGGGAGAAGCGCCGATTCCGATGGTGGGTATGCTGATTTCTCCGGTGATGGCGCGAGCCAGCGGTTCGACCGTGCCTTCGATCACCACGGAAAACGCCCCGGCATTGGCAACGGCATGGGCATCGGCGCGAATGGCGGCGGCTTCGGTTTCATCCCGGCCCTGGGACCGGAACCCGCCAATGGCATTCACCGCCTGGGGCATCAGGCCGATATGGGCCATGACCGGAATGCCGCGTTCCGCCAGGAAGCGGATGGTGGGCGCCATTTCCCGCCCGCCTTCCAGCTTTACCGCCGCGCAGCCGGTTTCCATCATCACCCGCGCGGCATTGCGGAATGCCTGTTCCGGGCTTTCCTGATAGCTGCCGAATGGCAGATCGACCACCACGCAGGCCAGGGTTGACCCGCGCACCACCGCCTTGCCATGGGCGATCATCATGTCCAGGCTGACGCCCAGCGTGCTGTCCATGCCGTACAGCACCATTCCCAATGAATCCCCCACCAGCAGGACATCCACATGGGGGTCCAAAAGCCGGGCGATGGGGGTGGTATAGGCGGTCAGCGCCACCACCGGTTCTTTGCCCTTGCGGGCGCGGATGTCGCGGATGGTGGTGCGCTTGGTGCGGATTTCCGTGCTCACCGTTTTCTCCCTATGATTTATTGTTTCAGGCAGCGCCGCTGCCTTCCGCCAAATCCTTCAGCCCCTCGGGGGTCAACAGCACCACATGGCCCGCATCGGGCAAACCAATGGCGCCGTCGCGCTTTAGCTGGGTAAAGACGCGGCTGACCGTTTCGATGGTCAGGCCCAGATAATCGGCGATATCGGCCCGGCTCATGGGCAGGGCAAGGGGACTGGGGGGGTGGCCCTGCGCCTCTGCCTGGCGGGACAGGGTCAGCAGAAAAGTGGCCAGTTTTTCCTTGGCGGTCTTGCGCCCCAACAGCAACATCTGTTCCTGCGCCGCCACCAGATCCTTGACGGTCATGGCGAACAGCTTGCGTTCCAGCCTGGGGATTTCCCCCAGCGCGCTGTCCAGCCGACGATAGGTGAAGCGGCACAATTGCGTTGGGGTCAGGGTTTCCGCGGTATAGGCATAGCCGCCATCCACCGCCAAGCCGAACATGTCCCCGGAAAACAAAAAGCCGATGACCTGGCGGCGCCCGTCGCTCAGCAATTTGTACAGCTTCACCGCCCCGGACGAGATGGAATAGACATGATCGGCGGCGTCGCCTTCGCGGAACACCGTGATGTTGGCTGGCAATTGGGTGTGACAGCGCACGGTGGCCAGCTTGCGGATTTCATCGGCGGTCAGATCGGCGCAAAAGGCCAATTCGCGCACGACATCGCAATTGCGGCAGGGCGGCACGCCCAAATCGGGACCATCGCGGTCCGGGCGGGTGTTATCCAGATCGAGGGGAGGGGACAAGGTCACCCGCGCACCTTCGTCATTGGGGCGGGCCGTTCCGGTCCGTGGACGGAGGCGCCGCCGGGGTGTCGTCATCTTCGAACAAAATCCGATGGGCAGCCCCGTCCAGATCGTCGAACTGACCGGATTTCAAAGCCCATAAGAAAGCCACCAGCCCTATGCCCCCCAGAATCAGGGCCACAGGGATCAGCATCAACAGGTTGCTCACCCTTTTCTCCTGCCGGTCAGCCGCAGGGCATTGGCAATTACTACCAGTGACGAGGTGGACATGGCAATTGCCGCGATCAGCGGCGTCACCAGTCCGGCCATGGCCAAGGGTACGGTGAAGACATTATAGCCGATGGCCAGGGCAAAATTCTGCCGGACCAAGGTTCGGGACAGTTGGGATACCCGCAGCACTTCGGCCACCGGGGCCAGCCTTTCGCCCTGAAACACCACATCGGCGGCGGTCTGGCTGACATCCACCGCCGAAGACGGCGATGCCGAGACATAGGCGGCGGCCAGGGCCGGGGCGTCGTTCAGCCCGTCCCCCACCATCAGCACCTTGTGCCCTTGGGCTTTCAGTTCCTCCAGCCGGGCGACCTTGTCGGCGGGGCGGGTTTGCGCCCGCCATTGGCTGATGCCCAATTGTCCGGCCAAGTCACGCACCGTGGGAACGCGGTCCCCCGACAGCAGCTCGATCCCCAGCTTTTGGCGGCGCAGGCGGCGCACCACCTGAACGGCATCGGGGCGGCTGGTATCGGTGAAGGCAAACCGTACCGGCGCCTGGCCGGGCCGGTCCAGCCACAATTCGGGGCCGGCATCATCATCATCGGGCACGCCGATCCAGGCCCGGCTGCCCAGCCGCACGGCCCCGGCGCTCATGCCGCGCCCGGCTTCTTCCCGTGCTCCGTCGGCGACGGGGCAGGGGCCGGCGGCATCGGCCAGGGCCTGGGCCAGGGGGTGGCGGGACGCGGCGGCCAATCCGGCTGCCGCCCGCAGATCGTCATCGGTCCAACTGCCATCGCGGGTCAGCATGGGCTTGCCCAGGGTCAGGGTGCCGGTTTTGTCGAACACGACCCAATCCACATCGGCGAAGCGTTCCAGCGCCGTGGCCGATTTCAGCAAGATGCCCCGGCGCAGCAGGCGCCCGCTGGCGATCACCTGCACCACCGGCACCGCCAGGGCCAGGGCGCAGGGGCAGGTGATGATCAGCACCGCCACCGCGTTCAGCAGGGCTTGTTGCCAGGGAACCTGACCCAGGAACAGCCAGGCCAGAAAGGTGGACAGGGCCGCCACATGCACCACCGGGGCATACCAGCGGGCGACCCGGTCGGCCAGGGCCACATATTTCGCCCGGCCTTGTTCGGCGACTTCCATCATGCGGACGATTTCCGCCAGCAAGGTCCGTTCGCCCACCGCATCCACCCGCACCCGGATGGGGGCGGACAGATTGACGGTCCCGGCGAACACCCGCGCACCGGGGGTGATGGCCACGGGAACGCTTTCACCGGAAATCAGACTGGTATCCAGATCGGACACCCCATCGGCCACCTGGCCATCCACCCCGACCCGTTCGCCGGCGGCCACCAGCACCAAGGCGCCCTGGGGAACCTTGGTGGGGGGAACCATGCGCTGGGTGCCGTCATCGCCCAAAACGGTGACGGCCACCGCATCCAGGGATAACAGATGTTCCGCCGCCGACCGGGCACGGCCACGGGCGCGGGAATCCAGATAGCGCCCGATCAGCAGGAAAAACAGCAAGGTGATGGCGGAATCGAAATAGGCGTATTCGCCGCCATGCATGGTTTCGAACAAGGACATGCCCGATGCCAGCAGCACACCCAGGGAAATGGGCACATCCATGTTGCTGCGCCCGCCGCGCAACGCGGTCAGGGCCGAACGCAGGAATGGGCGGATGCAATAGGCCACCGCCGGCAGCACCACCAGGGCGGAAATCCAATGCATCAGATCGCGGGTGGCCGGCCCCATATGGGAAAAATGGCCGGCCCAGACGGATACGGACAGCAGCATCACATTGCTGGCGGCAAAGCCGGCCACGGCCATGGCCTTCAGCAATTCCTTTTCCTGCCGTTCGGTTTCCCGGCCCAGCTTGACCGGATCGAACGGCACCAGCCGGTATCCCACGGCCAGGACCGGGGCCAGCAAGGTCTGGGCGTTGGCCGCCGCCGGGTCCCAGCGCATCACCAACCGGCGGGTGGTCATGTTGACCCGCGCCCAACGAATGCCCGGCTGACGCGACAGCAGGGATTCAATCAGCCAGACGCAGGCGGCGCAGTGGATTCCCTCCACCATCAGATTAAGGACGGCCTCGCCCTGGTCGTTCTGGCTGACATGGGCGGAAAAGTCGTGGGCGGCTTGGGCCCCATCATCGGGCCGCAGGGGGCGGACCGACGGGTCCACGTAGCGGCGGCTGTAATAGCCGTTCAGCCCCAGGCCGTTCAGCAGGGAATACGCACCTTCGCATCCGGTGCAGCAGAAATCCCCCCCTAATTGGGGGGGGATTGGCGATCCGCAATGCCGGCAGACCCGGACATCGGGAACAGCGGGTTGATCTGACACGATGGGGCGGTCAGGGGATGACGAAACGCTTGGCGTGTTCATAGGCGGTGCCGTTGCCGGTGGCGACCACGTCCATATCCCACACCCCGTCCAACGGCATGTCGAACACGCCGCCATAAGTCCCCACCCCCAAGGTGGTGAACGCCACTTCGTGATCATAGCCCTTCAGCGTCGGGCGGATCATCTGGGCCTTGACGCTCAACCCCTCGACCGGCTTGCCGTCGCGGTCCTTATAGGTGACGACGACATCCACCTTGGGATGGCCTTTTTCCCCGGCGGGCTTGGCCTGGGTGTCCACGGTCCAGCCCATGGCTTCCTGAGCTCGGGCCATGGCCAAATTCTGGTTATAGGCCAGACCCTTTTCATAGGCGCCATCGGTGGACAGGCCGGTGAAGCTGCTGGTGGCGAAATAGGCCAAGGCCCCATTCACCGCCAGCACCACCGCGAAGCAGCCGACGAAAATATAAGGATACCACCAGCCACGGGGGCGGGCCGGGCGCGCTTGTGTTTGCGACATCACTCTTCCTACCTGCTTACCTGCCGGGACCGGCGAACAGCGATTTCGTGCTGACCACCTTTCCGTCGGCCTTATTGATAAGCTCAAACGTCACCGGAGTCTTGCTATCCTTTATGTTGGATTCCGGGGCGTTCACATAGAGACGGAATGTACTGACGTCGTCGCCGGGAACCTTCAGGGTGATTTCCTTTTGCTCGCCGCCGCCTTCGCCGACCACTTCCAGGCTGGCATCAGCGACGCCATTCAGCTTCAGGGTGAATTCCCGGTCTTCGCGCACCATGTTCAGGATGCGGAAGGTATAGCCATTGCGGATGTCGCCGCTGGACAGTTGCACGAACAGGGGGGTGCGTTCGTGCAAGACGTTCAGTTCGAATGTCCGCCGGGTGCTCAGGGAAAAGACCATGCCCAGGCTGATGACCGTCAGCAGCGCGGTATAGATAAGGGTGCGCGGACGGATCAGCTTGGTCTGAAGCGGCTGGCCTTTTTGCCGGGCTTCCATGTTGGCGGTGGAATCATACCGGATCAGCCCGCGCGGCAGCTTGAACTTGTCCATCATGGTGTTGCAGGCATCAATGCACAGGCCGCACCCGATACAGCCCATTTGCAGCCCTTCGCGGATGTCGATGCCGGTGGGGCACGACGTCACGCACATCTTGCAGTCGATGCAATGGCCGCGATTTTCGAAGCCCTGGCCCTTGCGTGCCGGTGCGCGCGGTTCGCCCCGCCATTCCTCGTAGCTGATCAGCAGCGAATGTTCGTCGAACATGGCCGATTGGAAACGGGAATAGGGGCACATGTACAGGCACACTTGTTCGCGGGCGAACCCGGCCAGCAGATAGCAAAAACCGCCGACAATGCCGATGGCCGAATAGGTGCCGATGGATGCCTTCAGGGTCAGCACTTCGGCTAAAACATGGGACGCGTCTTCGAAGTAAAGGACAAAGGCCAGGCCGCACAGGGCGGAAATCAACAGCCAGATCAGATTGACCGATCCCCGCTTGATGATTTTTTCCCCGGTCCAGGGCTGGTTATCCAGCATGATGCGGGCGCTGCGGTCGCCGATGATCAGGCGTTCCACCAAAACGAACAGATCGGTGTAAACCGTCTGCCAGCACAGGAAGCCGCACCATACCCGCCCGGCCAGGGCGGACATGAAAAACAAGGCGATGGCAGCCAGCAGTAGCAGGCCGGTCAGGTAGTAAACTTCCTGGGGCCAGATTTCGATGAAGAAGAAATAGGCCCGGCGCCCGGCCAGGTCGATCAGGATGGCCTGACCCGGCGCATCGGGGCCACGGTCCCAGCGCAGGAAGGGGGCAAGGTGCCAAACCGCCAAGGTGATGATCATCAGCCACCATTTGGCGGTGCGGAAGATGCCATGGATCTTGCGGGGATGGATGGTCACCGTCTTGGCGTAAAGACCCGACGATTGCGATTCCGTCTTGGGGGTCGCCTTGTTCATGCTGCCGCTCGCTTGTTCGAAAACCGCGCCGACTTTATCGGGCCAAGGCCCTGGATGTCCCGTCAAATTGTCAATGACTGCGTTGAATTTTACACAATGCTGAATGTTTGTTGGCGAATGGGGCGGTGAACACCCGCGACCGTGGCATGATTTTATTCCAACGGCCAATTTCATTGGCCGTTGTACAGCCCTCGCCGGGCGGGCCATCCGGCCGCTTGGCCGCCGCCGCAATGGCGGCTGGGATTATTTGTCCCTCGCCGGGCGGGCCATTCCGGCCGCTTGGCCGCCGCCGCAATGGCGGCAGAACCAGCGGCCGTAGGTCAGAACTTACGGCCGCTGGTATTATTCCAGCCGCGACAGCCACAGGCGCAGCAGCCCCGCCAGTTGCGCTTGCTGGTCCGTGGTCAGGGGGGTCAGCAAGCGGCGCTCGTTGTCCACATGGGCCGCCACCACCCGGTCCACCAGGGCCAACCCCTCATCGGTCAGGGCGATCAGCACGCTACGGCGGTCGGCGGGATTGGGGGCGCGGCGGACCCAACCCGCCTTTTCCAATTGGTCGATGCGGTTGGTCATGGTGCCCGAGGTCACCATCATCCAACTCAAAAGATCATTGGGCGACAGACAATAGGGCGGCCCGGCCCGGCGCAAGGTGGCCAGCACGTCGAAACCGCCCTGGGGCAAGCCGAAATCCGCGAAGACCTGTTGGATCTCTCGTTCCAGATGGGTGGTCAGGCGGTGCAGCCGTCCCGGAATTTCCATGGGCGAACAATCCAGTCCGGGAAGTTCCCGGCGCCATTGTTCCAAAATGTCGTCAACCTTGTCGCGGACCATCATCACCTCCGCATATATCTTGACATCAAGACACATGTGGCGCCACATGGTTTATCTTGACATCAAGATTCTTGAAGGAGATAGCATGTCGGCCAGCGATACCGCCCTGACCGCCCTGGCCCCGCTGGTCTGGGGCAGCACCTATATCGTCGCCTCGCACATACTACCCCCCGGCTTGCCGCTGACTGCGGCGGTGTTGCGGGTTTTGCCGGTGGGGCTGGCGTTGATTCTGTGGCATCGCGCCGTTCCCAGCGGCATTTGGTGGCCCCGCATGATTGTGCTGGGGCTTTTGAATATCGGTATCTTCCAGGGATTGCTGTTCGTGGCCGCCTATCGTCTGCCCGGCGGGGTGGCCGCCACCTTGGGGGCGATCCAGCCTTTGCTGGTGGCGGCATTGGCGTGGCCGCTTTTATCCATCCGCCCATCCATCGGTACGATCCTGGCGGGTGTGGCCGGATTGGCGGGGGTGGGGCTGTTGGTTCTGACCCCGGCGGCACGGCTGGACGGGGTGGGCATCGCCGCCGCCTTGGGCGGCGCGGTCAGCATGGCCCTGGGCATGACCCTTAGCCGCCGGTGGCTGCCACCGGTGCCCATGATGCTGTTCACCGGCTGGCAATTGGCGGTGGGGGGATTGTTTCTGCTGCCCCTGGCCCTGTGGCTGGAGCCGCCCTTGCCATCGCTGACCGTGGCCCAGGGGATGGGGTACGCCTATCTGGGGGTAATCGGGGCGGGCGTGGCGTATTTTTTGTGGTTTCGCGGCTTGGCGAAATTGCCGCCATCTGCGGTGGCGGCCCTGGGTCTGCTTAGCCCGGTGGCGGCCACGTTTCTGGGGTGGGGCGTGGCGGGCCAGAGTCTCAGTCCGGGGCAGATGGCCGGGGCGGTTTTGGTTCTGGGGGCGGTGTGGGCGGGGCATCGGGCAGCGAGGAAACCCCGCCCGCGGGCCTGATGACCAGCGGGCGGGGATTTCGGCATCAGCCCTTCAGAGGCACCATCAAGGTGGCTTCGCCATCCACCACCACCTTATCGGCGACGGTGCAGGTGGTCTTGAAGGTGACGAATTTCTTTTCCGGCACCTTGCCGGTGACTTCCACCTTGGCGACCACGGTATCGCCGATCTTCACCGGGGCCTTGAACTTCAGCAATTGCGACACGTAGATGCAGCCCGGTCCGGGCATCTTCATGCCGAACACGGTGGAAATGAAGGCGGCGGACAGCATGCCATGGGCGATACGGCCCTTGAACATGGTGGTCTTGGCGAATTCCTCGTTCACATGGACGGGGTTGAAATCGCCCGACACGCCGGCGAAGGCGGCGATATCGGCTTCGGTCACGGTCTTCGCGAAAACGGCCGAATCACCGACCTCAAGTTCCTCGAAATAATAGCCGTTCAGGGTTTCGCCGCTCATTCCACTCTCCTTTGGTGGTTGCCCGATCACCTATCGCGATTGGGTGCGGCGCAGTATAGTCAGCGAATGGTTGCCCCACAACCCGGCCAAGTCGGGGGGGTGGTGAATCCACGGTGTTGCAACATCTTGGTCCCTGTGGCGGAATACGGCCACGCCTAGCGGGAGACACCTTCTTGATCAAATCGTTCATTCCGGCCCTGCTGGCCCTGTCCATCCTGGGCGGCTGCGCCTCATCCTCGGTCCCGTGGGTCAATCCCGACGTGCCCAAGGACCAATGGTCCAAGGATTGGAGCAATTGCCGACGTCAGGCCGAACGTCAGGCCGGTTTCCGCGAAGATCAGCAATCATCCGCCGCTTTCCGCGAATATGACCGCGCCCAAATGAAAAAGCAGATCGCCGGTTACGCCAATTATTGCATGATCGACCGGGGCTATCTGCCAGCGGAGCAAGCGAAATGACGATCCGGCCATGGATGATCGCCGCCGCCTTGGTCTTGCTGCCCGTCATGGTCCGGGCCGATGACGGTTTGCCCCAATTCCCCAAGGTCGGCCCGCCCGAGCCATTGCCCGAAGCCCAGTGCGATACCGCCGCCGCCAGTGATGGCGGTTGGATCTTGGGCCGCTGGGTCGCTCCGCGCACACGGTGGGAATTCACCCGCACGGCCCAAGGCGCGCTGGTCTGGACCATGGACCGCCAGGGCGGCATCGGCAGCAATTTCGGCTGGCAGGATGGCGCCAGGATCGACGGCACCGTTTCGGGCATCACCGGCTGCACCGTCACCTTGGATGCGGGCCAGGGGGCCTTTGCCTTTCAAGGTGTGGTCATCGACGGGGGCAAGCTGTTCGGTTTTGCCACCAACACCAAGGGCGATCACGTCCGCTTTCTGTTGCGGCGTGAACGCTGACCCTATCCGGCCTTTTCCCTCTTAGGACAGGACAAACCATGACCCTTGCCCGCCTTGATTTCGATGGCCAGACCGCCATCATCACCATGGATCATGCCGCCAAACGCAATGTGCTGTCCCAGGCGATGATCGCCGACATCATGGTGGGATTGGATCAGGCCCGCGACCGCAAGGTCCGGGTGGTCATCCTGCGGGCCCAGGCCGGGTGCACGGTCTGGTCCGCCGGTCATGATGTTTCGGAACTGCCGGAAACCCGCCGCGATCCCCTGGGGTGGAGCGATCCGCTCAGGATGGTGATCCGTGCCATCGAAGAGTTTCCCGCCCCGGTCATCGCCCTGATCGAAGGCGGGGTGTGGGGCGGTGCGTGTGAAATGGCCCTGGCCTGCGATATGGTGGTGGCCACGCCCGATGCCAGCCTGGCCATCACGCCGGCCAAGCTGGGCGTGCCTTACAACGTGACCGGCCTGCTGACATTCCTGAATGTGATGAGCCTGCATCAGGTCAAGGAAATGGCGTTCACCGCCAAGCCAATCACCGCCCAGCGGGCCGAATCCTTGGGGATCATCAATCAGATCGTTGACGCCGACAGCATCACCGCCCATTGCCTGGACGTGGCCCGTGGCATTGAAACCCTGGCGCCATTGGCCATCGCGGTGATGAAGGAAGAATTGCGCCTGCTGGCATCCGCCCATTCCATCACGCCCCGGATGTTCGAACGGGTCCAGGGATTGCGGCGCGAAGTTTATGACAGCCGCGATTACCAAGAAGGCGTCCATGCGTTTCAGGAAAAGCGCAAGCCCCTGTTCCTGGGGGCGTGACGTCCTGTCTTATGCCCCATCCAGGGTCCCCGTGGGCCCGGCCAAATCCCCTCTTTCTTATCTTCGATGAAAAGGTGTTTCCATGTTCGTGGTTCATTGCAAGGACAAGTCCGGCGCCCAGCAAGTTCGTCTGGACAACCGCGCCGCCCATCTGGAATTCCTGAAAGCCAATCTGGACAAGATCGTCATGGCCGGTCCGGTCCAGACCGATGACCGCCAGGGCATGGTGGGCAGTGTCCTGATCCTGGATTTCACCGACCGCGCCCAATTGGATGCCTTCCTGGCCCAGGACCCCTATGCCAAGGCCGGGCTGTTCGATCAGGTGACCGTGCTGCCTTATAAGAAGGTGCTGCCGTGACCGCCCGCTGGCTGGTCAAGTCGGAACCCGGTGCCTGGTCGTGGGACGATCAGATGCGCGACGGGGTGACCGCCTGGACCGGCGTGCGTAACCATCAGGCCGCCGCCTCGCTGAAGGCCATGCGGGTGGGCGACACCTGCTTTTTTTACCATTCGGTATCGGAAAAACGCATCGTCGGTGTGGTCGAGGTCGTGCGCGAAGCCTATCCCGATCCCACCGCCGAAAGCGGCAATTGGGTATGTGTGGACCTGAAGGCCGTGGTCAGTCTGCCCCGGCCGGTCACCTTGGCTCAGGTCAAGGATGACCCCCGGCTGGTGGATTTGCCGCTGGTCCGTCAATCCCGCCTGTCGGTCATGCCCATCGACGAAGAGTCCTGGGGCCTGTTATCGGCCCTGGGGGGATTGGCCCCATGACCGTCTTGCCCGACGATACCGGTCATGCCGGTTTGTGCCGGGTGGACGATATTCCCGATCCGGGAGCCAGGGGGCCGTTCCTGATTTCCCTGGGCGGCGGTCAGGAAAAAATTTTCCTGATCCGCCGGGGGCAAGATGTCCGCGCCTTTGTTGACCGCTGCCCCCATGCCGGGGTGCCGCTGGAATCCGAGCCGGATCAATTCCTGGATTCCTGGACCGGCGACATTCTTTGTTCCATTCACGGTGCCCGCTTTTCCCCGGAAAGCGGGCATTGTTTTTTAGGCCCCTGCCGGGGGCGGTCGCTTTACCCGGTGGCGCTCACCATCCTTAATGGAATTGTCTTTCCCGCCGCTCCCGCCGATTCGATATAAGCAGTCGGTAAGTTTGCGTGACCGCATTGCGGAAACAGCGCTTGATTTTCGTCGCGGGGGTTGAGTCACGCCAGGGAAACGCTCATACTCACCCCAGTCCAAGAATGACGAATGCCCAAAAAGGGCGGCGCCCAAAAAAACAGGGCGCTCATGACATAACTAAAAATGGGAGACGACCTGATATGACCGAACTCTTCCCCGTTCCGGCGGATTTCGCCAAAACCGCCTTGGTCGACGAAAAGAAATATCAAGAATGGTACGACCAATCGGTGAACAACCCCGATGCGTTCTGGGGTGAACATGGCAAGCGGATTGATTGGATCAAGCCCTTTACCAAGGTCAAGGACGTCTCTTATTCCGGCGATGTGAACATCCGCTGGTTCCACGATGGCACCACCAATGTGGCGCTGAACTGCCTGGACCGTCATTTGGCCAAGCGGGGCGACCAGACCGCCATCATCTGGGAAGGCGACAACCCGGAAGAATCCGAACACATCACCTATCGCGACCTGCACGAGCGGGTGTGCCGCCTGTCCAACGCCATCACTGATCTGGGCGTGAAAAAGGGCGACCGCGTCACCATCTATTTGCCCATGATCCCCGAAGCGGCGGTGGCCATGCTGGCCTGCGCCCGGATCGGCGCCATCCACTCCATCGTCTTCGGCGGCTTTTCCCCCGACGCCTTGGCCGGCCGGGTCCAAGACTGCGATTCCGTCTTGTTGATCACCGCCGATGAAGGTTTGCGCGGCGGCCGCAAGGTGCCGTTGAAGGTCAATGCCGACAAGGCGCTGGAAAGCTCGCCGTCGTGCAAGCACGTCATCGTGGTCAAGCGGACCGGCGGTGCCGTCAAGATGGTGGAAGGCCGCGACCATTGGTACAATGAATTGGTGGAGCGTGCCTCCCCCACCCATACCCCGGTGGAAATGAACGCGGAAGACCCGCTGTTCATCCTGTACACCTCGGGGTCCACCGGTAAGCCCAAGGGTGTGCTGCACACCACCGGCGGCTATCTGGTCTATGCCTCCATGACCCATCAATATGTCTTCGACTATCATGATGGCGAAATTTACTGGTGCACCGCCGATGTGGGTTGGGTCACCGGGCATTCCTATATCGTCTATGGTCCGTTGGCCAATGGCGCCACCACCTTGATGTTCGAAGGCATTCCCACCTATCCCGACGCCTCGCGCTTCTGGCAGGTGGTGGACAAGCACAAGGTCAACATCTTCTACACCGCCCCCACCGCCATCCGGTCGCTGATGCGCGAAGGCGAGGAATTGGTGAAGAAGACCAGCCGTGAATCCCTGCGCCTGCTGGGGTCGGTGGGCGAACCCATCAATCCCGAAGCCTGGTTGTGGTATCACCGTGTGGTGGGCGACAACCGTTGCCCCATCGTCGATACTTGGTGGCAGACCGAAACCGGCGGCATCCTGATTACGCCGCTGCCCGGCGCCACCGCCTTGAAGCCCGGATCGGCCACCCGCCCGTTCTTCGGCGTCAAGCCGGTGATGGTGGATGCCGAAGGCAAGATTCTGGACGGCGCCACCGAAGGCAATCTGTGTCTGGCCGAACCTGGCTGGCCCGGTCAGATGCGCACGGTCTATGGCGATCATGAACGCTTCGTTCAGACCTATTTCTCCACCTATAAGGGCTATTATTTCACCGGCGACGGCGCCCGTCGGGACGAGGATGGCTATTACTGGATCACCGGCCGTGTGGATGACGTGATCAACGTGTCCGGTCACCGTATGGGAACCGCCGAAGTGGAAAGCGCTTTGGTCGCCCATCCCAAGGTGGCGGAAGCGGCGGTGGTCGGTTATCCCCACGAAATCAAGGGACAGGGTATTTATGCCTATGTCACCTTGGTCGCCGACGAAGAACCCACCGAGGAATTGCGCAAGGAACTGGTCAATTGGGTCCGCAAGGAAATCGGCCCCATCGCCAGCCCGGATCTGATCCAATGGGCGACGGGCCTGCCCAAGACCCGTTCGGGCAAGATCATGCGCCGCATCCTGCGCAAGATCGCCGAAAACGAATTCGGCGCCTTGGGCGATACCTCGACCCTGGCCGATCCTACCGTGGTGGACGATCTGATCGAAAACCGCATGAACCGGGCCTGATCTGGAATCGGCGCATCGTGCGTTTGGTTATACCGGCCGCCCTTTGAAATGATCCGTTCGGCGGCCGGCCAGCCCGTGCGGCGTCTGAGCGTCACCGTCTCGGCCTGAACTGACCCAGCGGGTCAGTTCATTGGCCGGGCGGTATGATCCTATATCCCGGTGATCGGAACCGATCACCGGCGGGCGGGTTTCTCCGAAACCCTTGCCTTCCGCGGCATAAGCCGCGCGGCCCCTTGGGCCTAACCAAATCCCCATGAATTTCACTCACCGGGATTTGGTATGACACGCAGGATGCGCCGGACCATGATTGGTTATCTCTGCCCGGCGAGGGACATAATCAACCTACAACATGAAAAAAGGCGGCACATTGGTGCCGCCTTTTCCTTTTCATGGCAGATGCCCCTATGGGGCGGAAGCGTCAGGAATTGACAGCTTCCTTCAGGCCCTTGCCAGCCGAGAACTTGGGCTGCTTCGAAGCCGGAATCTGAATCTTTTCACCGGTACGGGGATTGCGGCCTTCGGACGCGGCGCGGGTGGCCACCGAGAAGCTGCCAAAACCGACCAGACGGACTTCGTCCCCGCCCTTCAGCGCTGCGGTAATCGCCTCGAACACGCCTTCCACGGCCTTCTCGGCATCCGCCTTGGTCAGGCCGGAAAGTTCGGCCACGCTCGAAACCAGATCAGCCTTGTTCATTGGTGTTCATTCCCCTGAGAGTGTGGAACAGTCATAAACCCATCCATAGCACCCCAATGCCAGAGCACCAGTCCCCCGTCAATGGCAGAAATGACGGAATTCCGCCTTTTTTCGGTTCAAAACCGGACTTTCCCGGAATGAGAGTGCTTGGTGGCACTTATTTCATCGGATTGCCTTCTCCCATTCTGTAATAGGCTTAAAAAATATAAGGTTAATAACCTATAAGGCCCGTTGCGCACAGAACGGCCCTTATGCTTCGGCCTTGTCTGTCGCATCGGATGCGGCGCTTGGCCTGCTTTCACCAAGATGATGGGATCGGTTGTGGTCATCAGGGCGCCATGCTGGGTATGGCGTTAATTATAAATTGTCTATTATGTAGAAGTATACATTATTTACGTGTAAAAAATCGAGGAGGCAAGGGGCTTCAGAATTGCCACGGCAGCACAAGGGGCAGACGGATGCTGGGGAAGACGTCATGGTCACGCAGAATCCTGCGGTTTTTACCATTCGTATCGGGGGAGCCGTCAAATCCGCAACCGGGTGGACGCACTCGCCGGGCATTCTTTAGCTCGGCGTTGGGGCTGGGCGGGGTGATCGGGGTTGCTCAGGCGGCATCGGCGGCGCCGGGGGGGCGAAAATCACCCGGACATTCCGTGCATTGGGTTCATGGCAACAGCGCCACCGCCATCACGCACCGTGATTTGGAACGGGATACGATCGAAGACAATGCCCGTGTGATCCATGGCCGGTCCTGGTCGGTCGTTCCGCTGCATTTTTCCATCCCATCGCCCAAGAGCGGCGGTCACCACACCACGCGGGTCCGGGCCATCTGGGTGCGGATGAAGGCGGATCGGGGGGCGTCCATTCAGTCAGTGACGCTTCACGATGGCGAACGGGGTTTGGCGCATATGGCGGGATTGGGAATTCACCGTGGCCAATGGGAAGACGTCCAGATACCGCTTGATCAGCCTGCCGCCGTCACTCACGGCCTGGGGGTGACGGTCCATTGCGCCTTTGCCGATGTGGGGCGGCGGATCGGGATCAGCGCCATTGGCGGCGAGTTTGAAATCGTGGCGTGAGGGAAGAAAATGGCCGATTTTTCACTGTTTTTGCCGATTGTCCTGCGCAATGAGGGCGGATGGGTTGATAACCCCGCCGATCCTGGCGGGGCGACGAATAAGGGAATAACCATCCATACGCTTAAAGAATATTCAAAGCTGATCGAGGTTGAGCCAACGATAGACAGTTTGAAGAAGCTGACTGACGAACAGGCAGGAAAAATATATAAGGTTGAATATTGGGATTCGATCTTTGGTGATTGGATCACATATCAAAACCTTGCAGATATTTTCTGCGATTTCCATGTGAATGCCGGATATCATGCGGTCGAAATTTTCATCAGGACACTGAACGCCTTGGGGGCGAATCATCCGCCCCAGGTGCGGCTGACCCAGCAAATCGTTGAATCGTTAAACAATCACGATTCCATGGAAGTCTATGTGAACTACAAGGCCGCCCGGATCGCCTATTACCGGCAGCTTGTCCAGGAACACCCCATGCTGCGGACTTTTTTGAAAGGCTGGATTGCACGGGTGAATTCATTCCCGGATGTCACTGTGCAGTGATCCCGGCCAATTTTTGCATTGACTGGTTGGCCTGTCACCAGCCGCCATTGCGGCGGCGGCCAAGGGCGCGGATGCGCCGCGCCCGGCGAGGGACAAACACAACCCCAGCCGCCATTGCGGCGGCGGCCAAGGGCGCGGATGCGCCGCGCCCGGCGAGGGACAAACACAACCCCAGCCGCCATTGCGGCGGCGGCCAAGGGCGCGGCAGCGCCCGCCCGGCGAGGGGCAAACACAACCCCAGCCGCCATTGCGGCGGCGGCCAAGGGCGCGGCAGCGCCCGCCCGGCGAGGGCTGTACAACGGTCAATGAAATTGGCCGTTGGTATTATTGGCCGGTTGGTATGAGTTTTTTTCCAGCCAGCCAAGGATGACCTGTTCCATGAAAAAACCCCCTTCCCCTGGGAGACGGGGAAGGGGGCACAGGACGCCGGGACATCGGGTGGGGCAGGAATGATCTCCCGGCGGCACATGAGTACAGTGCCAAAGCGATGCAAACCGGGAACTGTTCCGAAATGATGCAACCAAAAACACGCAATAAAATTTTATGAACGGTCCAGACAGGCCCGCATCAGGGTAATCGTCTGCGACCGGGTGCGGGGCAGGTCGGCATGGTTGGGTAAATGGCCCAAGGTGCGGGCCAGCATCCCCAATTCCAGGGCCAGGGGCGGCGTCAGGCGGGCGGCATCCATGGCTTGGGCGTTGCTCATGACGGTTGCCGGGTCACCTTGGCATCCGACCTTGCCCGATCCGAACAGGGCCACGCGATCAGCCCAGGCCCAGGCCAGATCCGCATCATGGGTGGTGAAGACCAAGGTGGTTCCCTTGGCGTGCAGGGCATCCAGGGCCGAAAGCAGCAAGGCGGCGCCATCGCCGTCCAATCCGGCGGTGGGTTCATCCAGTAACAGTACGCGGGGCTGCATGGCCACGGCCCCGGCGATGGCCACCCGTTTTTTCTGGCCGAAGGACAGCATATGGGGGGGACGGTCGGCCAGATGGGCGATGCCCAGCCGGTCCAGGGCATCCCGCGTCCGCTGTTCCGCCTGCGCCGGGTCCAGTCCCAGATTGAGAGGGCCAAAGGAAACGTCTTCAAAGACCGTTCCGGCGAAAAGCTGATCGTCGGGATCTTGCAGCACCAACCCCACCTGACGGCGCCATTGAACCAGATCGGCCCGACCGTGGCCCATGACCTGTCCATTCAACAGGACGTGCCCGCTTTTGGCCGCCAAGGTTCCGTTCAGATGCAGCAGCAACGTGGTCTTGCCCGCGCCATTGGCGCCCAAGATGGCCAGTCTTTGGCCTCGGGGCACCGCCATATCCAGCCCGTCCAGGGCCAGAACTCCGCCGGGATAGGCATAGGTCAGCCCACGGGCGGCCAGGATCAGATCATCCATGTCATGCCCCCGATCATGCCCAACCCCAGCCCAATGGCCAGCAGGCGCAGCGGACGGGGCGGGCGGGCGGGAACCAGGGTACACAGATCGCCTTGGAACCCGCGCGCGGCCAGTCCGGTATCCAGCCGCCCGGCCCGGTCCAGGGCGCGGGGCAGCAGGGCCGCGCAGAGCAGCCCCAGTGAACGGATACGCCGACGCCACCCCTGATGGCCCAGGCGGGATGATTGACTGACATGCATGGCCGTGGCGGTGTCCAGCAAGACGAAGATGAAGCGATAGGTGACCAAGGCCACTTCGGCCAATTCACGGGGCAATCCCAGCCGTCGCAAACCGTGCAGCAGATGGGATATGGGCGTGGTCACCGCCAAAAGCAGCAAGGCGGACAGGGATGCCATCGACCGCACGGCCAATTCCGCCGCCAGACGCGGGCCATCCGGGGCCATGGCCACCCCGTCCGCCCCGATCTGCACCATGATGCTGGCGGCCCCGGTCAGGATGAACAGGCCGGGGGCCACCCCCAACCCCGCCAGAGCCAAGGGCGGCGTTCCCGCCGCCAGGGCCGAGGCGATGGCCGCCGTCAGGATCAACACCCCTCCCGGCCAGGGCGGCAGACTGACCGCCAGGGCCAGCAACCCCAACGACCACAGCGTCTTTTCCGCCAGGGGGCAGGACCGCCACCGGCTGGCCTGGGCCAGCCGGTCGGTTCCGGTCATGAACCGGCCCGGTCATGGCCGTGGCCCTGCCGGTCCTTGCGGCCATGCAGCCGACCAATGACATAGCCCAGGCCGCCAGCGCCCAAGGCCGCCTGAAGTGCGAAAAGCAGGCTTTCTATTTCGCTGGATGGCGGTTCCCACAGCGGTTCGAACCACGGGGTATAGCCCCCATCTTCGATGGCCTTTTGCGCCAGACTGTCCGACCCGCCATATTCGCCGGGCAGCTTCAGGGCCATGGGGGCGGCGGCGATCAACACCACCAGGGCCAGCAGCACGGCATTGATGCGGGTGCTCATATCCCGGCCTCCGGCTTGGGGGCCAGGACATCCTTGTGCCGACGCTGGGCCAGGGCGTTCATCACCACCACGGTCAGCAGCCCTTCGGCCACCGCCAGGGGGATTTGGGTGATGGCGAAAATGCCGGCGAATTTGACGAACGCGCCGCCCATGCCCGATTGGGCATCGGGAAAGGCCAGGGCCAATTGGAAGGACGTGACCACGTAAGTCCCCAGATCGCCCAGGGCGGCCCCCAGGAACACCGCCACCCCGCCGCGCAGGCCCAGGCGCAATCCCGCCGTCCAGACCGCCCAGGCGATCCACGGCCCGGCTACCGCCATGGAAAACACATTGGCCCCCAAGGTGGTCAACCCGCCATGGGCCAGCAGCAGGGCTTGGAACAGCAAGACGATGGTGCCCAGCACGGCCATGACCGACGGCCCCAGGGTCATGGCCCCCAATCCGGTGCCGGTGGGGTGGGAACACGATCCGGTCACCGACGGCAATTTCAGTGCGGACAGGACAAAGGCGAACGCCCCCGCCGCGCCCAAGGCCAGCCGGGCCTGGGGATCAGTGGCCAATGTCCGGCGCAACGACCGCACCCCCGCCAGCACGAAGGGGGCGGAAATGGCGGTCCAGGCCACGGCGTGGCCCACCGGTAAGAAACCTTCCATGATATGCATGTCACACCTTGATCCGATAGCGGGCATCAGCCCGCACGACGGACGCACTGATCCCCATGACGGGAACCGTCACCATCCCGGACACCCCGCCCGGAATCGCGTGCGCACGCCAGATGCAGACGGCAGGTCTCCTGACTTGCGGGTCGTGGGATCGTTCCAGCCTTCCCGGCCTTATCCGTCCGCTGGTGTGTGCGGGCGGGCCAGTGGCGATCTTGGGCGATCCTCGCCGCTTACAGTTGCGGGGGCAGTGCCGGTTTTGGCCCCTTTCGGACCGCACCGGGCTTCCCTTTTCAGTCCGCCCCGTCATGGGGGCGAAGCACCGTCGGCCCCACTATAATTTCGCCATAAAGCCACTGTCAATTTACGTGATGGCAGGCTTCGCGGTGCCAATTTCAGTGGCGGAAACCCGTGCCGCCCCCGATACTGGCCGATGGCTCCCTGGCCTTTTTCATTCCAAAGGATCGTGCTGTGGCCCATTCCATTGCCCTGGTCGATGATGACCGCAACATCCTGACATCCGTGTCCATGGCCCTGGAGGCCGAGGGCTTCAAGGTCCGCACCTATAATGACGGGGCCGAGGCTTTGCGTGGATTGACCGCCCAATCCCCCGATCTGGCGGTGCTTGATATCAAGATGCCGCGCATGGACGGCATGGAATTGCTGCAACGCCTGCGCAAGCAATCGGCGATTCCGGTGATTTTCCTGACCTCGAAGGATGACGAGGTGGATGAATTGCTGGGTCTGCGCATGGGGGCCGACGATTACATCAAGAAGCCGTTTTCGCAAAAGCTGCTGATCGAACGCATCCGCGCCTTGCTGCGCCGCAGTGACGCCGCCGCCGAGGATGCCAATCCCAATGCCGATACCCAGGTCCTGACCCGTGGGCATTTGGTGCTGGACCCCGGTCGCCATATCTGCACCTGGAAAGGGGGGCAGGTGGATTTGACCGTGACCGAATTTCTGATCATCAAATCCCTGGCCCAGCGTCCTGGCCATGTGAAAAACCGTGATCAGTTGATTGATGCGGCCTATGGCGAACACATCTATGTGGACGATCGCACCATCGACAGCCACATCAAGCGCTTGCGGAAGAAATTCCGCGAGGTGGACGACGAATTCGGCCATATCGAAACCCTGTATGGTGTCGGTTACCGCTATCGTGACGATTCCCTCTGATCCTGCCGGACTCCAGCCCCGGCGCTTGCGTCGGCGCTGGCGGCCATTATCGTCGCCTTTGACCCGCCGCATCCTGGCGGTCAATCTGATCGCCCCCATCATCCTGGTGGCCGGTCTTTTGTATATGGACCGCTATAAACAGGGATTGATCCGCAGTGAACTGGCCGGTCTGGCCACCCAGGCCGATATGGTGGCGGGCGCGGTGGGGGAAGGCGCCGTCAGCGAACAAGCCTTGGGATTTTTGGAACTGAACACCGATCTGGCCCAGCAGATGGTGCGCCGCTTGGCCGATTCGGCCAAGCTGCGGGTGCGACTGTACGATTCGGTGGGCGATCTGGCTGCCGATTCCCGCTTTCTGATGTCGTTCAAAGGCACGATTCAGATCGAGGAGTTGCCCCCCCCCCCCCCCCCCCGCCATTTTGGGGCAATTGGGTTTTTGGTGGGATGGTCTGTCCACCTGGATGCCCGAAGACGATAGCTTGCCCCCTTATGTGGAACGCGGTGATGACCGGGCCGATCACTGGCCCGAGGCCATGGCCGCCCTGGCCGGCCGTCCGCAGGCGGCGGTGCGGGCGCGCAAGGGGGGAATTATGCTGTCGGTGGCGGTGCCGGTGCAGCGCTACAAGCAGGTGGTGGGCGCCCTGGTGGTATCCGCCGACGGCCATAATGTCGCCCGCAGTCTGTTTCAGGTCCGGCTGGCCATCTTGCAGATTTTCGTGGTGGCGCTTTTGGTCACCACCGGCCTGTCGCTTTACATGGCCAGCACCATTGCCCGGCCCATCCGCCGATTGGCCTTGGCCGCGGAGCAGGTCCGCCATGGTCACGGCCGCCGTCACCGTATTCCCGATTTCACCAATCGCGATGATGAAATCGGGGAATTGTCCCTGGCGCTGAAGGAAATGACCGAAGCCCTGTGGCGGCGCATGGACGCCATCGAACGCTTTGCCGCCGACGTGGCGCACGAGATCAAAAATCCGCTGACGTCGGTGCGGTCGGCGGTGGAAACCGCCGCCAGGGTCAGCGACCCGGAAAAACAGCGGAAATTGCTGGCCATCGTCCAGGATGACGTGGAACGGCTGAACCGGCTGATCACCGATATTTCCGACGCTTCGCGCATCGACGCCGAATTGTCCCGCGCCGATACGGAACCGGTGGCACTGGCCGACATGCTGCGGACTTTGGGTGATATTTACCGCAGTACCACCGAAGACCAGGCGATCGGCTTTACCGTGTCCTTGCCCGACCGTGACAGTCTGACCGTGAACGGCATCGAAAGCCGGCTGGTTCAGGTCTTGCGCAATCTGATCGGCAATGCGGTATCGTTCAGCCCCAATGGCGGCACCATCAGTCTTTCGGGGGTGCGGACCGCCCGGACCATTTGTCTGAGTGTGGAAGATGACGGCCCCGGTATCCCGGAAAACAAGCTGATGGCCATTTTCGACCGCTTTTATTCGGAACGGCCGCAGACGGAAAAATTCGGCACTCATTCCGGGTTGGGTCTGTCCATTTCCAAACAGATCGTCGAAGCCCATGGCGGCACCATTATTGCCGAAAACCGCATGGCCCCCGATGGATCATCAATCATCGGCGCCCGCTTCACTGTCACCTTGCCTGCCGCCTGAAAGGATCATGATGCGCCCCTTGCTGATGACTGTTCTGGGCCTGATGCTGGTCAGCCCAGCCTGGGCTCAAACTCCGCCGCCGCCCGCTTCGGCCATGGGGGCGGATCAATTGCGCGCCGTCATCGCCGATGATCATGGCCGGGTCAAGGATGCCAAGGCGGAGGTCCGTCGGCTCAAGGCGCAGCAGCAAGACGACCGCAAAGGATTGGACAAAGCCGCCACCAGCCGGAACCATGACGAGCTTGCCCAGGCCAGGAGCAGGCTGGCGCGGGAACAGTCGCAATTGAAACAGCACAAGCAAATGCTGCGGGATGTCAAGGCGGCAGAGGGAAAGCGCCCGCCGGAATAGAGCGGATCTATTCCTGTTTCAGAAAGTTTCGAACCAAGGTCGGAACTTTTATTTATACCAACGGCCAATTTTATTGACCGTTGTACAGCCCTCGCCGGGCGCGGCCATCCGGCCGCTTGGCCGCCGCCGCAATGGCGTCTGGGATTATTAGTCCCTCGCCGGGCGCGGCCATCCGGCCGCTTGGCCGCCGCCGCAATGGCGGCAGAACCAACGGCTGTAAGTCAGAACTTACCGCCGTTGGTATTAGTCCCTCGCCGGGCGCAGGCATCCGTCTGCTTGGCCGCGTATTTCCGACCCGATGCGGTCGAAATACGCCCTATTCTTCGGTGGCGATGGCGGCGGCAGTGGCGTTGATCGCATCCATCAGGTCGCGGGCGTCGGCTTTGATCTGCAAGCCGCGCTGACCGCCATTGACGACGATGAAGGGAAAGGTCAGGGCGCTTTCGTCAAAAAAGGTACGGATGCGTTTTTTCTGCCCCAGGGGCGAAATGCCGCCCACCTTGTATCCTGACAGCCGTTCGGCATCGGGCACTTTCATCATATGGGCCGATTTTTTGTCGGCGGCGTGGGCCAGGGCTTTCAGGTTCAATTCCCGGTCGGACGGCACCACCCCGATCAGCGCTTCCCCACCCGCATCCACCATCAGGGTCTTGAAGACCTGAGATGGCGGCAGCCCCATGGATTGGGCCGCATGCAGGCCGATGGATTGGGCGTTGGGATCGTATTCATATTCCAAAAGCTCGAACGGCTTGCCCGCCTTTTCCATGGCGGTGGTGGCAGGGGTGCGCTTGCCCATGGGGTATCAGCCTGTTTCCTCGTCATTGAAGCTATCCAGCAACTGGGCGATCCGGGCGCTGTCGCTTTGGTCCATGATTACACGGGCGCGGCGGGTGGCGGCCACCAGATCCAGCGACCGGACACGTTGTTTGATCACCGGAATGTTGGTGGCCGCCGCCGATAATTCGCGGATACCCAGGCCCAGCAACAAGGCGCTGAACCGGGGATCACCCGCGATTTCGCCGCAGACGCAGATGGGGATGCGCGCCCGCAAGGCGGCTTCGGTGGAAAACTGGATCAGCCTGAGCACCGCCGGATGCAGCGGATTGTAAAGATGGGCCACGGTTTCATCGGCCCGGTCGATGGCCAGGGTGTATTGAGTCAGATCGTTGGTGCCGACGGAAAAGAAATCGGCCTGCCAGGCCAGGGCATCGGCGGCCAGGGCGGCACCCGGCACTTCGATCATCACCCCCAAGGGGGGCAGCGGATCGGCCATGGGCACACCTCGGCGCTTCAGCTTTTTCACGGTCTGGGCCAGGATTTCACGGACGGCCCGCAATTCCTCGATGGTGGCGACCATGGGGATCAGGATACGCACAGGTCCATGGGCCGACGCCCGCAAGATGGCGGCGAATTGGGCTTCCAGCAATTCCGGCCGGGCCAGGGACAGGCGCACGGCCCGCAGGCCCAAAGACGGGTTGGCCCCGGTGCTGATCCCCAATCCATGGGCCAGCTTATCGCCGCCCAGATCCAGGGTGCGGATGGTGACCGGGCGGCCATCCATCCGATTGATCACGGTTCGGAAGACGTCGTATTGTTCATCTTCGCCGGGGGCGTCGTCCCGGTTCATGAACAGGAATTCAGACCGCAGCAGGCCAATGCCTTCCGCCCCCGATGCCAGGACCGAATCCACCTCGCTGGGCAGTTCCATATTGGCTTGCAGAACGATCCTGGCCCCGTCGCGGGTAATTGCCGGCACGGTGCGCAGCCGGGACAGCGACCGCCGTGCCCGCAGAAATTCCGCCCGTTCGCGGCGGTAATGTTCCAGCCGTTGGGGGCTGGGATTGATGATCACCTTGCCGGCCCGGCCGTCGATGATGGCCAGGTCGCCGTTGCGCACCCCCTTCATCAGTCCGGCCACGCCCAGAACGGCGGGCAGGCCCAGGGACCGGGCCATGATGGCGGTGTGACTGGCGCCGCCGCCCAGGACCGTGGCCAGTCCGGCCACCCGTTTCGGGTCCAAAAGGGCGGTATCGGCGGGGGTCAGTTCCTCGGCCAGGATGATGGCGTTGCGGGGCAGGGTCTGGAACGGGCGATAGGGCAGGCCGGTCAGGTTGCGCAGCAGCCGCCGCCCCAGATCGCGGATATCGGCGCTGCGGGCGGACAGATAGCTGTCCTCCATGGCCTCGAACCCTTGGGCGATGGTGTCGATTTCCCGCTGAACGGCGGCTTCGGCATTGATGCGGTCGGTTTCGATGCGGCGATCGACGCCGCGCAACAGCCGCGAGCTTTGCAACATCTGCTGGTAAGCATCCAGCAGGTAGCCCAATTCCTCGGCGGCAGAGGCGTCCAGCCCATGGGCCTTTTCCCGCAACTGGCCCACTTGATGGTCGGCCCGCTGGGCAGCTTCGGCGAATCGCTTCTTTTCCGCGGCCACATGAGAGGCCGGGATTTTATGTTCGGTGACCTGGATCGTTTCGGAATCGTGGCGGTAAATGGTGCCGATGGCGATGCCACGGCTGACCGGGGCGCCATCCAGCACCAGCTCGGCCACGGATTTTGCCGTCTGTGCACCCGTATTGGGGGCCGTGATCTGATCGCCCTGCTTCATCCCGCCATCCGATATGCGCGCGCTTGTCCCCTAGACATCGGGGCAAGAGGGCGGCAGGTCAATCGTCTTCGTCGAATTTTTGTGAAATCAGGCCGCACAGGGCGGTCAGCACCTCTTCCGCCTGGGGACCGCTGGCGCGCAGGTCGATGCAGCAGCCGGGGGCGGCGGCCAGCATCATCAATCCCATGATGGACAGGCCCGAAACTTCTGTGCCGCGATGGGAAACGTGGACCTGGGCGTTGAAGGTGGCTGCCAGCTTGACGAATTTCGCCGCAGCCCGCGCATGTAATCCCCGGCGGTTACAGATGGTGGCCGAACGCCGGATTTCGCTGTCACTCATTTGCGGTCCTGGGTCAAAAGGGTCGAGGCCACGTTGATGTATTTCCGCCCTGCGTCCTGGGCCGATGCCACCGCTTCGGCAAGGATTTCGCTGTGGCGGACGCTGGCCAATTTGATCAGCATAGGCAAATTGACCCCGGCGATCACTTCGACCTTGGCCTTATCCATGATGGAAATCGCCAGATTGGATGGGGTGCCGCCGAACATGTCGGTCAGAACCACTACCCCGGAGCCGTCATCGCATTTGGCCACGCGGGCCAAAATGTCGTTACGGCGTTGTTCCATGTCGTCATCGGGGCCGATACAGACCGATGCCACATTGGGCTGCGGCCCAACCACATGTTCCATGGCGGCGACTAATTCGTCGGCCAGTCGTCCATGGGTGACAAGTACCATTCCAATCATAGCCTTCCCCTTGTCAACGGTCCTGGGTGTCAAGCTCGCGATGGCGCAGCTCGACACGGGCGCCCTGGTCTTTCAGCCACGCCGCCAACCGTTCGGCCATGAAAACCGAACGATGGCGCCCCCCGGTGCAGCCGATGGCGATGGTCAGATAGCTTTTGCCCTCGGCGGCGAAGCGCGGCAATAGCGGTTTCAGCAAATTGACGGTTGATGCGAAAAAATCGTCAAAAACCGGATCGGCGGCCACATAATCGGCAACGCCGGGATCGCGCCCGGTCAATGGGCGCAAATCGGGAACGTAATGGGGATTACGCAGGAAACGGGCGTCAAAGACCAGATCGGCTTCACGCGGCAGACCGTTTCGATAGGCGAAAGAGGTGACGAACACCACCGGCCCCGGCTGGCCCCCCGTATCCAGGGCGAAATGGCCGGCAAGCGCCTGACGGAAATCCCCCGGTGCCAAATCAGACGTGTCGATAACCATGTCGGCGCGGCGCTTCAGCGGGGAAACCAAGGCGCGTTCGTGGCGGATGCCGTCAATCAACGGACGGTCGGCCGCCAATGGGTGGCGGCGCCGGGTTTCGGTGAAACGGCGGCGCAAAATGTCGTCGTCGCATTCCAAGAACAGCAGCCGCGCCCGCAACCGGCCATCGCTGGACAGGGATTCCATGGCGGCATTCAGCGAATCAACGCCGAAATCACGGGTGCGGATGTCGATGCCCACGGCCAAGGGGCGGGGCATCCCGCCTTCCAGACCGACCAGCGCGGGCAACAGCGACACCGGCAGATTGTCCACCGCCTCATAGCCCAGATCTTCCAGCACCTTCAGCGCCGATGTCTTGCCAGCACCGGACAGCCCGGTCACCACGATAGCGCGGCAAGGCAAGGGTGCGGCGGATTGGCCGGACGAAGGAGAGGGGCAGTCGGTCATCACCCCACCATTATATCCCGCGTTGCCGAAAGCATCGCAAGACGAACCTTTGCCGCGCTGCTGGCCTGAAACGGGGTCAGACTCAGGCGCGGTACGGCAAGGCCCAGTAAATCCACGGTTTCCGCCTGGGGCAACCGGTCGATTTTATCGGGCGGGGCCAGATCGGCCAGCAAGGCCACCGGGACCGGGCCATGATGGGGCAGACGGACAATGCCCAGGCCCCGGACTTCCAGCATGCCGGCGATGGTCGGCGGGGCATCGGCCCATAATTTCCCGCCATCCACCCGCAACGCAGTCTGGTCATCGGCCACCAGCACGGCGCCGCCATCGATCAGCCGCAAGGCCAGATCAGATTTGCCGCTGCCCGAAGGGCCACGAATCAGCAGGGCATGCCCGCCAAGATCAACACAGGTCGCGTGAATCAACTGCATGGAGAAGAAAGGTGGCGGCGTCAGCCCGCTAAGTCAAGCGGCGGCTGCATTTCCATGCGCAAGAAAAGTCATGGGGCAAAATATTATGCCAGAGCATAGGGCGAAGGATATGTGCGTATCCGCCGGTTTAATAATGCTGATGAGAGGGAAATGGTTATTTCATATACAGCTATTGCGCCGACGCTTGGCGCGGGGCGTCAATGACGCCTTATCTCAAGGGCGTCACTGACGCCTTATCTCAAAGGCGTCAGTGACGCCGAGGCAATACGGTCGGGCGAATGTTTCGCCTCTTTCTTCAGAACCGCGATGGTCTGGCTGACATCATCGACAGTGTAAAGGGGACGGCCGGCGGCCAGATGGACCAAAACCGCCGAGACAGTCATCAGGGGAAAGCGCACCACATTGCCCACCCGGTCCTGGCCGATGATGTGGCCGCGTTGGCGGGTTTCGTCATCGTAAAAGCTTTCCACGTCCTGGCGGAACTGTTCCACCAATTTGGCGGTGATGGATTGGACCGTGGCGAAATCCAGGCCGCGGAAGCCGCCAAAGAAATCGTCGCCGCCCACATGGGCCGGGAAACAGCTATCGGTGGACAGCGCCTTGGACAGCAATTCGGCGAACAGCAAGATGGCCCGATCGCCCAGGCGAAAGCCGTATTTGTCATTGAACGGCTTGAAATTGTCGAAATCGAAATAGGCCAGCACATGCTCGGTATCAGTATCGGCCAGACATTCCGATACGTATTGGTGGATCATGTGGTTGCCCGGTAATTTGGTCAGCGGGTTTTGGTCCCGCGCCGTGGCCAAATTCTTTTCGTTGATCACCCGCAACAAGGAATGGGCGGACAAAAATCCCGCATATTTCATGTCCTTGACGATGATGATGCCTTCCGATCCTTCGACCGCAGAATATGCCTGAAGAATATGTTCGGCACGGGTATGGATGTCGGCCATGGGGCAGCGGACGACGAAATCCTTGAGCTTGCGCCCGATGGTCTTGTTACTGATCAGCGCCTTGCCATAAAGGGAATAGGTGTAATCCTTTAATTCCTTTTCCCTGACAATGCCGACCGGTTCGTTGGCGGCATCCACCACGGGGAAGAATGTCAGGGATTTATCGGCGCGAAAACGCTCGAACACCTCTTCCATGGTGCAATCCTGGGGGATGGGATCGACAAAGCTGATTTGGTCGGCGATCAGCTTTTGATCCGATCCGCCCTTGCGCCGTTCGCCGCGGGCCAGATTTTCCACCACCTCGTACTGGCAGGTCAGGGTGGTGCTGTCGGTGGACGGGGTTTGGACCAGGGGGCCTTGGATCAGGTCGCATCCGGCATCACGGCAGGTGAAATATTCCCGTTCGGTTTCCACCCCATCCGCCACCACCACCACCCCCATCAAATGGGCGATGTTGACGATTTGCGACAGGAACATGCGTTTTTTCGATTCGGTGGCAATCCCATCAATGAAAAAACGGTCGATCTTCAGGAAATCCGGTTCGATGGCGTGCAATGCCTGCAATCCGCCCGAGCCCATGCCGAAATCGGCGATGGCCAGGCGAAAGCCCGCATGGCGCAAATGGCGGCAGCTTTCCAACAGCCGCGGGGGGATGCTGGCGGGAAGATGGCCGGATAGTTGGAAAACCAGTTGGCTTTCCTGAATGCCGTGACGTTCCAGTTCCTTGCGCAATTGCGCGGTGTCGATGGCGCCTTGCTGCAACAGGCGGGCATCCATGTCCCAAAACAGCTTGGTCTGGCGCCAATGGGGCAGGGACAGAAAGGTGGTGACGGCGGCCCGGCGCAAGGATTGTTCCGCTTCGGCCAGGCTGTCCATGGTCAGGCAGCCTTCCAGCAAAGCATGGATGCGCCCCCATGGGCCGTCATCTCCATCATTCATCCGCACGTCGATGCCATAGCAGGTGCCGGTGTTGATGTTGACGATGGGATACAGGGCCAGGGGCGGCGGGTGGCCGGGAAAACACCAATCGCCGGTTTCGGCGGTTTGGTCAGGGGGGCGGACATCATCGGGCGCGCACCCCTGGCTTCGGCTGCGTCCGTTATTCTGGCCCCGTAATTGGAACGAGGAGAACATCCCCCAGCACTCCGCTCGGCTGCCGCGATCTGGCGGCAATACGGCGCAGTTTCCCCGTCCGTGCCCATCCGAGTCAACGCTACCCCCACGGCGCAACAAAAAATTCAAGGGCGCGGCCTCGGTGTCCGGTCTGCCGATTCTAAATGTATTGGCGCCGGATCAGAGCCGGGGCATCATCCGGCCATGGACCCTGCCGCCGATCCTCTTATGCCCGCCTCTCTGGCTGACGATCTGGACCTGATCGCCGATATGACCGCCGATTTCGCCCGGTCACGGGATATCGAGGAATCGTTGCGGCTGGGGCTGACGCACATTGCCACCCGTATGCAGGCGGAAGCGGCCAGCCTGTTCCTGATGGATGCGCAAACCGGTGATCTGGTCTGTCATGCCTGTTGGGGACCGGCCGATGTGACCGGGCTGCGTCTGGCCGATGGCCAGGGCATTGTCTGGCGGGCCGTGCGGGATAATCGCCCGCAATTGGTTCAAGATGCCGAACACGATCCCGATTTCACCCGGCGGGTGGATGGGCATAGCGGCTTTGTCACCCGGTCGGTGCTGTGTGCCCCCCTGACGGTGCGCGGCGAAAGGCTGGGGGCCATCGAATTGTTCAACCGGCGCGGCGGCACCAGTTTCGACGAAGATGACCGCCGGGTTCTGCAAGCCCTGGCGGCATCCGCCGCCTTGGCCCTGATCAGCGCCCGTCAGGCCGAAGCCATGGCCCAACAACAGGCATTGCAGCGGGAATTGGCCCTGGCCGCCGGTATTCAGCGGGCCATGTTGCCCAAGCCCCGCCCGGCGGGCTTTCCCATTCATGGGGTCAATGTGGCGGCGCGGGGGGTGTCTGGGGATTTTTTCGATGTGGTGGCCCTGGCCGATGGCCGGTTGGCTTTTACCATCGCCGATGTGTCGGGCAAGGGCATGAATGCCGCCATGCTGATGTCGAAGACCGCCAGCCTGTTCCGCTGTCTGGCCAAGCGGCTGTCCGGGCCGGGGGAATTGCTGGCCGCCATTGACGCGGAACTGGCCGAAACCGGATCGGCGGGCATGTTCGTGACCATGGTGGCGGGCATTTTGGCCCCCGATCTGGGCCGGGTGGTGCTGGCCAATGCCGGTCATGACGATCCGGTGCTGATCCAGGGGGCGCGGGTGTCGCGGGTGACAGGGGGAATGCCGCCCCTGGGGGTGGACCCCGCCCTGTTCCGGGATGGTTGCCCGGAACAGGTGGTTTATCTGGATGGCGGCGCCCTGTATCTGTTCACCGACGGCCTGACCGAAGCCCGCGACGACCAGGGCGGCATGCTGGGAACGGGGGGGCTGGTGGATTTGCTGATGGCCCAATCCCGTTTGCCTGCCCGGCGCCGCCTGGCCCGCGTGGTGGCCGAAGTGGCGGCGTCGGAACCGGGGCCGCGTGATGATTTGACATTGCTGGTGGCCGAAGACCGGCGTTTGCCGCTGATATCGGTGCTGGACCAGTGCTTTGCCGCCCGGCCCGATCAATTGTGTGAAATCCGTGCCGCCATCGCCGCCGCTCTGGCCCCCGTACTGGACTATGCCGGTGAATTGGTGGACGATGTGGTGTTGGCGGTGGATGAAGCCTGTCAGAACGTGATCCGCCATGCCTATTGCGGGCAGGCGGGTGACATTGTAATCGCTTTGGCCCATACGCCCGGCATCGGTCAGGACAAGGGGGGCTGGGTGGTGGCGGATGTGCGCGATTTTGCCCCGGCGGTGGACCCGGCGTGCATTTGCCCGCGTTCCTTGGATGATGTGCGCCCCGGTGGTCTGGGGACGCATCTGATGCGCAGCGTGATGGATCACGTTGATTTTCTGCCCTGTCCGCAGGATTTGGGCAATTGGTTACGGATGGCCCGGCGGGTGGGTAAGGCATGATCATGACGACGGATAGCCGGGGGGGAACCGTGGTGGTGACCCTGTCCGGCGAAATTGATTTGCAGCATTCGCCTGCCTTGCGCAAAACGCTGGTGGATCTGATGATGCAGCGCAAGGCGGTGGTGGTGGATATGGGCGCCATCGTCTATATCGACAGTTCCGGCATCGCCAGTCTGGTCGAAGCGTATCAGATGGCGCGGGACAACCGGACCCGCTTCATCCTGGCGGCGGTCAGCGCCCCGGCCATGCGGGTGCTGCGTCTGGCCCGGCTGGACCGGGTTTTCGCCCTGGCCGACAGTGTGGGGGCGGCGCTGGCCGGGTGATAGGGATGGCGTGGTTCAGTCCTCTTGTCTTTCTTGACCGTCTGGGCCGGGCTTCGGTGCGGGCGGTGGATGAATTGGGGTTCGGCGCCCGGCTGCTGGGGCAGTCGCTGTGGTGGCTGGTTCTGGGGCGCGCCCGTGGACAGCCGGTGCGGCTGACGCCTATTGTCGCCCAGGCCATGGAAATCGGCATCGCCGCCTTGCCCATCATCACCATCTTATCGGCCACCATCGGTCTGATGCTGGCCATTCAGGGCATTTACACCTTGCGGACCTTCGGCGCCGAAAGTCGGGTGACCTTGGGGATCGCTCTGTCCACCGTGCGGGAGTTTTCGCCGCTGATCACCGGCATTCTGGTGGCCGGCCGGTCGGGATCGGCCCTGGCGGCCCGGCTGGGGACCATGCGGATCAACCAGGAAATCGATTCGCTGACGGTGATGGGGATTTCCCCGGTACGGTTCCTGGTGGTGCCCCCCCTGGTGGCCATGGCGGTGATGCTGCCGCTTTTGACCCTGTGGGCGGATCTGGTCAGTCTGGCCGCCGCCGGTCTTTACGTCGGTGCCGATCTTCAGGTGACCCAGGCCGCCTATTGGGACGAGGTGGTTACTCTGCTGAAACTGAACGATCTGCTGCATGGGCTGTCCAAATCGGCCATTTTCGCCGTGCTGGTCACCATTGTCGGCGTGGTCAATGGCGCCTTGGTGTCGGGCGGGGCGGAAGGGGTGGGGCGGATGACCACCCGGTCCGTGGTTCATGCCATTTCCGCCATCGTCATCACCGACATGGTCTTTGCCTTTCTGGTGACCCGATGACCGGCGGCGGAATCAGCATCCAGGTCCAGGGGTTGAACACCCATTACGGCGACCGTCACATTCTGCGCGATGTGTCGCTGGACGTGAAGGATGGCGAGATCTTCGTGATCATGGGCGGGTCTGGTTCGGGCAAGACCACCTTGCTGAATCACCTGCTGGGGCTGCTATGCCCGACCACCGGCACTATCCGGGTGTTGGGCAACGACATTAACCGGCTGCCCCCTCTGGATATGCAGAAATTGCGGACCCGCATGGGGGTGGCGTTTCAGTCGGGGGCATTGTTTTCGTCCATGACCGTGGGGGAAAACATCGCCCTGCCGCTACGCGAACATACCCGGCTGGACGACACCACCATCGGCATCATCACCCGGCTGAAGCTGGAAGTGGTCAGCTTGGCCGGGTTCGAGGATCTGATGCCGTCGGAATTGTCGGGCGGCATGATCAAGCGCGCCGCTTTGGCCCGGTCCATCGTCATGGACCCCAAGCTTCTGTTCTGCGATGAACCGTCCGCCGGGCTGGACCCGGTGGTGGCGGCCAGCATCGACGATCTGATCCTGCGGTTGCGCGATGCCATGGGCATGAGCATCGTGGTGGTCACCCACGATCTGGATTCGGCCTTCAAGATCGCGGATCGCATCTGCGTGCTGGATAAGGGCGAGGTGCTGGCCCTGGATACGGTGGATGCCATCCGTCAATCCGACAATCAGCGTATTCAGAATTTGCTGAACCGCCGCACCGAAGAGGCCGAGGTGGACCCCGACGCCTATTTGCGCCGTTTGCTGGGGCGCAAGGAAACCGGCAAGACCATGGATAGTGTGAGGCCCCGGTTATGAAGGATGTGCGCGCCAATTATGTCTGGGTGGGCGGGTTCGTCCTGGCCATGCTGGTGATGCTGGTGGGGGCGGTGGCCATGCTGACCGGGCGGACCGGCCAGTTCGACACCTACACCACCCAATTGGATAATGTGAACGGGGTCAAGTTCGGCACCAAGGTCACCTATGAAGGGTTCGTGGTCGGCCAGGTCGAGGACATCACCCCCTTGCGCGATCAGGGGCGGACCAGCTTTGTGCTGCGTCTGGCGGTGCGCGAAGGCTGGCCCATTCCCGAAGGATCGGTGGTGCGGGTGACCGCGCCGGGCATCTTGGCCGCCATCACCGTGGATATTCGGGGCGGGCAGTCCCAGACTATCGTGACGCCGGGAACCCGTCTGGCCGGTGGCGGGGCCGCGAATATCTTCGCGGTGATGAATGACGTGGCGGCGGAAGTGTCGCAGCTTAATCAGCAAGGGCTGATGCCGCTGATGGCCACCTTGAACCAGCGGGTGGATTCCTTGGGCGCCATGCTGGAAAAGCAGGCCCCGGAATTGCTGGCCAATCTGACCACGCTTAGCGCCGATTTGGCGCTGAAGACCCCGCGCATCACCCAAGATGTGCAGAAAATGACCAGCACCTTGTCGGGCAAGGTGGTCACCGATCAGAACGCCCAATATATCGGCGACACCTTGCGCAATGTGACGGTCCTGACCGGCAATCTGGAAGACAGCCGCAAAAAGGTGGATGCGGTGCTGGTGGCGCTGGACAAAACCATCGACGGCAACCGCGCCAATGTGGATCAAAGCCTGAAGGATCTGCGCTACACCCTGCAAACCGTGGCCCGCAACATTGATTCGCTGACGTATAATCTTGAAGGCACCAGCCGGAATTTCCACGAATTCAGCCGGCAGTTGCGGGACGATCCGTCGGTGCTGATCGGCGGCAACAAACCGCGTGAGGATGGGCCGGGACGGCGATAGGGGGGGCGGGGCCGTTCCCCATCAGAAATATCCACAAGGGGGAAGGGTGGGGGGCAGCGACTGCCACCGCAGTTTTCCATGAACCGGTTTCCATGGGCCGGGGGCGGGGGATATACTGCGCCGCCTGTGATCCGATCATGCGAAGGGGCATTGGTCCGTGCTGTCTGTCCATTCTTCCCTGAAAAACCTGGCTTCCCTGAAAACCCTGGTTTTGGCCGCGGCGGTGGCCGCCCTGGCTGCCTGTGCCGCGCCCGCACCGCCCAAGGATAATTTCCACCGGCTGTCGGTGGCGCCGCCGCAGCGGGTCTTTGCCCCGCCGCCTTTGCCCGGTGTGTTGGAAATCAACCGTCCCGATGTGGATGGTGTCCTGAGTGAACGGGCCATGGCCTATCAGGAAGCCAGTGGTGTGGTCGCCCGCTATAACTACGATTATTGGAGCAATCCACCCGCCCAGATGCTTCAAGACGCTCTGGCCGAGGCTTTGGACAGCGCCCATGCCGCCGATCATGTGGTGACCCCCGATCTGCGGGTGCCGCCCGATTGGACGCTGCGCGGGCGGCTGAAACGGTTTGAATCCGTTCCTGGTGCGAAACGGGTTGATCTGCGCGTGCAGTTGGCGGTGGTGTCGGCCCGTGACGGAACATTGGTTCTGTCGCGTACTTATGATGTTTCGGAACCTGTGGCCGAACCCAGCCCCGCCGCCGCCGCCGCCGCTTTGGGCCAAGCCACCAGCCAGGCCGTGGGGCGGCTGCTGGATGATCTGGGGTCCGTGCAACTGGTGCCGCCCGGACGATGACCATGCGACCAAACCGGCGGTTTGCCGCCTCGGGCCGGGCAAAGCCGCGTCTGACGGTGCCGTCCCGCGATGTTGATCTGGTGATTACCCATGTGGGCGCACGCGGTGATGGCGTGGCCCGTCTGGGGGATGAACAGGTTTTTGTGCCCTTTACCGTGGCCGGGGACCGGGTGTCGGCGCGCATCGACGGACGACGTGGCGACGGCTTGGCCGCCCATGTGGTGGCGGTGACCGAAGCCGGGCCGGGCCGGGTCAGCCCGCCTTGTCCTTATTTCGGCGAATGTGGCGGTTGTGCCCTTCAGCACATGGATGGCGGGGTCTATGCCCAGTGGAAGGGGCAAATCCTGTCCACCCATCTGGAGCGGCAGGGCTTGGCGGTCGGGCATTTTGCCCCGCTGGTGCAGGTGGGGATGGGCAGCCGTCGGCGGGCGGCCCTGACCTTCAGCCGCCGGGGCGGTTCCGTGGCTTTGGGGTTCAATGCCCGGTCCAGCCACCGGGTGGTGGATGTGGCCCGATGCCTGTTGCTGGATGACGGGCTGAATGCCGCTCTGACCGGGCTGCGGGCCATGCTGCTTGAGGTGGTGGCGGCGGGAGAGGATGGCGGCATCACCGTCACCATCAGCGATAATGGTCTGGATGTGCTGGTGGATGCCGAAGCCCGGCTGGATTTGTTCGACCGGGAAAAGCTGGCGGCCTATGCCCAGGCCGCCGGTCTGGCCCGGCTGTCCTGGCGCCGTCCCGGCCAGGGGATGATCGACCCCATCGCCAGGCTGGCCCCGGCGGTCAGCCGGTTCGCCGGGATTGGGGTGGAACCGGTTCCCGGCGGGTTCTTGCAGCCCACGCGTGAGGGGGAAGCGGCCATTGCCCAATTGGTGACCCAGGCGGTGATGGGGGCGGGCGGCCCGGTGGCGGATCTTTATTCCGGCTGTGGCAGCTTTACCTTTCCCCTGGCGGTTCAGGGTTTGGCGGTGCATGCGGCGGAAGGAGAGGCCGGCCCCATCGCCGCCTTGCAAGCCGCCGCCAATGCCCACGGTCTGCCGGTCACCAGCGAGGTGCGCGATCTGTCCCGCCGTCCGCTGCTGGCCCATGAGTTGAAGCGGTTCAAGGCGGTGGTGTTCGATCCGCCACGGGCGGGCGCCCAGGCCCAGGCTGAACAATTGGCCGCTGCCGGACCGGGCATGGTGGTGGCCGTTTCCTGCAACCCTGCCACCTTGGCACGGGACTTGAAAATATTGGTCAATGGGGGGTATGCCATCAGGACGGTGACGCCCATCGACCAATTTCCGTTTTCTCCGCATTTGGAGGCCGTGGCCGTCTGCCAACGGTGATGTCATGGAGCATTATATCGCCCAATGGGGCTATCTGGCCGTTCTGGCCGGAACCTTTTTCGAGGGCGAAACGATCCTGGTTTTGGCAGGCTTTGCCGCCTGTCAGGGTTTTTTGCATCTGGATGGGGTGATGGCCGCCGCCTTTGCCGGGTCATTCGCCGGGGACCAATTGTGGTTCTGGGTCGGGCGGCGTTACGGCAAAACCTGGATGATGAAACACCCCAAAAGCGCCGATGCCGCCCAGCGCGTGGGCCGGTTGTTGGATCGCTGGGGCAATTGGTTCGTGCTGTCCTTTCGCTTTTTGTATGGCCTGCGGGCGGTCAGCCCGGTGGCCATCGGACTGTCATCCATCCCCGCCCGGCGCTTTGCGGTGCTGAATTTGATTTCCGCTGCCTTTTGGGCGGTGACGGTCGGGGCCTTGGGATATGTGGCCGGCGATGCGGTCGAAGGGGTGATGGGGCGGCTGAAACAATGGGAACATCGCATCTGGGCGGTCATGGCCATCGTGGCCGTGCTGTTCGTGGTGCACCGTCTGGTCCGGGCCAAATTACGCAAACCTCCGCCCGGCGAGGGACAAGCATAATCCCAGCGCCCATTGCGGGCGCGGCCAAGGGGGCATAAGCCCCCGCCCGGCGAGGGCCACATAATAATCCCAGCGCCCATTGCGGGCGCGGCCAAGGGGGCATAAGCCCCCGCCCGGCGAGGGCCACATAATAATCTAACGCACCACGAAACGGGTTACCTCGGCCATATGCCGGGCGGCGACCTCGCCGGTGAAAAAGGTGGTTTTGCCACCGGTTTTCAGCCGCAGGCTGAAGGCACTGCGGTCATTGCCGTCATGTTGGCGGAAAAAGTGGACCATCACCCGGTATTCGCCTTTAAGGCTGGGATGACTGGTCCAGGTGATGTTTTCCACCGGTTCGCGGGTCAGGGATTGGGGGTGGGCGTTACGGTCCACGTCCAGGATTCCCCCACAGGCCAGTTTGTTCATGAAATTGATGGTGCTGCCATCGGGGCATTGGACGTGCAGATCCAGATCGTTGGCATCATTCCACAGCAATGACACGGTGATTTGGCCGGAACGGGCGCCTGCCCTGGTCAGGCGGCCCAGGAACGACGCCTCGCGCCGGGCGGCTTCGGCCTGTTCGCGGGCTTGACGGGCGCGCAGGTCCAGGCGTTGGCGCCAAAGCTGGATAAAGGGGGTGACCGTGTCGGCGGCTTGATGTCCGCCGCCTTTGTTCATGCCCCAATTGACCACCACCGGCTGATTCCCCACCTGAAACAGATGATATTCCACCGGCTCGGGGAAATTCAGCAGCAGGGGCAGCAATTGCCGGTACAAGGCCCGGTCGCCGCTGTTTTCCCCCTGGTCGGCCAAGTCATCGACCAGGGCGGATACCTGGGACCGGCAATGGTCTAAACGGTCCAAAAAGACGGATTGCGCCGGATCGTCCAATTCGCCAAAGGGGATGATGGGGCCTTGGGTCTGGGCGAACCACATGACCGAAGTGCGGTTTTCGTCGAAACGGGGCAGGGCGAACAAGGCGGCAGCGTTGATACCTTGTTTACGGGCCAGCAAGGCCAAGAGCCTGTCGGCGTTGGTGGTGACCTTTTCTCCGCAATTTCCGACAAAGACAAACTCGTCCAAGGCATTGCGATCAACGAATTGTTTCGCGGCAATGACCATGAAAATACCCCGCCGGAACTAACGTGGCGGGGACCATCCACCCCCAACCGATGCGCGATCTTATCCTGTTTCTCTGTCCGCTGTAATCTGTTATGACCCAGAGGCGGAAAAGCCGAAGGGGAATGGCAGAAAATGGCGCAAAAAGTCAGGGTCGCCCGGCTGGATGCATCGCATCAGCAGCCACAGGCGGCCGACGGTGCCGGGCTGTGGGACAGCTATTCCGCCATTAACGGCTTTATCCGCCGCTATTTGCCCGCCGCATCCGCCCAGATTTTGGCCGAACCGGTTCGCGGTGCCGCCGCCATCGACTGGTGCACGGATATGGCCGGTCAACCGCAGCCCTTGACGGCCTTGGCTCCGGCCGATCGGGCCAAGGTGGAACGGGTGTTGGCGGATCGTCTGCAAGCGTTGCGCGATCTTGCCGCCCGTAATGGCGGCGACCCGACCGCCGCCTTGCTGGCCGCCGCCGTCGCCCCTCCGTCGGAAGAGGCGGTTTATGCGGTCAATGGCCAGCCGGTGATCGTGGGGTGGGGGCGCCAGGGGGGGCGTGTGGTGACCGCGCCCAGCCGCCCGGTTGTTGCGGCTGCCGCCGCGATTCCCGCCGCCGCCGCCGCCGTTTCCGCCGCCCCGGCTGCTGCGGAAACGCTATCCTCCCAGCCCCCCGCATCCCCCCAGCAATCCCCAGAGGAACCACCGCGTCGGCGGGGGGGCTGGTGGTGGTGGCTGGCGGGGTTGGCCGCCCTGGTGTTGCTGGGGTTGCTGCTGTGGTGGGTGTGGGGGCATTTCGGCGGTGCCGCCCTGGGGGGGCGTCCCGATACCACCGCCGCCGAGGAAGCCGCGCTGAAGGCCGAAATTGCCGCCGCCGAAGACGAATTACGCCGCCGGTTGCAGGCTTGCCCGGTTCCCAAAGCTGAGCCACCGGCCAAGACGACCGATGTGATCCCGGACCCGGTACCCGCCCCCCAATTGGCCGAAGACCAGCCGCCGCCGCCCGAGCCAGAGGTGCATGACACCCCCGCCCCGCAGACTCATCCCGCACCGCCGCCCGCTGCCAAGCCCAAGGCGGTTAAGCCCGCCCCTCCGGCAAAGACCGAGCAAAAGGTATCGTGTCCGGCCCCGCGCAAGAAATGGGAAGCCCCCGAATTGGTGGTGCTGCTGGATGCATCGGGCAGCATGCACGAACCGGCGGATGCCGGGCGTGACCGTCTGGGGGTGGCCAAGGACGCTGTGAGGGGCATGGTCAATGGCTTGCCTGCCGATGTGGATGTGGGGCTGGTGGTGTTCGGCCAATGTGCCGGGGCGGATAATCACCAGTTCTTTTCCGCCGGGGAACGCGGGCGACTGAATGCCTTGCTGTCGCAGATCAGCCCCATGCGGGGAACACCATTGGCCCGTGGGGTGGAACGGGCCGGTAATATCGTTGATGGCCGCAGCGTTCCGGCCACCTTGGTGGTGGTGACCGATGGTGCCGATTCCTGTCGGGGTGATCCCTGTGCCGTGGCCCGTGCGTTGAAAGCCGCCAAACCCAAGCTGACCATCAATGTGGTGGATGTGGGCGGGGAAGGATTGGGGCGCTGCATGGCCGATATTACCGGGGGCAAGGTCTATCCCATGACCGCGCCGTCGCAATTGCCTGATCTGATGCGTCGGGCCAGCGGCGAACAGCCCGTTCCCCCTGGTTGCCCGCAATAGGGGACGGGTATGAGCACGCTGTTGTCATCGGTGGATTTGGCCAGTTGCCAACCCCTGGGCGCGGTGGGAATTCCGGTTCACGCCGTGGCCGGGCAAATCCGGGCGACGGTGGCCCGCCGCCTGGGGGCGGTTCATGCCGACCGTTTGGCGGTTCCGAAATTGAATCAGGCGGGAACCCGCATTGACTGGTACGCCCCCCAAGATGGGGTGGTGGTGCCATGGGCGGCGGCGGACGAGGCGGAACGCGGACAAGCCCGGCGGGATTTGGCGGCGACCCTGGCAGTTCTGGGGCAGCATGCGCAGGACTTATCCGCCACTGCCCAAGGGGATGCCCTGGTTTTTGCCCGGCAATTGACCATGGCCGGGACCTATCCGGGGGAAGAGTGCATTTTTTTGGTGAATGGATCGCCGGTCCTGACCTTTTGGGGGTTTTCGACCCTGTCCATTCCCCCGGTTCAGGCGGTTCAGCCTCCTCCGCCCCCTCCGCCATCATCCCCCGCTGTGGCGGCCGAGCCGCTTCCTTTGGCGCCGTCCCGGCGGATTTGGCCGTGGCTGGTGCCGTTGGCGGCCCTGCTGTTGCTGCTGGCGGCCCTGATCCCGTGGTATTTCCTGACGGGGGATGATGGCCAGCCTCTCCCCTCAGTGGCCGAAGTGCCGCCGGTCGCTGTTGTTCCCCCCGCCGTCCCGGCCAAGGCGGAAAACGTCTGTGCCGATGGTGAAAAGCGGACCGATGCGGTGTTGGTTCTGGATGCCTCCAGCAGTATGGGGCTGCCCATGTCCTTGGATCTGGCCAAGGCCAATGCCCTGATGTGGGGGAGCCAGGCCGGGGACCCCGAGGCAATAGAGGAATTTAAACGTCTGCTGAAGCTGAGAAACGGCGACCGCCGGATTGACGTTGCCCGGCGGGCATTGGCCCGCATCGTGGACAAGGCCCCCGCCGATGCCAGCCCCGGCGTGGTGGTTTTTGGGGCATGTACCCGCGCGCCCAGGGTTTTGGGCCGGGTCGGCAATGCCAACAAGGCCCGGATATTGGCCGCCATTAGAGCTATCGAACCGGATGAGGGAACCCCTCTGGCCGCTGGTCTGAGCAAGGCGGCATCCCTGGTGGATGGCGTTGATACGCCGGCGGTGGTGGTGATCATTTCCGATGGGGCGGAAAGTTGCGATGGCGATCCGTGCGCGGTTGCCAAGCGATTGAAGCGGGCAAAGCCCCAGTTGATTGTCAATGTGGTGGATATCACCGGCGAAGGTGCCGCCGCCTGTGTGGCCCACGCGACCGGGGGGAAAGTCTTGATCCCGGACAAGGCGGATGAATTGGATGTTACCGTTGCCCGTGCGGCTGGCAATGCGTGCCAGTGACAGAGTTAGAATAAGTGACAGAGTTAGAATAAGTGACAGCGTGTGAATAGGGGACAGAAAATGGCTGGCTTGCTGCTGCGAAGTGGCCGATTACGCGATTATAACGCCCTGGGGGCGGTAGGGCGCCCGGTTCATACGGCCGCCACGCAATTGCGCACGCAAGTCCGGCGTCTGTTGGGGCCGGATTATGCCGACATGTTGGCGGTGCCGCAGATCAATGAAGCCGGCGATACGGTGGATTGGTATGGCCCCGATGATGGCATGGTGGTGCCGTGGAGCGCCGCCACCGAGGATGAACGCGCCCCGGCTCGGCAGACATTGCAACAGGCCCGGTTGGAATTTCAGCGCCGTGGCGGCGAGATCCTGGCGCAAAGCCGGGGCAACCAGGATATGGAGGTGTTTGCCCGCCTGCTGCCCCTGGCTGCCGAAATTCCCGATGAAAGCCATATTCATCTGGTCAATGGCCGTCCGGTCCTGACTTTTTGGGGGTTTACGGGGCTGAATGCCCCGCCGGATACCAGCATTATCCGCGACTTGGCGGCGGTTCCGGCGGCGGTGGCCCGGCCCGCCATTTCCCCGGCGGCTCCGGCGCTGGCGGTGGCCACCGTGCCATGGTGGCGGCGCTGGTGGTGGTTGCTGCCGCTTTTGCTGTTCTTGTTGTTGTTGACCGTGTTCGGTCTGCGCGGATGCGGCATCCCGGTTCTGGACGGCCTGCCCGGCTTGCCCCCGCTGCCCGCCACGCCGGATGCCGGGGTTACCCCGGTTATCCCCGACCAGAAAAATCAGGAACCCGGCGTGACTGGTCCCGGCGTGGTGGTTCCTGGAATAGTTGTTCCTGGAAAAGTGGTTCCTGGAGATGGCGGCACGGTGGCGGTTCCCGATCGTGCCGGGACGACGGAAGATGGACGCGATCCCGGTGGGATGCTGAAACCGGACCAATTAGGGAAAGACCAATTGGGTAAGGACCAATTGGGTAAGGACCAGAACGGTAAGGATGACAAGACCAAGCCGGATTCCAAGGCCGACAAGACGGCAACCCCGCCTCAATTGGGTAAGGACAAGGACAAAGCCAACACGCCGCCCACCGTCCCGTTGACTTTGCCGGATCAGGCGTTGAGCAAGGATGGGGCCGCCACATTCCTGGATGGACGGTGGCAATCCCACACCGGCTTGATGGACAGCCAAACCGGTCGTCCGGTGGAAATGGAATACAATCTGAAGAATGGTAAGGGCGAGGTCAGCATCCGGCGCAGCGACGGGGTGCAATGCACCGGGCCGGTGGATGCTACGGTCAAGGGCAAGACCCTGGTACTGGACCAAAGCAGCGGCCCCCGCTGTGCCGATGGACAGGTGTTCGACAAATCCAAGGTGGAATGCCGCCCCGGCAAGGATGGCAAGGCTGAATGCCGTGGCGTCAACGCCGATGGCAGCGGCTATCATGTGCAGATCGTAAAATAATGATATCCACCAGGGGGGGCATCCCCCCCTGGTTAGGAGCAAGGCGACGCGCGGCTTATGCCGCGTGACACGGTGATCGGCAACGATCACCCATAAATGATATCCACCAGGGGGGGGGCATCCCCCCCTGGTTAGGAGCAAGGCGACGCGCGGCTTATGCCGCGTGACACGGTGATCGGCAACGATCACCCATAAATGATATCCACCAGG
>JAYSBF010000006.1:0-94591 GCA_041915545.1 Magnetospirillum sp. | reverse complement strand
CTTTCAAAGAGTTAGAAATCTGGAGGGTTCGGGAGGCTGTGCCTCTCGATTGGGGGATCGGGGGCAAATGCCCCCGAAAGAGGGTTTTTCCGCATCCTGTTAGCCCCTCGCCGGGCGCAGGCATCCGCCTGCTTGGCCGCGGCCGCAATGGCCGCTGGGATTATATTTGCCCCTCGCCGGGCGCAGGCATCCGCCTGCTTGGCCGCGGCCGCAATGGCCGCTGGGATTTATTTGCCCCTCGCCGGGCGCGGCCATCCGACCGCTTGGCCGCCGCCGCAATGGCGGCAGAACCAACGACCGCAAGTCAAAACTTACGGTCGTTGGTATTATTTCCCCAATGCTTCGATCTGCCGACGGATGTTCATCTGTTCTTCGCTGCCATCAGGCAGGACTGACAACAATTTAGTCCAGCGGCTGCGGGCCTGATCCGTATCGCCGTTTTGGGCGGCGAACAATCCTTGGAAAAACAGGCCCTGGGGGTTGTTGGGATCGACGGCGATGATTTCACGGATCACCCCCATGAACTCGGCAGGCAGCGGTGCGCCATCGGGAAGATCGGCCAGCAAAAGCTGGGCATATTCCAGCCGCAATTGCACGTCACCGGGGATCAGCGCCGCCGCCCGGCGATAGGCGTCGATGGCCCGATCCTTTTCCCCCATCACTCGCAGCGACCGGCCCAGCATGGCCCAGCCGGGACCGTCATTTGGGGTTTTTTCCAGGCGGGCAGCCAGGGATGCCACCATGCCCTGAATCTTTGCCACCTGATCTTGCATTTCCTTGATCTTGTCCGCACGGGCGGCATAAGGCTGGTCGGGCAGATCAGGGTGGCCCAGCCGCAGATACAGGCCAAACCCGGCAACAATCACCAATCCAACGCAGATCAGCGCAGCCAGACCCAAACGGGGCGGCACCGGACTTTGGGCAGTCAGGCCGGTTACCGCCAGTATCCGACGCTGGATTTCCACCCGCGCGGCTTCGGCCTGGGCGGGGGCCATGGTGCCTTGCTCCAACTCGCGGTCCAATTCGGCCAATTGGTCTTTGTAGACGGCGATATCGTATTGGCCACGGGCTTCCGCCTGGGGACGCGATCGGAACAGCGGGAACAACAAGGCCGCCAGGGTGGCCAGGGTCAGGCCGACAAAGACGCCCCAGATCATGCGCGTGGTTCCTTCAGCAGGGCATCCAATTTACGTTTTTCTTCGGCGCTCAGGGGGGGCGGAGCGGTTTCGGCGGTGGCTGACCCCCGGCGGCGGTAATAGCGGGCCGCCGCCACCAATCCCACCAACAGCAACAGGAACGGCCCCCCCCACAACACCAGGGTGGTGGTCTTGACCGGCGGCTTCAGCAAAACGTAATCGCCATAGCGGGCGACCAGAAAATCCCTCACCTGATCATCGCTTTGTCCGGCGGTGATCTGTTCGCGCACGATCACCCGCAGATCGCGGGCCAGATCGGCATTGGAATCTTCGATGGATTCGCTTTGGCAAACCAGACACCGCAAGGTCCGGCCCAGATTTTCGGCCCGGCGTTCCTGGGCCGGGTCTTTCAGCATTTCCGACGGATCGGCGGCGAACACTGCCACCGGGGCGGCGGCCAGCATGACGAAAAAGGCGGCAGCCAAGGCGGGGCGCATCATTTCTGCAACTCGCGGATGATGGGCAGCATGGTCTTTTCCCACACGTCCGGGGTGATGGGGCCGATATGCTTGTACCGGATGGTTCCGGTTTTATCGACGATGAAGGATTCGGGCGCCCCGGTGACACCGAAATCAACCGCCGTCCGGCCCGGCGCCGGGTCAACCCCGACGCGGTCATAGGGATCACCATGCTTTTGCAGCCATTTGGCCCCGTCATCCGGGTTGTCGCGCCAGTCGATGCCGTGGATGGGGACCACGCCTTGTTGGCGGTAACGCATCAGAAAGGGATGTTCCTGCACGCAGGCGATACACCATGATCCGAAAATATTGACCACCGACACCTGCCCTTTCAGGTCCTGGGTGGACAGGCCGGTATTTTCACCTCGGCCCGGCAGGGGGGACAAAGCCATGTCGGGGACGGGCCGGTTGATCAGCACCGACGGGATTTCACGAGGGTCCATGGCCAGACCCTTCAGGAAAAAGATGGCCAGAACGGCGAAAATCGCGACCGGCAGCAGATAGAACAATCGGCGCATGCCGTTTTCTCCTATGCCTTGGCGGGCCGGGTGGCTGCGCGGGCGGGGGCGCCGATGCGGTGGCGGCGGTCGGACAGGGAAATCAGCCCGCCCAGCACCATGATCAAGGCGCCAACCCACATCCACGGCACCAGCGGATTGAAATAAAGCCGGGTGACATAGCCGCCATTCCCGTCGGCATCCCCGATCACCGCATACAAATCACCCCAAAAAGTGCCGACGATGGCGGCTTCGGTGGTGGGGCGGGGCGGCATGCGGTACAGCCGCTTTTCCGGTTCCATGATGGCGAAGGGCTTGCCGTCATGGGTAACCTGGAACGTGCCGCGAGTGGCCAGATAATTGGGACCGGGTTCATCATGGACGCGGGCCAGGGTAAAGGCATATCCGGCCACGGTGACGGTTTGTCCGATTTGCTGATTTTGGATCGCCTCGGATTTCCAGGCGGACGAGGCGGTGGCCCCGGCGATGAACAGCGCCAATCCGCCATGAGCCAGGGTCATGCCCCAAGCGGCACGTGGCAGGCCAAAGGCGCGGGCCAGGGATTGGCCCAGGGAAACCCGGAACAGGTGGATGCGCCCCGCCAGTTCGGTCAGGGTTCCCGCCATCAGCCACACAGCCAGGGCCATGCCGCCCGCAGCCCACCATGGCCCCAGGCTGCCGCCCTGCCAGACCCAGGCGCCGACCGCCGCCGCCAAAGACAGGGCGATCGCGATTTTCAGCCGTCCCAGGACCCCGGCCAGATCACCCCGCTTCCAAGCCAGCAGGGGGCCGGCGGCCATGGCGATGATCATGGGGATCATCAGCGGAATGAACACGGCGTTGAAAAAGGGCGGCCCCACCGACACCTTGCCCAAATTCAGCGCATCGGCGAACAGGGGATAAAGGGTGCCCAACAGAACGGTTCCGGCGCCGGTGGCCATCAGAACATTGTTGAAAAGCAACGATCCTTCGCGTGACAGGGGGGCGAACAATCCGCCGCCCTTCAGCGCCGGGGCGCGCACGGCATACAAGGTGAACGACCCACCAATGGCCACCACCAGCAAGCCCAGAATAAAGACGCCACGGGTGGGATCGGTGGCAAAGGCATGGACCGAGGTGATGACGCCGGAACGAACCAGAAAGGTGCCCAGCAAGGACAGGCCAAAGGCGATAATGGCCAGGAAGATGGTCCAGCTTTTCAGGGCATCCCGTTTTTCCACCACCACAGCCGAATGCAACAGCGCGGTACCCGCCAGCCACGGCATGAAGGACGCATTTTCCACCGGGTCCCAATACCACCAGCCGCCCCAGCCCAATTCGTAATAGGCCCACCACGACCCCAAGGCGATGCCGCAGGTCAGGAAAACCCAGGCGGCCAGGGTCCAGGGCCGCACCCAGCGGGCCCAGGCGGCATCCACCCGGCCTTCGATCAAGGCGGCGATGGCGAAGGAAAAGGCCATGGAAAAGCCCACATAGCCCAAATACAAAAAGGGCGGATGAAAGGCCAAGCCAGGATCTTGCAACAGCGGATTAAGGCCATTGCCTTCGAATGGCGGCGGGTTCAACCGGTCAAAGGGATTGGAGGTGAACAGGATGAACAGCAGGAATCCGACGGTAATCATGGCCTGCACCGCCAAGGCACGGGCCTTCAGGCCCGGCGGCAGGTTGCGACCGAAAACCGTGACCGCCAGCCCAAACAGGGCCAGGATCAGAATCCATAACAGCAGCGATCCTTCGTGATTGCCCCAAACGCCGGCCACTTTGTACAGCATGGGCTTGGCCGTATGGCTGTTGGTGGCCACGTTCAGCAAGGAAAAATCCGAGGTGACGAAGGCGTGCATCAGGGCGGCGAAGGCCACCGAAACCAGCGCGGCCTGAACGACAGAGGCCGGACCGGCCAATCCCATCCAACGGACATTGCCGCGCGATGCCCCCAGCAAGGGCACGGTGGCCTGAATCATGGCCACGGCCAGGGCCAGGCACAGGGCGAAGTGGCCGATCTCGGCGATCATGGCTGTACTATTCCTTTCCGTGGGGTCACGGCTTTTGCGGATGTTCGCCCTGCCAGTGGCCCGACGCCTTCAGGCTTTCGGCCACTTCCTTGGGCATGTAGTTTTCGTCGTGCTTGGCCAACACTTCCGCGGCCTGAAAGGTGCCGTCAGTGCCCATGCGGCCTTCGGTCACCACGCCTTGGCCTTCGCGGAACAGGTCGGGCAGCAAGCCGGAAAACACGACCGGAACGGCATTGGCCCCGTCCGTGACCCGGAACCGCACCACGGCGCCATCCTTGACCACGCTGTTTTGTTCCACCAATCCCCCCAAGCGGATGCGACGGCCTTCGGTTGGGACCTTGGCTTCGGCGATTTCGGTGGGGCTGAAGAAGAAAACGATGTCCTGGCGCAAGGCGGTCAGGACCAGGGCGGTTGCGGCGCCCAGCGCCAGCAGGCCCAAAAGCAAAAAGTAAAGACGGCGGCGTTTACGGGTCACTGGGGGTACTTTCCTGTTGGGTCATCACGGCAGGCCGGGGCCTGCGGCGGCTTGGCCGCTGGGCTTGGGCCTGGGCCAAATCCCGTTCGCAGGACCGGGCCTTCAGGACCGACGCCACCAGCACAGCGACCATCAGGATCGCGGCCAGGGCATAGGATGACCATATAAATCCCGCGTAACCACCCATTTGCAAGTAACTTGAGAACGATTCCATATTATGGCTCTCCCTGACCGGCGGCGTGAAGCTGGGCCAGACGCAGAGTGCGCAACTTAGCCCCGGCGATTTCCGCCCTGGCGCGCAGGATCAGTACCACCAGCCAATAGGCATGAAAGCCGACAGCCATCAGGATCAGGGGAATCATCATGGATGCGTCGATGGACGGCCCCCCCATTTTCATTACGCTAGCGGGTTGATGCAGGGTGTTCCACCAATCCACCGAATATTTGATGATGGGGACATTGACCACGCCGACCAGAGACAGGATGGCGGCGGCCTTTTGCCCACGCTGGGGGTCATCGAAGGCATCGGCCAGGGCCATGTATCCCAGATACAGGAACAGCAGGATCAACATGCTGGTCAGACGGGCATCCCAAACCCACCAGGCCCCCCACATGGGCTTTCCCCACAAGGCGCCGGTGACCAGACAGATGAAGGTGAAGGCGGCCCCCACCGGAGCGGTGGCGCGAGCCAAAAGATCGGCCAATGGATGTTTCCACACCAATGCCATGGCCGAAAATACCGCCATGGCGGTATAGCAGAACATGCCCATCCAGGCCGATGGCACATGGATGTACATGATACGGACGGTGTTGCCCTGCTGGTAATCGGGGGGAGATGCCACCAGGGCGAACCACAGACCGGCGGCCAGGGACAAAACTGCCACGGCCGCGGCCCAAGGCAAGACAAGGGTGGAAAGGCGCAGGAAACGCGCCGGATTGGCGAAGCGATGCATGGGCACCTTCTTTAGCGATCTTGCCCGGCGAATTCCAGTGTCCAGGGTGTAATCTTGGCCTTATGTCCAATCAGTCCTGACCCACCAGGGGGCTGTAGACCCGCAAGACGGCTTCGATGGTGGCGCCGGTTTCCAGTTTTGGCCCGGTCAGGGATTGCTGCATCACCTGCCCCACCCGGCTGAGTACGGCTTCGTCCTGGTCGCCGCTGAACGCCACGGGAAAAGTGGTGAACACGGTCAGGGCGGCATCCATTTCGGCCTGGAATTGCACCGGGTCCAGTTCCTTCCACACTTCGAACAGCATGGCGATGGCCAGACCGATGCTGTTGCGGTCGCTGCGGCGGCGCAGGGCTTCGCGCATCTGGAATGCCAGATCGCGGGGACGGCGCTTCACTTCCGCCAGCAAGAAGGGGCGATTGGTATGGGTCCACCCCTTTCCGGCGGCGCCGGTGGCAACCGCGTACAATTCCTGGAAACCGAACGCGCCTTTGGTATGGGTATGGAACGCCAGGATCATGGCCGCATCCACCAATCCGCCGGGATGGGTGGCGTCCATGGTCTTCAGATGGGTGAACACCGTTTCCCGTTCGCCATCGGTCCGGGCGCACAGGGTCATCAATTCATCCAGATCGCGGGCAAAGGCGTCGCGATCCACTTCGAACAGGCCGGACAGAAAGGCAAAATCCGCGCCGGGGGGCAGATCCAGCCCTTCCAATGCGGCCATGCCGCTGAACTGGGACATCACTTCCAGCGCATCCATTTCCTCGGCCGAGGGTTCCTGGGACACGTTGATGGGGATCTTCTTTTTCTTGATATCGGTGCGGCTGCCCACGGTAAAGGCCACGCCCAGCACCCGGATCACCCGAGGACGGGTCACCGGCACCTGAACAACCCGGTATTCGGGTGCGCCGGGATTGGCGGCGGCATCCAGCTTGGCCTGGGCGCCGTGATGCAGATCCGCCAGTTGGATCAATTCATCAATGGCGATTTTCCAGATATCGGGACGCTTTTCCGTCAGGGCGGCGGTCAGGGCATCGCCGCCTTGGCGCAGGGCCGGGGCGATGGGGGCATAGATGGTGTCGCCCATGATGCCGCGCGCCCGCACCAGCAACGAGCGTTGAATGAAGCGGCGGACAGCGGCGGCAAAGCCAGGACCGAACAGGAAGAACGGTTCCTCGTGATAATAGACCGCCGACGGAAAGGTTTTTTGCGGCAAGACAAAGCAGGCCAACCGACGGTCGATGGCATCGGCCATATAGGCGGCGGTCTGTTTTTCCGCATCATCGAAGGAATAATCCCCCGGTTCGACGCCATCTTCCTCGAATTCAATACTGAAATCGGGCAGATCGTCAGCCTCTTCCTCGGGGGCAAGCGGAGCCATGGCCGATTCGTCGCATTGGCGACGGTGAAAGGGCGAAACGTCAATCTGATGCAGTTTTTGCCAAGCCTGGGCGATTTCCGGGCGTTTGGCGATGACCAACCCGATGACTTCACGGGCCAAGGTGACCTGATCGGCGAAATCGCGCCCGGCCAAACCCTGGGTAAAGGCATCTTGCACCGTCAGCCGGAATTCCTGATCGCCGCGTCGGCGCAGCAAGGAATGCAGCACGCTGGCCATGAACTGGATCAACTGGTCACTGCTGCCCTGTTCATCCAGTTTTTGGCACAAATCCCGGTACAGCAGGCGTTGATCATTGGGAAGATTGGTCATTGGCCCCCCTGGCCGGCGGGAATGGGCACCACCGAAATGGAGTTTTTGGGTGATCCTTCGATAATCCGGTCAGAATAGACCAAATAGATCAGGACATTGCGTTTTTTATCGAGGAAACGGACCACCTGCATGGTCTTGAACAGCAGCGAGGTGTCCTTACGGAACACCTCTTCCCCGTCACGGATAGCGCCCTGGATGGCAATGGGGGCCACCTGCCGACACGCGATGGAGGCGTCGGAGGTATCTTCGGCCACCCCCAGTCCACCGGAAATGCCGCCTTTCTTGGCGCGGGACAGATAACAGGTGACGCCGGCGACCTTGGGGTCGTCAAAGGCCTCGACCACGATCTTGTCGTTCGGCCCCAGCATCTTGAAGACGGTGGAGACGCTGCCGATTTCCTCGGCCTTCGCCGCGATGGGGGCGCAGGCCAATGCCAGCGCCAGCACGATGCCCCGTTTCATCCCGAATATCCGCCCCTTGAAAAACCGGTCACACCATACGACAGCCCGCCCACGGCGAGAAGGGGCGTTGTCACCGCCGTCGCTCGCTGGTTTTCCGGGTGGGGGAAATCTGTTAGAACCAGCAGGATGAATTGTCGGCTTATCAAGGGAAATGTCATGTCAGTTTTGGTTCCCGTTTCGTGGGGCGAAATCGTTGATAAGATCACTGTCTTGGAAATCAAGGCCGAGCGTCTGGCCGATCCCGCCAAACTTGCCAATGTAACCAAGGAATTGGGCGAATTGGTGGCGATCCGCGATCAGCACTTCCGTGACCATGAGGGGCTGGAACGGCTGGCGGGAGAATTGAAGTCGGTGAACGAGAGATTGTGGGTGATCGAGGACGATATCCGCGATTGCGAACGGGCAAAGAATTTCGGTGACGCCTTTGTCGCTCTGGCCCGTTCCGTCTATATCACCAATGACGACCGTGCCCGGGTCAAGCGCCAGATCAACGATCTGCTGGGGTCCGATCTGGTCGAGGAAAAGTCCTACGCCCCTTATTGATCCACTGAGGGGGGGATGCGCCCGTGCGATTTCATCGGGTTTTGGATTGGCTGACCGGTCCATTGCTGCGGCTGGTGCCCCGGCCCGGTCCGGCCCGTGGCATCTTGGTGATCAGCGCCGGGGGGCTGGGGGATACAGTTCTGTTTTCCCTGGTATTGCCCCGGTTCACGGCCTTGGCCCGGCCCGGCGAGACGGTGACCGTGCTGCTGCGTCACGATGCCGCCCGCATGGCATTTGTCCTGCCGCCGGACGTCCGGGTCCTGGCCGTGGATTTTTCCCGGCTGCGCCAGCCCGGATACCGGCTGAAAATCATGCGTCAGGTGCATCAGGCCCATTTCCGTCTGGTGGTGCATACGGATTACCTGCGCCATCCCGATTTGGACGAAGCCCTGGTGGCGGCGGCGGATGCGGCCGAGGCGGCGGCCATGATGCCGAAACCGTCGGCCAAGCACGGTCGCAGACTGACGGCCAATCGCCGTCTTTATACCCGACTGTTCGACAGTGGGCCGGATCATTTGGACAAGGTGATCCGCTGGAGCCGGTTCGCCGACTTTTTAAGCGGCCAGGACAGGCCGCCCCCCCTGGTGTCCCTGCCCCGGACGCTGCGGCCCGACCCGGTGGCGATGCCGCAGCCCACGGTTTTGTTTCAGCCGTTTTCGGCGGTGGCGGCCAAGCAAAGTCCGCCGGATCTGTGGATGCGGATCGTCCGGTCCCTGCCCCAGGGCTGGCAGGTATTGGTGGCCGGACACCCCAGCGATTTGGACCGCAATCCCGCGTACCGTCCGCTTTTGGATATGCCGGGGGTCCGATTCGAAGGCGCGCCATTCCGCGACGTGGCGCCGGTCATCGCCGGGTGTCGGCTGGTGGTCAGCGTGGATACTGCCTGCATGCATCTGGCCGTGGCCATGGGGACACCGACCTTGTGCCTGGCATCCGCCGCTTATGTGGGGGAAATCGTGCCCTATGCCCCCGAGATAACCCCGCCCAACGCCCATGTGTTGTATCAGCCCATGGAATGTCAGGGCTGTTTGGGAAATTGCCGCCACCCGCTGCAAAATGGCATGTATCCCTGTGTCGCCGCCTTGGATGTCGGCCAGGTGGTGGAACGGGTGGCCGAGCTGATCAAGTGATTGGATAACATGACACTGTTGGATTTGTTTCCGCGCGGGATGCGCCGCCGCTGGTGGCTGTTCCGGCCCATTGATGCCGTGGTGGCCCTGTGGCCCGCGCCGCGTCGGCGGCGGGGCGTGGTGGTGGTCCGCATGGACGGCATCGGCGACATGGTGATGTTCCGCCGGGCGCTGGATTATTATCCGGCGGCACTGGGGGTCGATAAATCGGACATTACCATTTTGGGATGCAATTCCTGGAAGGCTTTGGGGGATGGCCTGTTCGATGGCTTCAAACTGAAAGCCATTGACGAACATGCGTTCGAGAAAAAATGGCTGTACCGGCTGAAAATCGCCCTGTGGGTGCGACGCCAGGGATTTCAGACCGCCATCTGCGACATGTTCATGCGCAAGGTGCTGACCGCCGATTCCCTGGTCTGGTTCAGTCGGGCGGATCAACGCATCGTCTGCACCCCCTTCATCACCGACCGGACCCGGATCGAATATGGCTGGTATCTGCGCAAGGCCACCCGGATCATCGACACCGGGGCCTATCCCACCCATGAAGGCTTGCGGCATTTCACCTTTCTGTCCCGTCTGACTGGTCGCGACATTCCACCGCAGGTCCCGGCCATTCCCTGGCGGGATCAGGCCCCGCCCCTGCCGGATGGCGCCCCTTATGTGGTGATGAATTTCGGTTCCAACGAGCCGGGACGGCGGTGGCCGTTCGAAAACTTCCTGACGGTGGCCCATCACTGCCTGGCCGCCGGATTGCGGGTGGTGTTCGTGGGGTCGGCACAGGAAGCCTTTGCCAAACCGGCCATTGCCGCCCTGGATCATCCCGGCGTCATCGACACTATCACCACCCTGTCCTTGGGACAGTTGATGGACGTGCTGAAACATGCCGCCTGCGTGCTGACCAATGATACCGGTCCCGGCCATCTGGCTCTGGGCGTGGGGGCGCCCACGGTATTGCTGGCCGGGGGCGGGCATTTCGGCAGTTTCGTGCCTTATCCCGAAACAATCCGCCCGGCGGGAGCCGTCTTTTTGAATCAGCCGATGGAATGTTATCACTGCCTGTGGGTGTGTCCCAAACGGGCCAGCCGCGCCGATGCGTTTCCATGCGTGGCGGAAATCTCGCCAGAGCAAGCGTGGGCTGCTGTCGAAAGCATTGCAATCCGCTAAAACAAAACCTTAGGTTGCGCCAGAAACAACAGCACTGGCCGAAAGGCTTATGCTGTGCATTACGGGGTTTTTTATTACTCGATATCTATGCGTTTGTGCAATTAATGGAGGATATGAGGCGGCGTAGGCAATAAGGGGAGAGCGATGATTCACGCGGTCGTGATGACGGATCGGAGGCTGTCCGGCCACCGTCGGCTTTCATTGTTGGGGGGAGCCGGATTGCTGGCGTTGCTGGCGGCGGGATCGCCCGGCGATGCCCTGGCCACCTGTACCGCGACCGGGACGGCAACGATCACGTCATGCACCTCGACCTATGTTCTGATCGAGGGAAATTCGGCCACGGTCGCAGCGACACTTGATTCCATGTCCACCGGGGGGGTGGAATTGCGGACCGGCGGCAGTGCCAGCGGCTATGATTACACGCTGACGCTCACGGGGTCGGTGGTCATCAACAACCCCTCTTACAGCGGCGTCATCTCCCAAAGCTATGACGCGAACCGCAACTATACGGTCATCGTCCAGGACGGCGCGTCCATCACCTCGGGACCAGGCGGGTTCGGCGGGATCTGGGTGCGCAATGATACATCGGGGAACGCGACCATCCGTAATGCGGGTACGGTGGTGACCTCGGGCAGTGACAGTGACGGCGTGACCAGCGTGACCAATGGCGGCACGGCCAGCGTCGTCAATTCCGGGACAGTCACCGCCAATAATGCCCGTGGTCTTTACGCCGATGGCGGCCATGACAACACCCCGGATGCCACAATCGCCCGTGCCACCATCACCAATAGCGGAACGGTGACGGGATATTTGGCCGGGGCGCGGGCCGTTGGCTATAACGGTCTGGCAACGATCACCAACACCGGGTCCATCACATCCCTGAGGCGGCAGGGGGCTGTGGCCTGGGGGGTGCTGGGGGCGACCCTGATCAATAGCGGGACAGTCACCGCCCGCAACGAAATCGCCTTGCAGGGGGCCGCCGACACCGGGAATATCACCATCACCAATAGTGGCCGGTTGACCGCATCCGACGATGCCAGCATCACATCGGATTCCGGGTATGGATATTACGGCATCAAGGCCGAAACGGACATATCCGGCAATGTCACCCTGACCAACACCTCCACCGGCTCCATCACCGCCATGGATGATGGCGGCATCTACGGATCGACGCCGTCGGGAACGGTGGTCATCGCCAATCAGGGAACCATCAATGCCAAGCGCGGGCTTGAGGGGATGTCCGGCGATTCCACCGTCAGCGTGACCAATAGCGGGACCATCACCACCACCGGCCTGGGGGTGTCCCTGGCGGGGACCACGGCCAACACGTTCACCAATACAGGGACTATCACCAGCGGCGGCATCACCGTCCAAAGCAACGACACCGCCACCACCATCCTGAACCAAGGAACCCTGTCCGCAGGCAGTGCCACCGCCACGGCCATTTCCCTGGGGGCAGGCGATGACCGGGTGCGGTTGACGCCGTCATCGTCCATCACCGGTCTGGTGTCGGCTGGCGGGGGCAACAATACCTTGGAACTGGTGGGTGGCGGCGGCAGTTTCGATGTTGCCACCCTGGGGGGGGCGGCCCAGTATCGCGGCTTTCAGACCGTGGAAAAAACCGGTGACGGGATGTGGATTCTGACGGGATCGGGCGGCGGCTTTACCGGGGCCGTTCATGTCAGTGGCGGCGCCTTGGCGGTGAATGGCACCACATCCGCATCGGTCGGCGTGGATAATGGGGCCACGTTGCAGGGAACCGGCAGTACAGGTGCGGTGGTGGTGCATTCTGGCGGCACCCACTCGCCGGGGAATTCCATCGGCACCCAGACCGTCAATGGGTCTTATACCCTGGAAAGCGGCAGTACCTTGGCCATTCAGGTCAGCGAGTCCGGCCAGATGGACAAGGTGGTGGTGACTGCGGGCACGGTGACCCTGACCGGGGCCAATCTGGTGATCAGCACCCTGACCGGTTCCCCCGCCCTGGGCCAGATAGCGGGCGTGCTGATCGACAACCAGACCGGACAGGGCGTGGTTGGCCAATTTGGGACCGTCACCAATAATCTGGCTTTTTACGATGCCTCTGTCCGCTATGACGGCGGGACCGGCGACGATGTGGTGTTGACCTTGAACCGCAATTCCAAAGCGTATGCCGATGTGGCGGCCACCCCCAACCAGGCCGGGGTGGCTTCGATCCTGCCCGGTTTAAGCGGCGGCGATGGGCAGACAATTCAAAACGCCATCCTGGGACTTAGCACCGCCGGGGCGCAGGATGCCTATACCCAATTGTCGGGAAATATCTATCCGACCACCCAAACCCTGACACAAACCATCAACCGGCAGGGGTCGTTGCAGGTGTCCGGCCATCTGGCCAATATGCGGGCGGGGCAGGCGGGGCCGGGACAGGCGGGGCTGTCCATGTCGGCGCCGCAACTGGCCGGGTTCACCGCTCCGCAGGGGGAAAGCGGGGGGGCCGTGGCCAACCCGTCATTGATCCAGCAAGATGGTCTGGCCGGGGGAACGGGCAGGCAGCTTAATGGCGTGTGGACCCAGGCCATTGGCGGCGTCGGTCGGATCGACGGCGACGGCAATGCGGTACGAACCGATTATGACTGGTACGGAATGATCGGCGGCTATGACCGTCAGGTGAGTGCCGATCTGACCGTCGGCGGCTTTTTCGGCTATACCAACGGACGGACCAAGCAAAATTCCATCCGGTCACGGGTGGAAACCGACACGGTGATGACGGGTCTTTATGGTGAGTATCGTCTGGATGGCTGGCGTTTCAACGGTCAGGCCGGATGGAGCCGTACCGCCGCCGACAGCACCCGTCACCTGAATTTCGGTGGCATCAGCCGGACGGCCCAGGCCGATTACGTGGACCAATCCCTGTTCGCCGAGGCCGAGGTCGCCCATGGCTGGGGATTGGGGCATGATATGTGGGTGGAACCCTATGCCAATCTGTCGGGAATACAGCAGTTCCTGGGCGGTTTCACCGAAACCGGGGCGGATGCCGCCAATCTGCGCCGGGATTCCGACAGCAAAAGCGTCAGTTACGGCAAGCTGGGGGTGCGGTTTTCAACCGCGCTGCCATTGGATAGCGGCGCCACCTTGTTGCCGCAGGCCGGATTGGCGTGGAAACGCCTGTTGGGGCCAAAAGGCAATGCCAGCGATCTGGCCTTTGGTAGCGGGTCCGATCATTTCGTGGTCAATGCCACGCCATCCGATCGCGACACCTTGGTCGCCAATGTCGGCGGGGCTGTGACAATCGGCCAAGCATGGCAGGTTTATGCGCAATATAGTCCGGCCATTTCGGAACGGCAGACCGAACACAGCGTCCTGCTGGGGGGCCGTTACACCTGGTGAGCGGGCGGCCCGTCCAGATCGACCGCTTCGATGCGGTCGGCACGGCGGGCCACCTTTTCCGCCGAAACCCGGATTTGGCGCAAATCCTCGGTCGCTTGGGAAAAATGGCGGTCCAGGGCGCCTGTTCGTTCATCCAGCCGCCGCACATCGTCCAGCAGATGGCGCAATTCGGCCTGAATCAGCCCGGCCTGTTCCCGCGTGCGGACGTCTTTCAACACGGCGCGCACGGTGTTCAATGTCGCCATCAAGGTGGTGGGAGACACGATCCATACCTTGGCCCGGAATGATTTTTCCACCACATCGGAAAAATTGGCGTGCAATTCAGCGTAAACGGCTTCGGATGGCAGGAACATCAGGGCCGAATCCGCCGTTTGGCCGGGAACAATGTATTTTTCGGCGATGTCGCGCACATGCTTCAAGATGGCGGCGGAAAAGGCCCGGCTTGCCGCCATGCGGGCCGCATCGTCGGCGGCCTGACGCAATTGGTGAAAGCTTTCCAGCGGAAATTTGGCGTCGATGGCGATGGGACCGGGGGGATTGGGCAGGTCCAGCAAACAATCCACCCGCCGGTTCCCGGCCAGCGGGGCCTGGAACCGATAGGTGTTGGGCGGCAGGATGGCGCTGATCAGATCGTTCAACTGAATTTCGCCAAAGGCGCCGCGGGCCTGTTTGTTGGACAATATGTCCTGTAGCGAAACCACCTGGGCCGATAAATCGGCGATATTGCGCTGGGCAGCGTCGATCACCGCCAAGCGTTCCCGCAAATCATGCAAGGTGGCGGTTTGACGCAAGGATGCCTGGTGCATTCCATCATCCAGCCGCTTGGACATCTGGGCCAATTGGGCGGCCTGGTTTTCAGCCAGTTGAGCCAGCCGCCCCGCCAGGGATGCCTGGGCTTGGCCCAGCGTTTCCAGATTATGCGCGATGTCCATGGGCGTGCCGCCGCCTTGGGGACGCAGCAGCAGGAACGCTGTCACCGCCAGGGCCAGCAAGGCAATGGCAGCCAAAACCAGGATCAACAGGGTTCCATCCACCGTCTTGGCCCTTTCATGCCATCGTCCCGCCGTTTTCATAGCATAAAAGAGTGGATAGAAAGATCGTTCGGAGAACCGAAGCCATGCACCCCTTGCTGCCCCCTCGCCGTCTGGCCCTGGCTGCCGCGGCTGCCCTGCTGCCGCTGATGGCGGTGTCGGGCACGGCGGAAACAGTGGCCGATGACACAGCCCGGCTGGGTCTGGACCTGTCCATCACCCAAAGCGATCAGGCCCTGGTCCATGACCGCCGCCAGGTCATGTTGGGCAAGGGGGATGAGTCCGTGGTTTTTCCCGGTATCGCCCGCGAAGCGGTGGATGACAGTGCCGATCTGACCGGTGACGGCGTTACCGTCAGCCGCCAATCCTTTTCCCTGGCCGGGTTGGATGCCGACCGGCTGTTGGCCCTGTCGGTGGGGCGCGAGGTCAGCGTGATCTGGCCGGGAAGTTCCGGTGCGGCGGGCACAGAACAGCGGGTGACCGTCCTGTCCGCCGGTCCGCAGCCGGTCTTTCTTGCCGATGGCAAGATGATCAGCGGCACCCCGGCCCGGATCATTCATGACGATCTTCCCCCCGGTTTGACATCCAAACCCGCCTTTCGGGCGGATATCAACAGCACCGCGCCGGGCAAGCGGGTCCTGGACCTGGCCTATCTGGTGCGGGGGGTCAGTTGGCAGGCCGATTATGTGCTGGATTTGCCCGCAGACAGCGATCAGGCCACCTTATCCGCCTGGGCAACCCTGACCAATCGGTCCGGGACGGATTTTCCCCAGGCCCGCATCCGCCTGCTGGCCGGTGACATCAACCGGGCGGGCGGCATCCGGGCCATGCGGGCGGATGCCCCCCCCATGCTGAAGGAAGCCCGGATGGAACCCGGACTGTCACCGGAGACGCTGGAAACCTATCATCTGTACACATTGGAACAGCCGGTCAGTCTGCGGGATGGCGAAAGGCAGCAATCGGCGCTGCTGGCGCCCGTGGCGGTGACCGCCGAACGGAAGCTGGTGTTGGACCCGTTGCCGTCCCCGGCCTGGAAAGCCCGCAGCACCGAAACGCCGGTGCAAAATCCGTGGGCGGTGCTGACCTTGAAAAATGCCGCCACCCAACCATTGCCCGCCGGAACCGTCCGGGTGTTTCAACGGACCAAGGATGGGGGCGGGGTGTTCCTGGGCGAAGACCGCCTGTCCGCGACCCCCAAGGGCGAATCGGTCCACATCAATCTGGGCCGGGCATTCGACGTTCTGGCCAAACGCAGCCAAAGCGATTTCACCCGCGTGGCGGCGGATGTGACCGAAGCCGCCTGGGATGTCCGGCTCAGCAATGCCGGGGATCGCCCGGTCAAGGTTCAGGTGCGGGAAAGTTTTGGCGGGGAATGGCTGGTGGTGGATGAAAGCCAGCGCCATGCCAAAGACAACGCCACCACCGCCAGCTGGACCATGTCGGTTCCGGCCCGTGGGGAAAGCACATTGAAATACCGGGTGCGAGTCCGGGAATAGAGTGGATTTCCACCGGGAAACCATGGCATCGGTCACGCTTCCGCTTGACGGTATGACAAAGCTTTCATATGTCACGGACAGGTATGACTGATGTCCGGGCCAGGCCCGGACACACTGAAAGGTATGTGTGTCCATGGCCCTGCTGCCCATCCTGACCGCCCCCGATCCCCGCCTGAAGCAAAAAGCCGCCGCCGTCGCCGAGGTGAATGACCGCCTGCGCCAATTATTGGACGACATGCTGGAAACCATGTATGCCGCCCCCGGCATCGGCCTGGCCGCCCCGCAGATCGGCGAAAGCATCCGGGCCGTGGTGGTGGATATCGGCAAGACCGAGGAAGACCGCCAGCCGATCCGGCTGATCAACCCGGAAATCACCTGGGTGTCCGATCACGACAGCACGTATGAGGAAGGCTGCCTTTCGGTGCCGGAACATTACGCATCGGTGGTTCGCCCGGCCGAGGTCAAGGTCGCCTATCAGGATGAAACCGGGCAAAAACGCGAAATTCAGGCCGATGGCTTGCTGGCCACGGTGCTGCAACATGAATTGGACCATCTGGACGGGGTCTTGTTCATTGATCATCTGTCATCGCTGAAGCGCAACATGATCCTGCGCAAATTGTTGAAAACCCGGAAAGAGGCGGCGGCACGGTGAGCAAGCCCCTGCGACTGGTCTTCATGGGGACACCGGATTTTTCCGTGTCCATCCTGGCCGCCGTGCTGGAAGCCGGGCATCAGGTGGTGGCGGTCTATTCCCAGCCGCCCCGGCCCGCCGGGCGCGGACATAAGGAACAGGTGACGCCGGTTCATGCCTTTGCCCAAAGCCGGTCCATTCCGGTGCGCACGCCAAAATCCCTGAAATCCGAGGCCGAGCAGCAGGATTTCAGGGATTTGCAGGCGGATGTGGCGGTTGTGGCGGCATATGGCCTGATCCTGCCCCAGGCGGTGCTTCAGGCGCCGCGATTCGGGTGCTTGAACGTGCATGCGTCCTTGCTGCCCCGCTGGCGCGGCGCCGCCCCGATTCAGCGCGCCATCCTGGCCGGGGATGAGTGGACGGGCGTGACCATCATGCAGATGGATGAAGGGCTGGACACCGGCGCCATGCTGCTGTGGGACCGGTTGCCCATCACCGCCACGCTGAATGCCGGTCAATTGCATGACCAATTGGCCCATATGGGCGCGCGGCTGATGGTGGATGCCCTGGACCGGCTGCCCAGCCTGACCCCGGTGCCCCAGCCGGATCAGGGGGTGACCTATGCGGCCAAGCTGGCCAAGGATGAAGGGCGGCTGAATTGGCAGCGTGATGCGACCGAACTGGATCGTCAGATCCGGGCGCTGACCCCCTGGCCGGGGGTATGGTGCGAGTTGAACGGGGAACGGCTGAAGGTGATCAGCGCCCAGCCAGTGGCCGGGGAGACATCCGCCCCGCCGGGGACGGCCCTGGATGACGAGCTGACCATCGCCACCGGGCATGGCGCCTTGCGCCTGACCCGGGTGCAGCGGGCAGGAAAGGGGGCCATGGATGCCGCTGACCTGTTGCGCGGTTTTCCCATTCCCAAGGGGGTGGTGCTATCCTGACCGGCGATCCCGCTCCCTTGACCCGTTTCCGCCTGCTGGTGGAATATGACGGTACCGGATTGGTGGGATGGCAACGCCAGGATCACGGGTTGCCATCGGTTCAGGGCGCCCTGGAACAGGCGGTTCTGGCCCTGTGCGGCCAGTATTGCCCGGTGATGGCCGCCGGCCGGACGGATGCCGGGGTTCATGCCACCGGGCAAGTCGCCCATGTGGATTTGCCCCGCCCCTATCGCCCGGACAAGGTGCGGGATGCGCTTAATTTCCATCTGCGCCCCAATCGGATGGCGGTTCTGGATGCCCAGGTGGCGGATGCTGATTTCCACGCCCGGTTTTCCGCCACTGGTCGGGCCTATCTGTACCGGATCGTCAACCGCCGGGCGCCCCTGGGGCTGGATCAGGGGCGGGCATGGTGGGTTCCCGCAAGGTTGGATGACGCTGCCATGGCGGCGGGCGCCCATCATTTGCTGGGCCATCACGACTTCACCAGCTTCCGCGCCAGTGAATGCCAAGCCAAAAGCCCGCTGAAGACCTTGGATCAGCTGGATGTAATCCGTTGCGGAGACGAAATAAGAATCATCGCCGCCGCCCGCTCATTCCTGCACCATCAGGTGCGCAATATGGTGGGCACCTTGAAAATGGTGGGAACGGGAAAATGGCACCCGGACCGGATGGTCCAGGTTTTGGCCGCCCGCAACCGCGCCGCCGCCGGTCCCACGGCCCCGCCGGATGGGTTGTATCTAACCGGGGTCAGATACGATTGATGGGGTCGGCCCAGTCCGTACCGGGCGCGGCAACAGAAGCCACAAAACAGACACCCCCCGTGCAAGGCTGTCGCACGGGGGGTGGACGTGGATCGGTTACGCCAACCGGGCGCGCATATCTTCCATCATGACCCGAACCTGATCGGGATGCAGGCCGTCGCGGGCCATGACCCGACCGACCAATTCATCGCCAATCAATTCGTCCAAACTGGGTTCTTGATTACCGATGAAAAGGGACGGCGCGCGTACCCGTTTGCCCATAGCGGCAAAACTGGTGGTGGTTTGGGAAAGCCCCCCGCGCGGAGTCGCGGTGGGCGTGCAGGCTTTGTGCAACATGATTGCCCCCTTTCCAGCGGCGTTGATAACGAACCATATAAAACAAAAAGACCAGAACAAGTCTATGGTCAAATAAAATTAAATAGTGGCAATTTTAGGAAGTTATGCGGCGATTTTGTCTTTTGCAAAACAACATAAAATTAAAAGCAAAATCACCTCGCATCCTGTCTGCCTAGATGATGATCCCCAGCCGTTTCGTCAAGATACCGAGGGTCATGGAAATACAATTCCAACCGAAAAGCAGGGGGCCATCTGCCAAAAGATGGGGATATGCCGGTGCCTGCCCACCGGGATCGTTATATCAATATCAATATGGCGATAATGGGGCAAGATCACGATTGTCCCCCAAAGTATTTTCCGATCATCAGTGGTCAAACCGGAAAATGTGCTAATATCAAATCCCGGTGAGTGAAACTCATAGGGATTTGGTTAGGCCCAAGGGGCCGCGCGGCTTACGCCGCGGAAGGCAAGGGTGTCGGAGAAACCCGCCCGGCCGTCACGGGCGCCGGTGATCGGTTCCGATCACCGGGATATGGTATAAGCCCGCGTGGCGCTGAGCGGCCCAGGAACGGGGCGCGTCACGCCAATCTGGAGCCGGTTCCATGAATTTCCGACCTGCGGAACTGGCATGCGGCCATTGAGGCCGCAGCCAAGTGGCCGGATGACCACGCCCGGCGAGGGACAACCATGATCTGTCGCCGCGACGCTACGAACTCCAGACGATACGGGCGATCCAGGCGATTTGATCGCTGGCGATAGTGATGGGGGGGCGGCAGGGGTCCAGGGGGCTCAGGTCCAATTGTTCGTCCGTGCGCAGAACAAAACGGCCCAGTGCCCAGCCGCCGCCATGATGCAAGGCGACTATTACCCGATCATTGTGCCGGATGGGGGCCTGGGGCGAGATCACCAGGATATCCCCTTCGATCAGCACGGGTTCCCAATTTCGGCCCACGCGCAAAGCGAAACAATCCTCGCCGACCGGGCCGGGAAAGGGGATGTTGTCCCATTCCGGCCCCGATGAGCGACCGGAATGATCAAAATATCCGGCGAGGGTGGCCCGATCCATGGGTAAAAGCGGGATCGTCCGGGTGTCGAGAACATTGTCCACCTGACTGAGCAAATCCCGCAAGGAGGCGCCGGTTGCGTCCAGGACCTTTGACAGGCTTTCCGTGGACGGCCAGCGGGGCTTCCCCTCCCGGGTCATGCGCTTGCTTTTGTTAAAGGTGGTCGGGTCCAGCCCAGCCTTTCGGGCAAGTGCGGACGGCGTCAACCCGTGGCTGCTGGCCAAGGCATCAATAGCTGCCCAAATGTCGGCATGCGTCAGCATAGGTTGATGCTGACGTAATATGGTCGCGGATGCAGCAGGAAAATTTGCCTAATACCAGGATAGGATGAAGATGTCTGATTGCCGCCCATCTTGGATATCAGGCGGGGATATGGCGATTGGCACCGGCCCATTCGGCGCAGGCTAAAAACATGATTTTGCCACAAGGCCATCTCCTACAGGTCGATGCTGTCCAAGATGGGGGCAGGCTTATTCAATGACCAGGGTGTCGCCGGGGCGGCAACGTGCCAGCAGGGTCAACAAATCCGGCAAGGACAGAGCAACACAGCCTTTGGTTGGAGAATACTCCGGCCGGGCCACATGCAGGAAGATGGCGCTACCCAGACCCGGCTGGGGCGGGGAATCGTTGTGTCCCAGGACGGTGATGACATCGTAGATAGGATCGTCGCGCCACAAATGTTCGCATGACGCCGGATGTGGCAGGGTGACAGGGTGATTGTAATCGGGATGGGTGGGATCGTCGCACCAACCATCCTGCGGGGTCAGGGGCGCGACCGGCAAAAGGGTCTTGGGGGCGGCGGCCAAACGGTCGGGGCGGTACAGGACCCGACGCAACGGCCAACATCCGATGGGGGTGGCGCCATCCCCTTCCCGCTTATGCCGTATCAGGCCGGACTGGCCCAGGGCGCACCGAACCGGGCCGCCAAATCCATGCAGCCATCCTTGGCCGTCCACCCGAATCTCCACGGACAGACCTATTCGGTGGTTTTTTGCGTGGTGTTCTGGGCCGCTTGCTGGCTGTTCAGGCGATTGGACTGTTCATACTTGTCCAGGGCCTTGCTCCAGGCGGCGGTGAACCAATCGGCATTGCCGGCGTTGGCGCCGTCAAGCATGGGATGGCCATCGACCGATGCGGTGGACTGATCACCCACCAGACGTTGAACCGTGGTGGCGGTATTGGCGGTGGCTGCGTGCTGCGCCATGGTTCCGGCGGCGGGGGCGGTGCTGCGCGATGCGCCTCGGGATACCGGCACGGTGATTTCCGGCAATGCCTTGGGCTCCACCGGCGAGGCGCTGCGGGATGGGGTGGGCATATAGCGTCCCCCACCGGCAACTGGCGTGGCTCCCTTTTTGCCAGCGGCGGCGCCGGCGGTATGGGCCGCACTGGCCGCAGGGGCCGGGCCTGCGGCCACTGGCGCAGCAGCGGCACTGGTCGCGGCGGCGGTGGCCGGATTGGCAGTGTCGGTCAGGATGGCGGCCTGAGTTTGCGCACTGGCCTGAGATGTTTGTGCCTGGGCGGCAAAATTTGCCGGTCCGGCGCCATCAATGCTGAATGCCAGAGTGCCGCCCAACCCCGTCCCCCCCGCCGTTTCGGGCAAGGGAAGGGACATGGCCGCGCTGCCCGGTTCTGCTGGGGCTGGAGAGGAGGAGACAGCCGCAGTCTCGGAACCGGACGGCGCGGAGGGCAAGGATTTGGCGGTATCCGCCAATTGAGTGGCACTATTGCCCAAGGGATCGCCCGATGGGGTTTTGGCCCCGTCATCGCCGCGGAACAGGGCCAGCATCTGGCCGCCGGTATCCTTGCCGGTGGTTTCCTCGACCATGCAATCCACGGCGGACGCCACCAGACCGATCACCCCGCCGAACAGAGTGCCGCCAGCCAGACGGGCGCCAACGCCGATCTTGTCGCCGGTCAATTCCTGATAGATGTCGCTGATCACCGGAATGTGCTGCAACGGATTGATGACATCCAGCACATCCCAGAAGCTGGGTTCTTCATTGGCGAAAAAGGTGAGATGGCTGTCTTCCACCTTGGGGGTGGAATCCCCCGGCAACCCCACGTCAAGCCGTTCGGGGTCTTTATAGAAAGGGGTCGGGGCAACGCTGGAAACGCTCATGTCTCACCTGTCTTGGGACATGCTGAAACTACTGCAATCCCTATGCCATTGCTACCTTAACGATTCCCGCGGGGCTTAGCCATCGCGGAAGCGGCACCCGGCATAAATTACCGGGAAAATCATGCCGGGCTGATGGTTAAAACAGGGTTTAAGCCGATCAAAAATACCTGCCCAGCCGGACACACTCCGTCAGATTGCCGGTCCATCGTTCCAAATCTAAAAAGTCTCGCTATTGGTCACTTCGACCGCGGACCAGACCAGGTAAAGCACCCGGTCGATTTCTTCCACCGTGGCATCGTCGGCCACGTCAGGCAACGGCATATCGATGCCTTCATCTTCCAGCAATTGGCGGGCACGGGCGAAGTAGAAATCGCGATATTCGGCGGTGGTGCGGAATCGGGCATTCAGCGCCAGATCCATGTCCTCACGCAGACGCAGCAATTCGGCCTGCCGATCGGGAGACAAGGCGCCGTCTTCGTCCAGCAGGCGGTCATACCGGGCTTTCAACTCGGCCACTTTGTTGCGCCAAAACGGGTCGTGATTGGGCATCAGCCGGATGTGAGCGACCATGATCGTTTGTTTTCCTTACGGACAGTTCCGCCGGATCATCCCAAGCGGCGCAACTCCAGGCAAGAGGCAAGGACCATATCCCCCGCCCGGCGAGGGACACAAATATCCCAGCGCCCATTGCGGGCGCGGCCAAGGGGGCGCAAGCCCCCGCCCGGCGAGGGACTAAACATAACATTAGAAAAGCTTACCCCCCCCTTTGGGATAAGTTGTTTGCCTGGGGCAGGGCTGCACCGTACTGTCACGGTCTCGATTTCCGCCGCTGGTGCCGCCATGTTCCGCCCTTCCTGGATGACCTCTGCCATTTTGACCATCTTCGCTTCGGGAACGGTGATGATGAGCATTTCCATGGGATCTCGCCAAGCCCAGGGGCTGTTGATGGGACCGCTTTCGGCGGAGCGGGGATGGCCCTTGGCCACTTTTTCCCTGGCGGTGGCCGTGCACAATCTGATGTGGGGGGCCTTCCAGCCCTTTACCGGTGCCGCCGCCGATCGTTGGGGGGCCGCCAAAGTGGCGGCGGCGGGGGCTTTGGCCTTTGGGCTGGGGATGATGCTGGCCGCATCGGGGGGGCAGGCCCAAACCATTATCGGACTGGGGGTTCTGGCCGGTTTCGGTCTGGCCGCGACCAGTTATTCCGTGGTTTTGGGGCCGGTCGCCCGCGCGGTGGCCCCGGCTGACCGCACCCGCGCCATGGGCACGGGGTCGGCCCTGGGATCATTGGGAATGATGGCGATGATTCCATTGGCCCAGGCGCTGATCGGCGGGTTGGGCGCCAGCGGGACCGTTTGGGTGCTGTCGCTGTTTTCCCTGGCCACGATTCCCCTGGCTTTGGTTCTGCATCGTGGCGAAATGGCCACCCGTGCCGCCCATGCGGTCCATCATGTTCAGCAAAGCGCGGGCGAAGCATTGCGCGAAGCCTGGGGGCATAGCGGTTATCGGCTGCTGACCATGGGGTTTTTCGTCTGCGGCTTTCATATTGCCTTTATCGGGGTGCATCTGCCCGGCTATCTGGCCCTGTGCGGCATGAGCAAGGGGGCCGGAGCCACAGCGCTTTTGATCATTGGCGGGGCCAATGTCATCGGGACGTATATGGCCGGGCGGCTGCGTATCCGCCACAAATACCTGCTGTCGGCCATTTACCTGGGGCGGGCGGTGATCGTGGGGGCTTTTGTTCTGGCCCCCAAGAATGAATGGACCGTGCTGGCTTTTGCCGCTTCGATCGGGTTGCTGTGGCTGTCCACCGTGCCGCCAACCACTGGCTTGCTGGCCCATGTGTTCGGCCCGCGCCATTTGGGCATGCTGTTCGGCATCGTGTTCTTTTCCCACCAGATCGGCAGCTTCCTGGGGGCGTGGCTGGGGGGCGTGATCTACGACGCCACCTTGTCCTATGACCCCATGTGGATCGCGGCGGTGGTTCTGGGCGTGGGGGCGACCCTGGTGCATCTGCCCATCCGGGATGAATCCTTGCGGATGCAGGGAAGCTGAACCATCCATCTTCAGGATATCAGGACCGATGGCCAAAGATGGCCGATCCTACCCGGACATGGGTGGCCCCTTGGGCGATGGCCTGGGGGAAATCCCCGCTCATGCCCATGCTGATGACCGACAGATCATTTCGGGTGGCAATGTCCCGCAACATCGCGAAAAAAGGCGCAGGATCAGCATCGGCGGGGGGAATGCACATCACCCCGGTCACCGGCAGGCCGTATTCATCGCGGGCTAGGCGGATCAAGGCATCGGCGTGATCGGGATCGACGCCGGCCTTTTGATCTTCCCGGCCCACATTGACCTGCACCAGACAGGCGGGAATGCGTCCGATCCGGCGCAATTCGTCGGCCAGGGCACGGGCCAGTTTGGGGCGGTCCAGAGTTTCGATCACATCGAACAAGGCCACGGCCTCGCGCACCTTATTGGTTTGCAGCGGACCAATCAGATGTAATTCCACATCGGGAAAATCATGCCTCAGTTCGGGCCATTTGCCCTTGGCCTCTTGCACCCGGTTTTCACCGAATATGCGCTGCCCGGCCAGCAAAGCCGGACGGATGGTCGGGGCATCATGGGTTTTAGACACCGCCACCAGGGTTATCTGGGCCGGATCGCGCCCGGCCTGTTGGGCGGCTTCGGTGATTTGCCGCTTGACCTGGGCAAGACAGTCGGGGATGTGGGACAAGGGTGTTTTCCCAAAAGATCGGATCAATGTCTCAGACCCTAACAAACGCCGCCCGTCGGCTCAATTCCTACCGTCCACTTACGGCCGGGGGGGTGCCCGCCGCCTTGGTGGTCAGCGACGTGCACCGCCTGCCGCAGCCCGGTCCGGTGATGGCCCGGCTGGGGCCAAGGGTCGGGCTGCTGTTCCGTCATTATGGGGTGGAGGGGCGGGAGCATCTGGCCCGCCATCTGGCCCGGAGCCTGGCCGCCCGCCGACAAATATTGATCATCGCCGGATCTGACTGGCGGCTGGCGGCATCCTTGGGGGCTGGGATTCATTTGGGCGAAGCCGCCCTGGCCAAAGCGCCCTTGGCACCGCTTTTGGGATGGGTGCGACGGCGCCATGTGCCGCTGACGGTGGCGGTGCATTCGCGCCCTGCCCTGAGCCGTCTGCGCCGCCTGGGGGCTGTGGGGCTGTTATCACCGGTTTTTCCCACCGCCAGCCATCCGGGGGCGCCTGTCCTTGGCGCGGTTCGCTTTGCCCTGTGGGCACGCCAAGCCGGGATGCCGCTATTGGCTTTGGGCGGGATCACCGCCCAGACCGCCAAATCCGTTCGTTTCGCCTGCGGATTGGCCGCCATCGGCGGCTGGGGGCATCAGGGAAGCTGAAGTTCCGACACCGCCCATTTGATACCGTCCACATCCAGCACATCGGCCTTTAACTGAAGGGCCGCCTCGCGGCTGGGGGCGGAGCCCAGCAAATAGGCGACACCATTGACCACACGGGCGGTGGCATTGGTGCGGCCATCAATACCCAGATGGCGACGGACCAACTCTTCCCGTGCCGGATCGGCGGTGAAAATATCCAGGGCCTTGTCTTCGGCCAGCACCAGATTATTCAGAACATCGACGACCCCAGCTTGGGCACGGGCGGTTTGTTCGGCGTGGCGGCGCTGTTCCGGCTTGGGCACTGCCCCAGTCAGCAAGACCCGCCCATTCCAGACATCGACGATGACAGCGCGGAAGGCGCGGGGAGCCAGCTGGGATATTTTGGCAGCCACCTGGGCGCGGATCTGGGCATCGCGGTCCATGTCCTGAGCGGTCCGGGTTGCCTTGAACGCCACGGCCTGACGGGGCGGCGGGGTCAGGATGGCGGTATTGGCGCTGCTGGCGACGGTAGGGGATTGTGATCCCTGATCCAGGGTCTGACAGGCGCCCAGCGACGCCACCAAGGCAAGGGCCATCCATACGCGCATTGGCTCAGATCCTGTTGCCGCTCCCCTCTGGGGATTGAGTGGTGCCGTACCGGCGCCACAGCCAAATTCCCAAGATGGTGGAGATGATGAACAAGGCGGCGGATATCACGGTGTTGACCACGGGATCAAGCTGGAAACCGCTGCCCAGCAGGGCAAAAATCACGGTCTGCGGCAAAAAGCCCAAGCCCGAGCCGATAAAGAACGGCACCCACGGCACCCCCGATACGCCAGCCGCCAGATTGGCGACCAGATTGGCGGAAAAGGGCGACAGCCGGACCACCAGAGCCATGGTCAGCGGATTGCCGGCCAAAAAGGCGTCGATCCGGCGGACCTTGCCGGGAAAGCGGCGGGCCAGGGCATCACGCCCCATCAGGCGGGCATAGGTGAAGGTGATCGCCGATCCGGCCAGACTGGCGGCCAGGGCCAGGGCACTGCCGATCCAAAAACCAAAGGCATACCCGCCCAGGAAGGACACCACCTGACGGGGCAGCCCCAGGGAAATGCCGACCATGCAGACCAGCAGGTACAGCAATTCGCCGGTCAGCCCCTTGCCTTTGACCTGATCATCCACCCAGCCGGTTCCCAGCATGGATTTCAGATCCAGGCTTTCCAGCAAAAAGCCCACCAGGGCCAGGGTGGCGATCATCACCAGCCCACGGATCACCACCGATGGGTCAAGCAGACGGCGACGGGGTTCGGTCATGAAAAGGACTGGGGCTGTTCGGGAATATCCACCACCGGATTACGGGACCGGCGCATCAGCCACATCACCCCCAGCAAATCCGGGATACCCACCAGGGCGCGACGGAAATTGCTGTAATTCGAGGTGCCCGCACCACGGGGGCGATGATTGACCTTGACCGACACCACCCAGCCCCCGGCCCGGATCACCAAGGCGGGCAAAAAGCGATGCATATGGTCGAAGCGGGGCAAATCCAAGAACAGATCGCGGGGGAACAGCTTGGACCCGCACCCGGTATCCGGGGTGTCGTCGCGCAGCAGCGAGGCACGGATGGCATTGGCCGCCTTGGACGCCCAGCGCCGCGACGAAGTGTCGCGGCGATTGGCCCGCCATCCGGCGATCAGCAATTTTCCCCGGCGATCCTGCGGCTCGGCCCGCCAACGATCCACCATGGATGGGATATCGGCGGGATCATTCTGGCCGTCGCCATCCAGCATGGCGATCAACGGGGCACGAGCATGGCGGACAGCCGTGGCGATGGCCTGGCTTTGACCGCAGCTATGACGATGATGAATAACCCGCAGGCGTGAATCGGCGGCGGCCAGAGCCAGTAATTCGGCCAAGGTTCCGTCGGTGGACCCATCATCCACATAGATGATTTCGTATTCCAGGCGACCATCCAGGGCCGCGTGGATTTCCCCGATCAATGGGGCGATATTGCCGGTTTCGTTCTTCACCGGCACCACCACCGCCAGATCGGGGGAGGTGGTGGGGGGCGATCCGGCGGATAAGGTGGCTGTCATATCAAAGCCTCACCTGGGGGGCCGGGGCATCAGGCCAGTCCGGCGCGCCCCATTTCCAGGAATTTATCGCGGCGGCGGGCCCGCAAGGTCCCCCCATCACAGCCGCCCTGTTCCCGCAGCACCACATCCAAGGCGGTGGCCAGGGTCTGGATGGTTTGGTCAGGATTGCGGTGGGCGCCGCCCAAGGGTTCCGGGACGATCTGGTCGATGACCTTCAGCTTCAGCAAATCCTGGGCGGTCAGGCGCAGGGCCTCGGCCGCGTCCTTGGCGTTGTCGGCGGATCGCCACAAGATACCGGCGCATCCTTCGGGGCTGATCACCGAATAGATGGAATGTTCCAGCATCAGCACGGCGCCGGCGGTGGCCAAGGCGATGGCGCCACCCGATCCGCCTTCGCCAATGATGGCGGACACGAAGGGAACCCGGATATCCAGGCAGGTTTCGATGGATCGGGCGATGGCTTCCGCCTGGCCACGGGCTTCGGCATCCACACCGGGATAGGCCCCGGCAGTATCCACCAAGGTGATGACCGGCAATTGGAACTGGTCGGCCATTTCCATCAGGCGGCGGGCCTTCCGATAGCCTTCGGGTTTCGCCATGCCGAAATTATGACGCAGCCGGGTTTCGGTATCGTGGCCCTTTTCGTGCCCCATCACCACCACGGACTGCCCCCGGAACCGACCCAGGCCACCAATGATGGCCTTATCCTCGCCAAAGCTGCGATCGCCGGCCAGGGGGGTGAAATCGGTGATCAGGGCACCGACATAGTCCACGGTATGCGGCCGTTCGGGATGCCGGGCCACTTGGGTCTTTTGCCAGGGCGTCAGCTTGGCATAGGTGGAGCGCAGCAGCTTGTCCACCTTGGTCTGCAAGCGGCTGACTTCGTCGGCAATGTTCACATCACCATTGTCCGCCAAGTGACGGAGTTCCTCGATCTTGCCTTCGAGTTCGGCGATGGGTTTTTCGAATTCCAGGATCTGCATGGGACGGTTTCATACCACAGCCAACGGCGGGAGCAAGAAAAAGCGCGTGGCCGCGTTGCACGCCCGCTCCGCAAAAGAAAGGGGGCAGCCGACGGCTGCCCCTGCGACAGATTAACTTTTGCCCGCTTTGGGCCGGGGAGCCGGCGGTGGGTCCATGCCTTCATACAGGGGCCAGGACCCGCCAGCCACGGCGTCCAGCGACGGCGAGCTTTGGCCCATCCGGGCGCGGTAGATCCAGAAATTGGTCATGACCCGTTCAACGAAAGACCGGGTTTCCCGCGACGGCAGGCTTTCGATGAACAAAAGCGGGTCGTCGCCATGCTTCATGCCGCTGACCCACTGGCCCAACTTGCCGGGGCCGGCGTTATAGGCGGCGGCCAGCATGAACAGGTTTCCGTTCACCGGGGCTTCGGACAGCAGCTTGTTCAAATAACGCTGCCCCACACTCAGATTCACTTCCGGGTCGGACAGCTTGTCCTTGACCTGACGCCCGGCAACGGCGATGGCGGTCGCGGGCATCAACTGCATCAGACCGGCGGCGCCGCTGGGGGCGCGGGCCTTGGGGTTGAAGGCCGATTCCTGGCGGACGAAGGCATAGACCAAAGCCTTGTCGATACGCCAGCCCCCCGCAGGGTTCCAGGCCGGAACCGGGAAGGCAGCGGTATCGCTGGGCATGTCCGGGGCCATACCGCCCATGCGCACGGTCAGGCTGGCCAGATCGCTGGCCTGGGCCAGAGCCAACATGGACTGACGCACTGCCTTGGTGGCGCGGGGATAAAGCTTGCGCAATTCCTCTTCCGCCGACGGACGGTCACCCAATTGCAGCAACGCCAGGGCGCGCTGGGCGCTGGGAATGCGCACCAGGATCGCGGCATCGCCCTCGGTAAAGGGGGGGGTGTCCCAGGAATACAGGGTTTCATACCCCAAAGCCTGCCGGGCCAACAGGCCATAGAAGGTCCGGGGGTAGGTGGCGGCCACTTCCAGCCAGTGATTCACCACTTCGGGACGGCGGGACACCAGATTGGAGCGGGCGGCCCAGAACGCAGCGGCGGACACCATCCAGGGCGATGCCTGATCGGCATTGGCCACTTCCTCGAAATGCCGACGGGCCACTTCGGGCTTGCCAAGGCGCCATTGCGCCAGACCGGCGATCCAATGGGCGGTCGGCAATTCATCGCCCGACCGTTCCGCCGCCTGGGTGGCCCAGACAGCGGCTTCATTATCACGACCGCCTGCGAAATGATCGGCGGCCACAGCCAGTTTCAACTCGTCCACATCCAGGCGTTCCAGCACCCGGCCTTGCGACCCGGTGATCAGGTCCAGGGCGGCGGCGGGTTTATTCTGGCGCAGCAGGGTGCGGACCTTGGCCTTGATGACGCGGGCCTTGGCACTGCCGGTGTCGCGGAAATATTCTTCCCAATTGGCGCCGTCATCGGAGGTGTCGATCCCGCTGCCGCGCAGGGTGCCGCGCACCGGTTCCTTCAGCGAGCCAGCCCCCCGCACTTCGTGCGAGGTGGCCAGGGAGTAAACGGCCTCGGCCTGGGGCAGGTCGGCATAATTGGCCATCCAGACGCGCAAATCCTGGAATTTGGGCTTGTAGCTGGCCGACAGGTAACGCTGGGCCAGCACATGCCCCTTCAGCACATCGTTTTCCACCTTGGCCAATTCGGCATCGGCGGCGGCGAACTGGCCATCGGCCTGAAGCCGCAACGCCTGGGAATAGGCGGTCACATCAGCCTGGGACAGCGGGCGCGGCAGAGCGGCGACACGGGCTTCGCGTCCGATGCCGGGCATGATGGCGGCGGTCAGGGTTTCCCCCCTGCCGGAAGCATCGGCCACTTGCGAATCAGCAACGCCCGCATCGGACATACCGGTGACGGGAACCGTATCGTCGGCGAAAGCCGGATGAGCCACGGCCAGGATGATGGTCATCAGGGCCGGGAGGAGCCTGTCGCGCAAGGCTGTTCTCCTCTGTGGTTATCGAAAAGATCGGTCGATGATTATCAAGAAAATCGAACGATCTTGCTGGTTTTATAAATGACCTAGCCCCCAAGAGCAACCCCGGAAAGACGGTTTAGAGTCTTTTTTGACAAGAAACCTTGCAAAAACAAGATGTTGCTACCTGACCTCGCTGGGGGTGGCCATTGGCAAAGCCGATCAGGCCGCTAACCAATGCCGATGGATTGTGGCGATCCCTGGGCAAAGTGAAGGCCGCGTTAATTTTCCAGATTTTTTCGGACCTGCAACAAATCCCGCCAAGCCTCGCGTTTGGCGGCGGGAGTGCGCAGAAGATAGGCGGGATGAAAGGTCGCCATGGCCGGAACCGGCCGGGGCAGACCGGGCGAGGAATAGCTGTGCCACTGGCCGCGCAAGCGGTTGATTCCCTCGGCCCGGCCCAGCAGGGCCGAGGCCGAGGCCCCCCCCAGCAACAGCAGCATCTTGGGATCGACCAATTCCACATGGCGGGTCAGGAAGGGCAGGCAGGCCGCAACCTCGTCATGGGTGGGCTTGCGATTTTCCAAAGGCCGCCAGGGCACCACATTGGTGATATAGACCGTGCTGCGGTCCAGTCCGATGGATGCCAACATGTGATCCAGCAACTTGCCGGACCGCCCGACGAAGGGCACGCCCTGCCGGTCTTCTTCCTGTCCCGGCGCTTCCCCGATGATCATCAGCTCGGCCTTGGGATTGCCATCGGCGAAAACCGTGGACCGGGCGGTGCGGCGCAGGGCCACGCCGTCGAACCCGTCAAGCGCCTGACGCAATTCGGCCAGGCTGGCACAGCCCGCCGCCAAATGCGCCCCCCCGGCCGGGGGGGCAGCTGTGCCGACCCGTGCCGCGACATCCGCCGAAACAGGCGCGCGAATGGCGGCGGGCGGCGGCGCGACGGGACGCGGCTGTACGGCAGGGCGGACGGACAAGGCAAAGCGATCCATGGGCATGTCGCCAATGGAATCGTCGCAGCCGGACTCCAGATACCAGCGCAAAAGCTGTCGGGGGGAAAGATCAAGCGACATGGGTACGAAAATATCACGGACCATCCCGGCATTTGAAGAATTCGTATCAACCTGATAACGGTGGTATAGAAGTTGCCCCACGATTGGCCGGAAGAGATCCGATGGAACGAGAAGCGATGGAATTCGACGTGGTGGTTGTCGGTGCTGGGCCGTCCGGCTTGGCGTCTGCCATCCGCCTGAAGCAAATCAATCCCGACCTGTCCGTCTGTGTGCTGGAAAAAGGGTCCGAGGTTGGCGCCCATATCCTGTCAGGCGCGGTGTTCGAAACCCGGTCCCTGGACGAGCTGATCCCCAATTGGGCGGATCTGGGCGCACCGTTGACCACCTTGGCCACCGAAGACAAGTTCTTGTTCCTGACCAAGGACAAGGCGGTCCGTCTGCCCACCCCGCCCCAAATGCATAATGTGGGGAATTACATTATTTCCCTGGGCAATCTGTGCCGCTGGCTGGCGGAACAGGCGGAAGGGCTAGGGGTTGAAATCTTTCCGGGCTTCGCCGCCGCCGAAGTGCTGTATCACGAGGATGGCTCGGTCAAGGGCGTCGCCACCGGCGATATGGGCATCGGCAAGGATGGTCAGCCCACCGCCAATCATACGGTCGGGGTGGAATTGCATGCCCGCCAGACCATCTTCGCCGAAGGATGCCGGGGGTCGCTGACCAAGACCTTGTTCGACCGCTTCAATTTGCGGGCCGAATGCGATGACCAGACCTACGGCCTGGGCATCAAGGAATTGTGGGAAGTGGACCCGGCCAAGCACCGCCTGGGCAGTGTGGTCCATTCCATCGGCTGGCCGCTGGACAACAGCACCTATGGCGGTTCGTTCCTGTACCATCTGGACAATAACCAAGTGGTTGTCGGGTTCGTCGTCGGCCTGGATTACAGCAATCCCCACTTGTCGCCGTTCGAAGAATTCCAGCGGTTCAAGACCCACCCGGCCGTGCGCCCCCTGTTCGAAGGCGGACGCCGGATCGCGTATGGGGCGCGGGCCATTTCCGAAGGCGGGCTGCAATCCCTGCCCAAGCTGACCTTTCCCGGTGGTGTGCTGGTGGGGGATACGGCCGGCTTCCTGAACGTGCCCAAGATCAAGGGCAGCCATGCTGCCATCAAATCGGGCATGCTGGCCGCCGATGCCGTGGCGGCCCTGCTGGAAACCGGCGACGGCAACGAAGCCGTGACCTATCCCCAGGCATTCCGCCAAAGCTGGTTGTGGGACGAATTGCATCAGGTCCGCAATATCCGTCCGTCCTTCCACAAGGGCTTGTGGGCCGGGATCGCCTATTCGGCCTTGGACACCTATATCTTCCGGGGCCGGGCGCCGTGGACATTTTCCAATCATTCCGACCATGATTGCCTGGCCCAGGCCGGGCAATGCGCCCGCATCGACTATCCCAAGCCCGATGGCGTGGTCAGCTTCGACCGGCTGTCTTCGGTGTTCATCTCCAACACCAATCATGAAGAAAATCAGCCCAGCCACCTGACCTTGCGGGATCAATCGGTGCCCATCACCGTCAATCTGGCCCGGTACGACGCCCCCGAACAGCGTTATTGCCCGGCAGGCGTTTATGAAATCATGCGCAATGATGACGGCACTAATCCCAGGTTGCAAATCAATGCGCAGAACTGTTTGCACTGCAAGACCTGCGACATCAAGGACCCGACCCAAAACATCGTCTGGGTTGTGCCCGAAGGCGGCGGCGGGCCGAACTATCCCAACATGTGATACCGGTGCCGCGAATTTCCGGTTCGGGGCGATGGAAAGAACCCGTTGATCGCACGCGATCAACGGGACATGCTGTAACGCCGATGTCGGCACGGTGTCGGCATGGCCAAGCGGGTGACGATGACGTCCCGATGGAATGAACGGATGAGCATGACGAGCAGGTGGAAAGCAGCGGGACGGGCGATGTCTGTTCTGGCCCTGATGGCGGTTGCCGCCCAATCATGCACCCCTCGCCCGGAAGACGAGGCCCAGAGCAAGGCCCCTGCCGAGGAAAGCGGCCCCATTGGTCGCACCCCGCTGGGGGCCTTCCTGGCCGCTCGCATGGCTCAGAATCTGGGCGACAACAGATCGGCTGCGGAATATTACGAAACCGCGCTGAAATTCGATCCCGACAATGTGGATCTGTTGCAGCGGACCTTCACGCTGATGGTGGCGGAAGGCCGCATCAACGATGCCTTCCCCTTGGCGGAACGGCTGCTTGCCTTTGATTCCGACGCCCCCTTGCCCTCGCTGGTCCTGGGGCTGCGGGATGCCCGTGGCGGACAATTCGCCAATGCGGAAACCCGCTTCGCCACCTTGCCCAAGCGGGGCGTCTTCAGTTTTCTGTCCCCGTTGATGACTGCCTGGGCACGGGCCGGGGCCGGGCAAACGGACAAGGCGCTGGATGCCTTGTCCCCCCTGGCCCAGATCCAGGGTTTGACCAGCCTGCGGGCCTTGCACGCCGGATTGATCAATCAACTGGCCGGACAAAACGACGCGGCGGAACAGGAATACCGTCAGGCGGTCACCGCCGGGCCGTCATCCGTGCGGGCGATCGAGGTCGCGGGAGCCTTTTACCAAAAGGCCGGGCAGCAGGATCAGGCCAAGGCGGTTTATGACCGTTACGAAAAAGACCACCCGGACAGCCTGCTATTCGACGGGGACAGCCTGTTGGCCCAGGGACGCGCCTTGCCGCAACCCATCGCCACCCCCAAGGATGGAATGGCCGAAGCGCTGTTCGATCTGGCCGCCCTGATGCGTCAGGGCAATGTGGGCGATCTGTCTATGATTTTTTCCCGGCTGGCCCTCTATATGCAGCCGGATTTCCAATTAGCCCAGATGACCGTGGCCGATCTGTTGTCCCAGCAGAACCGGCCGGCGGAAGCCAACGACATCTATCGCACCATTTCCGCCAACACCCCGGTGGGCGAATTCTCACGCCTGCGGGTGGCGATGAATTTGGACGATATGGGGCAGACCGAGGCGGCCCTGACCGCCCTGGACCAATTGGCCAAGGACAAATTGACCGCCCTGGATGCCCTGGTGACCAAGGGCGATATTCTGCGGCGCAAGAAACGGTTCGCCGAAGCCGCGGACACTTATGACGAGGCCATTCGCCGGGCCAAGCCGCTGGAGCAGCGTCATTGGCCCCTGATCTTCAGCCGGGGGGTGTCATATGAACGCTCCAAGCAATGGGCCAAGGCCGAAGCCGACCTGAAAAAATCGCTGGAAATGCAGCCGGATCAACCGGATGTGCTGAACTATCTGGGCTATAGCTGGATTGATCAGGGCCTGCACCTGACCGAAGCGCGGAAGATGATCGAACGGGCGGCGGAATTGCGGCCCAAGGATGGCGCCATCATCGACAGCCTGGGCTGGGCCTTGTACCGCATGGGTGAATATCAGGACGCCGTCAAGGTGCTGGAACGGGCCGTGGAGTTGAAGGCCGAAGACCCCACCATCAATGATCACCTGGGCGATGCCTATTTTCAGGTCGGCCGCTTCGCCGAAGCGATGTTCCAATGGAAACGGGCCATGACCCTGGACCCGGAACCGGAACAGATTGATCCGCTGAAGCATAAGATCGAAACCCAGACGTTGCCGGGTCAGGCAGCCAAGCCATAGGATCAGGCGATGATCCGGTACGAGGCATGGGCCAAGGTTAATTTGTATCTGCATGTGGTGGGACGCCGCGATGACGGCTATCACCTGCTGGACAGTCTGGTGGCCTTTGCCCAGGTCGGTGATACCGTCGAAGCGCAAGCAGACGATGCCGTGACCCTGGTGCTGGATGGTCCCGGCGCGGCCCTGCTGGGGGATGACGGCAACAATCTGGTGATCCGGGCCGCCCGCGCCCTGGCGGCGCGTGCCCGGATCAAGACCGGCGCCCGCTTGCGCCTGATCAAACGCTTGCCGGTGGCGGCGGGAATCGGCGGTGGATCGGCGGATGCCGCAGCCACCTTGCGGGCTTTGTCGGATTTATGGGGGGTGTCCCTGCCATCGGCTGATTTGGCGGCCCTGGCCCTGTCTCTGGGGGCGGATGTTCCGGTTTGCCTGGGCGGTCGAGCCGTATCCATGGGCGGAATTGGCGAGGTGCTGACCCCCGCGCCAGCCTTGCCGCCCGCATGGCTGCTGCTGGTCAATCCGCGTATTTCCCTGGAAACCCCGGCGGTATTCCGCGCCCGGCAGGGGGATTTTTCCACCCCCGCCCCCCTGGACCGCGTTCCCCGCGATGCGGCCGATCTGGCGGAATTGTTATCGGCCCGGCGTAATGACCTGACCACAGCCGCCATCACATTAGTTCCTGCCATTGGGGAAATCCTGGCCCGGCTATCCGCCATTCCTGGCTGCCTGCTGGCCCGGATGTCGGGGTCCGGGGCCACCTGTTTCGCCTTGTTCGCCCGGGAAGACCAAGCCCGCGCGGCCCAATCCGTCCTGGAAGACAGTCAGCCGCAATGGTGGGTGGCAGCGGCACCGTTGCAGGGATAGGGGCGTGTGTGTGCCCTCGCCGGGCGGAATCAGTCGATCCAATCGACAATATGGTGATCCAAAGGACCCGCCCGGTTTTCCGAAATGACACGGCCCCGAACCGATGCCCCGGCCTGATGCACAGTTTGGGGGTCGCCGGATATCAGGGGATGCCACCATTCCAGTTCCCGCCCTTCGGCCAGCAGGCGATAGGCGCAAGTACTGGGTAACCAGACCAGTTCATCCACCCGATCGGCGGTCAATTGGACGCAATCGGGCACATGGCGGCGGCGGTTGGGGTAATCCTTGCACTGGCAGGTGCCGGAATTCAACAGACGGCACGCCACATTGGTGTAGTGGATTTCGCCGGTGTCTTCGTCTTCCAGCTTATGCAGACAGCATTTGCCACAGCCGTCGCACAGGGCTTCCCATTCCGCCGCCGTCAGATCCTTAAGCTGTTTTCCCCGCCAAAAGGGTTGTTCCGTTGTGGGAACGGATGAAGTCCCGGACATGGGGGTAAATCTCCTCGCGCCAGCGGCGGCCATTGAATACACCGTAATGGCCGACCTTGGGCTGAAGATGATGGCGGCGCAAGTCCGAAGACAGGCCCGTGCACAGATCGTGGGCGGCCTGGGTCTGACCCATGCCGGTAATATCGTCCTTTTCCCCTTCGATCGTCATCAGGGCGGTGCGGGTAATGCGCCCAGGCTCGATGGCTTGCCCGCGCCATTGCATACGGCCTTCGGGCAAGGCGTGGTCCTGGAAGACGGTTTTGATGGTTTCCAGGTAGTAATCGGCGGGCAGATCCATCACCGCCAGATATTCATCATAGAATTCCCGGTGCTTTTCCGCCGAATCGCCGTCGCCGCGCACCAGATTGTGGAACAGGCCCAGATGTTCGCCGATGTGACGTTCGGGATTCAGGCTCATGAACCCCTGCAATTGCAGGAAACCGGGATAAACCCGTCGTCCTGCCCCCACATTGGGCAAGGGAACGGTGTGGATCACCGTTTGCTCGAACCAGGACAGGGGCCGGGTGGTGGCCATTTCGTTCACCTTGGTCGGATTGATCCGGGTGTCGATGGGGCCACCCATCAAGGTCAACGACGCCGGCTGACAGGGATCATTGCGCACGGCCATGATCGACGTGGCCGCCAGGACCGGCACCGAAGGCTGACAGACCGCCAGCACATGGGTATTTGGCCCCAGATGGTGCAGCAACCCCATCACCGTGTCGATGTAATCGTCCAAGGTGAAGCGCCCGGCGGTGATGGACACATCGCGGATATCCACCCAATCGGTGATGTAGACATCGTGATCGGGCAACAAGGTTTCCACCGTGCCACGCAGCAAGGTGGCGTAATGGCCGGACATGGGGGCCACCACCAGCAGCCGGGGATGGGCCTGATCGGTGTCGCGATGGAAATGCAACAGGTCGCAGAACGGCGAAAAATGGGTGACCCGTTCCCGCACGGCGACGCGCTGGCCGTCAACCACGGTGTGGGGCAGATTGAATTCCGGTTTGGCATAACGCTTGGTGGTGCGTTCCAGCAATTCGGCGCCTGCGGCCAGGGTCCGGCCCAGATGGGTATAGGATACCGGCATCATGGGGTGGGTAAAGGTCATCCGCATAGCCTGAGCCATCATGCGGGTCGGCGCCATGGTGGCGTGGCGGAATTCGTGCAGGTGATAGAGCATATGGTAACACCCTTACCCAAATCATTGCTGATAGGTATGTTTATTACCGTAATATGGCGGTGATAAGCAATAAAATTGTCATGCGATTTTTAGGCGATTCACATTCGGTCGATCAGATGCAAATACGAGCCGAAAACGCGCCCCATCGTCAGCCCAGCGGCGGGCTGCATGTCCCCCCAGGCATCGGTGACGTCGAACAGGGGCAAACCGGCTATGGCGGTCGCGGTTGAAAAGTGGAACTCATGCCCGCGAAAGCACGATCCCGCCGGACCAAAGGGCGTGTCGGCCCGCAGACGGGCTTGGCGATAGCCCAGGTGGCGGTGCCGTTTGGCAAAGCTGGTGTCCAGGGGCAACAGACCGGCCATGGCGTGACCTTGACCGTCCGCATCCACCAATGTCTGCCCCAGCGTCATATAGCCGCCGCATTCGCCATAAATGGGGGCGCCCGCCGCCGCCAATCGGCGCAGACCGTCGAGAAAGCGGTCATTATGCGCCAATCGGCCTGCATGCAATTCGGGATAGCCGCCCGGCAGATAAACCGAATCGCCCTGGGGCGCTTGATCATCCAGGGGGGAAAACGGAAAAATCTCGGCCCCCTGGGCGCGCCATCCGTCCAAGATCGCGGGATAGGCAAAGGAAAATGCCTGGTCACAGGCCACCGCGATCCGTTGACCCAAGGGGGGCAAGGGGTGGACCGGGCCAGCGGGGGCAGACATGGCCAAGGGGCGGGCCAAGGTCAGCAGCCGATCCAGATCCACATGTTCGGCCATAGCTTGGCGGGCGGTGGTCAGGAATGCATCCAGATCGGGATGTTCGCCAGCCTGGACCAGCCCCAGATGACGGCTGGGGATCACCAATCCGGCCAAAGGCGGGATAAAGCCCAGGATCGGAATGTGCGGGCAAAGCCGGGCACAGGCACGGGCAATCATGCGACGGTGTTTATCACCCCCGACCCGGTTGAAAATCACCCCCGCCACCTGAACCTGCGGGCTGGATTGGGCGAAACCGGCCAGGACTGCCGCCGCCGATCCGGCCATGCCGCGCCCGTCAATGACCATCACCACCGGCCATCCGGTCAGCCGGGCCAGATGGGCGGTGGAGCCATCGGCCAGAGGGTCCTGGGTTTCAGCCCCATCCAAAAGCCCCATCACGCCTTCGGTGATCACCACCTGTGCATGGTGGGCCAGGCTGGCGGCCAGGGTGTGAAGCAAGGCCGGACGCATGGCCCAGGGGTCCAGATTGCGGCAGGGGCGCCCGCTGGCGGCGGCGTGAAAGGCCGGGTCGATATAATCGGGTCCGGTCTTGGCCGAGATAACCGCAACGCCGCGATGGGCCAGGGCGCCCAGAAGACCCAAGGTGATCAGGGTCTTGCCGCTGTTGGAGGCGGATGCCGAGATGATCACGCCCGGCGCGGCTGCCCCATGGCCGGGCATGACGTTACTGAACCGTCTTGGCCAAGGTGGCGGCCATATCCTTGGGGTTGGTTCCATAGGCGAAATGGGTCACATACCGGCCATCCGGCCCCATCAGATAAACGATCGAGGAATGGTCCACCGTATAGGCGGCGGGATCATCGCTTTTGGCCTTGGCCGAATACACCCGGAACAGTTTTTTCACCGCGTCGATCTGCTGGGCCGACCCGGTCAGGCCGACCATCTGGGGATGAAAGGCGGCGGCATAATCGCGGACCACGGCGGCGGTATCGCGGTCGGGATCGACGGTGATGAAAATAGGAACCAGCTTGTCCCGCTGGGCGGCGGGCAATTGATCCAATGCCGTGGCCATGGCGGATAATTCGGTGGGGCAGACATCGGGGCAAAAGGTATAGCCGAAATAGATCAGCATCCATTTTCCCCGAAACTGGGTATCGTTGACCGGCTGGCCATCGCCGCCGATCAGGGTAAAGGGACCGCCCACCGTGGTTTCTGCGCCATGATCGCCCCCCAGCCAGACCGCCAGACGCGGGCCAAGGGCGATCCCCAGAATCACCAGCACCGCCAGCATCGCCAACCAGGAAGAGGAACGGCGTTTTTTGGCCATCGGACTAGTCCTTTTCGTGAGTTTTGGGCCTTTTCGTAAATCTTCGGCCATTGCTGTCAGGCAGCCAATTGCCAGGCCATGAAACCCAAGACCCCGGCATTCAGGCCCAACAACAATGGCGACCAGCGCAGCAGGCTTGTCCGCCAGCGGGTCACGGCGAAATGTCCCACCACCCCCACCGCCAGCAAGGCGGGAAAGGTTCCGGCAGCAAAACAGGCCATGGCCATGGCCGCGGCAACTGGGTCACCCGCCGCGGCCGCGGCCGCCAGGGCGGCATATAACAACCCGCAGGGAATAAAGCCCAAGGCCACCCCCAGCGCCCAGCCGCGCCAGCCCGCCGGTGTGGCGAAAAGCGGTGCGGCCCAGCGGGCCACATGGCGGCTCCACCAGCTTTCGCCATCGGCGGGGGCCAGGATCGCCTTGATCCGGGGGACGGCCATGCCGACCAGGAACAGGGCCGCCAAAGCCAGCAGACCGGCGGCGACGAAACGGAAGCCCGCCCACGATCCGATCCCCCCGGCAAGCCAGCCGCCGACAGCCCCCAATGCCGCATAGGTGGTGGCCCGTCCCAGATGATAAGGCAACAGGGCCGCCCCGCTTAACCGGTGCCATTCGCTCATGGCGCTGGCCGGAATTTTTTCCAGCCGGGCGGCGCCCTGGCTCAGGACAAAGGGGCCGCACATGCCGGCGCAATGGCTGAGACTGCCGATGGCGCCAGTCATGAACAGGCTGGACATCAGCCCGCCATGATCGGTGACCGCCACCCGGCAGACCGTGGCCCCTGCCGCCAGCAAGTCAATCATTGCGGCGTCCACCAATCCAGCTTGCTGCGTAAATCCACCACGCCGCCCACCACCAGCATAGCCGGTGGTTCGATGGGCTGGGCGGCCAGATCGGCCACCACCTGCCCCAGCGTGGTCACCAAAACCTGTTGGCGCGGCGTCGCCGCCTTGGACACCAGCGCCGCCGGTTCTTCGGGCTTGCGCCCGGCATCCAACAGGCGGGCCACCACCTTGTCCAACTGGCGCAAGGCCATGTAGAACACCATCACCTGGGCGCCACGGGCCAACCCGTCCCAATCAAAGCCGTCGGGAACACCGCCATCCTGGCCATGGCCGGTGACGAAGGCCACGGATGAATTGCAATTGCGGGCGGTGGTGGGAATGCCGGCATAGGCCAGCCCGCCAACCCCGGCGGTGATGCCCGGCACCACGCGAAAGGGAATGCCAGCCTGGGCCAGGGCCAAAGCCTCTTCGGCCCCGCGGCCAAAGACGAACGGATCGCCACCCTTCAGCCGCAAAACCCGTTTGCCGGATCGGGCCAGTTCGATCAGCCGGGCATTGATGTCATCCTGGCGCGGGCTGGCATGCCCCCCCCGCTTCCCCATGGATTCGCGGATGCTGTCGGCGGGAATACGCCCAAGAATAGCCGGGGATACCAAAGCGTCATGGACCACATGGTCAGCATGGGCCAAGGCGTGGGCCGCCAGCAGGGTCAGCAGGCCGGGATCACCCGGACCAGCCCCGACCAACCAGACGGTGCCCGGTTCGAAGATGGGAAAATCGTCGTTCATGCCTGCCACTATAGCGAAGCAACCGGGGGGCGGTCACCGCCATAAAGACGGGACAGGGCGAATCCGTTGCTGGTCAGGACCCGCCCCACCAGGATCAGGGCGGTGCGGGAAAATCCCGCCATCCTGGCCTGGGCGGCAATGTCGGCCAAAGTGCCGACGATAATGGATTGATCCGGCCAACTGACCCGATGGGCCACTGCCGCCGGGCAATCGGCACCATAAAACGGGGTCAGATCGGCCACCACCCGGTCAATATTGCGCATGGACAGATGAATGGCCAAGGTGGCGCCGCTTTTGCCCAATTCCGTCAATTCCTCGCCCGTCGGCATGGGAGAGGAATTCACCGCCGTCCGGGTCAGGATCACCGTTTGGGCCAATCCCGGCAAGGTCAGCTCGCAGCCCAGCGCAGCGGCGGCGGCGGCAAAGGCCGGAACGCCCGGCACAATGTCATAGGCGATGCCCAATTGGTCCAGCCGCCGCATCTGTTCGCCGGTGGCGCCATAAAGCGACGGATCGCCGGAATGGACGCGGGCCACGTCATGACCTTGGGCAATGGCATGGGCGATTTCGGCGATGATGCCATCCAAATCCATATCGGCGGTGTTGATGACCCTGGCGCCGGGCGGGGCTTCGGCCACCACCTCGGCGGGGACCAGCGATCCAGCATAAAGACAGACCGGGCAGCGGCGGATCAGCCCCAATCCGCGCACGGTGATCAGATCGGGCGCGCCGGGGCCGGCCCCGATGAAATGGACGCGGGCAGTGGGGGATGATGGGGTGGGCATCAGTGGCGTCAGAGTCCGAAACGATCCCGGAATTCACGGATTTCCCGCTTACCCAGGCCATAGGCTTCCGCCTGATCCAAGCTGGCGCGCCCGGCCAGCAGGTCGCGGACCAAGGCGACTTCCATCCGTGACAGCTTTTCCGCCTCAAGCTGATAATCACGGAAAGCTTCGGTGGTGACGGGCACCCAATCGGCCATGATCTTCAAGATCAGTTCGGCATAGACCCGAATTTCATATTGGGAATGGCGATCGGCCCGCAGACGCAGGAAATGCATCAGATTATGCAGGTTGGTTTGCCAATAAATCTGGGTATAGGCCGATAGGGGCAGGCCGATACGAGCCAGTTCGCGGGCCAGTCCCTGGGTATCCGGGTCCAGGGTTTGGCCGTCTTCATCGGCATTCAGCAATTGATGATAGGTGTCAAAGGACCGCCGGGCATCGTCTTGCAGTAGGGCCAGAACCTGGGCGGCGCGGGCTGGGTCCAGGGTTTCGCCCCGGCCTTGCTTGTTATCGGTGGATTGCACCGCCAGATGTTCCGCCGCCGGAATATAAAATTCGTCGGGCAGGATGGAATAACGGGCGGAATATTCGTTCAAGCTGGCGGTCCGGTGCCGCACCCACTGGCGCATGACGAAAATGGGCATTTTCACATGCAGCTTGATCACGCAGCCCTCGAACGGGCTGGTGTGGCCGTGACGCAGCAGATAGCGCAGCAAGGCGCGATCGTCGGACACACCCTTCGTGCCCTTGCCATAGCTCATCCGGGCCATCTGCACGACGGACAGATCGTCACCCATGTAATCCTTGACCGCGACAAAACCGTGGTCAAGGACAGGGTGATAGACGTTGACATGCCCTTCCATCCCAGGGGCGATGGGCCGGAACGTGGCCGATTGGTCGCGGTGGGGGTGATCGTCGGGCGGTAGATCGGGCATCAATTACCTGTGGGTGATGTCGGGGGGAGGGGTCAACGGGTCAGATTACGGATATTCTTGACGAAAATATTCAGCAATGCCCGGATGAACGGATCGGCGCGGTCCAATTTATCACGGAACGAATCGCGGGTGATGATCACCAAGGACGCATCGCTGACCGCCTGGGCGGTGGCCATACGCGGCTGGTCGTCCACCAGGGCCATTTCACCGAACAATTCACCCTTGCTCAAGGTGCCCAGAACCAAACCGTTCTTCACAATCTCGATCTGGCCTTCCTGGATGAGATAGGCGCGGTCGCCCTTTTCCCCTTCGGTGAACACCTTTTGGCCAGCATAGACCATGGTGCGTTCCAATAATTTGCTCTTGTCCATAACGGTCTTCTCCCCCGCTGCGCCCACGGAACTTTATGCATAGTTGGGGTGAAAGTCACCCGGTGAAAGACAGCGCCCATGATTGGCAACCGCAATGCCGCCTGATATGGTCGGCTTTCCGCACCCATAGGCCTGGGCGCCGCTATTGTCATATGGTCCTTGGTTTCCAGATGCCCGATGAACGGTAAATTTTCCTTGAACCGCAGCCATGTCGCCTTTGTCCATGACGGGGTGATGGCCGCCTTGTCCTTTTTGCTGGCGGTTTACCTGCGTCTGGGCGAGGTGCGCGTGCCCGGCTGGTCGCCGTCCATGCTGGCGGCCGCCACCTTATGTCTGACGGTCATCGCCATGGCCGCGTTCCTGTCGCTTCGTCTGTATAAGGGCGTATGGCGCTATGCATCGGTCAACGATCTGATGATGCTGGTGCGCGGCGTCACGCTGACGGTCGGGGTATTCTTTTTCCTGATGTTCCTGGTCACCCGGTTGCAAGATCTGCCCCGATCCGTGCCGGTGATCAATTGGTTCGTATTGCTGGCCATGCTGGGCGGACCGCGATTCTTGTATCGCAACTGGAAAGACCGTCGGCTGGCGGCCAAGCGCCGGGCGGGGGGCAGCGGTGTGCCCGTTCTGCTGGTCGGTGCCGGGGATGAAGCGGAATTGTTCATCCGCGCCACCCGTGCCGCCGATGCGGAATACCGGGCTGTGGGGCTGTTGAGCGAACGGGGCGCGCGGGTTGGCCGCAATATTCACGGCGTGGACGTTTTGGGGGCGGTGGATGAATTGGATGGGGTGCTGGCCCGCCTGGCGGAAAAGGGCGAGGCGCCGCAACGTCTGATCGTCACCGATCATCGCCTGGACGGGGCGGTGATGCGGCATCTGCTGGATGAATCCGACCGGCTGGGGCTGCCCTTGGCCCGTATTCCCCGCCTGACGGATCTTCGGGACGGGGTGGATGACCGACTGACCATTCGTCCCATCGCGGTCGAGGATTTGCTGGGTCGGCCCCAGGCGGTGCTGGACCGCAGCGGATTGCAGGCGATGATCAAGGGGCGCCGCGTGCTGGTGACCGGCGCCGGCGGCAGCATCGGGTCTGAATTGGTCCGCCAGATCGCCGGGTTTGACCCCGCCCTTTTGATCCTGTTCGAAGCGTGCGAATTCAATCTTTACGCCATCGATATGGAACTGGCCAATGGCTGGCCCCATATGGACCGCCGCCCGGTTCTGGGGGATGTGCGCGACCGCGCCCGCATGGCCGAAATCATGGGCCAGGTCAGGCCCGATCTGGTGTTCCACGCGGCGGCGCTGAAGCATGTGCCCATGGTGGAATACAATCCCGATGAAGGGCTGTTGACCAATGCGGTGGGAACCCGCGTGGTGGCCGAAGCCGCCTTGGCCGCCGGGGTCGAGGTGATGGTGATGATTTCCACCGATAAGGCGGTAAATCCGACCAATGTGATGGGGGCCAGCAAGCGGGTGGCGGAGATGGTCGCCCAAAGCCTGGACACCGCCGGGCGGGGAACCCGTTTTGTCACCGTGCGATTTGGCAATGTGTTGGGGTCCACCGGGTCGGTAGTGCCGTTATTTCAAAAGCAATTGGCCGAAGGCGGGCCGCTGACGGTGACCCATCCCGACATGACCCGCTATTTCATGACCGTGCGTGAAGCGGTGGAATTGGTGTTGCAGGCATCCGAACTGGGGCGGTTCAGCGGCGATGATTACCGGGGCCGCCTGTTTGTGCTGGATATGGGGGAGCCGGTGCGCATCGTCGATCTGGCCCGTCAGATGATCCGCCTGGCCGGGCTGCGGCCCGATCAGGATGTGGCGATCCAATTCACCGGCCTGCGCCCCGGGGAAAAGCTGTTCGAAGAGATTTTCCACGGTGCCGAACCCCCGGTCCCGACCGAGCGCAAGGGCATCCTGGTGGCGGCGCCGCGTCTGGTGGATGCGGGTGACATGGCTGCCGCCATGGACCGGTTGGAAGATGCCTGCCGCCACCGGCGCCTGGATGACGCCTTGGATCTGCTGCGTCAGTTGGTGCCCGAATATTCCGGCCAGATGGGGCAGGTCTGATGTCGCTGCACCGGCTTCGCCAAGCCCTGGCCCTGTCGCCCGGAGTGGTATTGGCCAAGGGTGCCCGGTTGCTGGGTCGCCGGTTGAAACACGGGCTGATCAGCCGGTCCTTGCGTCGGCACTGTACCTATCCGTCGGTTCTGCAAGCCGGGGGCACATTGGTTCCCCGCCTGCCGCCCATCCCGGCCGCCCTGCTGGCGGATCAATCCGCCACGATCCACGAATTGGCCCGGCGCAGCCGGTTGCATGGGGTTGATCTGCTGGGGTCGGGCTGGATACAGGTCAATCGCGGGCTGACGGCGCGGGGTTTTGGCGGACACCGGCATGGCCGACCGGAAACCCTGCCATCTGATTGGCGGGCCGCCCTGGCGGCAGAGGTTTGGCCGGGAAACCAGCCGCATGCGGCCCATTTGCTGTCCATGATCGACGACGATTCCTATCGTCCGCTGGATTGGCATATGGATATCCGTTCGGGCTATCGCTGGTCCGTCCGCACCTGGGGGGCCAGCATCGCTTATGCCCATCTGCCGGGGGTGGATGTGAAGTTGCCGTGGGAATTGGCCCGCTTGCAGCATTTGCCCTGGATGGCCTTGGCCTTTGCCCATGAACAGACCGGCGGCGGCGGCAACCCGGTCTGGGTCATGGAATTCCGCCATCAGGTGTTGGACTTCCTGGCGGCCAATCCGCCGGGCTGGGGGGTGAATTGGGCCTGTGCCATGGATGTGGGCATCCGGGCCGCCAACATTATTTTGGCCTGGGATATATTTCGAGCCCATGGCGCCCAATTCGATCAGGAATTCGAAGAAGAACTGGCCGCCGCCATGCTGGCCCATGGCCGCCATGTGGTTCATTTCCTGGAATGGTCCCCCCGGCACCGGGGCAATCATTATCTGGCCAATCTGGTCGGGCTGGCTTTTATCGCAACCTATCTGCCCGCCAGCGAGGAAAGCGACCTGTGGCTGGTCTTCGCCGCCCAGCAATTGGATGGGGAAATCATCCGCCAATTCGCCGAAGATGGCGGCAATTTCGAATCATCCACCTGTTATCACCGCCTGTCGGCGGAACTGGCGGTGCATGGAGCGGCGGTCATCTTGGGGGTGACGCCGCAGCGGCGGACGGTCTTTGCCCAGTATGATGCCACGCGCTGGCGGTTAAAGCCTGGCCTGATGGCCGCGCCCATGGCATGGCCGCCTTTTTCGCCCCAGGTGGCATCCCGCCTGGCCGATGCGGCCCGGCTGGTCGCCGATGTCAGCCTGCCCAATGGCGACATGCTGCAAATCGGCGATAATGATTCCGGGCGACTGTTCAAACTGACCCCGGTGGTCGATGGGGATTGGCGCAGCCGCGACCTGGACGGCACCCATTTGCCCCGCGCCCTGTCCGGTTTGCTGAATGGCGGCGATGGGGGCGGATTGGATGGCTGGATGGTGGCGGCGCTGGCGGGCGGCCAGACGATATCAGTGTCGGGACCGGCGCCGGTGGTCCGCCCCGTGGCCCGCGATCCCGAGCCCACGCCAACCGCACAATGGCTGACCCGTCTGATCATTCGGCCCGCCGATCCCGCCTGTCTGTCGGGCCTGCGGGCGGTGGCCTATCCGCAATTCGGACTATATCTGTGGCGGAATGAAACCAGCCTGATTTCGCTGCGCTGCGGGGCCTTGGCCGATGGGCTGGGTGCCCATGCGCATAATGATCAGTTGGCCATGGATATTCATCTGGGGGGACAAAGTTTCGCCCGCGATCCCGGCAGTTTTGTCTATACCGCCGATTTGTCGGCCCGGAACCGCTATCGCTCCGCCTTGGCCCATTTCGTTCCCCGGCTGGGAAAGGCGGAACCGGCCCGGCTGGATATGGGGCCATTCCGGTTGGATGACAGCGCCCAGGGGCGGGTCATTCATTTTGATACCGGTTCGGCCCTGGCCTGCCACGTGGGCTTTGGTGTGCCGCTGTATCGCCGGGTGCGGTTCGACGCGGATACGGTGGTGATCGAGGATTCCTGCGGGGGGGTGGCCATTGGCCCCCAGACCGAAATCCAGGATCATCACATCACCGATCCGGCGGACCTGACCCGGCTGTGGGGATTGGACATCGCCTTTTCCCCCGGATATGGCCGACTGCATCCGTGACGCCGGATCGGTTTCAGAAATAGGACATTGGGGCCGCCGGTGTGCTATACCCCCCGCCAATCCCTTTTTCCGTCTGCTGCCGGAGGTTTCCGCATGTCCACGCTTCGCCCCATCCGCCGCGCCTTGTTCTCGGTCTCGGACAAGACCGGGCTGGTGGAATTCGCCCGCTTTTTGGCTGAACGCAAAGTGGAAATCCTGTCCACCGGCGGTACGGCCAAGGCGCTGCGAGATGCCGGTCTTGCCGTAACCGACGTGTCGGACCATACCGGTTTCCCGGAAATGCTGGATGGTCGGGTCAAGACCCTGCACCCCAAGGTGCATGGCGGTCTGTTGGGTATTCGCGGCAATGCCGAACACGAAGCGGCCATGGCCGAACACGGCATTTCCCCCATTGATCTGCTGGTGGTCAATCTGTACCCGTTCGAAGCCACCGTGGCCAAGGGCGCCGATTACGACACCTGTGTGGAAAATATCGACATCGGCGGTCCGGCCATGATTCGCGCCGCATCCAAGAACCACGATTCGGTGACCGTGGTGGTGGATGTGCAGGATTACGCCAAGGTGATGGAGGAAATGAGCGCCAACGGCAATGCCACCACCTTGGATCTGCGCAAGGCGTTGGCCGCCACGGCCTATGCCCGTACCGGTGCCTATGATGCCGCCATTTCCCAATGGTTCGCCCGTCAATTGGGCGACACCTTCCCCCGTCGCGTGGTGGTGGCCGGGGAATTGAAACAATCCCTGCGCTATGGTGAAAACCCGCACCAGCAGGCGGCGTTCTATGGGACCGGCGCAACGCGGCCCGGCATCGCCACCGCCCGCCAGCTTCAGGGCAAGGAACTGAGCTACAATAACCTGAATGATACCGATGCCGCCTTTGAACTGGCGGCGGAATTCGATGGACCGGCTGTAGCCATCATCAAGCACGCCAATCCCTGCGGCGTGGCCACCGGCACCGATATCGTCAGCGCGTATAAGGCGGCGCTGGCCTGCGATCCGGTATCCGCTTTTGGCGGCATCATCGCCATGAACCGCAAACTGGATGGCGCCACCGCCGCCGAAATCAGCAAGCTGTTCACCGAAGTGGTCATCGCCCCCGAAGCCGATGACGACGCCATCGCCGCCTTTGCCGCCAAAAAGAATTTGCGGCTTTTGGTCACCGGCGGCATGCCGGACCCTTCCGAAGGCGGAATGACCCTGCGGGCCGTGGCCGGTGGATATCTGTTCCAGACCAAGGATAATGGCCGGATTCAGATGCAGGATCTGAAGGTGGTGACCAAACGCGCCCCCAGCCAGCAGGAATTGGCCGATCTGCTGTTCGCCTTCCGCGTCTGCAAGCATGTGAAGTCCAACGCCATCATCTATGCCAAGGATGGGGTGACGGTGGGGATTGGCGCCGGCCAGATGAGCCGGGTGGATTCCTCGCGGATTGCTGCCTGGAAAAGCCAGGAAGCGGCAACCGCCGCCGGTCTGTCCCAGCCGGGAACCGTCGGCTCGGTGGTGGCGTCCGACGCGTTCTTCCCCTTCGCCGATGGTTTGTTGGCCGCTGCCGCTGCCGGAGCCACCGCAGTAATCCAGCCCGGCGGGTCCATGCGGGACGCCGAAGTGATCGCCGCCGCCGATGAAAAGGGGTTGGCCATGGTGTTCACCGGCATGCGCCACTTCCGGCATTGATGCCCAGAGCTGATTTCGATCAATCGAAATCAGCTCTTATACCATGTCCCGGTGATCGGAACCGATCACCGGGACATGGTATAAGAGGGTATGGAAAAGTCGTCTTTCCTTCCGTTTGGGGGCTTCCGCCCCCAGACCCCGCATCGGGAAGCAAGCCTCCCGAACCCTCCAGATTTCTAACTCTTTGAAAGAAAAAGAAACTGAAGGCTTGGAGGCTGCGCCTCCAAACGGGTCTGGGCGGTCGCCCAGCCGCGAAGCGGAGTTTTTCCGCACCCTGTTAAGGCTATGCTTCCAAATAGTTTTGGGTAATACCGGTTCCATGAATTTCCGACATACGGAACCGGCATGCTACCAAACTGATCTCGATCACGCTCAGCAGGCTTTAATGCCTTCCAGATAATGGGTGATTTCCGTGCGGATTTCCTCGGAATGCTGGGCAACTCGATTGGCCGAATGCAGCACCATATCGGCGGTGCCGCCGGTTTCCTGGGCACTGTTTTGCAGATGCACCGCGCGCTCCGACACATCACGGGTTCCCATCGCCGCTTCATGAGTATTCCGGGCGATTTCCACCGTGGCCACGCCCTGCTGATCCACCGCGCGGGTAATATCGGTAGAGATATGGTTGATCTCGTCGATGGTCGAGCTGATGTGCTGAATGGACTGCACCGCATCGCGGGTCACCGCCTGCATATCGGCGATTTGCTGGGTGATTTCCTCGGTCGCCCGTGCGGTTTGGCTGGCCAGGGCCTTCACTTCATTGGCGACCACGGCAAAGCCCTTGCCCGCCTCGCCCGCACGGGCGGCTTCGATGGTGGCGTTCAGGGCCAGAAGATTGGTTTGTTCCGCGATATCGCGGATCAGGGACACCACATCCCCCACCTTGCGGGCGCCCGAGGCCAGGGCCTGCACGGTTTCATCGGTATGACGCGCCCCATCCACCGCCTGGGCTGCGATTTCCAGCGATGTCTGGGCCTGACGGCCGATTTCCGAAATCGAAGCCGACAACTCTTCCGCCGCCGAAGCCACACCTTCCACATTGCCGGACATCTGTTCCGTGGCACTGGCCACCGACACAGTCTGTTGCTTGGACGATGCCGCCAGCGATGACATGGATTGGGCCGTCTGCTCCATATCCGCCGCCGCCCCCGACAACGCCCCGATCAACCCGCCGATCCGGGCATCGAAGCGGGTGTTCAACTCTTCCAACCGCCGCATGCGTTCTTCGCGCCGGGCCTGTTCCGCCGCCTTTTCCGATGCCAGCCGTTCGACTTCGTGGGCATTATCCTTGAACACTCTGACCGCCTGGGCCATGGCCCCGATTTCATCCAGGCGATCCAAATCGGGGATACTGATCCGCAGATCACCCGCCGCCAGCCCACCCATAACACCGGTCATGCGGTTCAATGGGCGGGACACCACTGCATGAATGGCCAATCCCAGCAGCACGATCATCGCCACCACCGCCATGATGGTGGTGATCACCGCCGAAATGCGGAATTGCCGCAGCGACGAAAAAGCCTGTTCCTGATCAATCACCAACCCGACATACCATTTAATGGACGGCACGCCTTCGACCGGGAAAAAGGTGACCAGGACATCGCGGCCGTTTTCGCTGGTCGCGGTGAATTTGCCATCAATGGCCGGGGCCGGGCCGTCAAAAGCCTCGGCCAACGGCTTCATCACCAAATCGGCCTTTGGATGCACCAGCACCTTGCCATCGGCATTGACCAGGAACGCATGCCCCATGCCGCCAAAGCCGACCGCATTCAAAATCTTGTACAGCGTGTCCAGCTTCAGATCGGCACCGGCGACTCCCGCCATGCCCCCATCAGCACCTCGGACCGGGGCCGCGATGGTCAACACCAACTGCCCACCGGCCCCCGCATCCACATAAGGTTCGGTCAAAGCCAGGGCTTGGGCCTTTTCCGCCAATTGATACCAGGGCCGTTTGCGCGGATCATAGCCCGCAGCCAAGGGGCGACCGGTGTTATTTGTATGCACGCCGTCGGATTGGCCATAGTAAACAGAAAAAAATGTATTCGCTAAACTATCACGTTTCAATAATGGCCGAATTTCATCGGGGTCATGATATTGACCAAGATTTTGCGACAAATTTTGCAGCAACAAAACCCGCCCATTCAGCCAGTTCGATATACTGCCTGTTGCAGTATTACCAAGCTCATGAGCATTCATTTCAAGGTTTTTAGTTATCTGATACGACTGATAGCGGTCACTATAAATTGAAAAAACCGCAAACGATGCGATGACAATACACGCACCGATCACAAGTAACTTATAAATTAATTTTTTTCCCATGAACAATTCTATGGATTTTTTCGCGCCCATATTAAAATCCATGCCAAATAGTTGACCAGTTGAATTGTTCTAAACGCTTCACAAGAAGTGGTCAACCGTCTAATCCGCACGGCAGTCCGTCGTTTTTTTTCAAACTGTCACAAGACTTTTCCTATGGAAACAACCCACCATAACAGACGGAAATCAGACGAAATATGAGTGGGAAATTGTTATTTCATTATTCATATGCCCGCCCAGATCGGATCGTCCGATGGATAAAACCCAACGCCCGGATCGAAACCAAAGTTTCGATCCCCGTACCGGATGGCCGTGCATTATACTGTCTGGCCAATGACCTCATACTATATCCCGGTGATCGGAACCGATCACCGGCGCCCTCAGCGGCGGGCGGGTTTCTCCGAAACCCTTGCCTTCCGCGGCGTAAGCCGCGCGGCCCCTTGGGCCTAACCAAATCCCCATGAATTTCACTCACCGGGATTTGGTATCATACCAACCGGCCAATAAATTGACCGGCTGTGTTGTCCCTTGCCTGCGCGGCGCAAAATCAGAATTCTTCCACGCCTCAATCCGTTGGTGGTCCACCTTATCCAGACGCCTGGAAACCAAGTGTCTGGATAAGGTGGCCCCCTAGGCAGTTGGCCGAGGAAGGGGCACAATGCCTTATCATTCTTGTCGTCTTGTCAGGTAATCACATCCCATGACCAATTATTCCCATGTCACCGATGCCCACGCCGCCGATGACAGCGCAGACTCCCGTGCCCAGGCCAATCTGGAGCAAGAAACCCTGCTGATGCATGCCAGCGGCCGCCCTGGCAAGATCGAGGTCGTGGCCACGAAGCCGCTGACGACCCAGCGTGATCTGTCCCTGGCCTATTCCCCCGGCGTCGCCTTTCCCTGCCTGCACATCGCCCGCGATCCCAGCCTGGCCTATGATTACACCGCCAAGGGCAATCTGGTGGCGGTGATTTCCAACGGCACGGCGGTTCTGGGTCTGGGCGATCTGGGGGCCTTGGCCGGCAAGCCGGTCATGGAAGGCAAAGCCGTCTTGTTCAAGCGCTTCGCCGATATCGACGCCATCGACCTGGAGGTGGATACCCGCGACGTGGACGAATTCGTCAATTGCGTCCGCTTCCTGGGGCCAAGCTTCGGCGGCATCAACCTGGAAGACATCAAGGCGCCCGAATGCTTCATCATCGAAAGCCGCCTGCGCGAATTGATGGATATTCCGGTCTTCCACGATGACCAGCACGGCACGGCCATCATCGCTACCGCCGGGTTGATCAATGCCCTGGCCTTGACCGGGCGCGACCTGGCCACCACCAAGGTCGTGGTCAACGGCGCGGGGGCCGCCGCCATCGCCTGTGTGGAATTGATCAAGGCCACGGGCATCCGCCATGAAAACGTGATCCTGTGCGACACCAAGGGGGTGATTTATCAGGGCCGCGAACAGGGCATGAATCAGTGGAAATCCGCCCACGCCACCGCCACCGAGGCCCGGACCTTGGAACAGGCCCTGGCCGGGGCGGATGTGTTCATGGGCTTGTCGGTCAAGGGGGCGGTGACCCCATCCATGGTGGCGTCCATGGCGGCGCAGCCCATTATCTTTGCCATGGCCAATCCTGACCCGGAAATCACCCCCGAAGAGGTGGCCCAGGTGCGCGACGATGCCATCGTCGCCACCGGGCGGTCCGATTATCCCAATCAGATCAACAATGTCCTGGGCTTTCCCTATATTTTCCGCGGCGCCTTGGATGTGCGGGCCAGCACCATCAACGACGCCATGAAGGTCGCAGCCGCCCATGCCATCGCCCAATTGGCGCGGGAAACCGTGCCGGATGAAGTGGATGCCGCCTATTCCGGTCGCCGTCTGCGATATGGCCGGGAATACATCATTCCGGTGCCGTTCGATCCCCGGCTGATCGCCGCCATTCCCCCGGCCGTGGCCCAGGCGGCCATGGATACCGGGGTGGCGCGCAAGCCGATCATCGACATGAACGCCTATAAAAAGGAATTGTCGGCCCGGCTGGACCCCACGGCATCGTCGCTGCAAGTCATCGGGGAAAAGGTCCGGGCCAATCCGCGCCGGGTGATTTTCGCCGAAGGCGAGGAAGAAAAAACCATCCGCGCCGCCTTGGCCTTCCGCAATGCCGGCTATGGCACCCCCATCTTGCTGGGGAACGAGGATCAGATCCAGGAAACCGCCCGCCAATGCGGCATCGCCGGGGCCGAAGGGTTGGAAACCATCAATGCCCGCCTGTCGGACAAGCGCGATCACTATGCCGATGTGCTGTACCGGCATTTGCAGCGCAAAGGCGCCTTGTTGCGGGATGCCCAGCGTTTGGTCAAACAGGACCGCAATATCTGGGCGGCCCTGATGGTCGATCAGGGCGATGCCGATGCCATGGTAACCGGCCTGACCCGCAATTACTGGCAGGCTTTCGACGAAATCCGCCGGGTTATCGGCCCGGCCCCCGGCGAACGCCTGCTGGGCTATAACATCATGGTGGCACGGGGACGCACGGTCTTTATCGCCGATACGGTGATGCATGAACTGCCCGGCCCCCAGGAAATCGCCGACATCGCCATTCAGGCGGCGGCCAAGGCCCGGCAAATGGGGCACGAACCGCGTGTGGCATTGCTGTCCCATTCCAATTTCGGCAACCCGGCCAATGCGTCATCGGAACGGGTGCGGGCAGCCGTGGCCATCTTGGATTCCTGCCCACGGGCATTCGAATATGATGGGGAAATGGCCGCCGATGTGGCCCTGGACCCGGATATGCGCAGTCACTATCCCTTTTGCCGCCTGTCCGGACCGGCCAATGTCCTGGTCATGCCCGGCCTGCATTCCGCCAACATCACCTGGAAACTGATGCAGAAATTGGGGGGTGGCACAGTGATCGGCCCGATCCTGATGGGCCTGTCCAAACCGGTGCAGATCGCCTCCATGGATGCCACCGCCAATGATCTGGTCAATATGGCCATGCTGGCCTGTTACGATTCCATTCGGAGCTGATTTCATGGACCAACCGCCGCCATCGGAAACCCGCGCCCTGTCCATGGGGCGGTTGCTGGGGGCTTCCCTGCTTTTATCGGTTCCGTCGGCAGCGGCCATGGTGGTGCTGGTCGCCACCATGGGATTGAATCTGATGGCCGCCTTGCTATCCCAAGCGGTCATCACCCTGCTGATCGGGATCATGGTCAGGCCGACGCTGGAGGCTTTGGGGGCGGTGACGATCTGGACCCGTGCCCTGGCCGCCGGTCACGATGCCGGGCCGCCGGCCATTGCCCGGGAAAAGCAGGTGGCGGAAATTGTCGGGGCCATCAGCCAATTACGCCGGGTCTGGCAGGCACGCCAGCGCGAAGTGCTGGATGCCGCCCGCTGGAACGAAGCCCTGGTGGATAATTTGCCTGATCCCCTGCTGCTGCTGGGGGCCGACCGCCGGGTGGTCCGGGTCAACCGGGTGGCCCAAAATGCCTTGGGTCAAGGAATCGCCGGCCGGGATTTAGCCGCCATCCTGCGCGATCCCGCCGTTTTGGAATTGGCCGACCGGGTGTTGACCGGCGGCGCCGGGGGCGAGGCCGAATTCACCCTGCCCGTCCCCACGGAACGATCATTCCGCGCCCGTGTCGAACGTCTGGGATCACGGTCGGTGGATAACACCGTGGCCATTGTCGCCCTGCACGATCTGACCGCCATCAAACAAATGGAACAGATGCGGGCGGATTTCGTCGCCAATGCCAGCCACGAATTGCGCACACCCCTGGCCACCTTGCTGGGATTCATCGAAACCTTGCGCGGCCCCGCCCGCGACGATGCCGAAGCCCGCGAACATTTCTTGGGGATCATGCAAGAACAGGCCACCCGCATGTCACGGTTGGTCAATGACTTGTTATCCCTGTCCAGAATCGAACTGAACGAACATTCCCGTCCTGGCGAACGGGTGGATCTGGGGCATCTGGTCGAACGTGGGGCCGCCGCCATGGAACCCCTGGCCCAGGCAAAATCCATGACCCTGGTTCTGGACATCGCCCCGCAGGCCCGCATGGTCATCGGCCAGATGGATGAATTATCGCAATTAATTCAGAACTTGCTGGATAATGCCGTCAAATATGGGCGGGACGGCACCCCGGTCAGCGTTTCCCTGGCCCTGGCCACCGCCATCCCCGCCAATGCCCCGCCGACCCTGACCGCCAGCGGCGGCCCGGTGGTGCTGTTATCGGTCCGCGATCAAGGCGACGGCATCGCCAAGGAACACCTGCCCCGCCTGACCGAACGGTTTTACCGGGTGGATACCGCCCGGTCCCGCAAATTGGGGGGCACTGGATTGGGCTTGGCCATCGTCAAACACATCGTCAACCGCCACCGCGGCCTGCTGGTGGTGGAATCCACCCTGGGCAAGGGATCGGTTTTCGCCGCCTATTTGCCGTCGCCCGGATCTTCATTATAGGTGCCGCAACTGCCGCACAGATAAACCAACGGGACCGTGGCCTGGGACAAATCCACCGCATGCATCATTTTGCGTCCGCAATGACCGCAATGATAGACGTTCCCGCCCATCCCGATCATGCTGACCCCGGTATCAACCACCTTCCGCCCCATGACCTGGCTGGCGTCGATGGCAGTCATAATGATTTTTTCCATGATTCCCCAATCCGAAACTGACTGAATGATACCAACCGGCCAATGAAATGGCCCGCCCGCCTCATGCGGCGGGCGACGTTGCCCGGAACCGATCAACACATTTCCGTATAATATGTCCTTCGCCAAGTACAATAGCCGCAAATCAGTTTGATCGGCTGCCTACATTTTTCCGAACGTGAAATGTAAGCATGGAACGCAAAAAGCCACCTTCCGGTGGCTTATTTTATCCGCTTGATTTTCCCTTTGGAAAATTTGGAGCGGGCGAAGGGATTCGAACCCTCGACCCCAACCTTGGCAAGGTTGTGCTCTACCCCTGAGCTACGCCCGCTTCCTGGCGCTTCACCGCGATCAACGCTGCGAAGGAGCGGATAGATACAAGGCGGCGGATAAAGATGCAAGCTCTTTTATTGCCCCTTCTCACTTTTTCCCCTCAGCCGGACAATACCCGGAACCGCCGCCCTATTTTTGATCGGGGCGACCACGATCCGGTTCGATCACCTGATAATCACCGTCGATGATCGTACCCTTTTGCGGATGATGGGGCTGGGACGGCGCGAAGGGGTCCGCATCGCGGGTTTCGCGTGGCCGATAGGCCGATGACCGCGCCATGGCCCGGCCAAGATGTGCCACCCAAAATGCAAGAAGGCCCGCCCGGACCGGCGGAAACAGCAACAGCAAGGCGATGGCGTCGCTGAGAAAGCCGGGCAGCAACAGCAAAAAACCCGCCAATGCCAGACAAATGCCGTCGAACGCTTCGGCCAACGGAGCTTGCTGCAACTTCGCCCGGCTGCGCCACAGAATCGCCAGTCCCTGACCGCGCAGCAATGCCAGACCGGCAACGCCTGACAGCACCGCCAGCAAAATGGTGGGCAACAATCCCACCCATTGAATCATTTTGACGAACAGGGCGATCTCGGCCACCGGAAGGGCAAAAATCGCCAGGATAATCAGCCATGCCATGCTTGCTCTTTGCCTTTCTGGGGCTTATCTCTTGTGATGGTAGCGTGGACGGGGAGCTGTGCCCACCATTCCCGATGTCCCCGTCCTTATTTCTCAGTGGGCATCCTCCCGAAAGTGGGTCCATGAACGGCGATTTCCATTTCCTCGACATAATTTTCTTTGCCGCTGTCGCGGCGTTCCTGGTGCTGCGCCTGCGCAGCGTCCTGGGAAAGCGCACTGGCAATGAACGCCCGCCCACCCAATGGCAGCACAAGGCCCCCCCGGCCGAACCCTCGGCCCCAAATGCGGAGGGGCAGACCGGCGCACAGACGCTGCCCGATAACGTGGTGGCCCTGCCCACCGCGCGGCGCCCCGCCCCCGAACCGCTGCCCGAGGGCGAGGTGGGGGATGGAATCGCCGCTATCCGCGCCCGCGATCCGAACTTCAGCCAAACCGGCTTTTTGCAAGGCGCCCGCGCCGCGTTCGAAATGATCGTCGGCGCCTATGCCGCCGGAGACAAGAACGCCCTGCGCCCGCTTTTGGCCAAGCCGGTCCATGCCTCCTTTGCCGCCGCCATTGACGACCGCAAGCGCAATGCCCACGTCTTCACCAGCGATCTGGTCGGCATTTCCAAAGCGGAAATCACCGATGCCCGGCTGGACGGGACCGAGGCGCGGGTGACCGTACTGTTCGTGTCGGAACAGATCAACGCAGTCACGGACAGCCAAGGCACGGTGATCGAGGGCGACCCCAGCCGGGTCATCCAAGTCCGCGACCGCTGGACCTTCACCCGCGACACCCGATCCCGCGATCCGAATTGGCAAGTCGCGGCCACGGCCTCCCCCGACGATCTGACTTAAAGGACCGTTTCATCATGCGGCGTTCCGCCATCGTCCTTTTGGCGCTGGCCCTGGCGGCCTGTTCGTCCGAACCCCCGCCCCAGCCCCAAGTGGTCACCCCTGGCCTTCCCGATCACCTGACCTTGCTGCCTGCCAATTTCGACGATTTGCCGGGGTGGGATGACGACAAGGCATCGGCGGTCCTGCCGGCCCTGATCCGCTCATGCGACCGGCTGATGAAGCTGCCATTCGACCGATCCATCGGCCAAGAGGGTGTGGGTGGAACGGTCAATGACTGGTACACGCCCTGTGCCGCTGTTCGCAGGCTTCCCCCCGGCGATGACAGCAATGCCCGTCTGTTCTTCGAATCCTGGTTCCAGCCTTATCTGGTTACCAATAACGGCATCGCCGACGGGACCTTTACCGGCTATTTCGAACCGGAATTGGCCGGATCGCGCACCCGCAGCGCCAAATATTCCGTCCCCATCCTGGCCAGACCCAAGGATCTGGTCATTCGCGACGGGGCCGATGGACAACCCCAGGTCGGCCGCATGGTCGGCGGCAAGCTGGAGCCCTATCCCGCCCGGGCCGACATTGAAAACGGGACCTTGGGAAATCTGGCCCAGCCCCTGGCCTGGGTTGCTGATCCGGTGGATGCGCATATCCTGCATATCCAAGGGTCGGGGCGTATCCGGCTGGAAGACGGTTCGATCCTGCGCCTGGGGGTCGCGGCCACCAACGGCCTGAAATTTGTCGGGATCGGCCGGATCATGCGGGACCGCAATCTGATCAGCGACATTTCCATGCCCGCCATCCGAACCTGGCTGAAGGCGAATCCCAAGGAAGCCCGCCAGATCATGCAGCAAAATCCCCGCTATGTGTTCTATCGCATTGTCGATGGCGATGGGCCACTGGGCAGCGAGGGTGTCGCCCTGACCCCCGAACGGTCCATGGCGGTGGACACGCGCTATATTCCTCTGGGGGTGCCGCTTTTTCTGGATACGGTCGACCCGTCCAATCGCCCGTTGCGACGGCTGGTCATGGCCCAGGATACCGGCGCCGCCATCAAGGGCGTGGTCCGTGGCGATTTTTTCTGGGGACCGGGAGAGGCCGCGTTTGACAAGGCCGGACGCATGAAAAGCCCCGGTCGCTATTGGATGATTTTGCCCCGCCAGCGCAGCCCACGCATCGCCCTGGCCGAATAATCCCAAATCCCGGTGAGTGAAACTCATGGGGATTTGGTTAGGCCCAAGGGGCCGCGCGGCTTACGCCGCGGAAGGCAAGGGTTTCGGAGAAACCCGCCCGGCCGTCACGGGCGCCGGTGATCGGTTCCGATCACCGGGATATGGGATTACATGGCCTGGATCAAACTGACATAGATGGCGGCAATGATGGCGGTGGTGATCACCCCGCTGATATTGGCACCCAATGCCTGGGGCATGACCACCACGCCCTTGCCAGCGGCAGCCACTTCCTTTTGCGCCACTTTGGCAGTGGTGGGAACGCACGACACGGCGGCAATCCCGATCACCGGGTTGTATTTGCGCCCGGTGGCGAAATACAGAACATAGCCCCCCAAGATCCCGCCGATACCGGAAATCAACAGGGCCAGCATGCCCAGCAGCAGCAAAATCAACACCTGCGGGTCCAAGATCAGCCGCGCTTCGCACAAGACCCCCAGCAGCAGACCCAAAAAGAAGGTCCCGGCATAAAGGAACACGTTGCTGAGAAGATCAATGAACGGCTTCAGCCCGCTTTCGCGAATGACCACCCCCAGGAACAAGCACAGGAACAGCGGCGCGGCCACCGGAAACAACAAGGACAGGACCACGCACATCAGCACGGCAAACGCCATCTTTTGGCCCGAGGTGATGGGGCGGCGCGGGCGATCGGGCGGCATGGGCAAGGCGCGCAGGCGCTTGGGGATCAGCAGGCGGATCAGATACGGGTAACCGCCATAGGTCAGACCCAGATACAGATATGCCACCACGGTAATGGGCACGAACAACTCGCGCGCCAGGGAAAGCGAGGTGAACAGCACCATGGGGCCATCCGCCCCGCCAATCACCGCCACCGATGCCGCCTGTCCCGGCGTCAACCCCAAGGCCAGACCGATCGGATAGACCACGATGGTCCCCAATTCCCCGAACAGGGCCAACAGCATGCTTTGGAAGGGCCGGGCCATCACATAGCCCACGTCCAGCAAGACCCCGATCCCCAAGAACACCATGCACGCGATCAGGCCGTTACTGAAGGTAAAGGTGTAGATCGGCTGTAACCAATTGATCTGCAAGATGTTGATCAATTGGGTGACCTGGGCCGGATTATCCGCCCCGGCCAAGGCATCCACGAAAATCTGATTGGGACCGGGACGCAGCCAGCCGCCTTCGGGCACGAACAGCACTGCGGCGTTGATGGTGGCCATGCCCAAACCCATGGGGATCATCAACAGGGCTTCCAGCACGCCCTTTTTCCCCAGATAGATCAGGGCGACCCCCAGGAAGATCAGGAAAATCCGCATGAACAGAATTGATGGCTCGGCCACGGCCAACGTGGCCAGTCCCTGGAACAAATTCAGGATGTGCAGATTTTCCATTGTCCCCAGTCCTAACCAATGGTCAGAAGCACATGCCCGGCATCCACCGCGTCACCGGCCTTCACGGCCACGGCGGTAATCGTTCCGGCCCGATCGGCGGCAACGGCCGTCTTCATCTTCATGGCTTCCACCACGACGACCGTATCGCCAGCCGCCACCTTTTGCCCGATCCCGGCCAGAACCTGATCCACCACCCCGGTCAGCGGGCTGACCAGATCACCAGGACCGGACGCTGCCGCCGGATTGGGGGGTGGGGGCGGCGCCTGCGGGGCGGCGGACGGAACCACCGGGGCCGGATTGGCCGCGACCGGATGATGGGCGGCATGGCCGTTTTCGGTCAAATCCTCGACAGTGACGTCATAGGCTTTGCCTTCCACGGTGATCCGAAGCTTCTTCAGCATGAGTGGAATCCTTGATGACAGAAAATCAGTGGCGAGGTGACGGGCGGTGTGACCCATGATGGGAATGCCGCCCTTCCGACGCCCAAACCGGGCCGGTAGCGGATTCGATATGAACAATGCGATGGGCGCCAAGGGCGGCATGGGCCGCCGCCGCGATCACCACCAGATGATCCGGGGGAATAGCGGCAGCGGACGGGACCGCCGGGACAGAGGCGGAAATGGGGGCAGGGGCAGGGGCAGGGGCCGATGCCCGGTCCGCCGCCGACAGGACAACCACCATGACCCGGATCAGCGCCGCCGATCCCAAGGCAATCACCGCCGCCAGTCCATAGACGGTCAGCGTGAACAGAAACGTCGCACCCATTGGTCAGCCTTTGCCGGAAACGTGGGATTGGTCGCAAATCATACTCGTTTCAGAAAGTTCCGACCCGAGGTCGGAACTCTTCTTTGGCCCCTCACCGGGCTCAGGCATCCCGCCTGCTTGGCTGCGGCCTTAATGGCCGCAGACCGGTTCCGAAAATCGGAAAATCATGGAACCGGTATCACAACGGAATATCGCCATGCTTCTTGGGCGGACGGATTTCACGCTTGTTCAACACTTTGCGCAGGGCCAACGCCAGGGCCGCACGGGTTTCCGACGGGCGGATGACATCGGTGATGTATCCCTTGCCAGCGGAAACAAAGGGTGATGCCACTTCGTCACGGTATTGGGCCGCCAGTTCCTTGGCCTTGGCCCGGCGATCCGGGGCGTCACCCAATTCCTTGCGGTACAAGATATTCACCGCGCCTTCCGCGCCCATGACCGCGATTTCAGCGGTGGGCCAGGCATAAACCACATCGGCCCCCATTTCCTGGCTGCACATGGCCAGATAGGAACCGCCATACGCTTTGCGCAGGATGACCGTCAGTTTCGGCACGGTGGCCGACGCATAAGCGAACAGCATCTTCGCCCCATGACGGATGATCCCGCCGCGTTCCTGTTCAATACCGGGCAGAAAACCGGGCACATCCACCAAGGTCAGCACAGGAATGTTGAAGATGTTGCAAAAGCGGATGAACCGCGCCCCCTTATCCGAGGCGTTGATGTCCAAGGCCCCGGCCATTTCCATGGGCTGATTGGCGATCAACCCGGTGACGATGCCGCCGATGCGGCAAAAGCCCACAATCAGATTGCGGGCGAAACCGGCATGTACTTCCAGCAACTGGCCGTCATCCACCAGCCGATGAATGACCTTTCGCACATCCATGGGGGTCGAGGCTTCCTCGGGGATCAGATCCTCCAGTTCCGGGTCATCTTCCAGCGGAATATCGGCCCAGGGGCGATGGGGTGGCTCCTCGGAATTATTGCACGGCAGATAGCTCAGCAATTCCTTGGCGATGGCCACCGCATGGGCGTCATCCTCGGCCACGAACTGCACATTGCCGCTGACGGTGGCGTGCATATCGGCACTGCCCACCTGATCCATGGTGACGCTTTGGCCGGTCACCGCCTTGATCACCTCTGGCCCGGTGATGAACATGTGAGCGTTCTTCCGGGTCATGATGATGAAATCCATCAGCGCCGGAGAATAAGACGCCCCACCGGCGCACGGCCCCAGAACCAGGGCGATTTGCGGCACCACCCCGGACAGCAGCACATTATTGTAGAACACCTCGCCATAGCCGGACAGGGCATCCACCCCTTCCTGGATACGGGCGCCGCCGGAATCCTTGAACGCCAATAACGGCACGCCCATCTTCAGGGCGTATTCCATGGCCGCGACAATTTTTTGTGCGTGGGTCTTGCCCAAAGTGCCGGCACTGACCGTGAAATCCTGGCTGCATGCGGCCACCTGACGGCCGCCGACAAAGCCGGTTCCCACCACCACCCCGTCAGTGGGCATCACCTTGCCCGCCAGCCCGAACGCGGTGGCGTGGTGATGGGCATGGGTTCCGATTTCCTGGAAGGTGTCGGGATCGAACAGCAGATCCAGCCGCTCCCGCGCGTCCAGCAAACCCTTTTCCCGCCGTTCCGCCCGCTTTTCCTCGCCCCCGCCAGCCAAGGCGGCGGCACGGTGCTGGTCAAGAGCATCCATAAGCTTTTTGGCGATCGGCATGCTGCAAAACCTTTCCTGGAAAATGCTACGTCCGGCGGACGTCATGTTCAGGCTGAAACCCGGACGGCCCGTGATGGTAATCATCAGGATAAGGTGCCGCAAGCCCTCCTAAACGCCAGACTGACGCAAAAGACGGTGGAATCATTCTATCGTCATAATCCATTTCGGCATGTCAGCGCCAAAAACCGGGGTCATGGAAAAAACCATTGGAAAGGAGCTATATAGCACCCGTTTGCCGAATGCAGCGCGACAGGATGGGTGGCATGGCGCACCATGAAAAAAGGAAGCATCTGATTTCTCTGGGGATAATCGGATGGGTAGCATGTGTTATATCAAGCTACTATTACTACAATCACGGATATTACGAAGAAAAAATATCATCTTTTACAAAACAAATATTCGGTAAACAAAAATGACTCTTGCATTCATTTCGTTATTTTTAGCCATCATAGTTGGATCTGGCTTCAGCATAATTCAATTTATTGATAAAAAAAGCCATGTGCCAACCGCAGAACGGTGGATGATAGCCTTCTGCTTTGGCTGCCTATTCTTTTATCTTTGCGTTTCCGTTATCGGCCCGGTCCGCCTGGACCGGCTGTCCATGGCCGGTGTCCTTGCTCTGGGGACCACCTTGGCCCTGCCATCATGGCTGCGGGCGTGGCGGCTTGCGCCTGCCGCCGTCATTCAATGGCGGGATGCAGGGCGCGCCCATCCTTATGCGGCCATGACCTGGATACTGGTTTCCCTGATCTTGCTGTCCCTTCTTATCCAGGGATTAGCTCCACCCGCCGATTACGACAGCCTGAATTATCATTTGGGCCTTCCACGCCGGGATTTGGAACAGGGCTTCATCGGCCCCAACTGGCCGGGACTGGCTTTTTCCTTTTTCCCCGCCTTGTCCGAGCATCTGTACCGGCTGGCCATGGCCATTGGCGGTCGGGATGCCGCCCAGCCGGTCACCGGCCTGTTCGGTCTTTTCCTGGCATTCGGCAGCGCCTTGCTGACCCGGCGTCTGGGGTACGGCCCTCTGGCGGCGGCCATGGCCGCGCTGATGGCCGTCTCGGTGCGGGCCACGGTCTGGGAATTGGCATCGTGCATGGTGGAAACCCAGCAAGCGGTTTATGCCATCCTGGCCATGCTGGCTTATTTGGGATGGCGACGGGACCGCTCCGTGATTTGGGGGGTGATTCTGGGGGCCGCCCTGGCTGGGGGGATTTTGGTCAAATATATGGGGCTTGGCATCGCAATTGCGTTCGCCGCCCTGATCCTGGCAGATCTTCTGACCCGTAAATTGCGGCTGGCTCACGTCCTGCTGGCGGCGCTGGTTGCGCTCGCCTTGCTGATTCCACACGCCATTCGCGATTTTTATTACACGGGCAATCCAATCTTCCCATTATTCAATTCTGTATTCACTGACTACCGATCTGATTTCTTCGCAACATCGGGGGAAAATATCGGAAGATCAGAGGGAATATTGAATTTCCTACGGGTTTACTGGGACATTTCCATATTACCCACCTATTATTTCGACGGCGCACAATTGGGCGCTCCTTACTTCCTGGCCTTTGCCCCTTTGGCTCTGGTGTTAGGGCGTATCCGCCCATTGATGCCGCTGCTGACGGTCACCGTGATCTACACCGCCGTCTGGTATTGGGGTATCAATCAGCAAATCCGCTTCCTGATCGCCGTAACGCCATTTCTGGCGGTCCTGTCCGCCATTGGCCTCAGCCGGGCCTGGACCCATTTGACCGGCTGGGGACGACCGCTATTCCTGGGGGCTGGGTTGGTTTTGGCCATGAATCAGGGCTTGTTCGTCGGCATTTATGCGGTCTTGCGCCTGCCTGCGGCGATGGGATTGATCAGCCCCCAGACTTACCACGACAAAACGCCCGGCTTGGCCTGGGGGTTTTATAGCACCTGCACGTTCGTCGATACGCATCTGGCGCCGGGGGAAAAGGTGCTCAGCTTCCTGGCCCCCCCGTCGGTTTACTGCCCCCAGGTCCCAGCGATTCTCAGCCCGGCCCTGCCTGGGGAAGAAAAATACTGGCTGTCCACCGCCCCCCTTCCCCCTTTGACCGCTCGCCAATTGGGGGAAGCCATGCTGCGGAACAATGTGTCCATGGTGATCATGGAAACCCAGCGGGAATATCGGGGCGGACCGGAATCCGCGCCGACACTCGTTATCAGCGATTATTCCGGCGACCGCATGGGCCGCCATATCCAGCCTTTGACGAAATCGCTGACCCCGTTGTCCCAGGACCGCTTCAGCGCCGTCTATGATGGCCACGCGCTGGCCCACGCCCTGATTGCGCTGCCGGACACGGAAACCTTGCCCTAAGGATTTGCTTGAGAGCGCACCATCAGGACGGCCATGGCTTGATTTTGCCCGATGAAGGCACGATGCTAGCCCCAAATTCCGCCAGCCCACGAGGATATTGTGGAAATCCACGCTGATTTTAAGACGTTAAGCGTCGTCATCCCTTGCTACAACGAAGAAAAAACGCTGGAAACCATCGTCAAGAGAGTGATCGAGGCGGACCGTTGCGGCTTGGAACTGGAAATCGTCATCGTCGATGACGGGTCCAAGGATCAGTCGGTGCGGGTGATGGAATCCCTGGCACAGACATATCCGTTCATCGCCTGTCAGGTTCACGCCCTGAACCAGGGCAAGGGCGCGGCGCTGCGCACCGGCTTTGCCCGTGCCAGCGGCGATATCGTTCTGGTGCAGGATGCCGACCTGGAATATGACCCCGTGGATTATCCCCGCCTGCTGCACCCCATCCTGAGCGGACGGGCCGATGTGGTGTTCGGGTCGCGGTTCAAGGGCGGCGAGGAAACCCGTGTCCTGTATTTCTGGCACTCGGTCGCCAACAAGATATTGACCCTGGCCTCGAACATGCTGTCTGACCTGAACCTGACCGATATGGAAACCTGCTACAAGGTCTTCCGTCGGCAGATCATCCAGGCCATCACCATTCAGGAAAACCGCTTTGGGTTCGAACCGGAAATCACCGCCAAGGTCGCCCATCTGACCCCCCGTCCGCGGATTTTCGAAGTGGGCATTTCCTATGACGGCCGCACCTATGAGGAAGGCAAGAAAATCGGCTGGCGGGACGGCGTGCGCGCCCTGTACTGCATTTTTCGCTACAATCTGATCCGCTGAAGTCCCGGCGATCATGTGTGGCATCGCCGGCAGCACCAAGGCCGATGACCCCATTCTGGCGGCCATGGCCGCCAGAATCGCCCATCGCGGTCCCGACGCCCATGGGCTGTGGCTGGACGATACCACCGCCAATCTGGGCGTCGGCACGGCACGGGCAGGGATGGCCCATGCCCGGCTGGCCATTGTCGACCTTAGCCCCGGCGGCGCCCAGCCCATGGCCAGTCCGTGCGGTCGCTGGGTCATCGCCTTTAACGGTGAAATCTACAATCACGCCCAGTTGCGGGCGGAACTGAAAGCCTGCGGCGAAGAGTTCCGCTCGACCAGCGACACCGAAGTGCTGTTGCGTCTGCTGATGCGCCAGGGCCGCGCGGCGTTGCCCCGTCTGATGGGCATGTTCGCCTTCGCCCTGTGGGACCGGCGGGACCGGTCATTCCTGCTGGTCCGCGACCGGCTGGGGGTCAAGCCGCTGGTATGGAGCAGACTGGCCGATGGCGGCCTTGCCTTTGCTTCGGAAATCCACGGATTGCGGGCACATCCCGGCCTGGATCTGGGCCTGGACCATCAGGCTTTGTCCGATTATCTGGCCTGCCTTTACGTGCCCCACCCCCGCACGCTGCATCGGGGCATTCACAAATTGCCACCCGGCCATTGGCTGGAATGGCGAGATGGACATGTCAGCACCGGTCAATGGTGGACCCCGTCTTTTGTCGGCGGCCGCCGCCCCAGCGTGGATGAAGCGGCGGAAGAGGTCTTGCCCCTGCTGGACAGCGCCGTGCGCCTGCGCATGGCTGCCGATGTGGATGTCGGGTGCTTTTTGTCCGGCGGCATCGACAGTTCGGTGATCGCCGCGCTGATGGCCCGCGCCCGACGCGAATCCGGCGAACCGCCGCCTTGTACCTTTACCATGACCTTTGACGAAGCGGCCTATGACGAACGCGAGGCGGCAGCCCAGGTCGCGGCCCATGTGGGCAGCCATCATGCCGAACTGCCCGCCCGCCCGCAGGTCGCTACCTTTCTGGACCGTATGGTGGAACTGTTCGGGGAACCGTTTGGCAATCCCACCGCCTTGCTGATCAATGACCTGTCGCGCAAGGCCCGCGACCATCTGACGGTCGCATTGGTCGGTGATGGCGGCGATGAAGTATTCGCGGGCTATCCCCGCCACCATGGCGGCCTGCTGGCCGCCCGCTACCGCGCCATGATCCCCGCCCCAATCCGCCATCTGGCCGGGGCCGCCGCCCAATTGATCCCCGAAAGCACCAGCGGCCGCCACCAACTGCGCCGCGCACGGGAATTCCTGTCGGCGGGCACCCTGCCCGCCGGTCGCATGTACGCATCCTGGGTGGAATATTTCACCCCGCAAGAACGGCAAGAATTACTGGGACTGGACCAATTGCCCGCCTCTCCCATCGAGGAATTGTACAATCAGGCCCCATCCAGCCATCCGCTGGATGCCATGCAGCAGACCGACTTGCTGTCATTCCTGCCTGGCAATCTGCTGTCCTATGGCGATGCCATGAGCATGGGCGTGGCGCTGGAATTGCGTCATCCATTCCTGGATCACCGCCTGATCGAAGCCATCGCCACCATGTCCCCGGATGTCCGCTTTGCCGCGGGCAAGAAAACCATCCTGAAAGCCGTGGCCCGCCGTCTGTTGCCCGCCCATATCGTGGATCGCCCCAAATTGGGCTTTAACCCCCCGATGGGCATCTGGCTGCGTCACGATTTGCGCCCCTTGGTCCATGACCGCCTGACCCCGGATGCCGCCCGGCGTCTGGGCCTGGATTGGCCTGCCCTGAACCGCCTGCTTGTCCAGCACGATACCGGTCGCCGCGATGTGTCGCTGAAGATATGGGCGTTGCTGGTTTACGATGCCTGGGCCAGAGGGACCGGCTTTTCCGCCTGATGAGCCGGCATCACGCAGCGATCTTGCATTTCTCGCGGCTCAAGGGTAATTTGCCCGCCTTCCGCTTATTCTGCGGATCGCGTGCCGACGTAGCTCAGCTGGTAGAGCAGGGCTTTCGTAAAGCCAAGGTCGGGGGTTCGAGTCCCTCCGTCGGCACCATAAATCAACAATAAAAACAAGAAGTTAGAAAAACACCCCGACGCGCGGCCGGGGTGTTTTGGCAATTCGTAGTCAATTCGCAGAGCTTGCGCATCGGGTGAGGCCGCTCTCAGCGCGGGTCATTTCGCACTTGTGCAGCGAAGTTTCTCAGGTTGTGCAGTTCTGTCAGCAGCCTATCCATTGTCTGCCACACCGCCTCCCTCTGTTGCTTTTCCGCCATTATGGCGCGGTAAGCTGCAACCCCCACATTCACGGTGCGGCGTGTATGGAAGGGAACCGAGGTGCGCATTGGGGCGATTGCAACCTGAACTTCCTCGATCGCGACGCCAAGCTGCTCTGCGATGTCTTGTATCTCATAACCTTCTTTTCTCAGTCGCCGCGCTTCGCAACGTGCCAATGCACGCCACGTCATTTCGATGAGGAAAGCCAATGACCGGGAAAAAGCGCGCTTTGGGCAGCGATTTGACTAAGGTCGATACCCATGTCATCCAGCCCGAGGAATACGACGAAATCCCCGAGCTGACCGACGAGATGTTTGCCCGTGCGGATTATATCGTCGGTGGCAAGGTGGTACGGCGTGGACGTCCGCCGAAGGAGACCCCAAAGGTTCCGGTCACCCTGCGGCTAGACGCGGACCTTGTCGAGAAGCTGCGTGCCGGTGGCCAGGGCTGGCAGTCTCGGGTCAACGAGACGCTGCGTAAGGCGACGGGTCTGTAGGAGCGCGTCACATCAACAAGGCTGGGCCGTCTCCGCTTTCCCTTTGCGATCTCGCGGGGAGATGGCAATGCGGCACGTCGGGTCATTTTGCATAGCCCGGAATGGCATATATTAGCAAGTTAAAACAACACACTAATGACTAGCAACTTACATTCGTAAAGCCAAGGTCTGGGGTTCGAGTCCCTCCGTCGGCACCATATAAATCAGGCACCCAGCAGCCCCCTGCCCAGCGTGACCGCCGCGCTCCGGCTACCGCCGTGTCTGATTGAAAACCCTGCCCAATCGGATCACCCAGGACACCTATCGCGCCCTCGTCGGCGGTGCCGCCAATTGGCAGCCCCCCGGCAAGGAACTTTCTGAAACAAGCATTATACCAACGGCCAATTTCATTGACCGTTGTACAGCCCTCGCCGGGCACGGCCATCCGGCCGCTTGGCCGCCGCCGCAATGGCGGCTGGGATTTATTTTGTCCCTCGCCGGGCGCGGCCATCCGGCGGGCCAGCACATCATCGTGACTTCGGGGATCGGCCAGACCGGCACCGAGGACGGCAAGGTGGTCGAGGTAAAGGCCGGCGACGCGCCCAATTCGGCCATGACCCACTTTGTCGTCACCGCCTCACGCGAGGGCAAGAACGTCGAATGGCTGGATTTTCAAAGCCGGGAACTGGCCACCATCGCCGCCCTGGCAGCCAGGAATACCGGACTGACCCAAACACAGATGATGGATTTCATCGCCGTTCTGAAGGCGCATGTGGGCGAGGCGGAAGCCGAGAGCGCATCCAAGCTGCTGAACGAAATCCTGGACACACGCGGCTAAGAGCCGCCATCCCCTTCCATAAGGAGCATGATGATGCAATTCGAATATAACAACCCGACCCAGGTGGTGTTCGGTGCCGGCGCCCTGCCCCGCATCGTGCGCCGCTACGGACATCGCGCCTTGCTGGTCACCGGCGGCGGCGCATCATCCCCCGAACCTCGCCCAACCGGGCCGCACCGGTCAGTTGGGCCAAAGCAGCAAAGACCACCAGACCGCCAGCCACCAAGGCGGACAGCAGCGCCAGCGCACGCACGCTGTCGGTTGCCCAACCCCAGCACCATTGCTGACCCGCCCACAGAGCCACGCCAGTAAGCCCAGCCGCCACCAGAATACGGGGCGCCCGCGATTTCAACCGGCTGTCCAAACGAAAAAATCCCCGGCGACGCAAGATCACCGCCAGGACCGCCACATTGAACCAAGCCGCCAGGGCCGTGGACAGGGCCATGCCCACATGGGCCAACGGGGTCATCAGACTAAGATTCAAGACCACATTCAGCGCCATGGTCGCCCCGGCCACCTTGACCGGGGTTTTGGTGTCTTCACGGGCGAAAAAGGCCGGCGTCAGGACCTTGACCAGCACATAAGCCGGCAAACCGACGGCAAAAGCCACCAGGGCGGCGGCGGTGGCCTGGGTTTCCGCCGGGCCGAAGCTGCCACGCTGGAACAAAACCTGGATCACCGGAACCGCAATGGCCGCCAGGGCCGCCGCTGCGGGCAGGGTCAGCAACAAGGCGAATTCCATCGCCCGGTTCTGGCTGATGCCGGCCGCCTCCATATCACCTTGCTTCAACTGCCGGGACAAAAGCGGCAGCAAGGCCGTGCCGATGGCGATCCCCACCACCCCCAGGGGCAATTGGTTCACCCGATCGGCGTAATTCAGATAGGACACCGCCCCATTGGCCACGGTCGAAGCAATCATGGTGTTGATCACCAGATTGACCTGATACACCCCAGCCCCGACCGCACCGGGAACGATGCGGCGCACCAGCAACCGGACATCCGGGGTCAGGCGCGGCCAGACCGGCCGCAGCCCCATTCCAGCGGCCCGCACCGAATGGGCCAACCACAAAAACTGAACGATCCCGGCGGCGAACGTCCCCCAGGCCAAGGCATGGCCCGCCGTGGCGGTATAGGGCGCCAATCCCCATAATCCGGCCATGGCCACCAGATTAAGCAGCACCGGCGTCCCGGCGGCGGCGGCAAAGCGGCCCACGGAATTCAACACCCCGGCCTGAAGCGAGGTCAGGGAAATGAACAAAAGATAAGGAAAGCAGATCCGCGAGAATTCAATGGCCAGATCAAGCTTTCCCGGAACCTGATCAAAACCGGGCGCCAGAATATGGATCGCCCAAGGCATGGATAGTTCCACAATCGCAACAAAAATCGCCAGGACCACCGCCATGACCGCCAGTGCCTGTTCGGCGAACAGCCGCGCCTGGGCCTCGCCATCCTTGGCCAAACGGCTGGTGAACAGCGGGATGAAGGCGGCATTGAATGCACCTTCAGCAAAAAGCGACCGGAACAGATTGGGAAAGCGAAAGGCGACGAAAAAAGCATCGGCCACCGCCCCCGCCCCAAGAAAATGGGCGATCATCATTTCGCGGGCCAGACCGGTGATGCGCGACAGCATGGTGAAGCCGCCGACCGTGGCGATAGAACGAACAAAACTCATGGAAGAACATGTCCTGGATTTTACTGAAAACCGGATCAGGCGGCGTCAGCGCCTTGGGCGCTGGAATCCTCCAACGCCTTGAACAGGGCCTCGCGCATTTGTTCCAGCTTGCGTTCGTGGCCGACCTTCAGCCCGAACACATCCTTGACGTAAAACACGTCCACCACCCGCTCGCCATAGGTCGAAATATGGGCCGAGCTGATTTGCAGGCCCAGCCGGGTCATGGCGGCCGTCAGGTCGTACAGCAATCCCGGCCGGTCCCGACCATTCAGCTCGATCAGGGTATGGGCTGACGACGCCTTGTTATCCACGATCACCCGCGGCGGCACGGTGAAGACGTGGGCGCGGCTGGGCAATTTGCCCTTGCGCGCCGCCAATTCCTTGACCAGCCGCATCCGCCCGGACAACACCTGTTCAATCACCGTGGCCAGTTTGGCCAGACGGGGCGGGCTGTCAAAGGCAGATCCGTCATTTTCCTGAATCCAGAAGCTATCCAGCGCCATGCCATTGGCCATGGTGACGATCTTGGCATCAACGATATTGGCCCCCGACACCGCCATGGCCCCGGCAATCTGTGAAAACAGGCCGGGATGATCGCCGGTATAGACGGTGATTTCGGTCACGGACCGACGGCTATCCACCCGATGATCCACGGTCAGGGGGGCACGGTTGGCCTCGGCCTCGCGGATCAGGCGGGCATGGCGCAAATGGGTGGACAGATCGAAGCTGGTCCAATAGGTGGGATAGCCACGGGCCATATGGGCATCCATATCGGCATCGTTCCATCCGGCCAAGGCCAGTTCGGACCGTACCTTGCCGCGGATGGCGTTGACACGGGATTCCTTGGTATCCGCCAGGCCGCCCAGCATCACCTCTTCTGCCCGGTAATACAATTCACGCAGCAGCCCGCCTTTCCAGCCATTCCAGACCGACGGCCCCACCGCGCGGATATCCGCCACCGTCAGGCATAGCAGCAGGCGCAGCCGTTCCGGGCTTTGCACCAGGGCGACGAAATCGGCGATGGTCTTGGGATCGTCGATATCGCGCTTGAACGCCACCCTGCTCATGGTCAGATGTTGGGCCACCAGCCAACAGACTGTTTCCACCTCGGCTTCGCTCAACCCCAGGCGCGGCCCCAATTTTTTCGCCAGTTCCGCCCCCAACAGCGAATGATCGCCCCCTCGGCCCTTGGCGATGTCATGCAGCAGAACCGAAACGTACAGGGCGCGCCGCGACGATACCTTGTGGATGACCTCGCTGGAGACGGGGACGTCTTCCACCAATTCACCCCGCTCCACCGCATGCAGCACCCCCATGGCCCGGATGGTATGCTCGTCCACGGTGAAGACGTGATACATGTCGTATTGCATCTGCGCCACCACCCGACCGAAATCGGGAATGAAGCGGCCCAGAACCCCAGCCTCGTTCATATGGCGTAACGCCACCTCAGGATTGTTCCGGCTGGTTAACATTTCCATGAACAGGCGATTTGCCTCGGGGTCGACGCGCATCTGCCGGTCGATCCGCTTGAGATTGCGGTGCACCAGGCTCAGCGCCGTCGGATGGATATCCACGCCGTGGTTCAAGGCGGCATGGAACAAGCGGATCATGGCGACCGGATCGGTTTCAAACTGGGTGGGGCTGGTCACGGTCAGCCGATCGCCATCCAGCCGAAATCCTTCCACCAAATTGTTGCGACCGAAAGACAGCAGCCGCCCCAGCCGCAGGCGCGGCTTGCGTTTTTGCTGATCTTCGGCCAGGGCGCAAAACAGGCGGGTCAGATCCCCCACATCCTTGGCCACCAGGAAGAAGTGTTTCATGAAGCGTTCCACCCCCCGCGATCCGGGACGGTCGGCATAGCCCATGCGGCTGGCGATTTCCTGCTGCACGTCAAAGGTCAGCCGATCTTCCGGCCGTCCGGTCAGATAGTGCAGATGACACCGCACCGTCCACAAAAACGCCTGGGCCTTGGTGAAACTGCGCAAGGCCGACCGGGAAATCACCCCCATGGCCGCCAATTCGCTGATATCCTTGACCCGGTACAGATATTTGGCCAGCCAATAAAGGGTGTGCAGATCGCGCAATCCCCCCTTGCCTTCCTTCACATTGGGTTCCAGCACATAGCGGCTGTCGCCCATCTGAGTATGGCGGGCCTCACGTTCGGCCAATTTGGATTCCACGAACTCTTCCCCCGTGCCGGGGATGATTTCGTTGCGGAAGCGATTTTGCAAATCCTGGAACAGGACCTGATCCCCCCACAGCCAACGCATTTCCAGCAAGGCGGTGCGGATGGTCAAATCGGCGCGGCCATGGCGGATGCATTCATCCGCCGACCGGGTGGCATGCCCCACCTTCAGCCCCATATCCCACAGCATATACAAAATGTATTCGACAATCTGTTCGTGCCAGGGCGTGCGCTTATAGGGGGTCAGAAACAGCAGGTCGATATCCGATTGCGGCGACAATTCACCCCGGCCATACCCGCCGACGCAAATCAAGCTCATGGCTTCGCCGCTGGTGCGGATGGTCTGGGGAAATTCGTGCCCGGCGGCGAAATCGTGGACGACCCGGATCAGCTGATCCACCAGGAAACAGTTCTCCGCCACGGTCTTAGTGCCGTCGCCATGACCGTCGAAGCGGCGGCGCACCTCGGCCCGCCCGCTCGCCAGCGCTTCCTTGAACACCTCCAGCACCTTGCTTCGCCGTTTATGCCGGGGCATGTCCGTGGCGGCCACCAGATCAAGGCGGGCGATCAAGGCACGGCGGTCGATGATATCGCGCTGAGCGGGTATTTTATGCATGGGAATTCCACAAAAGGCGGATCGGACAAAATATCATAGGACCTGATGTCCAGCTCAAACCAGAGCCTTCAACTCATAGACCAAATCCAAAGCCTGCCGCGCGGTCAGATCATCGGGATTGACGGCCCGCAACCGGTCTTCCGCCGCCGATGGCGGCACGGTCGCCGGAGACGGAGCGGCAGGGGATGGGGGCGGGGTCTTGGCCAAGGCGGCGAACAGGGGCAAATCATCGGCCAGCCGGGACAGGGCGTTGGATTCCTGCCCTTTTTCCAGTTCCGCCAAGACCATTTCCGCCCGGCGGATCACCGCCTTGGGTAACCCGGCCAGCCGGGCCACATGAATGCCGTAAGAGCGATCGGCGGCACCGGCGGCCACTTCGTGCAGGAACACCACATCGCCTTGCCATTCCTTGACCCGCATCTGGTGGCATGACAATGCCTTCAGCCGGGCATCCAGCCGGGTCAATTCGTGGTAATGGGTGGCGAACAACGCCCGGCAGCCATTGGTGTCGTGCAGATTTTCCACCACCGCCCAAGCAATGGACAAACCGTCATAGGTGGCCGTTCCCCGCCCGATTTCATCCAAGATCACCAAGGCACGCTGTCCCGATTGATTCAAGATGGCGGCGGTTTCCACCATTTCCACCATGAAGGTGGATCGCCCACGGGCCAAATCGTCGGCGGCGCCGACACGGGAAAACAACCGATCCACCACCCCCATCTGCACATGGGCGGCAGGAACGAATGATCCCATCTGGGCCAGCACGGCGATCAGGGCATTCTGGCGCAGGAAGGTGGATTTACCGGCCATATTCGGGCCGGTGATCAGCCACAACCGTTGCGTCGGCCCCAGATCGCAATCATTGGCGACAAAGCTGCCGGCATGGGCTCCGCTCAGGGCGGCCTCCACCACCGGATGCCGTCCGCCTTGAACGTCGAATGCCAGGCTGTCATCGACCATCGGTCGGGTCCAATTGCCTTCCGATGCCATTTCCGCCAGGGCGGCGGCCACGTCCAGCCGGGCCAAAGCCGATGCGGCGCGGGCGATGACATCAGCCCGCCCCAGGGTTTCATCAATCAATTGCCCCAACACCTGAAGCTCCAGCCCCAGGCAGCGATCCCCGGCACCTTGGATCTTGCCGGCCAATTCCACCAATTCGGTGGTGGTGAAGCGGGCGGCATTGGCCATGGTCTGGCGGTGCAGGAACCGGTCATCCAGCTTATCCGCCTGTTTGGACGGAACCTCCACATGGTGACCGATGATGTTGTTGTGGCGCACCTTCAGCGCCGCTATGCCCGTTTCGTCAGCGTAACGGCGCTCCAGCCGCGCCAACAGGCCGTAGCCTTCGCTGCGCAACGCCTTGACTTCGTCCAAGGCGGGATGAAAACCAGAGGCGACAAACCCGCCATCGCGGGCGGAGAGGGGCAAATCGGCAGCCAAGGCCCGGTTCAGCAAATCCGCCAAGACGGAATGATCCCCCAGATCATCCAGAATGGTGGACAATTCCCCCGCCACCGCCTGATCCGACTGGAGCAGCCGCAAACGCAAGGCTGGAATTTGCCCCAGCCCGTCGCGAATGGCGGCCAGATCACGCGGCCCGCCACGGCCCAGGGACAAACGCGACAAGGCCCGTTCCATATCCGGGCAGCGGGCCAGGGATTGGCGCAGATCGTCGCGCAAGGATGGCTGGTCCACGAAAAAGCCCACGCTGTCCAGCCGGGCGGCGATCTGGTCGGGGGCGGTCAACGGCGCGGCCAGACGGGCCGCCAGCAACCGGGCGCCCGCCCCGGTGATGGTGCGGTCGATGGTGGCCAGCAATGACCCCTTGCGATCTCCGCCCAGGGTTTCGACCAGTTCCAGGTTCCGACGGGTGGCCGCGTCGATTTCCATCACCGCACCGGGCAACAGCCGACGCGGCGCCGACAGATGGGGCAATTTGCCCTTTTGCGTCAGTTCCACATAATCGACCAAGGCACCGGCCGCCGCCAGTTCGGCCCGGCTGAACGCGCCAAAGGCATCCAATGCCCCGACCCCCAGCATGTCCTGCAACCGCTTGCGGGCATTTTCGGAATCGAACCGGACCGAAGGCAGCGGCGTCAGCCCCAACCGATGATCGGCCCATACGTCCTGATGCGCGTCATTGGCCAGCAATTTTTCCGCCAGCAGAATTTCGCCGGGCGCCAGCCGGGCCAGGGCCGCCCCCAGATGGATCGGATCAATGCCCTGGGTCAGGAATTCCCCGGTGGACACATCCACCCAGGCCAGCCCCATGACCCCCTGGGCATCCGCCACCGCCGCCAGGTAATTATGGGTCCGGGCATCCAGCAGATTGTCTTCAGTCAGGGTGCCGGGCGTGACCAGCCGGATCACCTCGCGCGCGACCACCGATTTAGACCCGCGTTTCTTGGCTTCCGCCGGGTCTTCGGTCTGTTCGCAGATGGCGACCTTGAACCCGGACCGGACCAGACGCGACAGATACACTTCGTAAGACCGGACCGGCACACCGCACATCTGGATATCTTCGCCCAGATGTTTGCCCCGCTTGGTCAAGGCGATGTCCAGCGCCGCCGCCGCCTGGATGGCATCGTCGAAGAACAATTCGTAGAAATCACCCATCCGGTAAAACAGCAAATAGCCGGGATGGGCGTGTTTGATGGCCAGATATTGCGCCATCATCGGGGTGGCATCGGCCGGAATGGGGTTATCCGTCGCTGAACTGGTCACGAAGGGAATCATCCGCAAGAACTGGGGTGCGGCACGTTAGCAAGGCCGCCGACCCGGAGCAAACATTTGGCGCCATCCAATCCAAACCGCCCATCCCCCCGCCGACCATGGGCAGCGGGGATCAGCCGACGGGTAAAAGAGAGCGCAGCCAGACCGCCAGATCGTCGATCACATGATCAACATGGGACAGATCGCTTTCATCTTGGACAACCACCTTGAAATCGGGGTGGTTTTCCTGACGAATCCACACCGTGGTCATTCCCAACCCGGCGGCGGGCTTCAGATTGATATGAATATCCTCCACCATGACGCAATCCTGGGGCCGCAGGGAAAAGCGGCGCACCAATTCGTCATAGCCTTCGGGCCGGGGCTTGGGCACATAGCCGGTGGCGACGATATCAATGATGCCGGAAAAATGGCCGCCGATCCCCAGGCGGTCCATCACCCGCTGGGCATGGCGTTCCGATCCGTTGGTGAAAATAACCTTGCGTCCGGGCAGGCGCGCCAACAGCGCATCCAAATCCGGTGCCGGGTCCAGGACCGAATGGTCAATGTCGTGGACATTGGCCAAAAATGCCTGCGGGTCCATGCCATGCACGGTCATCAACCCGCGCAAGGTGGTCCCGTATTCGCGGTAATAGCGCTTTTGCAGCAAAAACGCCTCGTCCAGCGACAGACCCAGAAAATCAGCGATGTAGCGCCGCATTTTCTGGTCGATCTGGCCGAACAGATTGCACGATGCCGGATACAGGGTGTTATCCAGGTCAAAGACCCAGCACGCCACCTGCGACGGATCAAGGGGGGGGGATGATGTGCTCATTCCAAACAGGTAGCTGTCCGCAAGGATAATAGCAAGCGGTCCACGGCTGATTCCTTCGCCTAATACCAGTGCGTAACGGCTTTTCCCCGTCGAGGAAAACACCCGTTTATGCTATGGCTATAGGTAATCCGGCCTATGAGCTTTCGGCCACAAAGCCCTTGATGCGACACTATGGAGCTTTGAGCAACGGAATGACGGCAACGCCCGATGGTAAAGGCGCAGCCCCGGCCCAGACGAAAGATGGTGCCGAGTCTGGTTTCGATGACCCGGCTTTCAGCTGGAGGGCGATTTGCGCCTTTCCCGGTCCGGTTCTGCTGCTATCGGCCCAGGGTCGGCTGATCCAGGCCAATTCCGCCGCCGCCGCCTTGCAAGCCGCCTTTGAAGCCGGTTCCCTGCCATCGGTCCTGCCTTGGCTGAACAATGGTGCGGGCAGGCCGCTGGTGGTCAATGTTCCCTTGGCCACTGATACCTGCCTGACCGTGGAACTGTCCGCCCTGGCGTGCCTGGACCGGCGTTGGGTGGTGCTGGGTCGCGACATCACCTTGGACCGCAATCTGCGCCTGGCCCTGGTTGAATCCCGCCAGCGTTACAAGGATCTGGTGGACATCAGTTCGGATTTCGCCTGGGAAGTGGGCGCCGATGGCCGTTTTGTCTTTGTCAGTCCCAAGGGAGCTATCGGCTTTGCCGCCGACGAATTGGTAGGGCGCAACCCCGCCCAATTCATCATTGCCCATGATGATGCCGATGGACCGTCCCCCTTTGCCCCCACCGACCGGGTCGAGGATGCGCCGGTCTGGGTCCGCCCCGCCGATGGGGGACGCATTTGCCTGCTGGCTTCGGCCACCGCCATCCGCGATGAAAACGGCACTTGGCGGGGCGCCCGTGGCGTTTGCCGCGATGTCACCCAAGAACGGCTGCGCGATCACGCCTTGTCACGGGCCAACAACCGTGAAAGGTTGCTGTCCTACATCGTCCGCACTATCCGGGACGAGGTCGAGCCGATCGACATGTTGCGCGCCGCCGCCGAAGCCACCGCCCGCGCCCTGGGGGCCACCGGCTGCCAGATATTCCGGCTGAAATCCGACGATAATGATTTCGCCCTGGCAGCCCAATTCGGCGAAGCCGGCAACGAAGCCACCGTACTGGATGCCTTTTTGCAAAGCGACCATGTGGATAAAAGCGCCGATGACTGGCACATCCTGGCCACGGTCAGCCGCTATCGCCATTCCATCAATGGCGCCGTATTGCTGTGGCGTCACCAGGATCGCCCGGCCTGGAGTGATGATGAACGCCTGCTGATCGACGATTTGGCCAATCAGGTGGGGTTGGCCAATGAACAGATCACCAACCATGAACGTATCTTGCGACTGTCGCGGACCGATTCCCTGACCGGTTTGTACAATCGCCGTGCCTTTTTCGACGAAATCGCCCGCCGCTTTCAACGCCTGTCCCTGGATCACCGGCCTGCGGCGCTGCTTTATGTGGATCTGGATAATTTCAAATGTGTCAATGATGCCCATGGTCACCAAACCGGCGACCGGGCCTTGCTGGCGGTCTGCGACCTGTTGACCCAGCATACCCGCCCCACTGATATCGTTGCCCGTCTGGGCGGCGACGAATTCGCCATCTGGCTGGAAAATGCCGATGAAACCGTGGCGGTCAGCCGGTGCCAGGAATTGCAGATCGCCAGCGCCCCGCTTGAGGAGTTTTCCGGCCAGCCTGACCGGCCCTTACGTTTGTCCATGGGGGTGGCGGTCCATCCCGGCCAGACTCATGAAACCCTGGATGCTTTGATCGCCCGTGCGGATGCCGCCATGTACGACGTCAAGCGCGGCGGCAAGGGGGCGTGGCGGCTGGCGCCATCGCTTGACCTGCCATGATCCGGGGCTTGGTCAACCGGGTCAGGCTGTGGCTGTCTCCCCGCGTTTCCTATGAAGACGCCCGCGATCTGGCTGCGGACCAGGATGTCCAAATCCGCGCCCAATTGGCAGCCCGCAAGGACGTCAAACCGGAAATCCTGTATTTCCTGGCCCGCGACGAAGACGGAACCGTCCGCCGCACTGTCGCCGCCAACAGCCAGACCCCGCCACAGGCCGATCTGATCCTGGCCAATGACGCGGATAAGGATGTCCGTGCCCAATTGGCCCAAAAGCTGGCGGGCCTGTTGCCCGGATTGCCCCCCGATCACCACGACCGTCTGGGGGATCTGACCCTGGAAGCGTTGGAAATCCTGGCCCGCGACCAAGTGGTCCAAGTCCGCGCCACCTTGGCCGAGGCGATAAAATCCCTGCCGAACGCGCCGCCATCCCTGATCCGTCGGCTGGCTCGCGATCTGGATACCTCCGTCGCCATTCCCATCTTGCAGTTTTCTCCGGTCCTGACCGAAGAAGACCTGCTGGATCTGATCGCCGCCGCCGCCAATCCCGGTCAGACCGTTCCTGACGCGCTGTCCGCCATTTCCAAACGCCCGTCGGTGGCGCCGCGCGTGGCCGACGCCATCGCCGCCAGCGATGACAGCGCCGCCATTGCCGAATTGCTGGCCAATCCGTCAGCGCAAATCCGCGAAGAAACCCTGGATCATCTGGTGGAACGGGCGCCGGATCATCCGTCCTGGCACCACCCTTTGGTCCATCGCTCTGGTCTGCCCCCCCATCTGCCCCGAAAACTGGCCCGCTTCGTTGCCGCCCATCTGTTGGAAGCTTTGGCTCAGCGCCAGGATTTGGACGCCCCCACCACCCAGGCATTGCGCGACATCTTGGGGAAACGGTTGGCGGAAAGTGCTCCGCCCCGGTCTGATATCCGTGTACCGAGCCAGGCCCAACAGAACGAATTAGCCTTGCAGCGGGCCTTGACCCTGCATCGGGATGGGGCCTTGGACGAAAGCACCCTGGATACGGCCCTGACCGGCGGAGATTTCGCCTTTGTCCAAGCGGCGCTGGCCGTCAAAAGCGGTTTTACCCCGGCCGTGGTGGAGCGGGCCGTGCGCACCCAAAGCGCCAAGGGCATCGTCGCCCTGGCCTGGAAAGCCCATCTGTCACTGGATCTATGTGTCAGACTGCAATCCCGTCTGGCCCTGTTACCGCCCGACCGCATCTTGCATCCCATCGACGGCTGCTTTCCCCTCAGCGCCCGCGACATGGAATGGCAGCTCTCCTTTCTTGATGGTAACTGATCACTCGCTTCGGCAACCTTGCCAGAACCGGCTTGCCCCTATATATTAGTTTTACGTTATATATAGGGAGAATACCAATGACCCATGACTGGCCGCAATTGGCGTCGGATTTGTCCGGCTTACTGGCCCAACTGCGCGGCGGCATCCCCGATGTGATGAAGGGTTTTTCTGCCATGGCCAAGGCAGCCGGCGCGGATGGCGCCCTGGATGCCAAGACCAAGGAATTGGTGGCCCTGGGAATTGCCATCGCGGCACGCTGCGACGGCTGCATCGCCTTTCATACCCGCACCGCCCGCGATCTGGGCACCACGCGCGAGGAGCTGATGGAAGTGGCCGGTATGGCCGTCTATATGGGCGGCGGTCCGTCCCTGATGTACGCCGCCCTGGCCTTGGAAGCGTTCGAGCAGCATCAAGCCGCCAAGTGATGCCGGCCACCCTTTGACTTGACTCGCTGGCCGGTCACCAGCCGCCATTGCGGCGGCGGCCAAGGGCACCGGTGATCGGTTCCGATCACCGGGATATGGTATGAGCCCCCAAACCCCGCATCGGGAGGCACGTCTTCCCAGCCCTCCATCACACATCCTGCGTTCAATCGAACGCAGGATGTGCGGTCATCGCCTGGGCCATGGCGGTCAAGGTGACATAATCCGTCTTGCCGCTGCCCAAAACCGGCAGTTCCGGCACGGGCAGGACGATGCGCGGGACCATCAGATCCGATAGATGCCGGGCACGGAAATGGGCGGTCAGATGCGCCCGATCCGGGGCGGGATGGGTCGTGATCAGGACCAATCGTTCCCCCTTGCGATCGTCGGGAATGGCCACCACCGCATGGTGATAACCGGACCACAGCGTGTTGGTTTCATCTTCCACCGCGCCCAGGGACACCATCTCGCCGGCGATCTTGCAAAACCGCTTGGCCCGCCCGACGATATGAACAAAGCCATGGTCGTCCACGGTGACGATATCGCCCGTGTCATACCAACCATCGGCAAGAGGCTGGATTTTTCCCGGCTGATCCGCCTTCAGATATCCCAGCATGATATTGGGGCCGTGCACCAGCAAGCGCGCCCCGGCATCAATGCCCGGTACCGGTTCCAACCGATGGGCGATGCCCGGCAACAGCCGTCCCACACTGCCGGACAGGCAATGCATGGGGGTATTGACCGCCAGAACCGGCGCGGCTTCGGTCACGCCGTATCCTTCCAGGATGCGCACGCCGAACCGGTCCATATAGGTCCGGCGGGTTTCGTCCCGCAGTTTTTCCGCCCCGGCGAAAATCAGCCGCACACTTTGAAAATCATACGGGTTGGCCATCCGGGCATAGCCGGACAGGAAGGTATCGGTCCCGAACATGATGGTGGCGTTGCTGTCATAGACCAATTCGGGCACCACCCGGTAATGCAGGGGCGACGGATAAAAGAAGCACCGCAATCCCGCCAGGATCGGCAGCAACGTCCCGCCAGTCAGCCCGAATGCATGGAACATGGGCAGGGCATTGAAAACACGGTCCGCCGGGGAAAAGGCCACACGGGCGGAAAGCTGGGCGCAATTGGCCATGATATTGGCATGGGACAGCACCACCCCCTTGGGTGTTCCTTCGGTGCCCGAGGTGAACAGAATCACCGCCGATGCCTGGGGCGATATCCTCAAGGCCCGGTGGCGGCGCCGGATAAAGGGCAAGGACGCCATGGCCCGCATCCTGGCCACAGTGCCGATGCAGGCGCCGATGTCTTCGAGATAGACCACCCGCACCGCCGGGGCCAGGGCATCGACCAGCGGGGTCAGCCGCCCCTGGTCGATGAACCGGCGCGACGTCACCACCGTGCCCACCTGGGCCACCCGGCAGGCTGCCAACACCGCCGCGGCGCCGGCGGAAAAATTCAGCATGGCCGGCACCCGGCCAATGCCTTGCAGGGCGAAGAAACTGACCACCGCCGCATTGGTATTCGGCAACAGCAGACCGACCGCTTCCCCCAATCGGGTGATGCGGGCCAGCGGGCGGCCCAGGGCGATGCTGCCCACGATCATGCGGCGATAGCTTAGCGGACGGCGGTTGATATCCTCGGCCATCATCGTGCTGGCGCCGTGACGGGACGCGGCATCCAGCAATGCCTGATACAGCGTCTTATCCTGCCGGGTGGTGCCGAACATCATTTCGGACATGGCGTCATACATCAGTTCCCCGGCCTGATGGCGGCGATCCCGCCCCCGGGCCTGGGACGGCACCTGAAGACGCCGAGGCGGCAAAATGGAAATGGTGATCACCGGGAACCAGCAGCGGCGTATTTTCCCCTTTAACCGGGTAAACGGGGTGCGTTCCGCCCCGTCGATGCGGATGGGCAACACCCAGGCATCGGCATGGTGGGCGATCATGGCCGGACCATCATAGATTTTCATCAATGCCCCGGTCACGGTCAGCCGACCTTCGGGAAAGATCACCAATCTTTCGCCGCTTTCCACCAGACGGACCAGGCTTTTGGTCGCCATTGGGTTGGTGGGGTCCACGGGGAACGCCCGCACCAGCCGCAGAAACGGACGCACCCACCAGACCGTGGCAATCTGGGTGTTGACGGCGAAAACCGGCTTTTCCGGCAAAAAGGCCGCCAACAATGCCGGGTCCAAAAAGGAAACGTGATTGGCCACCATCACCACCCGTTCACCGGCGGCGGGCAGATTGTCCAATCCCTGCACCCGCACCCGATAGGCCAACCGAAAAACCATGCCGAACAAAGCCCGCAGCATTTCATCGGGCAGCAGACCGCAAATGATCACCACCACCGCCAGATTGGCCAGGCCGACCAGCAGAAACAACCCGGTCACCCCCAATCCCAGACCCAGCAGCAAACCCGCCGCCACCGAACCGACCACCATGAAGGCGGCATTGCTGATGTTGTTGGCGGCCACGGCGCGGGCACGGCTGTCTTCGTCGCTGCGGGCCTGCAAGATGGCGTAAAGCGGCACGGTATAAACGCCGCCAGCCACCGACACACCCAGCAGATCAACCAAGATCCGCCAACTTCCCGGCTGGGCCAGAAATTGGGACAGGCCAAGCAAGGTCCCGTCTCCTGGCGCGGATCGGGGGGAGGCCAGCCACAGATCAATGGCGAACAGGCTCATGCACAAGGCGGCCAAGGGTACGTGACGGGCCGAAACCTCGCCCTTCAGCAACCGCCCGCACAAAATGGACCCCAGCCCGATGCCCAGGGAAAACATGGTCAGCATCACGGTGACCGCATGTTCATCGGCCCCCAGCACCACCTTGGCGAAGGCGGGGAATTGCGACAGATAGATGGACCCCATCAGCCAGAACCAGGAAATCCCCAAGGTCGCCAGACGCAGATCCCGTTTTTCCGCCACGACCCCCCACAGGGCGCGGGTTTCCCGCCATGGGTTCAGACCCAGCCCGGCCTCGGGGTGGGGGCCATGGGCCATGGGCATTTTCAGGCTGGCGGCGAAGCCAAGAATCGCCATGCCCACCAGCCCCGCCGCCACCAGCCAATCCCCCGCAGGCAGCAGGATCAAGGTTCCGCCCGCGATGGTGCCCAGCAAAATGGCCAGAAAGGTCCCGCCTTCCATCAGCGCATTGCCGCCAAGCAATTGTTTCTGGTCCAGATATTCCGGCAAAACCGCATATTTGATCGGACTGGTGAAGGTGGATTGCGCCCCCAGCAGGAACAGCACCAACAGCATCCCCCCCACATTGGCGGTGGTCAGCGCCCACACCCCGATCACGGCGATGGCGATTTCCCAACCCTTCAGGATTTTCATCAGGGTGGATTTCTCATACCGGTCGGCCAGCCGACCGGCGATGGCCGAAAACAGAAAATACGGGGCGATGAATATCCCCGGCGCCAGGGCGGTCAACACTTGGGGCGACAATCCGCCCCATTCCCCCAGGCGGAAGGTGACCAGAATGGCCAGGGCATTGCGGAAGAAATTATCATTGGCCGCCCCCAGAAACTGACTGGCGAACAGGGGCAGAAAGCGGCGGTGCCGCAATAAGGAAAAATTGCCGTTGCTCATGATCAATTCCTTGATGGCAGGCGCGATTTTTTCCACACATCGCGGCTTTTGCGATGCCAAACCGGGATTTTGTATAATACCCACGGCCAATTTCATTGACCGTTGTACAACCCTCGCCGGGCGCGGCCATCCGGCCGCTTGGCCGCCGCCGCAATGGCGGCTGGGATTATGTTCGTCCCTCGCCGGGCGCGGCCATCCGGCCGCTTGGCCGCCGCCGCAATGGCGGCAGAACCAACGGCCGTAAGTCAGAACTTACGGCCGTTGGTCTTATTCAGCGGGCCGCAAAACCCGAAGACAGGCGCGGGCAACCTGATCCGCCCAGGGCAGAAGCGGCGCGGACAGGCGGCCATAGGCGACAAAGGTGGCCGGTTGCAAAATCAGTCCCAGAATCAGCGCCGTCGCCAGCACCGGATCGGCCAGCACCAGGGATTCTTGGGCATCCGTCACCATTTTGGTCAGCACGGTCACCGGCGTTTCCACATCATCGGTCAGCCTGGGCAATGCCTGATGCTGCACCAGCAGCAGGAAACGGAACAATGTGGGGTCGGCGTCATGAAAGCGGTAAATGTCAGCCACCACCGCCGCCATCTTATCCGCCAAGGTGATGTGACCGGCCTGCACTGCCTGCAAGCGTTGGGTAAAGGCGGTGTAATTGGTCAGGAACAGATCCGCCACCAGATCATCCTTGGACGCATAATGGCGGTACAAGGTGCCTTCGGCGATCTGAGCCGCCTGAGCCAGATCGCGGACGCTGGTTTCCGTCACCCCCCGATCCACGAACAAGGTCAGGGCGGCAGCATGAATGCGGTTGCGGGTGGCGGTGGCGTCTCTCATGACCAGTTTCGTATTGTGAACGATCACTCACAATACGAAACACCCTTGCTTCCGTCAATGGCGACCTTCCACGGCAAGCCGCGCCCTTGACTTGCAAGCGTGGCTGGGCATAGGTGACGGTGTATTTTGGGTCATCACCTGGAGCACCGTTCCATGCAGCGCATTTTTTCCGGCGTCCAACCCACCGGCAATCTTCATCTGGGCAATTATCTGGGCGCCATCCGCAACTGGGTCCGCTTGCAGAACCAGTATGAATGCATCTTCTGCATGGTCGATCAGCATGCCATCACCGTGTGGCAGGACCCCAAGGATTTGACCCGTAATACCCGCGAAGTCGCCGCCGGCATGATCGCCGCCGGTGTCGATGCCAGCAAGCATGTGGTTTTCAACCAATCCGCGGTGCCCGCCCATGCGCAACTGGCCTGGATATTCAATTGCGTTGCCCGCATCGGCTGGCTGAACCGCATGACCCAGTTCAAGGAAAAGGCCGGCAAGCATAAGGAAAATGCGTCGGTCGGCCTTTATGCCTATCCCAACCTGATGAGCGCCGACATCCTGGCCTATAAGGCGACCCATGTGCCCGTGGGCGAAGATCAAAAGCAACATCTGGAACTGGCCCGCGACACCGCCCAGAAATTCAACAGCGATTACGGGGTCGATTTCTTCCCCCTGCCTGAACCGCTGATCTTTGGGGCGGCCACCCGCGTGATGAGCCTGCGCGACGGATCGAAGAAGATGTCGAAATCCGACGAATCCGATTACTCGCGCATCAACATGACCGATGATGCCGACACCATCGCGCTGAAGGTCCGCAAGGCCAAGACTGATATGGAACCCCTGCCCGCATCCCTGGACGGGCTGGAAGGCCGGCCCGAAGCGTCCAACCTGATGGGGATTTTCGCCGCCCTGTCCGATCGCGACAAGCAATCCGTGATCGACCAGTTCGCCGGCCGCCAGTTTTCCGAATTCAAACAGGAACTGATTGATCTGGCCGTGTCGGTGTTGGGTCCCATCAATGATGAAATGCGTCGGCTGATGAATGACCCCAGCCACATTGATCAGGTGCTGCGCCAGGGGGCCGAACGGGCGAACGCCATCGCCGAGCCGATCTTGCGCGATGTTTATGATATCGTGGGGTTCCTGCGTCCCTGATCCTATCCGCCGTTGTAACAGCAATCCGGGCATCATGACCGACCACCATCCCCACCGTGACTATATCGTTGCCGGCTCTGGCATCAGCGGCTGGTTACGCCGGGTTCGTCCCAAACTATCCTGGTGGTGGGCGGCCCCGCCGGTAGCGATGGTGGCGGTGGTGGCCTATGTGGCCGGGGGAATGCTAAGCGCCCATGTGATCGACGACGCGCCCGATTTCGGCCCCGGCACGGTCACCGCCCATCAAAGCCGGGCGGTGTCCATGGCGGCCCGGCTGATCTTGCGCGAGGTGGATGAACATTCCTGGGTCGCCAATGATCCGTTTTTCCTGCCCAGTTGGTGGCTGGACAACATGCCCAATTTCCAGCAGGGCATCATCGGCGCCATCGGAATGTTCACCCAACAAACCGCCGCCATCAGCGATCGGGGCCAGGGGCCGGCGGTGGAATTGGTCCGGGCCTCGGGTCTGTTGAAATATCCCGGCACGGTCTGGAAGTTCGATCCATCCACATCGTGGGCACCCACCGCATCGTCGGAAAAACAATACCGGACGGCCGCCCGCAATCTGGCGGAATACAATCTGCACCAGGAAGAGGAAACCACCCCTTCCGATCGCCGGGCTGAAGACCTGGCCCGGCTGATCCGTGCCATCGGCGACGATCTGGCCCGATCCGCCGCCGGGATCAGTCTGCATCTGGATGAAAATCACTGGGCTTTGCTGGACAGCACCGCCGACGACGTGTTTTACGAAGTCAAGGGGCGGGCCTATGCCTATTCCCTGCTGCTGCGGGAAATCGGCTGGGATTACGCGGGCGTTCTGTCCCAGCGCGATCTGGGCGGCCAGTGGCGGGACATGCTGGACTGTCTGCGCCGTGCCGCCGCGCTGGATCCGCCGATGGTGATCAACGGCGCCCCCGACGCCACGATTTTACCCAACCATTTGACCAATCAGGGCTTTTTCCTGCTGCGAGCCAGGGCCGATCTGGCCGCGCTGGATACGGCGTTGGGCCAATAACCAAGGATGTGTCATGGGAAGGATAGGGCAGATTTTCCGCATCCTTCCCCTGTGCCTGTCCCTGGGAGTGGCGGTACTGTCATCGGCAACGGCCCCGGCGGCTGAGCCGCTGGTCGCGGATCTGTCCAAACATCTGGTGGCCATCACCACCGGCTTTGCCGGCACCGACGTTTTGTTGTTCGGCGCGGTGGAAGGTGATGGCGACGTGGTGGTAACCGTCAAAGGTCCCAAACAGGACGAAACCGTTTGGCGGAAAAGCCAGCGTTTGGGCATCTGGGTCAATGACGGTCATGCACAGGTGATCGAGGCGCCGTCCTATTATTGGATGGCAGCCAGCCAGCCTTTGGAAACCATCCTGACCCCCCAGGCCATGACACGTTATGGCATTGGCCTGAACAATCTGAGCCTGACCGTGCACACCGAGGACCGGGCGGCGCAGACCCGCGACTACCGCGACGCCCTGATCCGGCTGAAACAGAACCGGGGATTATATGGTCCGGCCCCACGGGATATCAGCTTTCTCAGCCGACGCCTGTTCAGGACCGAATTGCACTTTCCCGCCAATGTGCCCGTGGGGCTGTATCTGGTGGAGGTTTTTTTGGTGGTGGGCGGCCAGGTGGTCAGCGCCCAGACCACCCCTTTGGCCATTTCCAAGATCGGGGTGGGGGCGGATCTATACGATTTCGCCCACCAATGGTCCGCCGTCTACGGTATTATCGCCATCCTTCTGGCCGCTGCCGCCGGCTGGCTGGCCGCCCGTGCATTCAAGAAATAATACCGGCAAGAAAGAATACCGGTTCCACGAATTTCCGCTGTCCTGGGGGTGTATGCCATGGCCTCTCATGCCGAAACCGACCGCGTTTTCCTAGTGGTCGCCGATGACAGCAAGGAAATGCGGGCGGCCCTGCGCTTTGCCTCGGGCCGGGCCCGCCATACCGGCGGCCATGTGGCCCTGCTGCGGGTGATCGAACCGCCCGAAGTTCAGCATTTTTCCACCATCGGCGACCTGATGCGGGCCGAAGCCCGGCAAGAGGCGGATACCCTGCTGGCCCGTCTGGCGGCCCAGGTGGTTGAATGGTCGGGGCACCCCCCGATCCTATATGTCCGCGAGGGCCGCCCCCGCGATCAATTGCTGGCGCTGATCGATGAAGAACCGGCCATTTCCATCCTGGTCCTGGCCGCCGATACCGGACCGCGCGGTCCCGGTCCTCTGGTCACCGCCCTGACCGGCAGTTTCATGGGCCGCCTGCCCATCCCCCTGACCATCGTGCCCGGCAATCTGTCAGATGAACGCATCAGCGCCATCAGTTGACCCTTGCCCCCGGATGCCTGCCTCTCTAGGATGGCGACCGTTGAAGGGATGTCCGCGTAGCTCAGCCGGATAGAGCACAAGTTTCCTTGTTGCAGACTGGGCGCCGTGCTGGGAAACCGCACGGTGGATTCGCTCAAAGTCGGGGAAAGCTACGGTGCGCTTGCACCTTGCCGATCCCGAGCCAAGCCCCGCAAGGGGAAGGTGTAGAGACTGGACGGGCGACGCCTACGGGTTCCTTGGAACCTAGGGTGAAGGGACAGTCCAGACCACGAACACCGCCCCGGCCTGACCGGGACGGATTGGCGGCGAAAGCCGAAGTGGTATGAAACTTGGGGCCGGGGGTTCAAGTCCCTCCGCGGACACCAACTTCAGCAAATTCCCCCCAATGGCCGGGGAAGCAATAGACAAATATCCACTATATTAGTCGATTTATCCTGCGGATCACCCGCGGGACGGGATTTTTCTGTCGAAAGGTGTCATTGCCGTGTCCGATCTGTGCCTGAACCCGGAAATCCAGGTCAAAATCTTGGATTCCCGCCTGACCCAATGGGGATTGCCCACCTACCAAAGCGATATGGCCGCCGCCATTGACCTATACGCCTGTGTAGAATCCCCCATTTCCATCCCGCCGCAAGCGCCAGCCCAGTTGATTAACTCTGGAATTGCGGTATATATTAACAATCAACACATAGCGGCGGTATTATTGCCACGCTCTGGTCTGGGGCACAAAAAAGGGTTGGTGTTGGGCAATCTGGTCGGGCTGATCGATGCCGATTACACCGCCGAGGTGATGATCAGCGTCTGGAACCGCAACCCGCCCGGCGGCGAGACGGTCACCGTCACACCCGGCGAACGGATTGCACAAATGATGTTCGTGCCGGTGATCCGTCCGGCCCTGCGTGTGGTGGATGAATTTTCCGGGACCACCCTGCGCGGCGGCGGCGGGTTCGGATCGACAGGAACCAAGCGGTAACGGCCTGGGCGGATGGACGATCCGGCCCGGCGGTAACAGAGGATCGCCATGCTAAGACCGTCCAAGAAAATGCTGTTCGCCATCGAGGCGGTGCTGGATATCGCCTATCACGCCGGGGGCGAACCGGTCCAAAGCCGGGAAATCACCCGCCGCCAGGGCATACCCCGGCGTTACCTGGAACAAACCTTGCAACAATTAGTCCGGGCCGGTGTCCTGGTGGGCGTGCGCGGGCCAAAGGGCGGCTATCGTCTGGCCCGTGAACGCCGTCGGATTTCCGTGGGGGAAATCGTCCGGGTCATCCGCGCCATGGAAACCGCCGAAGATCCGTTCCAGGACATGCCTGCATCGGATTTGGGAAAATCGGTCATCCGGCCCATGTGGGGGGATCTGGCCGAAGACATCATGGGACGGCTGGACGCCATCACCGTGGATGATCTGTGCATGCGTTCCTATAAGGCGGGAATTCCGTCGGAAGCACATGCCAAGCTTGATTTCACCATATAGCTACTTGTTTTATAGTCTTTTTAGTGTAGAATCGCCGTCAACGGACGACACCAAGGAATGGGGTAAAACGATGAGTGAATTTCGCGGCCGCATCTATGATTCCATCATCGACACCATCGGGGGCACCCCCCTGGTTCGCTTCTCTAAATTGGCAGCCGAAGGCGGGGCCAAGGCCGATATCGTCGGTAAGCTGGAATTCTTCAATCCCCTGGCTTCGGTAAAGGATCGCATCGGCTTTGCCATGATCGACGCCGCCGAACGGTCGGGCGCGTTGCAGCCGGGCGCCACCATCATCGAACCGACATCCGGCAATACCGGCATCGCCTTGGCCTTCGTCTCCGCCGCCAAGGGCTATCGCCTGATCCTGACCATGCCGGAAAGCATGTCCCTGGAACGGCGCAAGATGCTGACCCATCTTGGCGCTGAAATCGTCCTGACCCCGGCATCCAAGGGTATGACCGGCGCCGTCAAGGAAGCCGAACGCCTGCAAGGTGAAATCCCCGGTTCGGTCATCCTGCAACAGTTCAAGAATGCCGCCAACCCGACCATTCACGAACAGACCACCGCCGAAGAAATCTGGAAGGATACCGATGGCAAGGTGGACATCATCGTGTCCGGCGTCGGGACCGGCGGCACCATTTCCGGCCTGGGCCGGGCCTTGAAGGCGCGCAAGCCCGGCCTGAAGGTGGTCGCGGTGGAACCGGAAGACAGCCCGGTCCTGTCCGGCGGCGCCCCCGGCCCGCACAAGATCCAAGGCATCGGTGCAGGCTTTGTCCCCGACATCCTGGATCGCGGTATCATTGACGAAATCCTGCAAATCGGCAATGAAACCGCTTTTGCCACCGCCCGCAAGGCCGCCAAATTGGAAGGCATTCCGGTGGGCATTTCCTCGGGCGCCGCCCTGGCCGCTGCTTTGGAACTGGGGAACCGCCCGGAAAATGCCGGCAAGCTGATCGTGGCCATCGTGCCCAGCTTCGCCGAACGCTATCTGTCCACCGCTTTGTTCGATCAAGCGTAATATCGAAACCAAGCACCCCAAATCATACCGGTTCCATGAGTTTCCGGCTTGTGGAACCGGCATGCGGCCCATTGGGCCTAACCAAATCCCTATGAGTTTCACTCACCGGGATTTGGTATTAGCAGGGTGCGGAAAAACTCCGCTTCGCGGCTGGGCGACCGCCCAGACCCGTGTGGAGGCGCAGCCACCAAACCTCCAGTTTCTTTTTCTTTCAAAGAGTTAGAAATCTGGAGGGTTCGGGAGCAAATGCCCCCGAAAGAGGGTTTTTCCGCACCCTGCTAATCGCGTATTTCCGACCCGATGCGGTCGAAATACGCTCTACAGAAAAGTTCCGACCTTGGATCGGAACTTTCTGAAGCAAGTATCACTCATCCCAAGGGGATGTCCAACTCCACCAGTACGGGGACATGGTCCGATGGCTGGGGCCAGCTTCGGCATTCCTTGGCCACCAGCACCGACCGGACCGACGGGGCCAGATCGGGCGTGACCCAGACGTGATCCAGGCGGCGGCCCCGGTCATTTTTGGTCCAATCCGCGGATCGGTAACTCCACCATGTGTACAGCCGCTCTTCGGGTGGGATCATCTGACGCATGGCATCGACGAATCCCCCCGATGATTGCCAGCCCGCCAGCAAATCCACCTCGATCGGGGTGTGGCTGACCACGCCCAGCAATTGTTTGTGGGACCACACATCGGTTTCCAACGGGGCGATATTGAAATCGCCGACCAGGATCATCGGGCCGGTTGCCGATGTCCCGTCGCCGTACCAGGCCGTCAATTGGCGCAGGAAATCCAGTTTGTGGGCGAATTTTGGATTGGCATCGGGGTCGGGGATGTCGCCGCCCGCAGGTACGTACAGGCAATGCACATCCACCCCATTGATCCGCCCGGCCAGATGGCGGCAATCGTCGCGGTCACACCATGTGGGGCGCCGCACATCCTCGATGGGAAAACGCGACAGGATCGCCACGCCGTTATAGCCCTTCATGCCGCGAAAGGCGACATGGGGAAAGCCCAATGCCTGGCAATCGGCCAGCGGGAACAGATCGTCGGTGACCTTGGTTTCCTGCAAACAGATCACATCGGGGGTCAGAAGCGCGGCGACCTGACGCAACAGATCAAACCGCAGACGGATAGAATTGATGTTCCAGGTTACCAGACGCACGATGCCTCGCAGGGGAAGAGTGATGGGGTCTTGGGAAGGGCCACAAGGAAACGCCCGGCCTCAGGGGGGTGGCCGGGCGTACCTTACCGTGGCACTTTGCACTCTTGAAGGGGGAGGGCGCTGGGTCAGGGGGAATACCCAGCGCCCTCCCTCGCTCCTTGCGGAGCTGCGGAATGCGGCAGGGGAAACCGCTTCCGCAGGAGGCGGGACCGTTGCAGTCCCGGCCTTGCTGACTCCCAGATGGGGTTGCGATCCGGCGGCCACCATATGCAAAAAGGCATATCAGCCATGCGCCGAGCGCATTCCTTTACTGGTCATCCCGCAATGGTTTGGCCATGTGGGGATTTTTGAATTCAAACAGTTTGGGGTCCAGCTTCACCCCGGTCTGCGCCTGGTACAGCGATACCGACGTGGTGGCCCCTTGGGCGTCCACCACCCGCCACTGGCGCAGGGTCAGCGGGCTTTCGGACAGGATCAGGGTCAATTCCCCCTGGCCGGGATCGTCGCTTTGCACCAGCGACACCGACAACACCCCCGGCTGGCGGGTCACCTTGGTCACCGTCACATCCTTGCCGTCCAACTGCACATTTTGCCGGACCAGAACCCCGGCGGGGGTCGAATCCAGGGGGATGTAGCTGGGTTCGCCCAATTCCTTGTCGTGGACGATCAGGAAGCTGCCATCGGCCACCATCAAAAGCGGGCTGGGCGGATCGTATTGCAGGCGCAGCCGTCCGGGCCGGGACAGGAACGCCGTGCCCTCCACCTGCCCGCCATTGGCGGAAATTTGCAGGAAATGGGCTTTCAGCGTGCTGATGCTGTTCAGATATTGTTCGACGCGGGTGATATCCTCGCGGTCTTGGGCGGACAGAACCGGCTTGCGCGGCGCGGCATCCGCCTGGTCCGGCGCCCCGGCCGCCATCATGGCCACGGCCAACACAACCGCCCCCAAATGGCGGGCGAAAGAAAATGGAAGCATGGAACCCCTCTATCCCAAAAGGCCGGACGAATAGTCGCCGTCATTATCAAAACCGGGGATCGTGGCAAAATTCCGCCCTCCCCCGACGCTCAGGCGCCGCGCAGGCTTTATCGCGGATCTCGACCCCATGAGGTCGAAATCCGCTTTAACAGGGTGCGGAAAAACCCTCTTTCGGGGGCATTTACCCCCGATCCCCCAATCGAGAGGCACAGCCTCCCGAACCCTCCAGATTTCTAACTCTTTGAAAGAAAAAGAAACTGGAGGCTTGGAGGCTGCGCCTCCAAACGGGTCTGGGCGGTCGCCCAGCCGCG
>JAYSBF010000005.1:0-111377 GCA_041915545.1 Magnetospirillum sp. | reverse complement strand
ATTATCGGCCTGACCGCTTGTCATTTTCCCCGCTGAGATGGCGGTGGCGTTGTTCGTGACGCCGGTCCAACTCGGCTTGGCTTTGTTGACGGGGGCCTTCATGAAGCAGGGCCGAGACACCCAATGCCCCGGACAGCGCCGTTGCGCCCGCCGCGACAGCCTTTGCGGCAAAATGCGGCGTTCCACTGGCCCAGACTGCGCCGGTGTCCAGGGCACCTGACAGCATGTTCGCGTAATTTGCAAAATCGGACCCGGCATCCAGGAAAGCCTTGACCTCATCCAGGCGCAGCAAGGCGGGAACCGATGCCGGATGGGCCAGATAAGCCCCAAGCTGCTTTTCCAGAATGGCGGCGGCATCGGGATGGTGCTGTTTGAGGTCGGCGATTTTCGTGTGCGCCAGCTTGATCGCCCCGGCCTTGTATTATAATAGAAATCAGGGTGATGATGATGTGTGGTCCACTGGGACGGGTCGGGACATGCCTTTCACCACCGGTGGTCTATTTGTTGTGGCGGCGGGCATGGGGTGTCAAGCGCATCCGGGATGCCGTGCTGCGCTATACTGCCGAAGGGGGGATGGCCTCTGTTCGACCGCCCCAAAGGACATCGCCAGGAGTGGCTGACGGAGGCCGAGCAAGCGACGCTGAAGGCCGTTCATAGGGTGGACGGTTAAATCACGGTTTGTGGACGACGATCCCGTCGCGCAGCATTTGTTCAAAGGCGTCGGCGGGCACCGGGCGGGAATAGAAAAATCCCTGGATGGTGTGGCATCCGTGATCGCGCAGGAATTGGACGTGTTCGATCACTTCGCACCCTTCCGCCACCACATCCAGGTTCAACCCGCGTGACAGGCCGATGATGGCGCGGGCGATTTCCGCCGTCTTGGGATTGGTGTCCACGTCCGAGATAAAGGCGCGGTCAATCTTCAAGGTGGTGATGGGAAAGCGGCCCAGATAGCTGAGCGACGAATAGCCGGTGCCGAAATCGTCAATGGATAGCCCCACCCCCATGTCGCGCAGGGCGTTCATCTTGCTGACCGCGCTTTCCACGTCGTTCATCAGCATGCTTTCGGTGATTTCCAATTCCAGCCACCGGGCATCCAGCCCGGTTTCCCGCAAAACGCGGTCAACCGTTTCGGTCAACGACCGGGCACGGAACTGGCGGGCCGAGACATTGACGGAAATACGGACCGGGTTCAGCTTCTTGTCCTGCCATGTCTTGTTCTGGCGGCAGGTTTCTTCCAGCACCCAGGCGCCGACCTGTTCGATCAGCCCGGTTTCTTCCGCCACCGGGATGAATTCGCTGGGGGGGATCATGCCGCGTTCGGGATCTTGCCAGCGGATCAGGGCTTCGGCCCCCACCACCTTGTTGCTGTCGGCGGAAACCTTGGGCTGGTAATAGACGACGAATTCATTATCGGCCAAGGCCCGGCGCATGCGCGCTTCCAGGTCCAGGCGGGCGCGGGCACGGGTGTTCATGTCCTTGGAAAAGAACTGATATTGATTGCGCCCGGATGTCTTGGCGTAATGCAGGGCGTTTTCCGCCCGTTTGATCAACGATTCGCCATTGCTGGCATCTTGCGGATAGACGGCGATGCCGATGGAAAAGGTGACCACTACATCCTGGCCGTCCATGGGGAACGGCTCGTTCACCACGCTTAACACCTTTTCCGCCACGATGACGCTGTCATCCATGGTGGCGATATTCATGACCAGGGCGAATTTGTCGCCCCCCAGCCGCACCACCGTATCGGTTTCGCGGATGCACTGGCGCAGGCGGCGGGCCACTTCGATCAGCAGGCGGTCACCGGCGCCGTGTCCCAAGGCATCGTTGACCAGGGTAAAGCGGTCCAGCCCCATGATCAGCAACGCAACCGATCCATGGCCGCGATTGGCCAGGACCAACGACCGGTCCACGCGGTCCATGAAAATATCGCGGTTGGGCAGGCCGGTCAGTTCGTCATGGCCGAAGCGGGCGTTTTCACTTTCGCTTTCGCTTTCGGCGGGCAAGGTGGTGGGCCGCAAGATGCCCAGGAATGTATCGGGGTAGGCGGCGGCGCTGTTGATGGCGGTGGTAACCAGTTGAAAGGGGCGTTCCTGGCCGTCGCCGCACTGCACCCGCCCCTGCCACAAACCGGCATCGGCCTTGCTGAAGGCGGCGGTCAGGGTGTCCAGGGCCTGGCGTCCATGGGGGGATGTGCCGTTCTTCAGTTCATGGGCGGGAATACCCAACAAGGTTTCAAGCGCCTTGTTGACCATCAAAAGTTGTCTGTCGCCATCGGCCAAGGCGATAGCGTCGCGTACATTATCTAAAATCGCGTCCAGAACGGCTTGCGTATCGGTCATCATCCTACCCCCTTTGGCATTCTTCCTAAGCCTAAGGAAAAGAGCAATCGTCTTTTCCATGGTGAAGGGTGTGCTTAACTCGCGATGGCCTGTGCTTAATTCCCGGACGGTGCCGACGGTCTTGGTGTTGTCTTGCCATCGTCCTGCTTGAGAGGGGGGGAGGCGACGTGCCATGCTTCGCGGTCGTCGGTCTTTCCCGGATAATCGCCATGTCTTCGCTGGTATCGCCTTTGTTGTTTTCCGCGGCTTCGCTGGATCGCCGTCACGATTTGCGGGACCAGCCATCCGCCTTGGACGCCTTTTGGCAGGATGACCGCACCCGGCTTTTGCTGATGCGGGGGGAAGATGGGCTGGTGGATGCGCAAGGCTGCGCTCTGATCAGCGGCGGCGAGGCTTTGGCCCTGCGCCAACAGGCCGTGATCACGGTGTTTCTGGGGGTGACCCCCCAGGGGGGGGCTGTGTTCGCCGCTGATTTGCCCTTGGATGGCGATGATCCGGCCCTGGCCGCGCCGGGGCGGCAGTGGATGGGCCTGCGGACTGCCGCCTTGCGCCTGCCATTCGATCATGCCGGGTTGGCCGCTTATGCCCGCGGTCTGGTGCTGTGGCACCGCCGGGCGCGGTTTTGCGGCTGGTGCGGCGCCGCCACGCTGCCGGGCGAAGGCGGACACATGCGCCGCTGCACCAATCCCCAATGCGGCCAGCCCCATTATCCCCGCACCGATCCGGCGGTGATCATGGCGGTGGAAGATGATCTGGGCCGTATCTTGCTGAGCAGGCAAGCATCGTGGCCCAAGGGGCAATGGTCGGTCCTGGCCGGATTCATCGAACCGGGGGAAACCCCGGAACAGGCGGTCATCCGGGAAGTGCACGAGGAAACGGGGATCGCCGCCGGGCAGGTCCGGTATGCGGGCAGTCAGCCTTGGCCCTTTCCATCATCCTTGATGATGGGCTTTTTCGCCCGTGCCGAAGGGGGCGAACTGCGCCCGGATCATGCCGAATTGGAAGATGCCCGCTGGTTCAGCCGCGACGATATCGCCACCTTGTTCGATGACCGTCACCGAGATAACGGCGCCGGGCTGTTTTTGTCCACGCCGGTTTCCATTTCGCGCCGATTGATTGAAAGTTGGTTTTCGCTGGGTGGCGCCCCGGCGCCATAACGGCTACAACAAATAGCCGATTCCGCAATGCGAGAGGAAAAACCATGAAAAAAGCCGCGCTGATTACGGTGGGTGTGGTGGTGGTGGGGCTGGCCGGTGCCGCCGCCATTCTGCCATCGCTGATACCTGTTGACCGAATCCGCCAAGAGGCGGTGTCCCAGGTCAAGGCGGCTACAGGCCGTGATCTGGTCATCGACGGGAAGGTGTCGGCGTCGGTTTTTCCCTCGCTCGGGGTGCAGGTGGCCAATGTGGCCCTGTCCAATCCGGCCGGATTCCAGGGCAAGGACATGGTCCGCCTGGGCGCCTTGGATGTGCGGCTGAAACTGATGCCGCTGCTGTCCGGCAAGGTCGAAGTGGACAGTTTTGTGCTGGTTGATCCGGTGATCACCTTGGAAGTGGACCGCCAGGGCCGGGCCAATTGGGTGTTCAATAACGGCAAGTCCCAGGCAGCCGCTTCCACCGATGGCGCCAACAAGGGCACGGGTGTTGACGCTCTGAAGGATCTGTCCTTAGGGGATGTGCGCATCAGCAATGGCCGACTGACCTATCTGGACGGCAAGGCCGGCACCAAGGAAGAGGTGGACGGCATCAATCTTTCCCTGACCCTGAAGCACCTGGACAGCCCGTTGACCGCCAAGGGCGGGGCCAAATGGCGGGGCAAGGCCGTGGATTTCCAGGTGGGGGTGGCAAAACCCGCCGCCGTGCTGGACGGGACGGCATCCGGGCTTGATCTGGCGGTGTCGTCCGATGCGGTCAAGCTGGGACTGAAGGGCGAGGTGCAGGGGAGCGCGGTCAAGGGCGATCTGGACCTGTCGGTGCCGTCGGTGCGCGGTCTGGCCCAATGGGTCACGGGCAAGCCGCTGGACGTGCCGGGCAATGGGCTGGGGCCGTTCTCGCTTCAGGGCAAGCTGGCGGTGGACGGGGCCAAGGTGGCGCTGTCCCAGGTGGCGCTGTCGCTGGATGCGATCAAGGGCAAGGGTGATTTGGCCGTCGATACCGGTGGCGCCCGCCCGTCCATCAAGGGAAGTCTGGCGGTGGATGCCCTGGATGTGAACCCCTATCTGCCGCCGGAACAATCCGGCGCCGCCGGGACCAAATCGGGCGGTACGGGCGATTGGAGCGATGCCGCCATCGACCTGTCGGCCCTGAAAAGCGCCGATGTGGATTTGGCCTTGTCCGCCGGGTCGATCCTGATCCAGAAAATCAAGATTGGCCAAAGCGCTCTGAAGCTCGGCTTGGCCGGGGGTAAATTGACCGCCGATCTGTCCAAGCTGGATTTGTACCAAGGCAATGCCACCGGTCGCCTGGCGGTGGATGGCAGTCAGCCCGGCGTGGGTTTGGATGCCAGTTTCAGCCTGAAAAATCTGGCGGCGGAACCGTTCCTGACCGATGCCGCCGCGTTCGACCGGCTGGCGGGCACCGCCAATGGCCAGATCCAGGTGTCGGGCCGGGGGAAAAGCCAGCGTGCGCTGATTTCGTCCCTGGGCGGCAAGGGGGCGCTGACCTTCACCGATGGCGCCATCAAGGGGATCAATCTGGCGGAAATGGTCCGCAACGTCACCAGTTCCTTTTCCAATAGCGGCGGGTCCCAGAAAACCGATTTCGCCGAATTGGGCGGCACCTTCACCATCGCCTCGGGCATTGTCTCCAATACCGATTTGGCGCTGAAATCGCCGTTGTTGCGGGTGGAAGGCACCGGCACGGTGGAAATGCCGCCCCGGACCCAGCATTACCGGATTACCCCCAAGGCGGTGGCCAGCCTGGAAGGGCAGGGCGGAAAATCCGATCTGACCGGCCTGTCCGTGCCGGTTATCGTCGAAGGAAGCTGGGACAAGCCGACCTTCCGCCCCGATCTGGAAGCCATGCTGAAGGGACAAGCCAAGGGCGCGGTGGATAATGCGTTGAAAGGCGTGACCGGCGGGGGCAGCGGATCGTCTTCGGGCGGATCGGCCCTGCCCATCAATCCCGGATCCCTGTTCGGTCGGTGATCCCGGATTGGCAATGTGTTCATCCCCCGGCGGGGGCGGCTTTGCCGCGCCTACCGGGGGATGTGGTCATCGGTCAGGCGGCGGCGGGTTCGGTGGGCTTTGATGTCGCGGTGAAATCCACCGGGCGTTGTGTTTGGCTGGATACGGTCAGGTTGAACAGATCCGGGCGGGCGTAATGTCCCACCGCGTCGAAATCCAGTTTGGCGCCGATGATGTCGTCAAGGTCGATATCGGCGGTCAATATCCCGTCCTGATCCACCAATGGCCCGGCCAGAACCTGACCCAGCGGACCGACGATTACCGAGCGGCCATGCATCAGCCAGTCATCGGGGGCGGCGTCGATGCGGGATGCGTAATCTTCGGGAAAATCCGACCGGCGCATGACCTGACAGGCGCCGATGACGAAACAGCGTCCTTCCATGGCGATATGGCGCATGGTGGCGACCCAGCTTTCCCGGTCATCCGCCGTGGGGGCGGCCCAAATCTGCACGCCCTTGGCATAAAAGGCGGCCCGCAGCAGCGGCATGTAGTTTTCCCAGCAGATGGCTCCGCCCAATCGGCCCAGCGGGGTGTCCACCACCGCCAGGGTGGACGCGTCGCCAAACCCCCAGACCAGCCGTTCCGATCCGGTGGGCATGACCTTGCGGTGTTTGGCCAGCAATCCCGATGGCGACAGGTATAAGGATGTGCAGTAAAGGGTGGTGCCGTCGCGTTCGATCACGCCGATGACCGCGTGCAGATCATGACGGGCGCAGGCATCCACCAATTGATCCACTTCCGGTCCCGGCACGGCGACCGCCCCTTTGACATAGCGGGTGAAATCGCTGCGGCCGTCGGCGGTGCGCTGGCCGATGCTGCATCCGAAATCCAGACCTTTCGGATAGCCGCCGATAAAGGCTTCGGGAAAGACCGCCAAAGTGGCGCCGGTGGCGGCGGCCTGGGCGATCAGACCACAGGCGCGGCTGGTGGCGGCCTGGGCGTCGAAAGGGATGGTGGCGGCCTGGACGGCGGCGACCTTGATGGTGGTCATGTCAGTCTTTCCTTTCCCCAGGCGCAAGGTCCTGGGCTTGATCATTGGTCCAGACAGGGCGGGGCATGTCGAACAGGTCATGGGTGCGGGTATAGGCGGATGGACCATGCATGCGCCCGATCAGATCCAGAGCGGCGGCGTCGATGCGGGGACGGTCGGCGGGACCGCTTAGAACCGTGGCGGCGATGTGGGCGTGCAGCACCTCGCCCACCATCAGCCATTGGGCCGGGCCGGTTTCCAGGCTGTGCAGCAACCGGCATTCGAATGCCACCGGCGATTGGGCCAGGCGGGGCGGGGTGACGCCCAGGCTGGGGGCGGTGGTCAGTCCGGCCAATTGGATTTCATCCACCGATGGCGGTGCGTCCACACAGGTGATGTTCATGGCCGGAGCCAGGGAATAGGGCACCAGATTGACCACGAATTCCCGCGTGGCCAAGATATTGCTGCTGGTGTCCTTGGGTTGGCCATCGCGGCTTAGAATCCCCAAGGCGACCACCGGACGATCCGATCCGAACAGGTTGAAAAAAGAAAAAGGCGCGGCGTTGATCACGCCTTGGGCGGATACGGTCACCACCAGGGCGATGGGGCGGGGCATGATGGTGGATGCCAACAGCCGGTAGCGGTCGGGGGCCGGCATGGCGCGGAAATCGAAATGCCGGGTGGCGGCAGGCGGCCCGTCCGGGGCCGCCTGCATGGTGGGTCCGGGAAACGTCATGGCTGAGCGTCCCTGTTGTGTGTCGGCAGGATCAACCGGTGATCTTGACCGTCTTGGGGTCGAAACCCTGGGCGGCGGCCTGGGCATCCACCTGGCTGGCCAGGGCGGTGTTGACCAGGGCGGGAACATCGGGAATGCGGGGCAGCAATTTCGCTTCGACACCCCATTTGCCCAAGGTGTGCATTTTGTCGATCTGCTGGGGTGACAAGGTGGCGTGGATGTCGGAAAAGTTTTTGGCATTCCAGGCCGGATCATAGCTGGATGCGCGTTCCAGAACCTCCAGGGGGATGTTCTTTGCCGGTTCCAGCGACCGGAACCAGCCATTGACCAGATCGTGATTTTGGCTGGCGAAGAACAGGGCTTGGGAATTGGCCAGCAAAAAGCGCTTCAGGACGTCGGGGCGCTGGGTGACAAAACGGTTATTGGCGGTCAGGGCCACAACCGGGGTCAGATTTTGCGATACCACCTTGGCATGGCCGGAATTTTCAAAGAACGTGACGAACGGGTCATAGGTGAAAAAGGCGTCGATGCGCTGTGATCCCACCGCATCGGCCAGTTCTGCCGGTCCCACATTCACGAAGGTCATGTCCTTGCCGGGGACCAATCCGGCTTTCAGCATGGCTTCCTGGGCGTTTTGAAAGGCGGTGATGCCGAATGTGCCGTAAACCTGTTTGCCCTTCAGCCCGGCAATATCGGTGATCCCCGATTTGGTGGTGGTCAGCACCGCCGACCGGAACAGGGCTTGCGACGCCACGGTGGTCACCGGGGCGCCGATGGCCATGGTGGTCACGGCGGCGAAATCCGACAAGGTGCCGATGTCACCGGCCCCGGATACCAGTGCTTCGCTGATGGCGGGCGAGGCATTCAACTGGATCATGTCCATTTTCAGGCCGTTGCGGGCGGCAATGTCGGTCCGCATCAGCACATGGGCGATCTGGGCCGAAACCGTGGTGGTGTTGAACCAGCACATTTTCACCGTGTCCAATTCGGCGGCCCTGATGATGGCGGGCTTGGCGAACAAGGCGCCGGCGGCGCAGGCGGCGGACAATTGGCCAAAGCGGCGGCGCGACAGGGAAATGGTCATGGGATTACTCTCCTTTTTGCCAATCAGGCTTCAGCGTTTCCCAAAGCTGGTTCACCGTGGACACGAACCACGGGTCAGACCGCATTTCGGCGGTGCGGGGGCGGGGCAGGGGGACGTGGACTTCCTCGCGGACCCGGCCGGGGCGGGGGCTCATCACCACCACCCGGTCGGCCAGGAACACGGCTTCGTCGATGCCGTGGGTGACGAAAATCACCGTTTTTCCGGATTCCGATGAAATGCGGGCAATCTCTTCTTGCAGCAGCACGCGGGTCTGGGCGTCCAGCGCGCCAAAGGGTTCATCCATCAACAAGATGTCGGGGTCGGGGGCCAGGGCGCGGGCGATGGCGGCGCGCTGCTTCATGCCGCCGGAAATCTGATGGGGGTATTTGTCCTCGAACCCGGTCAGATGGACCAGATTAATCAGGGATTTGGCGATTTCGGCCCGCTGGGTCTTGCCCATGCCCTTGGCCTTCAGCCCGAATTCCACATTCTGCTGAATGGTCATCCAGCCGAACAGGGCATAATCCTGAAAGACCACCGTGCGGGACGGATCGGGCTTGGTGATGGTGTGGCCGCTTTGCACGATCTGGCCGTGCGATGCCGATTGAAAGCCGGCGATGATGCTCAGCAAGGTGGATTTGCCGCATCCCGACGGACCCAGCAGGGAAATGAACTCGCCCCGGCGGATGGACAGGTTGACCCCGTCCAGGGCAATCACCGGGTCGCCTTCGGTCTTGCTGCTATAGACTTTTCCCACGGCACGGATGTCGATTTGGTGGGCATCGGCACCGCTATGGGCGACGGTGATATCCTGGGCTGCATTAGCCATTTTCCGCTACTCCCTTATCCCGAGATGCAGTGATCAGAGCCGGGCGATAAGCCGGGTGGATTTCGTCGAAACCCCTGGCTCTTGCCGTATTGGCATTAACCGCGTTCGGACGGTGCCCATTTGTTGACGCGGCGTTCGACCCATTCCAGCAAGGCGGACATGGCAAACCCGACCAGGCCGATGGTCACCATGCCAGCCACCACGTTGTTGATCTGAAACAGCATGCGGGATTGTTGGATCAGATAACCCAGGCCGGTCTGGGCGGCGATCAGTTCAGCCGTGACCACGCACATCCAGCCGACGCCCAAGGCAATGCGCAGACCCGGCAGGATGATGGGCAGGGATGCCGGAATTAACACGTCCCAGAACAGCATCCATGGCGTGGCCCCCAGGCACAGGGCGGCGTTCATCTGGTTGCGGTCCAGACCGCGCACGGCGGTATAGGTGGCGACGAATGCCGGAAAGACCGCGCCCAGGAATACCAGGAAATACGATGCGGCATCCCCCAATCCAAACCACAGGATGGTAATGGGAATCCAGGCCAGGGGCGGAACCGGGCGCAGGGCTTCCACCACCGGGCGGACGTAATCGGACAAGGCGCGCCACCAGCCGCAGGCCAGGCCCAGCACCATGCCGACGGCGCAGGCCATGAAAAAGCCCACGGCCACCCGCCACAGGCTGGCCCCCAGATGGACCCACAACGATCCGTCCAGGGCCATGTCCCACATGGCCACGGCCACGGCCACGGGGGTCGGCAGCAAAAAACTGTCCACGATGCCCAACCCGGTCACCGCTTGCCAGAATGCGAAAAAACCCGCCAGCCCCAAGGCGGAGCGGACCGGACGGCGAGTCAGAAGACCAGGGCGGCGGCGGCGCGGTGGTGTCTGGACAAGGGGAATGGTGGTTGTTGCGGCATTGTCGGTCATGACACCTCCTGTACCTCCCAGGGCGCCGCAGGGGGCCGTGGGGCAATTCCGTTGTCCTGATGCTGCATCCGTCGGAGATTTCCGTCAATTCAATTCTGCTGGAAAAAATGGTCAAAAACAGTGCAAATCTGCCTATCTATTAATCAAATCGGCGATTATGTGGATAAATACAAGTATAAAAATTAATGATATTGATCGGTGGTTGTGGTGTTTGTCGGAATTTTCCGACGATAGACAAGCCGGGGGAAATCGGCCATCTTCCCACCCAAGGGCACCAGGGAGCCGACACGGTGAATCTTGAGGAAAAACTGGCCCGGATTGGAATTTCCGGGACCTTGTACAAGCTGTATCTGACCGCCATCAGCCTAAGCGGCAGTTCGGTCACCGATGTGGCGGCCCAGGCCGGGCTGGCCCGCACCACCGCCCATGACGCCCTGGCGAAATTAGAGGCAGAGGGATTGGTGAAATTTGTCGATCACGGCAAGAAACGGCTGGTGATCGCTCAGGAACCCGGTGTCTTGCTGGAACGGATCGAAGCCAAGCGCCAGATGATGGAAGATGTCATGCCGGTGCTTCGGTCCATGTATAACCACCAAAGCGGCCAGCCCAATGTGCGCTTTCACCCTGGGTCCGAGGGGATTCGCACTACCTTGTGGGACACGTTGTCGGGCGATGACACGCTGTTGCGCGCCACCTTGTCCATGCGGGAATTGATGGCCGAGCCGGGATTGGATGAAATGGAGGCGTATTTGCGCGAACGCGCCCGCCGGGGCATTCGTTTACAGGTGATCCGGTCCCAGGACCGGGACATCGTCCCCATCTGGCCATCCAGTCAGGAATATTTGCGCGAATTGCGCTATGCGCCCAAGGAACACAGCTTGGCCATGACTTGCTTTGTTTACGGGAACAAGGTCTGTCTGATCTCGTCCGCGCGCGAAAGCTATGGGCTGATCATCGACAGCGCCGAATTCGCCGCCTTCCAGGCTGCCATGTTTGATGCCATGTGGAGCCAAAGCACGCCGTCCTGATCAATCCCCCGCTTGCAATCTGCGCGCGGGCGGACGATATGAAGCGCCATGACTTCCGCCATTCCCCCGATCGCCCCCTTCCTGCCCATGTCCCTGGCCGAAATGGGCCGTTTGGGGTGGGATGCCTGTGATATCGTTCTGGTCACCGGTGACGCCTATATCGACCATCCCAGTTTCGGCATGGCCATCATCGGCCGGGTCCTGGAAGCCCAGGGCCTGCGTGTCGGCATCATCGCCCAACCGGATTGGAGCAATGCCGACGCCTTTGCCGCCCTGGGTCGGCCCCGGCTGTTTTTCGGGGTGACCGGCGGCAACATGGATTCCATGGTCAACCGCTATACCTCGGACCGGCGCATCCGCAGCGATGACGCCTATACCCCCGACGGTCAGGGCGGGCAGCGTCCCGACCGCGCCGTACTGGTCTATGCCCAGCGTTGCCGCGAAGCGTTCAAGGATGTGCCCATTGTCCTGGGCGGGATCGAAGCATCATTGCGCCGCGTCGCCCATTACGATTACTGGTCGGATAAAATCCGCCGCTCGGTCTTGCTGGATGCCAAGGCGGATATTCTGGTTTACGGCAATGGCGAGCGGGCGGTGATCGAAATCGCCCGCCGGGCCAAGGCGGGGGAAGCCATCCGCCAGATGGACGATATCCGTGGCACCGCCATCATCCGCAACCAAATTCCCGATGGTTGGGAAACATTGGATTGGAGCCATATCACCGAAGACGGCCCCGACCCCCTGCGGGCAGCCACGGATCGGGCGGTGGTGCGGTTGCCCTCATACGAAGATTTGTGCGCCGATCCGGTGCTTTATGCCCATGCATCCCGCGCCCTGCATCTGGAGGCCAATCCCGGCAATGCCCGGCCCCTGGTTCAGCGTCATGGCGAACGCCATATCTGGGTCAATCCGCCGCCCATCCCGCTTTCCACCCCGGAATTGGACGGGGTGTACGATCTGTCCTATGCCCGCGCCCCCCATCCCGTCTATGGCGATGCCCGTATCCCCGCATGGGAGATGATCCGTTTTTCCGTCAACATCATGCGTGGCTGTTTCGGCGGCTGTTCGTTCTGTTCCATCACCGAACATGAAGGTCGGGTGATTCAAAGCCGGTCGGAAGCCTCCATCTTGCGGGAAATCGGTGAAATCCGCGATAAGACCAAGGGGTTTACCGGGGCGATTTCCGATTTGGGCGGCCCTACCGCCAATATGTGGCGGCTGAACTGCAAGGACCCGAAAATCCAATCGGTGTGCCGCCGCCCGTCCTGTGTCTACCCGGATATCTGCCGCAATCTGGAAACCGATCATGGCCCGCTGGTGACGCTGTATCGCAAGGCCCGCGCCGTGCCAGGGGTCAAGCGCATCAGCATCGGATCGGGGGTGCGGTACGATCTGGCCATCCGCAGCCCCGATTACGTGCGCGAATTGGTGGCCCATCATGTGGGCGGCTATCTGAAGATCGCCCCTGAACATACGGAAGATGGGCCGTTGTCGAAAATGATGAAGCCGGGCATGGGTGCCTATGACCGCTTCAAACAGATGTTCGATCAGGCGGCCCAGGCGGCGGGTAAGAAATTATATCTGATCCCCTATTTCATCGCCGCCCATCCCGGCACCACCGACCGGGACATGATGAATTTGGCCCTGTGGCTGAAGCGCAACGGCTTTCGCGCCGATCAGGTTCAAACCTTCCTGCCGTCGCCCATGTCGCTGTCCACCGCCATGTACCATTCGGGCCACAATCCCCTGCGTCCGGTGCGGCATCAGGGCGGGGACGAAGTGTTTTCGGCCAAGGGGGATCGCCAACGCCGGTTGCATAAGGCGTTCCTGCGCTATCATGACCCGGAAAACTGGCCGATCCTGCGGGATGCGCTGAAGCGCATGGGCCGGGCCGATCTGATCGGCCCCGGTGCCCACCACTTGATTCCGCCCGAAGGACGCGAGGGGCGGCGGCACCAGCCTGTTCCTGCCGGCGGAAAAAAGCCCTTTGCCACCCAGCATGTGCGGGGCGGCGGGCGGAAACGCTGACGGTCTTTCATGGAGAGGTCACGACGCTTTGGCCTTGCCGCCGGGGCCGGGCTTCTGCACACTGGCCCCATGACTTCCAAAGGCCCGTCCATCCGCATGAAACCCGATGGCGACGACCGCGAGCGTCTTGTTTGCGGCGATTGCGGTTATATCGTTTATGAAAACCCCAAGGTGATCGTGGGGGCCGTCTGCACCTGGGATGGCCGCTATCTGCTGTGCCGCCGGGCCATCGAACCCCAGCGCGGTTTCTGGACCATGCCGGTGGGGTACATGGAATTGAACGAAACCACCGAACAGGGTGCCTTGCGCGAAGTCTGGGAAGAGGCGCGGGCCACCGCCCGCATTGATGCCCTGCTGGCGATTTATTCCATCCCGGAAATCAGCCAGGTGCACATGATCTATCGGGCGGCCATGACATCCCCCGATTTCGCCGCCGGGCCGGAAAGTCTGGAGGTGGACTTGTTCGCCTGGGATGAAATTCCTTGGGACGACTTGGCCTATCCCAATGTGCGCTGGTCGCTGGAATATGAACGCGAGATGCGGGGCAAAACCGGCTTTCCCCCACGCGGTCGGCCTGGGCTGGGCGAATAGGGGGGGTTATTTCCCCCCGCACTGTCCCCGGTGCCGCAACAGATGGTCGGCGATGGTAAAAGCCATCATGGCTTCGGCCACCGGCACGGCGCGGATGGCGACGCAGGGGTCGTGCCGCCCCTTGGTGCTGACATCAATATTATTGCCGTTGCGGTCCACGCTTTGGCGCGGGGTCAGGATGGAACTGGTGGGTTTGACCGCCAGCCGTACCACCACGTCCTGGCCGGTGGAAATACCGCCCAGGATGCCGCCTGCATGGTTGGACAGGAACAGGACCTGACCGTCATTGCCCATGCGCATCTGGTCGGCATTCTCTTCGCCGGTCAGGGCGGCGGCGGCGAAGCCTTCGCCGATTTCCACGCCTTTGACGGCGTTGATGCTCATCATCGCCTTGGCCAGATCGGCGTCCAGCTTGTCATAGACCGGCTCGCCCAATCCTACGGGAATATTCTGGGCCACCACTTCGACCACGCCGCCGATGGATGACCCGGCCTTGCGGATATGGTCCAGATAATCGGCCCAATCCTGGGCCACCTGGGCATCGGGGCACCAGAACGGGTTTTCGCCGCGCTGGTCCCAATCCCAGCGGGCGCGGTCGATGGCGTGGGGGCCGATCTGGGTCATCACGCCCCGGATCAGCACGCCGCCGGGCACCAGATGATCCAGGATTTGCCGGGCCACCGCACCGGCGGCGACGCGCATGGCGGTTTCCCGCGCACTGGATCGCCCACCGCCACGGTAATCGCGCAGGCCGTATTTTTGTTCGTACACCCAATCGGCATGGCCGGGGCGGAACGTGTCCTTGATGTCGCCGTAATCCTTGGACCGCTGGTCGGTATTGTCGATCAGCAGGCCGATGGAGGTGCCGGTGGTGACACCTTCGAACACGCCGGACAGGATGCGCACCTCATCGGCTTCGCGCCGCTGGGTGGTGAAGCGGTTCTGCCCTGGCTTGCGTTGGTCAAGCCAGGGCTGGATCTGGGCTTCGGTCAGGGGCAGGCCGGGGGGCACCCCGTCGATGACACAGCCGATGGCGGGGCCATGGCTTTCGCCGAAGGTGGTGAACCGCAGGGATTGCCCGAAGCCGTTGCCCGCCATGATCAGGCCACCGTGATGTCTGGGGCGTCCACCGCCTTCATGCCGACGACGTGATAGCCGCAATCCACATGATGGCATTCCCCGGACACGCCGGAAGACAGATCGGACAGCAGGTAAAGCCCGGCGCCGCCCACATCCTGAAGGGTGACATTGCGCTTCAGCGGCGCATTATACTCGTTCCACTTCAGCATATAGCGGAAATCGCCGATGCCGGATGCGGCCAGGGTCTTCATGGGGCCTGCCGACAAGGCGTTGACCCGGATGTTCTGACCGCCCAGATCCACCGCCAGATAACGGACGCTGGCTTCCAACGCCGCCTTGGCCACGCCCATCACATTGTAATGGGGCATCACCCGTTCGGCGCCGTAATAGGTCAGGGTCAGAAGCGATCCGCCATCGGTCATCAGATCGGCGGCGCGGCGGGCGACCGAGGTGAAGGAAAAGACCGAAATCTGCATGGTCTTTTGGAAGTTATCCAACGTGGTATCGGCATAGCGGCCGCGCAGCTGGTCCTTGTCCGAATAGCCGATGGCATGGATGACGAAATCCAGCTTGCCCCAGCGTTCCTTCAAGGTGTCGAACACCTGGTCGATGCTGGCCTCGTCGGCCACATCGCATGGCATGACCAGATCGGACCCAGCTTCGGCGGCCAGGGGACGGACCCGCTTTTCCAAGGCTTCGCCCTGATAGGTGAAAGCCAGTTCGGCCCCTTGTGCCCGCACAGCCTGGGAAATGCCCCAGGCGATGGAACGGTCGTTAGCGACGCCCATCACCAAGCCTTTTTTGCCGGCCATCAGGGGGGTGGGTGCGGTCATGCGATCCTCTTCATTCATTGGTATTTTGGTATGCTTCACGGGATAACAAAAAACGGGCCCGAAAAAGGCGGCGGGCATCGTACACGAAACTGCCATTAGGGCAAAGACAGCAGAAAAGGTGTTGGCATGATCAGACGTGGATTGCCCCGGACGGTCAAGGAAATTGCGGGTTTTCTGCGCTACGTGGCTGGACGCTACCGCCGGGACGGGGGGTCGCGGCTGGCCGCATCGCTGTCTTATACCTCACTTTTGTCCCTGGTGCCGCTTTTGGCCATCGCCCTGGCCATGCTGGCGGCCTTTCCTGTTTTCGATCCGGTGCGCAAGCAGTTGGTGGGGTTGGCCTTTGAACATTTCGTCCCGGCGGTGGGCGAGGCGGTGCGGCTTCAGGTCAACCGTTTCGTCGCCAATGCCGGACGGTTGACGGCGGCGGGAATCGTGGGGCTGGGCTTTACCGCCGTCATGCTGCTGGTGACCATCGAAGGCGCCTTGAACATGGTGTTCCGGGTGGCCCGCGACCGCCCCCCCATGTCGCGTCTGGTGGTGTATTGGACCTTGCTGACCCTGGGGCCGTTGCTGATGGGGGCGGCCTTGTCGCTTCAGGGGTATTTCACCGCCATGAAGCAATGGGATGTGGCGCGTCAGGCCGTGGCCTATGTGGCCTTGCCGCTGCCCACCGTGCTGACCGCCATGGCGTTCGCGGTTCTGTTCGTGATCATTCCCAACCGCCGGGTCCGGCTGGCAGATGCTTTGGTGGGGGCGGTGGTGTCGGCCTTGCTGTTCGCCGGGCTGCGCTGGGGCTTTGGCGTCTACATCGCCAGTTCCAAGGCCTATACCAGCCTGTACGGCGCAGTTGCGGCGGTGCCTATTTTCCTGTTCTGGACATTTTTGTCCTGGGCGGTGGTCCTGGTGGGGGCCGAGATCACCGCCGCCTTGCCTGAATGGCGGGCGGGGTATCATCGGGCGGAACCGCGTGCACGCGGCATTCGTCGTCTGACCCTGGCCCTGGACGTGTTGGCCCATTTGCTGGCGGCGTCGCGTCTGGCCAAGCCTGGCCTGACCCGGCGCGATCTGCTGGCCCGCACGGCGGTGGCGGAACGGGATTTGTCCTCGGTGCTGGCTCGTCTGCGCGGGGCGGAACTGATTGCCCCCACGGTCGGCAAACGCCTGTTGCTGTCCCGCGATCCGGGGGTGGTGACGTTGGAAGATGTGTTGCTGGCCCTGGATATGGATTTGGCCCTGGATGACGGCATCGCCGTCGCCGCACCCTGGCGGGCCGCCGTGGCCCCCTTGATCAGCGATGCCGCCGCCAGCCGGGGGCATGTCTTGGGGGTGCCGCTGCTCCACCTGCTGGATCAGCCCGTGGATGTGGCCGATACGGGGCTGTGATCCTAAAAATAGTATGGTGTTGATCGTCTGTTTATTTTTGATACCATGCCCGCCGTTTCGAAGGGGAGACATGAATGACCGTATCACGCCGTGGTGTCGTGGCGGCGGCGCTGTTTTCGTTTGCCCTGGCCGCGTGCCAGGACGCCAATAGTGTCGCGATGAAGGTGGGTGGTCCCCCGGATGGGGCCGTGAAGCTGCGGGTCATGGAAACCCGCCGATACGATAGCACGAATCACGCTTCCATGTTGTCGGCTGCCACCCAGACCTTGCAGGATTTGGGGTATACGATTTCGGAATCCTCGTCGGAAGCGGGGGTGTTGTCGGCCAGCAAACAACGTGATGCCGAGGAAGCGGGGCAGGTTGCGGGAACCATCGCCCTGTCTTTGGCATTGGCCTTGCTGGGATCGTATCATCGCCCGGTCTGGGACAAGGACCAGACCATCAGCGTGACGCTGGTGGTGTCGCCGGTGGCCGATTCCGGCCAAAGCGACGTGCGGGTGAATTTCGGCCGCAAGGTGGTGAACACCGATGGAATCTGGCGGGCCGAGTTGATCGACGACCCCGAAATCTATCGCCAGTTTTTTGAAAAACTGTCTGCGGGTCTGTTTCTGGAAGGAAAAGGCATATGAAGGCGGCCTGTCTTGGATTGATTGCCCTGGTTGCCTTGTCCGTGTCCGGCTGTCAGAGCACTGGGGAAGCCCGTCCCGATATTCTGAGCGGCAAGCCGGCAGTTGAATTGCGAACCATGCAGACGCGGACATTCGACACGGCCGACCGGGCGCGCACCTTGCGCGCGGTGATCGCCACCTTGCAGGATCTGGGCTATATCATCGATAAGGTGGAACCAGCGGCGGGAACGGTGTCGGCGACAAAATTGTCGGTATTGCGTCTGTCCGCCGCGGTATATCCGCGTGGGTCCACCCAGGTGGCGGTCCGGGCCAATGCCTTGGTCCGGGTGTCCCAGGATCGGGATCAGAATACCCAGGTTGACGATCCCCAATTCTATCAGCAGTTCTTCTTTGAACCCTTATCCAAGGCCATGTTCCTGTCTGCTTTACAGGCTGGTGATGGGGTGGATGCGCCGCCTCCGCCGCCATTGCCGAAAGCGAGCGAACGTCCAGAGAAAAAGGAATGATCATGCGTGGCGTGACGATTTGTATGGCGGTTCTTTTGGCTGTGACGGTTTCCGCCTGCCAAAGTGCTTCGGATCATGCTCAGGATGTCCGCAAGGGGCAGGACGCCGGGGATAAGATGACCGTGGGCAAGGTCCAGCGGGAAATCCGCGTGGGCATGCCCGGTTCTCAGGTGGCCGAGGTACTGGGATCGCCCAACATGGTGACCACCGATGAAAAGCGTCGCGAGGTGTGGGTCTATGACAAGATTTCCACCGATACCGTCTATTCCAGCAGCTCGGGCGGGGTGTCGTCGTTGTTCCTGGGGGGGGGATTGGTCGGCGACGGTGTCTTGGGTGGGGCTGGCGGGGCCGGTGTGCGCGGCAATGCGGGCGCGGTCAGCACCAATCAGCGGACCCTGACTGTGATCGTCAAATTCGATGAAGCTGGATTGGTGCGCGACTTTGCCTATCGTTCCAGCAGCTTCTAGCGTGGCGCACGTTCGCCACTTCCGTGCCCATTTCGGGCGCAGCCAAGCAATCCGGCGGGGTGTCGCCGCCTTGGTGGTTGTTCTGGCGGTGGCGGGCTGTGTGGCCGATCAGGCGGAGCAGCAGAAAGCGGCCCTGACCCTGTCATCCGATTCCTTGGCCCAGCGTCAGGCGCAGATGCGCCGCTTCGACACCGGCGACGAAGCGGTCGTTCTGTCGGCCTGTCTGTCAGTCTTGCAGGATTTGGGGTTTCTGCTGGAAGAAAGCGCCGCATCCAGTGGGTTGGTGGTTGGGTTCAAGGATCGTTCCACCCTTGATCCCCGTGATGTTGCCACCTTTGGCAGCAGTTGGGGGGCGGCTCAGCGTATCCGTATTTCGGTGGTAACCAAGCCATCGGCGGATCGGGCCGCGACGGTGGTTCGGGTATCCATCCAGCGGATCATCCCCATCGCCCCTAATCAGCCGCCCAGGACGGAAACCGTGACCGATCCGGCCCTGTTTCAGAAGTTTTTCGATCAATTGTCCCAGTCAGTTTTTCTTGAGGCGCACGAATTATGACCCACTCGCCCCGTTTCCGGTCTTTTATTCTGGCGGCAAGCGTGGCCGTGGTCATCGGGCCGATGATGGCAGGCTGCCAGACCGATTCGCGTGAACAAATCCTGGCGACGGATAAAAGTCAGGTGGAATTGCGGTCGATCCAGACACGGGTGTTTGACACCGCCGACAAATCCCTGACCGTGCGCAATGTTATCGCCACCTTGCAGGATTTGGGGTTCGTGGTGGATAAGGTGGATGACGGTCTGGGAACCGTCAGCGGCACCAAGGTTCAGGGATATGCCATGCGGATCACGGTTACGGTCCGCCCCCGTGGCAATACCCAGATGGCCGTGCGGGCCAATGCCCAATACAATATCAATGCGGTATCCGATGCCGCCCCGTATCAGCAGTTCTTCGCGGCACTGGAAAAAGCCATGTTCCTGAACGCCCAGCAAGTGGATTAGCAGGGTGCGGAAAAACCCTCTTTCGGGGGCATTTGCCCCCGATCCCCCAAACGGGTCTGGGCGGTCGCCCAGCCGCGAAGCGGAGTTTTTCCGCACCCTAATCTGAATGTGAGATTTTGGCGGGCGGCCAGGCGCACAGAGGCGCACATCCGACAAGAGCAGAAGAGTCTTGTTCGTCCCTGGCAAGGTACGGAAGCCAAGGCTTTTTGCGTCGGCGTGACGTCACTGCCTATGGAAAATCAGTAGACGAAATTCAGGACGTTGCCCGGCAACACGGCCTGAGCCGAGATCAGGCGGCCATTGTGTTCGTAAATTCCAATGGCGTGCAGGAAATCGGTCAACAAAGCGCGGGCGAAGCTGCCCTGTTCGCGTTCCTGCTCGGCCGAGGCGGCGAAGCCCTGGCGCATGTGGTGGATAAAGGGCGTGCCCCATTCCAATGCGTCTTGCAACGCCTTGGCGCGCTTGTCCACGTCGTCATTGTCGTAACGGAACAAGAAGCGATCATGGAATCCGGCATCGCTGCCGAAATCAATCCCTTCGATCGGGGGGAAGAACAGCGCCCCCGCCCCCTGCGGCTTGGCGGGCGCACGACCAGCACCGGGCCTGACCCGTTTTGGTCCCCCCACCGCTGGTATGTCTTGCGCTCTTACCGCCATGGCCCGCACCACGTAAGGTTAACTCTGAGATACTATAATCACGATTTCGCAACAAATCCAGAGAATAGGGCGATGTCAGCCGCCTTTTCATCGTGTTCTTGAAAAATGGCTAATATCTGCGCCGAATCAAAGTTTCGCTGGGATTTGCGGATAAATAATAAACGAAAGATTAATGCTTTGTCGGTCGACGGTGATGCGGACATTTTTTGTCCGGGTATCGGCATATCTTTCCTGGTTTGGCTTTTGCCGGTTTCCGGCGTGCGTGTGCGCGCAACCCGTGTTTTACTTTTCCCCATCCGTAACCTTGACCAACTATTGCCGGATGACCCTTGCCATGCTTATCAGACCCGCCGAGGACAGTGATCGTGACGCCATTTGGGCCATTATTGGCCCGGTCATCGCCGCTGGCGAAACCTATTCCCTTCCCCGGGATCTGGATCGGGGGCGGGGGCTGGATTACTGGTTTTCCCCTGCACACCGGGTGTGGGTGGCCGAATTGGACGGGCGGGTGGTGGGCACCTGTTATCTACGGGCCAATCAGCAAGGCGGTGGCGCCCATGTGGCCAATTGCGGTTTCATGACCCTGGTTGACGTTCAGGGGCGGGGGGTGGCGCGGTCCTTATGCGCCCATGCCCTGGATCATGCGCGGGCTTTGGGATTTCTGGCCATGCAATTCAATTTCGTCGTGTCCACCAACCGGCGGGCCGTGGATTTGTGGCAGTCCATGGGGTTCCAGGTGGTGGGAACCTTGCCCGGCGCGTTCCGTCATCCGGTTCACGGCTTCGTGGATGCCCTGGTCATGTACCGACATTTGTAGGCCAAAAGTCTGGTCTTCTCGCAGTTGCAAAAAGTTAATGGGGAGCGTGATCGGGCTGGGCTATAGTGCCGCCCCGGCACGCACATCCGCGTGCCGCCCGCTTTCATCGGCCAACGGAGTCCGGAAACCCATGAACGAGATCCCCCCCGCGAAACGTGCCCCTGCCAAGAAACCCGCCGAGGCCGCCGCGCCCGCCGCTGAAGCCGCTGTTGCTGCGCCCGCCGCTGTTGCCGCGCCTGCCGCCGCCGCGCCTGCCGCCGCCGCGCCTGCCGCCGCCGCCAAGGCCCGGCCCGTTCCGCCGACCTTGCCCTCGTCCCAGGAATTTCGCACGCCGTTCCCGATTTTCACCGAATCCACTGACCGCCTGATGCATGCGGTCCAGGGCCGTTTCACCATGGGGTTGTCGCCGGCATCGCTGTTGCTGGCCTATCTGGATTGGGCGGTGCATTTGGCCAATTCGCCCGGCAAGCTGGGGGAAATCGCGGAAAACGCCGCCGCCAAGGCGCTGCCGCTGGCCCGCTACACCTTGGATTCCCTGGCCGGTCGCACCGATCCCGATCCGTTCGTGCCCTTGGCCCAGGATTCGCGCTTTTCCAGCCCGGAATGGCAGCGTTTCCCCTATAACGTCATGTCCCAGGCGTTTTTATACACCGAACAATGGTGGCATTACGCCACCACCGGCATCCGTGGCGTTGGCAAGCATCGCCAGCAGGTGGTGGAATTCACCGCCCGTCAGATGTTGGACATGATGTCGCCGTCCAATTCGCCCATCCTGAACCCGGATGTGCTGAAGGTGACCATGGAACAAGGCGGCCAAAATCTGCTGCGCGGCTGGCAGAATTACGTGGATGACATGACGGCTTCGATCACCGGCCAACCCCCTGTTGCCGATCCGGCCTATCTGCCGGGGCAGGGCGTGGCGGTGACGCCGGGCAAGGTGATCTTCCGCAACAAGCTGATTGAACTGATCCAATATTCGCCGACCACCGATCAGGTTCAGGCCGAACCCATCCTGATCGTGCCAGCCTGGATCATGAAGTATTACATCCTGGATCTGTCGCCCAGCAATTCCATGGTCAAGTGGCTGGTGTCCAAGGGGCACACCGTTTTCGTGGTGTCGTGGAAGAATCCCGGCCCGGAAGAGCGGGACATGGGCATGGCCGATTACCGCCGCCTGGGGGTGATGGCCGCTGTTGACGCCATCAGCGCGGTGGTGCCGGGGCAAAAGGTGCACGGTGTCGGCTATTGTCTGGGCGGCACGCTGCTGTCCGTCGCCGCCGCGGCCATGGCCCGCGATGGCGATGACCGTTTGGCCAGCGTCACCTTGCTGGCGGCCCAGACGGATTTCGAAGATGCCGGCGAAATCATGCTGTTCATTGATGAAAGCCAGGTGACCTATCTGGAAGACATCATGTGGGACAAGGGCTATCTGGATACCAAGCAGATGGCTGGGGCTTTCCAATTGCTGCGGTCCAACGATCTGATCTGGTCGCGTATGGTGCGGCAGTATTTCATGGGCGAAACCGATCATCCCAATGATCTGATGGCCTGGAATTCCGACGCGACCCGCATGCCATACCGTATGCACACCGAATATCTGCGCCGCCTGTTCCTGAACAACATGCTGGCCAAGGGGCAATACACGGTCGAGGGCAAGCCCATCGCCCTGACCGATATCCGCGCCCCCATTTGCGCGGTGGGCACCACCAAGGACCATGTGGCGCCGTGGAAGTCGGTTTATAAGATCGGCATCCTGAGCGATACCGACGTGACCTTTATTCTGTGCAGTGGCGGCCACAATGCCGGCATCGTGTCGGAGCCGGGTCACCGTCATCGTTCCTATCAGATCGCCACCCAGGAAGCCGCCGACAAGTATGTGGCCCCCGATACCTGGGCCGCGACCGCGCCCCGGTTTGAAGGGTCGTGGTGGGAACCGTGGCAGGAATGGTTGGTCAAGCATTCATCGGGCCTGACCAAGCCGCCGGCCATGGGTGCGGCCGAAGCTGGCTATGCGCCCTTGGCCGATGCTCCTGGCAGCTATGTGCTGATGCCCTGATCATCGGTGCGGCATCGCCGTGCTGTTTCCAGTCCAGCCGGGATTTTCCCGGCTGGATTTTTTTTCAGCCGGGTTTATGGTCCGCTGTTTTCATGTGCAAGGATTTGCCGGAATGGAACATCTGAAGACCGTTCATGTGCTGATCGAGGGCAAGGTGCAGGGCGTTTGGTACCGGGCCTGGACAGTAGAGCAGGCGGGCCATCGCGGTCTGGCCGGGTGGGTGCGCAATCTGAGCGACGGACGGGTGGAAGCCCTGTTCCACGGTCATGCCGCCCAGGTGGATGACATGGTGGCCGCGTGTCACACCGGCCCGGCGACCGCTCATGTGACCAAGGTCAGTGCCGAAGCATCCGCCGACCATCCCGGCCATGGCTTCCATCAGCGGCCCACCCATTGATTCTTTGAAAAAGGGTGCCATCTTTCCCCATCGTCGCCTTTTGGGGATTGCATGATGGATGTCACCCGCCGCCAGATCATCGCCGGATTGGCCGCCATCGGCCCGGCCATGGGCTGTTCCGCCGCCTTGGCCCAGGATGTGGGGGCAGGGCGACGGACATTTCCCCGTGGCTTCCTGTGGGGGGCCTCCACCTCGGCCTATCAGATCGAGGGGGCGCTGGATGCGGATGGGCGCGGCACGGATATCTGGGACAGCTTCACCCAGGCCGGGCGGGTCCAAGATGGCAGTTCGGCCAAGCTGGCTTGTGATCATTACCACCGCTATGCCGAGGATGTGGCGCTGTTGCAGGCCGCCCATTTCAACGCCTATCGCTTTTCCATCGCCTGGCCGCGTGTGGTGCCCGCCGGGACCGGGGCGGTCAATCAAAAGGGGCTGGATTTCTATGACCGGCTGGTTGACCGGCTGTTGGATGCCGGAATTCAGCCCATGGCCTGTCTGTATCATTGGGATCTGCCCCAGCCTTTGCAGGATCGGGGGGGGTGGCAGGGCCGGGCGGTGGCCGGTCCTTTCGCCGATTATGCCCGCGTCGTCGCGGCCCGGCTGGCCGACCGGGTCAGTCATTGGATGATGCTGAACGAACCCAATGTGGTGGCCATCTTCGGCTATGGTCTGGGGGAGCATGCCCCCGGCCTGCGCCTGGGCGAAGACGGCATGTTGCGGGCTTTGTATCATCAGAATTTGGCGCAAGGGGCGGCGCTGCGGGCCGTGGCGGCCCAGCGCGGCGGGTTGACCTTGGGCACGGTGACCAGCGTGCAGCCCTGCATTCCCGAAAGCGGCGCCGCCGACGATGTCCGTGCGGCGGCTCTGTGGGATGCGGTGTGGAACCGGGTCGTTCTGGATGGTCTGCTGAAGGGGCGGCTTCCCGATCTGCTGGCCGACCGGATGGATGCCTTTGTCCAGCCGGGCGACCTGGACACCATCCGCTATCCCATTGATCTGCTGGGCATCAATTATTACAGCCGCAACACCATGAAACATGTGCCGGGCCGTCCGTTCAATGCGGGCTGGGGGCAGGCGCGGGCCGACCGCTTCACCCATATGGGGTGGCCGGTTCAGCCCGATGGGCTGTACGAACAGTTGATGGACATCAAAGCAAATTACGGCAACATCCCGGTGTTCATCGCCGAAAACGGCGCCGCCTATGATGATGTGGTGGCCCCGGATGGCCGTGTTCATGACCCCGAGCGGACACAATTCATCCGTGACCATCTGGTGCAGGTTCACCGGGCCATTGCCGATGGCGCCCAGGTCCGCGGATATCTGGCCTGGTCGCTGCTGGACAATTTCGAATGGGCTTTCGGCCTGTCCAAACGATTTGGCATTGTCCGTGTGGATTACGACACATTGGCCCGCACGCCAAAGGACAGTTACGGGTTCCTGGCGCGGGTGGCCAGGGATAATGCGTTGTAAATCAGTCTCTTATCGTCATGGGTGGGGTGTTTCTTGCTGTCGGATTCTGTTCATCGCTATGTTGTAATTCATACATAGCTTAAGCTGTTCATATTTGTGCAACCACATGAGAAAACTTGTTTTTTATCATTATGCAAAGAATCGTTGACATAAACGCTATATCAAATCAGCTATAAAAAGGAGACGAGCGATCAGGGGAGCATGTGATGGGTCTGGGATTGAAATGGGCGGCCATGGTCGGCATGGCGGGGACGGCGTGCTGTGTGGGGGCGGGGGCGGTCCGGGCGGATGACGGGGTCATTTCCATTCCGGGAATTTCGGTCCAGGCCCAAGGCGGCGAGCAAGCCACCATCGGCGAGGCGGCGGATGCGGAAGGCATCACGGATTACCGCATCAGCCATGGCACCACCGGGGCCAAGGCTGATCTGAACAGCGCCGACATCCCCCAGACCGTGGTGGCGATCCCGCGCAAGATCATTGAAGAACAGAACCTGCAAACGCTGAATGATGCCTTTCGCAATATCGCCGGCGCGCAAAGCAACCAAAGCGCGGTTCAGGGCGCCCAATGGCCGATGATCCGGGGGTTCGAGGCCCGCAGCTTTTACAAGGACGGCATGCGGGACGACACCTTTGACCGCACCTATTGGCTGGGCAATGTGGACCGCATCGAGGTCTTGAAGGGACCGGCATCGGTGCTGTATGGCGATGGCAGCCCGTCGGGCGTGATCAACGTGGTGTCTAAACGGCCATTGCCCTATAGCAGCGCCTCGGGCGAGGTGTGGGGGGGAAATTACGACACCGTCGGCACCTTGGCGGATGCGTCGGTCAAGGTGACGGAAAATGGGGCGGTCCTGGCCCGGATCATCGCCGATGTCAGCCACAAGGATAATTTCGTCGATAATTTCGATACCAGTCAAAAGCATGTCAGCGCCCTGGTCGAAGCCCGGCTGAGCGACAGCACCGCGCTTGCTTTCGGCGGGGAATACCGCGACCGTTCCATCGACAATGATGTAGGGGGGCAGCCGGCCTATGCCCGCTATATGGATTTGCCCCGGTCCTATAATTTCGAGGCCGATTGGTCCGACCGTACCGATACCGGGCGCAACGTCAATGCCCGGCTGACCCATCATTTCAATGATGATTGGAAGGTCAGCACCGGATTGCTGGCTAATTTCTACGAATTCGATCAAAGGCTGACCAGCTTCAGCGCCTTTAATCTGGCCACCAACCGGGTAACCCGGTCGCTGAGCGGCATCGACACCGATACCCGCGAAATTTTGTCCGATACCAATGTGGAAGGCAAATTCACCTTGGCCGGTCTGCCCAATACCATGGTGGTGGGGACTGATTTGTCCTATGTGCACAATCAGCGGGTCTTGTACACCGGCACCCTACCGGGCGGTGCCGCCGCCCTGACCACCACGGTGGTCAATCCAGTCACCAATATCGCCCAGGCCAATTGGGTCCGGGGCAACCGCCAATTCCTGCTGACCAGCCGCCAGGGTTTCTATGCCCAGGATTTGGTGGAACTGACCCCGGCGCTCAAGGTGATGGTTGGCACCCGCTATGACGACGTGGAACGCAAATACAAGCAAATCACCCCCACCAACATATCCACCGCATCGGAAACCCATGACGGGGAATGGAGCAACCGGGTCGGTGCCACCTATGAAATCCGGCCCGGCGTGACGGCTTTTGGCGGTTATTCCCATTCCTTCGTGCCGCCGGGCACGGTGATCACCATGGGGACCGCCCCCGATGCCGACCCGGAAATGGGGGTGCAGTATGAAGGCGGCATCAAACTGGATTTGCCTGCGGGCGTCACCGCCACCGCGTCGGTCTATCAACTGACCCGCAAGAATGTGCGGACTACCGATCCCATCACCAGCCTGGTCACCATCGTCGGGGAACAGGAAAGCAAGGGGGTGGAATTGGATGCCAGTTGGGCGGTGAGCAAGGGCTGGAACATGTTGCTGGCCTATGCCTACACGGATGCCAGCGTCACCAAGGATCTGGTGATCCCGGACGGGGCCGGTCTGCCCAATGTGGCCGCCCATACCGGTCGGTTGTGGTCCATGTATGAATTCCAAGACGGCCCCTTGCGCGGGCTGGGCCTGGGGGGCGGGGTGACTTATGTGGGTAAGCGGGCGGTGGATTCCAACAATCAGTTCCATATGCCCGATTATGCCACTGTGGACATGGCTGCTTATTACCCCATCAGCGACCATGTGAAATTCAGTCTGAACGCCAATAACCTCTTGGACAGCAAGTATTATGTGGGGGGCTATGGAACCTCGGCCTCCAATTCGTACATCTATGCGGGCGAGCCGTTCACCATCGTCGGTCGCCTGAAGGTCACCTATTGATGCCGGGGTGGGGGCGATGGATATGGGCTGCCGGGTTTTGGCTGGTGGCCCAAAGCGGGGTGGTCCAGGCGGGCCAGCCGGTCAGTCTGACCGATCAGCGGGGCAAGGGAGTGACCATCACCGCCCCAGCCCAGCGCGTGGTCACGTTCAACTCGGTGCTGTGGCTGTATCTGACCATGGATCAGGGGGCAGGGCACGTGGCGGGAACCAGCGCCGTCACCCGCAAGATCGTGGCCGATGGGTTGCTGGCGGAAATCTATCCCGCCGCCACCCGCATTCCCGATCAGGTGGCCCGCGATCTGGTGGGCACCCCCAATATGGAAGCCATTTTGCGCCTGTCCCCTGATGTGGTGTTCCAATGGACCGGGCGCAATGACGATGCCCTGATCGCGCCGCTGGAACTGGCGGGTATTCCCACCATCGGTCTGCGCCAGACCCAGGGCGAGGCGGATTTTTTTTCCACCGCCGCCATGGTGGGGCGTGTGGCGGGGCAGGACCGGCGGGCTGATTGGTTGCTGGCCCGCTATCGTGCGCATTATGCCGATCTTGATCTGGCGGTGGGGCCGTTGGTCCGGGAACCGGACACCCGCCAGGGCGTTCTGTATCTGTGGCGGGCATCGCCGCCCCAGCCCATTGACGGCAGCAATTTTTATTCCACCTTGCTGGAACGGTCGGGGGGGCGGAACGTGGCTGCGGGCCTGGGTAAATTCGGCCCGGTTTCCATGGAACGTATCCTGGCCTGGGACCCCCAGGTGATTTTGCTTTATTGCTGTGACGCCACCCAGCCCGCCGATCTTTATGCCGATCCGGCCTGGGCATCGGTGCGGGCGGTGCGGGACCGCCGGGTGTACAAGGTGCCGCGCGGCGGGTCGCGTTTCGCCGATATTGTCGAAGGCCCGCTTTTTTCCCGATGGCTGGCCGAATTGCTGTTTCCATCCTTGCCGCCCCGGCTGCGGGATGATGTTCGCGCCACGATCCGTGATGTTTACGCCACCAATTTGGATGACCGCCAGACTGATCAGGTGTTGAACATGGACGCCAATCGGGATTCTGTCGGATATGGCCGCTTTGGCGGCAAGGCGACGGCGCCATGACGGGCAAAGACGGCCAGGGCTGGCGGCGGGGCGTCATCCCGCTTTTGTGCCTGCTGATGGCGGGGGCCATCGTGATATCGCTGGGCATCGGCGCCTATCCGGTGCCGGTGGGGCGGGTGGCCAGGATTTTACTGGCATTCCTGGGGGGGGATATTCCCGGTCTGCCAAGAGATTGGAACGATGCCGAAGCCATCACCGTCCAGGTGATCCGCCTGCCCCGCATTTTACTGGTCTGTCTGGCCGGGGCGGGGTTGGGACTGGCCGGGGCCAGCCTGCAAGGCATGATGCGCAATCCGCTGGTGGGGCCTGATCTGGTGGGGATTTCCGCCGGTGCGGCTTGTGGCGGATTGCTGGCCATTTGGGCGGGGGCGACATCGGCTTGCATCGTCATCAGCGCCTTTGCCGGTGGGTTGGGGGCGTTGGTGCTGGCCTGGGGATTGTCGCGCCTGGGCCGGGCCGGGGGGGTGTTGCCGCTGATTTTGGCCGGTATCGTGGTGGCGGCATTCTTTTCCGCCGTCAACGGGCTGATCCAATACATGGCCGACCCGGAAGATAAATTGCCGGGCATGATTTATTGGATGATCGGCAGCTTCGCCGGAGCGAACATGGCCAAATTGGCGACCGCGGCCCCGCCGATTTTGGTGTCTCTGGCGCTTCTTCTGCTGCTGCGCTGGCGTATCAATCTGCTGTCCCTGGGGGATCTTGATGCGGCATCGCTGGGGATCAATGTGGGGCGGCTGCGCTGGCTGATCATCGCCTTGGTGGCGATGATCGTGGCCGCCCAGGTATCCGTCAGCGGTATCGTCGGGTGGGTCGGGCTGATCGTGCCCCATTTCGCCCGGATGATGGTGGGGCCTGATCACCGTCGGCTGTTGCCGGCCTCGGCCCTGATCGGCGGCACCTTCCTGTTGGTGATGGATGATCTGGCCCGGACCGTGACCACCCAGGAATTGCCCATCGGCATCCTGACCGCAGTGGTGGGAACGCCGGTTTTTGCCTTTTTGTTTTGGCGTTTGCAGGCACGGGGGTGGAACCGTGAGTGAGATGGCGGTTGATTTCCAGGGGGTGGGTCATGCCTATCACCCCGGACAATGGATTTTGCGCGGTTATAGCGGTGTTTTGCCCCCTGGGGGGGTGCTGGCGGTGCTGGGACCGAACGGGCGGGGCAAGACCACCTTGTTGCGTCTGTTGCTGGGGATCATGCCGCCCAGGGAAGGACGGGTGCGGCTGAAGGGCAAGGCGGCGTTCGTGCCGCAGCTTTTTCAGGTAGGGTTCGATTATACGGTTCTGGATATGGTGCTGATGGGGCGCGCCGCCCGTATCGGCCTGTTGGCCCAGCCATCGCGGCGGGATGAACAGGCGGCGTTGGCGGCGTTGGACCGCTTTGGCATGGCCGATCTGGCCGGGCGACCCTTTCATCAATTGTCGGGTGGGCAGCGCCAGATGGTCATCTTCGCCCGCGCCTTGGTGTCCGAAGCGGACATCCTGGTGCTGGATGAACCCACATCGGCATTGGATTTGAAAAATCAGGCGGTGGTGCTGGATTGGATCATCCGGCTATCGCGCCAGGACGGGCTGACGGTGATTTTCACCACCCACCATCCCCACCACGCCCTGGCGGTGGCGGATCATTGCCTGCTGATGCTGGGGGCGTGCGACTATCTGTACGGTCCCCGTGACGAGGTGCTGACCGAAGATAATCTGGATCGGCTTTACGGCGTGCCGCTGAAGCGGGTGACGCTGGAACACCGGGGCAGGACCATGGACAGCTTTGCCCCGGTCTTGTTGGGATAGGGCGTGCCCCCGCTTTGGCCCCGGTTACGCCGCCCTGTCCCAGCTCGTTCAACCGGCTGCGGAAAAGCCGCCTTTCCTTCCGTTTGGGGGCTTGAACCCAACCGTGAAGCGGAGCTTTTCTATACCAACGGCCAATTTCATTGACCGTTGTCCAGCCCTCGCCGGGCGCGGCCATACGGCCGCTTGGCCGCCGCCGCAATGGCGGCTGGGGTTATGTTTGTCCCTCGCCGGGCGCGGCCATCCGGCCGCTTGGCCGCCGCCGCAATGGCGGCAGAACCAACGGCCGTAAGTCAGAGCTTACGGCCGTTGGTATTAATCCCGCAAATCCTGGGAAATCTGGCGGGCGCGGGTCAATTGGCGCGGGGGCAGCGTCTTGCCGATCTGTTCCCGCAACTCGGCGGCACCCGTGACACCCTCAGACGCGGCCAGATCGTAATTGACCCAGGCCCGCATGGGGTCCTTGTCCAGGAAACCATCTCCCCTGACGGCCATATCGGCCAACATCATCAATGCCTGGGGCTGGCCCAGCCACGCGGCCCGTTGCAGCCATTCCACCGCACCGGCCAGATCGAACGGCAATTCCTTGCCTTCCAGCTTGAATTTTCCCAACAGGTATTGGGCGTCGGCGTGGCCGTTGCGGGCGGCGTCCGTCAGCCATTGTTCCCCTTCGGTGATGCCGGGGCGCAACACGTCAGGCTCATGCGCGTCATCTGCGGCGGCCAAGGCGGCGGCCCGGCTGTCGAAGCGGCGGTCGCGGATCTTGTTTTCCGATTCGCGTTCGCGCTCCTTCATGACCAACCGCCACTGGCCCGGCTCGGCCAGGAACATGCGGCCCAGGCGGAATTTGGCATCCGCCGATCCGGCGAAGGCGGCGGCCTGATAATAATCGCGGGCCTTGGCATGGTCGCGGGCGACGCCCAGGCCGTTTTCATATGCCAGCCCCAGGGCCAGACGGGCGGAAACATCGCCCTGGGCGGCGCGGGCTTCCAGCCATTGCGCGCCGGTGTCGCCCATCAGGTCGCGGATGCCGCCCTGGATGAAGCGGTCAACGAATTGGGTTTGGGCGTCGGCATTGCCCATGGTGGCAGCCTTGAACCACCACTGGCTGGCCATGGCCGGATCGCGGGGCAGGCCGCTATCACCTTGATCGAACGCACGGGCCAGGGCCAGGGCGCCATCAACCTCGCCATTGCCGACCGCTTGGGCCAACCAGGACAATGCCTGTTCCGGGTCTTGTTTCATCCCATTGCCGGTCAGATAGGCCATGCCCAGCTTCAACTGGGCGTCCGGCTGCCCCTGGGCCGCCAATTGGGCCAGGCTGGGCGGGGTCACCTTGGCCGGGGCCGCCTTGGCTCCCTTGGCCGAAGTGCTTTTACCGGGGGGAGGTGCGCTTTTGCCGGCGGGGGATTGGGGCGCGGTTTTGGCCTGGGCCAGGGCCGTCCCCGCACTCATCAGGCTGAGCAGGGCGACGTAAACAGCGATCCGCATGGGAAAGAGGCTTTCACTGAACTTGGCAGGGTCACCATGATTCCATACCGTCTTGCCGCTGTAAACGGGTGACATCAGCCTGTTCACCGGGAATACGTGTTGCGAACCATGGTGGTGAAAAATATAGTCAAATTCCATCAATCAGGGTTGTGGCGTGGTTTTATCATGGTTTTCCGTGGGATAATGGCGGTTGCGGGCATTTTGATTGCCGGTTTGATGTCTGCTGCTGCCGCTGCGGATGATCTGGGCGATGCGCGCATCCGGGCGGATGCCGGTGATGCCCAGGCACAGCGTATCCTGGGGATGGCCTATCTGGGCGGGAAAACGGTCGCCCGCGATGACGGGCTGGCGGTGCATTGGCTGACTTTGGCCGCCGATCAGAATGATTCCCGCGCCCAGGGGATATTGGCCGCCCTTTACCAAAAGGGCGAGGACGGGGTGGGCAAAAATCCGGTCCTGGCTCTGTCATGGCTGAACCGCGCCGCAGAAAATGGCGATCCGCCATCATTACACAATCTGGCCGCGCTGCATTTCGTCGGGCAGGATGTGCCCAAGGACGTGCCCAGGGCGGTGACCCTGTTCAGCCGTGCCGCCGAGCTGAATTTCGCTCCATCACAATTCATGCTGGGCTGGATGTATTCCGAAGGCAGGGTCGTGCCTCAGGATAAGGCCCGTGGGCTGGATTGGCTGCGCCGGGCGGCGGCACAGGGTGAGCCCAGGGCGATTGCGGCCTTGAACAGCATCAAGGAAAAATCGCCGCCGCCATCGGCTCCGGCTCCGGCTCCGGCTCTGGCCGCCGCGCCAGTGCCGAAACCAAAATATGACGAAGCCAAAATCCGTGAAATGCTTGCCAATATCCCGGTCGTTCGGGTCATTCACGATTCCACGCCGCGCCCGCATGCCGCCGAGGTGGGGCAATGATCCGCCGGGGATGGTTCGGCACGGTTTTGACGGTGTCGCTTTGTCTGTCCGTGCTGGTCCCGCTTCGGGCGGGATGGGCGATTTCCATCGAGGATGCCCGCGCTCTGGTCACCGCGCTGTTTGTTCGGGGGACCGGCTTCATCGTCAATGAAAACACGGTGGTGACAGCGGCCCATGTGGTGCAGGGATGCCGAAAGGTCGGGGTGCGGTTCGATCTGGTTTCATCCCCGCAAAATCCTGACGCATTGCGAAGCAAGGTGGTCTGGGCCGAACAGATGGTCCTGTCCGATACCATGGATCTGGCCGTGCTTTCCCTGGTGTCGCCCATTCCAGGCGAAGCCGCCGTCGCGGCCATGGATGCCGACGCCCTGCCGCCGGATGGGGAATTGGTCTATTTTCTGGGGCGGAACAAACTGGATGCGACGGATGCGGCGGTGCCGACCATCGGAAATGGCATCGTTTCGCTGGGGCTGAGTTCGGAACCGGGCTATCGGCTGGCGATCGTGGGCTATGGCGAACCCGGTTTCAGCGGCTCCCCCGTTTTGAATTCCAACGGTCGGGTATCGGGGGTCGTGGTGAGTATTGGGGTCCAAGGCGGGCAAAGGCGGGTCGAGGCAGTCACCAGCCTGGCCATCCGGCGGCTGTTGGATGCCCGGCATGTGGACTATCAGCGCGATAACAAGCCACTGCGGGACGTGCCGCCGCAGCAGGAAACCGCCAAGCGGATTTCCGTGGGCATCCTGTGCCCCCAATAACCCGAACTCCCCGGCTTGCCCCGTGACGGAACGCTTCACAGTCAGGGCAAGCCGAGGTAATGTCCAGGCATGTCGAGAGTCATTCCCCATTTCAGCATGCCGCCATCCCTGGCGGATTTGGATACAATCGCCCACGCGGCCTTCGCGGAAATCCCCGAAGAGCTGCGCCAATACGCCGCCGATGTGGTGTTGCGGATCGAAGACTTTCCCGATGAAGATGTCGAACAGGAAATGGGATTGGAATCCCCGTTCGACCTGCTGGGTTTGTACCGGGGTGTGGCCTTGCCGCTGCAAAGCTTCGGCGAAAGCGTTCCCAGGGCCGATGTGGACATGATCTTTTTGTACCGCCGCCCAATTCTGGATTACTGGTGCGAAACGGCCGAGGATTTGACCAGTCTGGTCAAGCATGTGCTGATCCACGAAATCGGCCATCATTTCGGCCTGAGCGACGAAGACATGGAACGCATCGAGGACGAAGCGTAATCCCGCGATGGCGGTGGTCGCCCGTGACCGCCTCGTCATCGTCCCCCCACAATCCGTGGGCCGATCTGGCCCTATCCATACACTATAAATTGATGACGTGACCGCAAGGTGTAGCATGGGGGCAACACCTGATATTTTCCGTATGGGGATATGAGGATTCGATCTTTTCAAAATACGGATTGAGACGATATGAATCTCTTGAAGATCCCATGCTTCATGAGATGACGATGATCAGATTGGTGGCCCTGTCGGCGTTGTGCGCCGTTCTCGCCACCCCGGCCTGGGCCGGGGATGGGGCAGAGCCGCGCCCGCGTCTGGTCACTGGCGGGCTTAATCTGTCCCAGCCCGATCATGGTTTGCTGCCTGCCGCCAATGCCACTCTTCCCCTTTACAGCACCGGCGGTTTTTCCGTCGGTACCTTGGCCCCGTCCGTGACGGGAGAGGCGGGGGACCGCATGGTGCTGGGGGGCTATGCCGCCTATGCCTTCCGTGATTTCCAGTTCAGTTCGTCCCTGTCCGACACTGGCCGGGATGGCCGGTCGGCGGATTTTTCCGCCGCCTATACCGGGGGTGTGGGCGGGGTGGACGGCATCGCATCGGTGCGGCTGGGGTATGATTGGGGGCGCGCCCAGGCTTTCAGCCTGAACCCGGCCCAGATGGGCAATACCGCTTTTGGCGGGTATGGGGGCGGGCGGCAATCGGGTGGCGATCTGTCCTTGTCGTTTTCATTCATGCATGACGTTACCCCGGCCCTGAGCTTTGGCGGTTTCGCCGCCGCGACCAAATCCGATTCCGATCATGAAAAGGATTCGGGCGTCAGCTTCGGTGCTGGCCTGGGATACCGTTTTTAACCCAAAACAATCCGCAGGATGGGTTTGGGTGGTTTTTATGTCTCTCGCCGCATTAAAAAAACCCTGCGTCACCAAGTGACGCAGGGTTTTGTTTGGCTGTTGATTATGCCCTGGCCCTGGCCAGGAAATCGGAATTCAGGAAATTGGATTTGGCATAGGCCAGGGGGCGACCGTCAAAGGTGATGACTTCGCCCCCGGCGGCGCGCAGGACCGCATGACCGGCGGCCACATCCCATTCGCAGGTGGGGCCAAAGCGGGGATAGAAATCGGCGCTGCCATCGGCCACCTTGCAGAATTTCAGCGATGATCCGGCGAAATCCAGCACCGGCTGATCCAGTTTGGACATCCAGCGGTTCAAGGTGTCGGGTTCGCGGTGGGATCGGCTGGTCAGGACCACCGCGCCGGTTTGCGGCGGCAGGCGGCAGGTGATGGCGCGGCGGCCATCGGCATCCTGGCGGAAGGCGCGGCCATCAGCCCCTGACCACAAAATATCCATGGCCGGTGCATAAACCACCCCGGCCAGGGGGATGCCATCCACCACCAGACCGATATTCACGGTGAATTCGCCGTTGCGTTTGATGAATTCCTTGGTGCCGTCCAGCGGGTCCACCAGCCAAAAGGCGCCGCCGATTTCGGGAATATGACCGGCGGCCACCGATTCTTCCGCCACGATGGGGATATCCGGGGTCAGGGCCGCCAGCCCTGGCAAAATCAAAGCTTCGGCTTTTTTGTCGGCGGCGGTGACCGGCGAGGCATCGCCCTTATGTTCGACCTGGAAATCGGTGGCATAGATTTCCATGATCGCCGCACCGGCCTTGCGGGCCAGTTTTTCCAAGGTGGGCAGCAGGCTTTGAGGGTCGGATATGCTCATGATGTCCTCTGGGCGCGGAAAGGCGGAAGGGGCGCCACCATACCCCCACCATTCACGGACAGCCATGACAGAATGATGGGGGCATATTTCCCCACTGTAAGGGTGCGATGACCAGGGGAGTATGATAAGTCTGGCGCCTGTCACTGCTGTCGGTTGCCGGTCATGATCAAGCGTTGGCTGCCCTGGGTGTTCAAGGGCGGAATTTCTGTTCTTCTGATTGTTTGGGTCCTGTCCAAAACCGATTTGGCCGCGGCCTGGGCCAAGGCCCGTGCCATTGATCCGGCCATGGTCGCCCTGGCCGTGGGGCTGATGCTGGCCCAGATCGCCCTGGGGGCGGTGCGCTGGGGCATGGTGTTGCGGGCCATGTCGGCCGTGTTCGCCTGGCCCAGCACGTTTGCTGTTTATTACATCGGTCTGTTCTTTTCCATCGTGCTGCCCGGCGCGGTGGGGGGCGATGCGGTGCGCATGTGGTTTTCCCGCAAATCCGGCCTGGGCCTGTCCACATCGGTCAATTCGGTGCTGCTGGAACGGGCGATGACGGTTTTCGGCCTGGTGCTGCTGGTCTGTCTGACCCAGCCCATTTTGGTGGCGCGGGTGCCCAGCCTGCCGGGAACGTGGGTGTTTCCCATGCTGTTGGCGCTGTGCGTTCTGGGTATTTTGTTCCTGGCCACGCTGGACCGTATCCCCCAGCATTATCAACAACGCTGGCGGCTGGTCCGTGGATTGGCGCAATTGGCCGTGGATACCCGCAAGCTGTTCTTTCACCCCGGATGGAGCCTGATGACCCTGCTGGTGGCTCTGGCAGGTCACATCAATCTGTCCATGACCGCCTATGCCCTGGCGGTGGGGTTGGGGCTGAATGTGCATGTCCTGGATTGTCTGGTGCTGATCCCGCCGGTGATCCTGCTGGTCACCATGCCGGTTTCCATTTCCGGCTGGGGCGTGCGGGAAGCGGCCATGGTCACCGCCTTCGGCTTTGTCGGGGTCGATCGGGAAGCGGCCACGGTTCTGTCCATTCTGTACGGTCTGGTGACCATGAGCACGGCATTGCCGGGGGGATTGGTGTTCTTGTTCAGCGGCATCCGCCGGGGCGATGATGCGGATCAGGACCGGGACCCGACCGGAACCGGGGATGGGAACTGATCCCGGCTGGATTGACCGGTTCCGATCGCGGCTTGTTGATATAAAGTGTTGGTTTCCCTTTTTCTTGTCCTGTCCAAAAGGATTGTCCCATCATGAAGATCAGCTTTGCCAAGTTCCGGCTTCCCACCGAGGGCGCGGTCATCGTCGGCGTGTTGGACGGCAAGACTCTGCCCGCCGCCGCCCAGGAATTGGATGCGGCCACCGGCGGCACCTTGACCCGCGCCATGGATGCCAGCCGTTTCAACGGGAAGAAAGATCAGACCCTGACTATTCTGGCACCGGCGGGTACCACCTTGTCCCGCGTGGTGCTGGTGGGCTTGGGCAAGGCCCAGGATGTGGATGACAGTGTGGCCCAATCCTTTGGCGGTACGGGCGTGGCCCAAATCCTGGCAGGCCCCGATGCTTCGGTGTCGCTGGTGGCCGACGGGCTGGCCGATGCCCGGATCGGATCGGTGGCCCTGGCCGCCAATGCAGCCTTTGGCGCCCGGTTGCGGGCTTATCGTTTCGGCAAGTACTTCACCAAGGAAAAGGCCGAGGACAAGCCGCAACTGAAGAAAGTGACCGTGCTGGTGGATGATCCCGCCGCCGCCAAGACCCTGTATGCCCCGTTGGACAAGGTGGCCGATGGCGTGTTCCTGACCCGCGATCTGGTCAGCGAACCGGCCAATGTCATCTATCCCGAAACCCTGGCCGAACAGTGCAAGGCCCTGGCCGAATTGGGCCTTGAGGTCGAGGTTCTGGGTGAAAAGCAAATGCGCAAGCTGGGCATGGGCGCCCTGCTGGGTGTGGGGCAGGGGTCCGACCGTGAAAGCCAGTTGGTGGTCATGCGCTGGAACGGGGCCAAGGACAAGAATGCCGCCCCCCTGGCCTTGATCGGCAAGGGCGTGTGTTTCGATACCGGCGGTATTTCCCTGAAGCCCGCCGCCGGTATGGAAGACATGAAGTGGGACATGGGCGGGGCCGGTGCGGTGATCGGCGCCATGAAGGCCCTGGCTGGGCGCAAGGCCGCCGCCAATGTGGTGGGCGTGGTCGGTCTGGTGGAAAACATGCCGTCGGGAACGGCGCAGCGTCCGGGCGATGTGGTGACATCCATGTCCGGCCAGACCATCGAGGTGATCAACACCGATGCCGAAGGCCGTTTGGTTCTGGCCGATGCCATCTGGTACACCAAGGACCGGTTCAAGCCCAAGGCGATGATTGATCTGGCCACCCTGACCGGGGCCATCGTCATTTCCCTGGGGCATGAATATGCGGGTCTGTTCGCCAGCGATGATGCCCTGGCCCAGTCCATCGCCGCCGCCGGTCAGGCGGTGGGGGAAAAGGTGTGGCGCATGCCCATGGGCGATGCCTATGACAAGGAAATCAAATCGGATATCGCCGATATGAAAAATGTGGGCGGACGCGAAGGCGGCTCCATCACCGCCGCCCAATTCCTGAAGCGGTTCACCGCCGATGTACCCTGGGCCCATGTGGATATCGCGGGCATGGCCTGGTCGAAAAAGGACAGCCCCACCGCCGCCAAGGGGGCGACTGCTTTTGGCGTCCGCTTGTTGGACCGGCTGGTGGCCGACCATTACGAAGACGGGAAATAACAAGATGTCCGCAGGTGCGGGGCACGGTCACCACGACGTGCGCCGCACCTGCGGGGATCACGCAAGCCGACAAATGATCCGCGGGATCGCGGCCGGGTAAGGCTCAGCCCTGCCGTTGGGGATAGACCCGGACCACAAAGGCCACGGCTTCGACCGTGCCGGGGTTGCGGTAAACATAATCCACGTCGGCGGCGAAAAAGATGGCATCGCCAGCTTCCAGCCGGTGCCATTGCTCCCCGATCACCACTTCCATCACCCCACGGGTCAGCACCAGATTTTCCGTGGTGCCGACCGGGTGGGATTCGGCGTTTTCCACCGTTTGGGCCGCCACATGCAATTCCAGGAATTCCTCGCGCCGGGGATGCCCGGCCGGATACAGGGCGCGGGTGGCAAACCGCCCGTTGCGGGATTGCAGCCATTTGGCCCGATGGCCGCGCATGACCGTAGCCTCGCCCCCACGGTCAGGGGCGGTGAACACCCCCAATGGCACCCCCAATGCCTGGGCGATTTTCCATAAGACGATGACCGTCGGTGCCGATCGGCCCAGTTCGATCTGGCCCAGCATGGCCCGGCTGACCCCCGACGCCTTGGCCAGCCGTTCCAGCGACAGGCCCTTGCGCGTGCGCAATCGGCGCAGGTTGTCCCCCACCAATTGGGCGATGGAACCGCTTTCCGGGCCGGTTTCATTCGGCGTGGGTGATGGCGTCTCGTCCCGCTGCGTCAACGGCACCACATCAGCTTTGCCCGCCATCAGCGTCGCCCCCTGTCCGCCGTGGGATCACGCCGCCAACCCGGACCGACGACAAAGACACCCCCGAAGCCGTCCCCCCGCATCCAGCATCAACGGCCAAACATCGCGAGGTTCCAATCCGTCGCGGCGCATCACCAAGGCGACGATGGGATCGGCCATCACATCGGACAAAGCAGGTTCCCCGCTGCGCCAGGGGTCGCGTGACCGCGTGGCCCGGACCGGGGCAATGCGGGTATCGGATCGTTGTGTGACATCCGGCCAAGGCCGGTGATGGGTGAGAACGGTCATGGCCGTGACTCCCTCGGTTTTCCTTGGGAAAGGCTAGGCCCGGCGCTTTCTTAAGTCAATCTATAAAATTATAGACTTATACCAACCGGCCAATGGATAGGCCGGTTGTATTGTCCCTCGCCGGGCGGGCGCCGCAATGGCGGCTGGGATTTTTGTCCCTCGCCGGGCGGGCGCCGCAATGGCGGCTGGGATTTTTTATCCCTCGCCGCGCCAGGCAGAACCCACGGGATTGTGCCCGGCGCGGGACAGCACGAAATGTTACTCCCGCATGGGGCGCGGGCCGCCTTCCGCACCGGGGCCGCCAGGGGGGGCGCCAGCGCCGGTCAAGGCCCCGATCACCCGCATGGTTTCCGTGCCGTTGGCGCGGGCGATGGCGCCAAGGGTCTGGGTGGTGTCGGATGCGGTAATCCCGGCTTTTTCCAACCGGGTCTGGGCGTCCGTCTCGCTGATTTTCAGGACCGGGGCCAGATCGTGCAGCGATGCCTGTTCCATCATCTGCATGACGCCGCGCATGGGATTGCCGCCCCGCGCCCCGCCGGGGGTCTGGGCTTGGTATAAGAAACCGGCGGCAGCGATCAGAGTGACCGCTCCCAGCACCATCATGCGCGGCTGGTTCAGCATGGCGGTGAAGCCCTGCCAATGGCGCACCACATGCAACAGCACGGCGCCGACAAAGATCAGCCCCAGCCATTCATGCATGGGCGTCACCTGGGCCTTGCCCAGCCGATAGAACAGCATGACGCCGGTTACCAGCACCACCAGACCCAAGGCGGTGGTGGCCTGGGTGGAATATTTGCGGATAAAGGTCAAAACGGCGCCGGGGGATGATGGCGAAGCCATGAAACACACTCCTGAGTTTGGAATTGTGGGCACGCTACAGGACAGCCGTATCCGCCATGTGTCCGAATTGTAGCAAAGTGAAACCGCCCCCTGTCCCTGGCAAATAACCATCCGGTGTGCCATCATCCCAGCCCCCTCTCTACCGGCAGTGAAGATATTGTCCATGACCCGTACCCTTTTCGGCACCGACGGCATCCGCGGCACCGCCAATATCCACCCCATGACCGCGGAAACCGCGCTTCGGCTGGGCATGGCCGCCGGGCAGCACTTTACCCGTGGATCGCACCGCCATACGGTGGTGATCGGCAAGGATACCCGGCTGTCGGGCTATTTGCTGGAACCGGCGCTGACCGCCGGCTTCATCGCCCAGGGTATGGATGTGGTGCTGTTGGGGCCGTTGCCGACCCCGGCCGTGGCCATGCTGACCCGGTCCCTGCGCGCCGATTTGGGGGTGATGATTTCCGCATCCCACAATCCCTACCAGGATAACGGCATCAAGCTGTTCGGTCCCGATGGCTTCAAGCTGTCGGACGAGGTGGAAAGCACCATCGAAACCATGATGGCCCAGGAATGCGAGGATGGGCGCGCCGGTCCCGACCATCTGGGCCGGGCCAGGCGGTTGGATGACGCGGTGGGCCGCTATATCGAATATGCCAAGAACACCTTCCCCCGTGGTCTGCGTCTGGACGGGCTGAAGATCGTGGTGGATTGCGCCAATGGCGCCGCCTACAAGACCGCGCCCAGCGTTCTGTGGGAATTGGGGGCCGAGGTGGTGACCGTGGCCGTCACCCCCGACGGCATGAATATCAACAAGGATTGCGGATCGCTGCACACGGACGTGCTGCGCCAGCAGGTGGTCACCCACGGCGCCCATCTGGGGCTGGCTTTGGACGGCGATGCCGATCGGGTGGTGCTGTGCGACGAAAACGGCGTCATCATTGATGGCGATCAGTTGATGGGGCTGATCGGCACCTCCTGGCATCAGGCCGGCTTGCTGCGCGGCGGCGGGGTGGTGGCTACCGTCATGTCCAATATGGGGTTGGAAAAATTCCTGGGCGGTCACGGTCTGGTCCTGCACCGCACCAATGTCGGCGATCGTTATGTGCTGGAACGCATGCGGGCCGATGGCTTCAATGTGGGGGGCGAACAATCGGGCCATATCATCCTGTCCGACCATTCCACCACCGGCGACGGTTTGGTGGCGGCGCTTCAGGTTTTGGCCGCCCTGGTGCAATCCGGGCGCAAGGCGTCGGATTTGCTGCATCTGTTCGATCCGTTCCCGCAAATCCTGAAAAACGTTCGGGTGGCCGGTCGGCCCCAGGACATTCTGGCCCAGGCCAAGGTACAGGCGGCGATCCAGGCGGGCGAAGCCCGTTTGGCGGGCCAGGGCCGGGTGCTGATCCGCAAATCCGGCACCGAACCGCTGATCCGGGTGATGGCCGAAGGCGAAAACCCGGTTCTGGTGGAACAGGTGGTGGATGATATCGTCGCCACCGTGGCCGCCGCCAGTCAGGGGGGCTGATCCATGGCCACGGGCGGAGCGGGCGGGTTAAAGGTCGGCGGATTGGGGCGGGTGCTGATCGTTGCCGGTTCCGATAGTGGCGGCGGCGCCGGTATCCAGGCCGACACCAAGACCGTGACCGCCCTGGGCGGCTATGCTGCCACCGCCATCACCGCCCTGACCGCCCAAAATACCCAAGGGGTGTTCGGCATCCACCCGGTGCCGACCGATTTCATTGCCCAGCAGATGGATTTGGTCCTGACCGACCTGGGGGCGGATTGCATCAAGACCGGCATGCTGGCCGATGTGCCGGTGATCGAAACCGTGGCCGCCACCTTGGTTCGGCTGGCGCCGTCCATCCCCTTGGTGGTGGACCCGGTGATGGTGGCCAAGGGGGGGGCGCCGTTGCTGGTGGCCGATGCGGCCCAGGCATTGATCCACCATCTGATCCGCCGCGCCCATCTGATCACCCCCAACATTCCCGAAGCCGAAGTGCTGTTGGGTCGCCCCATTCCCGACCAAGCCGCCATGGAGCGTGCGGCCCAGGACCTGTTGGCCCTGGGGCCGCGTGCCGTGTTGCTGAAGGGCGGACATATGGAGGGGGATCAGGTGGTGGACATAGTGGCGGATGCCCAGGGCGTGCGCCATTTTGTCGGCCAGCGTATCCATACCCGGTCCACCCATGGCACCGGCTGTACCCTGGCTTCGGCCATCGCTTGTTCCGTGGCCCAGGGCCTGGATTTGGACCAAGCGGTGGCCAGAGGCCGGGCCTATGTGCGCCGCGCCCTGGAAACCGCCCCCGGATTGGGGCAGGGACATGGGCCGTTGAACCACGGCCACACCGTCATGCCCTTTCCGCCGTCATCGGTATCCTCCCCGTGCTCATCCACGTCCTGACCTTGCCCGGTCGGCCGGAACGGCGCCAGCGCTTCCTGGATTGGAACCAGGGGCAACCCCTGACTTGGCGCATGGTTCCGGCGGTGGATGGCAAGACTGTCGATCCCGCTGATCTGGTCGCGGGCGGAGTGCTGGACCCCCACCCTTATCCGTTCACGCCGGGGGCCTTGGGCAATGCCCTGTCCCACCGCCAGCAATGGCTTGACTGTGCCGCCGATGGCGTTCCCCGCGTGATTTTGGAAGACGATGCCTGCTTGCGGCGGGATTTCGCCGATCATTGCCGGGCCATGCTGCCCGCCCTTCAGCATTGCGACCTGATTTTGTTCGGCTATAACACCGATGCGCCGATCATGCAGGTCTTGCCCGATGGCGATTTCGCCTATGTGCAATTCGGTATCCGCACGGCATGGGACGCGGCGAAATTCCGGCATTTCGCCCAAGGGGTGCCCCCCATGTCGCCGCCACCCCAATTGCGTCCCATCCTGTTGGCCTGGGGCAGTTTGGCCTATGCTGTGTCTCCGGCGGGGGCCAAGCGCCTGCTACAGCACTGCTTTCCCCTGTCGAACCGGGTCAGTATCCAGCTTTACGCCGATCAGAAAAGTGGGGGCGCCATCGCCTTGGATGGCATGGTCAACGCGGCCTTGCAACAAAGGCATATCCGCGCCCTGGCATGTTTCCCCCCCATCGCCCGCAGCCCCCATGATTGGTCGGACGTGCGGGCGGAATAACCCGATCGGATGATCGCCGGGAGGTTGCGGCCAAATGTACCCCGATATCAGGGGCGGGGGCGGCCGTAATGGATGAAATCGGTCCAGGTGCGTTCCAGGCGCAGCATGGTATCAAGCGTGGATTGCAAATCCACCGGGGTATCCCCCTCGGCCAGGACCTTGGACAAGGTGTTCTGCAAGGCGCGGATGGCATTGCATAAATCCAAGCCCTTATCCGTCAGCTTCAACCGGACCGACCTGCGGTCATGGGGAGAGCGTTCCTGGGTGATGTAGTTGGATTCCGTCAATGCCTTGATATTGTACGAGACATTGGACCCCTGGTAGTAGCCGCGATCCTTCAGGTCGCGGATCACCACCTCATTTTCACCGATATTGTAAAGCAGCAAAGCCTGAACGGCGTTGATGTCTTCAATGCCCAGGCGCCGCATTTCCGTCCGAAGAACGTCCAGGAAATGGCGGTGGAGGCGTTCGATCAAGCGAACCAGGTCGAAATATGCTTCAGTCATGGAGCGGAGTATATGGGGTGGTCGGACCATCGCCAACAAAGATTTTATACGTAAAAAAGGGTTTTTCCCCATTTTTTATGCACACCCCTTGATTTCCGCGCATCCGTGCCTGGATACAAGATGGATAAGCGGTGCTTGTTCGTGGTGATGCGCCGATTTATGGTGAACTGACTGGATGTGGAACGAGGCACGCAGTGGAACTTCCCAGCATCATCACGGTGTTCAATCAAAAAGGCGGGGTGGGGAAGACCACGACCAGTGTCAATCTGGCCCTGTGCTTGGCGGCCCTGGGTCGACGTGTCGCGGTCATTGACCTGGACGGGCAAAGCAACGCCACCGCCAATCTGGGGATAACCGCGCCGTCCCCCACCGGCGCCTATCATCTGATCACGGGCAAGGCGTCCTTGCTTCAATGCCTGCGGGCCACCGCCTATGACCGCGTCCGGGTAGTGTGCGGCAGTGATGAAATGGCTTGGGCCGATATCGAACTGGCCTTGCAGGGTGACCCGGAAAAGGGATTGGTCCGGGCCTTGGCCTCGGCTGCCGATGCGGATTTGGACGTGGTGGTCATTGATTGCCCGCCAGCGCCGGGGGTGGTGTCGGTCAACGCCTTGGTGGTGGCGGATATGGTGATCATGCCGGTCCTGCCCAGTCCCCATGCCCTGGATGGGCTGCACAAGGCATGGGCCAATGTCAACCGGGTGCGAAACCGGTTCAACCGCGACATGCACACCCTGTCCATTCTGCTGACCATGACCGAGGATGAAAGCCTGACCCGGCAATTGGCAGCGACCATTCAGGCCGAATTCGGCGCTCGTGTGCTGCCCGCCGCCATTGCCCGCGACCATGTGGTGATTGATGCCGCTGCCCGTGATTTGCCGGTGGCGATCCTGGCCCCGGATTCGCAACCGGCCCAATCCTATCTGGCGGTGGCGGAATGGCTGTTGGCTCGTGACCGGGCGGTGGGGCTGATCAATGCCCAAGGCGGTGACGGCGCGGTTTCCGCCCCGGAACATGACCGGGCTCTGGCCTGTTTGCAGGAATGGCATTCCAGCATCCCGGATCTTCCCGCCCATCGGTTACAGGCTGGCGGCGGTTCCGGCTTGGCCGCACCCGCCCAATCGGCAGAGCAGGATACTCCCCCGGTGGTACGGACCACCTGGCTGGTCCGCACCGTGGCGGCCGGGATCATTGGTTTTGCCGCTGGTGTTCTGGTTGCGTCGGCGTTTTTTCAGGGGTGAGGTTATATTAACTGGTTTGTTTGGGGCCCTCGCCGGGCGCGGCCATCCGGCCGCTTGGTATTATTCCTGCCAGGATGGCCCGCGCAGGGCGGTGACGATGGCGGGCAGGCGTTCCAGGACTTCGTCCACCTGATCTTCGCTGGTGTCGTGGCCCAGGGAAAACCGGACGATGCCGTTGATCAGCCGGTCCGGGACGGCCATGGCGCGGACCACATGGGATGGTTCAATGGACCCGGACGAGCATGCCGATCCGGCGGAAACAGCAATCCCAACCTGATCCAGCTTGGTGACGATTGCCTCGGATTCCAGATCGGCAAAGGCGATGGCGGCGGTATTGGCCAGCCGGTCGCTGGTTTCGCCGATGATCCGGGTGGCGGGAATGCGCTGGCGGATGCCGCCTTCCAGCCGGGCACGCAATTGGGCGATGCGGGGAATGTCTTGGTCCAGACCGTGACCGGCCAGTTGCGCGGCCACCCCCATGCCGACGATGCCGGGGGTGTTTTCCGTGCCGGCCCGGCGGGCGCGTTCCTGGCGGCCGCCCCAGATCAAGGGTTGGAACGGCGTGCCCTTTTTGATGTAAAGGGCGCCCACGCCCTTTGGCCCATGCAATTTGTGCGCGGACAGCGATGCCATATCCACCCCGGCATCCGCCAGGGCCAGGGGCAGCTTGCCCGCCGCCTGAACCACGTCGCTGTGGACCAGGATGCCGTGTTGGTGGGCCATCCGGGCCAATTCGGCCACCGGAAAGATCACCCCTGTTTCGTTATTGGCCCACATCACCGACAGCAGGGCCACCCGGTCGGACAGCGCCGCCCGAAAGGCATCCATGTCCAATTGCCCGCGATCATCCACGCCGATGACGTGAACGGTGACGCCGTGCGCTTCGGCCAGATGTTCCCCCAAGGCCAGGACAGCCCGGTGTTCCACCGCCGTGGTGATGATTTCCGTCCGTCCGCTTTGGGTGGCCAGGGCCGAGCGGATGGCGGCGTTGTTGCTTTCGGTGCCGCCCGAGGTAAAGACGATTTCCGTGTCGGATTTGGCCCCGATCAGGGCCTGGACCGATTTTCGGGCGGTGCGGATGGCCGGGGATACCGCCTGTCCGCCCTGATGGGCGGAAGACGGATTGCCAAAGGACTGGGTAAAGAACGGCAGCATGGCCGCCACCACTTGGGGGTGGCAGGCGGTGGTGGCATTGTTGTCCAGATAGATCATGGCCCTTCGGACATTTCAGCCGGCCAAACGGTCAGCGCACGGGGACGGGAACCACCCGCACCGGTTCACCCAGTACGGTCATCAACTGGCGGCGCACGCCGCCCAATGTCTGTCCGGCCAGGCTGCATGTGGTGCAGGAACCGGACAGGCGGACACGGATGATATCACCTTCCACCGCCACCAGTTCAAGATCGCCGCCATCGCGTTGGACGTTGGGGCGAAGTTGCTGAATGGTATCGGCGATGATCTGGTCGCGGGTGGCGGCTTCGGTCATGGGGTGTCCTTTTGGGTCAGCGTGTGTCGATGGGCAAATAGGTTTCGGTGATGAACCGGGCGGATCGGGCCAGGGAATCGATCCCGTCTTCCCCGTCCGGGTTGCGCTGGATCATGCTGATCCAGCCGAAATAACTGATGGCGGCCAGATGGCGGCGCAGATCGGCGTGGTCGATGCGTCCGGTAGACCCCATTTCCGCCCCGCCCGGTTCCGACAGATGGAACAGGTCCAGCCGACCACGGATGGCGGCAAAGGGGGTGTGGATCATTTCGTCATTTTCCATCAGGGCGCAGGAATCCAGGTGCAGGCCCATGCTGGGATGGTCAACGGCGCTGGCCAACAGGCGGCATTGTTCGGCGGTGTTGCAGAAATCGGTTTCGTCATGGCCCAGCGGCTTCAGGCAGAACACCGTGCCATGGGGTTCGATGCGGGGCATTAATTCGTCGAAAAATTCCCTGGCCCGGTTCCAGGCTTCCATCTGTTCCAGCCCATAGCACCAGCGGTTACCGCTCAGCACCAGGGTCTTGCCGCCCAGATCGCGGCAAATGGCCGATATGCCGACCAAGGCATCGGCGGTGCGCTTGACGATTTCCGGTTCGCGGAACAGGCCCAGTTCCGGGTGGTCGTACAGCAGGCCATGCAGCCCCACCACCTCAAGCCCGGCAGTTTCAGCGGCTTGGCGATAGGCGGTCACGTCCTGGGCGGTGACTTCATTCCAAGACACGTCCCAGGCCCGGCTGGGCGAGATTTCCAGGCCCTTGATGCCCAATTCGGGCAGACGGGGCAGCAAATGAACATGGTCCCAGGCGGGAAGGGCGATATTGGACGCGGCAAGTTTCACAGGCTTGTCTCTCGGCTAGTCGTCGATCGAGGTCATCAACTGATAGCTTTCCCGATCCGCCGCATCCGCCTTGACCAGCCCCCCTTTTTCCGCTCGCGCCTTGGCGCGGTCGACCCAGGACAGTTCACCCGGCATGCACAGGGCCAAACTGACTTCGTGCAGCAAATCTTCTATCGCATGACCTTCATCGACGATAATCGGCTGAATTCCAGCGATCATCAACCGCTTGATGGATGAATTGCCGATGGCTGCCGCATAAACGGCGGAACAGCCTTCCAGGAAGTCCAGTTTGGCCAACACCTTGTCTTCCACGCCGCCGGTCAGACCGGCGCGACCATTGGTGCCCACCTGTTCGGCTTTGATGAATTCGCCAATCCCGGCCATATAGGCGCGGCCCGGTTCCACGTCGTAGACGACAAAGCTTTCCGCCCCGCCGAAATGCAGGTTCACATGCTGGCGGTCATTGGTGGCAAAGGCGATCCTGAGCATCGGGTCCTCGTGGGTTAGTAGACGTGGGCCTTGGGGGCAACGGCGCGGGTGACTTCCGTATCCCGGTCGGTGCCCTGCCAATAAATGGACCGGTAGGGAGCAATTTCTTCCCGTTGACTGGCCAGGATATTGGCCAGATCGAACAGGATGTGCCGACAGCCGCGATAGCCCACCCAGGTGCGGGCATAGGCTCCCACCACATCGTAAAGCGGGAAACCGGCCCGCATCAGCGGCACATCCAGCCGGGCGGCCAGTTCGGCGGCATGGGAATTGGCGATGATCAGATCCGCTTGGGCGTCGCGGACCAGATGTTCCAGATCCTCAAGATCGCCGACGATCACTTGGGGAATATCCAGCAGATGCAGGGATTCCGCCTTGGCCGAGGCGATGGGGGTGATGACCTCGATCCCCACACTGGTCAGGAAGCGGGCCAGCATGCCCACATGATCCGGGTCGGCGGCCAGGGCGATGCGGGACCCGTTCAGTTGGAAATTGCAATCCACCATGGCGTCCAACATCTGGTCGCGCCAGCGATCGACGCGGGCGGGGACCGGATGGCCGGAAATCAGCGACAGCACCTCGGTAAAGGCATCGCATTCGGCCACCCCCATCAATCCGGCAAAGCGGTGCACCGGCACCCCTGTCCGGTTTTGCAAGGCATCCGCCGCCGCGTACAGGGACGGGCCGATGACCAAGGTGGCCGCCGATTCCCCCATATTGACAATGTCGGCCCAGGTGGTGCCGCCATAGGTCAGGGTGGAATAACCTTCCTCGATCAAATGGCCGTCCAGGGAATCCGACAGATCGGGCAGGATCACCGCGGTCAGGCCAAAAGCTTCGATCCATTCGCGGATGGCGTCCAGATCGCCGGTGGTCAGCATGGCCGATGGCAGCACATTGACCTGGGTGGGGCGGGTTCCGGCTTTTTGGCTGGGGGGGATCAGGTCGGCGACAATGCCTTCCACCGCCAGGGCAAAGCCGCTTTCCAGGCAGCCCATGGTATCGGTGGCCCCCACCGTCACCACCGGAGTGGATTGGTATTCGGGGCAGGCGCGGCGGAATTCCTTGACCGTGCGGGGGATGTCGGCGCCTTGGGTTTCCGACAATCCGGTGGTGATCAGGCCGATAATGTCGGGGGCGTTTTTCTCGACGATGGTTTGCAGGGCCTCCACCACGTTTTCATCGGCACCGATCACCGTGGTCACCTGATCCATGGCGGTAGTCTGAAGGGCGATGGGTTCGCGGAAATGCCGCATGAAAAACAGCTTGTTGAACGACGTGCAGCCGCGTGCCCCATGTTCCAGCGGCATGCAATTGGCCAATCCCAGAAACGCCAGTGACGCCCCCATGGGTTGGCTGACCTTCAGCGGATTGACCGTCAGGGGCTTGGTCGGCAGGGTGACTTTGGCCATGCGTGTTCGCTCCCTATGCCGACAGGGCTTGCATTGCGGCGGCGGGGCGGCTGGCCGGGCGGGCGCGGCGGCCCCAGGGGGCGGGGGTGGCCACCTGGCCCCAAATGGGGCTTTCGATGGATGCTGTCAATTGGGTGGCCAATTCGATCATGCCCACATAACCGGCATAGCCGATGGTGCGGACATGGTCGATGTCCAGAAAGGGAATGCGCGATTTCAGTGTGGGATAGATGTACCGGTCACCGGCCACCATGATGTCGGCGTCGCATTCGTGATAGGTCTTCAGCAATTGGGTTTGGTCGTTATCGGAAATCATCCGGGCGTCGGGTCCCATCAGCTCACGGATGCGGGCCTTGTCCTCCTCGGTGGATTTTTCCGTGCCCGTGGCCACCACCACCATGCCCAAATCCTGCATGGCCGACACCACCGACCAGGATTTGTAACCGCCGGTGAAAATCAGCGCTCGCTTGCCCGCCAGGCGATGGCGCAAGGGGGCGGTGGCGTCCCTGACCTTTTGTTCCTCGCGGGCGATCAGGGCTTCGGTCCGGGCCGTCAGGTCGGGATCGTTCAGCAGGCTGGCAAAGCCCCGCAATGCGGCCGAGGTATCGGCCACGCCGTAAAAGCTGCCTTCGAAAAAGGGCGTGCCGTATTCTTCTTTCAGCTTGCGGGCCACATGCAGCATGGCCTTGGAACAAACCACCATATTGGCTTCGGCCCGGTGCATGGTCTGCACCTCGCGGAAGCGGGAATCGCCCGACAGGGTGCACAGGAAACGCAGGCCCAATTCGTCGAACAGGGGCGCGACATTCCAGAACTCCCCGCCCACATTCCATTCGCCGATCAGATTGACGGTGTGGGTGGTGATGCCGGGGCGTTGGGCCGCCATGGGCACCGGGTCGGGCTCGCGGGTGCCGATGACGTGCTTGAACACCACATCGCCGGCGATGCGGTTGCCCAAATTCTTGTTGCCGTAAAATCCGGCGCTATCCACCGGGATCACCGGCAGACCGAAATGTTTGGCGGCCGATTTCGCCACCGCCTCGATATCGTCGCCGTGCAGGGCCGGAACGCAGGTGGAATAAACGAACACCGCCGCCGGGTGATAGCTGTCGATAGCCTGGCGGATGGCCTGGAACAGGCGTTTTTCCCCCCGGCCCATGATCACATCCATTTCGTTCAGATCGGTGGTCATGCCGATGCGGAACAAGGTGGGGCCGCTGGATCGGGTGCCACGCCCGTCCCAGGACGATCCGGCACAGCCGATGGGGCCATGAACGACATGGGCCACGTCGGCGATGGGCAGCAGCGCGTTGCGGGCGCCGTCGAAACAGCATCCCCCCTGGGTGGCGCCGGGTTGAGGGCGGGCGCAGCCGGATTTGCTTTTGTTGTTGTGGGCGCAGGCGGGTTCATTTTGCAAGGCGGCGATATCGGTGGGCTTCATGGCGTCACCCCTTAGCTGGCTTTGGGTTCGGTGAAATCGCGATCGGCGGCGCGCCGGGCCAGGGCGCGGGCGTTTTCCAATTCCGCGGGGGTCAAAAGCGAATCGCGGACCCGGTTGAAGACCGGGTTGAGATAGCCGTCCAGGAAGTTGAACAGGCGCGAGCGTTCCTTCAGTTCGTTCTTACGGAACCGCAGGCATTTGTGGCACATGGGCGACCGGGCCTTGTATCCATCGGGCCGCAGCATGTAGGCGATGGAAAACAGGCGGATGCCGGTGGCCAGCACCTCGCGGAAGGCACGGAACCACCAAGCCCGCTGATAGCAAATCTGTTCCAGCCGGATCGTGCAAATCTTGCACGCAGCCGGGGCGGGCTGGGACGGGGCGGAAGAGTGATCGGCCGGGACTGACATCTGCATGGTGTCCTCGTTCGCGATAACGGTTGTCCCCCTCTCAGCAAATGGCGGGCCAAGTCGGGTGCCGTTATGGTGTTTGTGGTTATGACGGTGCCTGTTATGAAGCAATGAAGCAATATGAATATAGCGATTTTGTTGGGTTTTTCCCGATCTGTTTCCCCCATTCGCGGCGTCGAATTTTTTAAAGGGCGTCGGGTGATGGGCGATAAAACGCACATTTCCGTACTATGTTGCGGGTGTTGGGCGGAAAACCTTCAGCTTTCCGCCTGATTTGTCGGCTTTGTAGTCTGCTTTGCGACAAAGATGTGCACCCTGTCGCAGGTGCTATAGCGATATTGTTGAAAAACAATATGTTGGTATAATACGGAATTCCGGCACGGCTTTTGCGTAAGCCGTGGGCGCAATGCTGAAAGAGGCCCAGGCTGCCCTGGGGAAAGGCGCAAGCCTTTGCATGTCCGGTTTGACCGGACGGTCACGATTCCTCTTGGGAAAGCATCGAGATGCTCATGGAACCTATCGTCACCGTCGATATCGACGACTTCGCCGATGATTTCACTGACTGCAAGACCGGGGAATGCCGGGTCAATGTCTTGCCCCTGCTTTACCAGATCAGCCAAATTCTGACGGAAAGCGAGGATATGGCCAACACCTTGGCCATTATTCTGAACATCATGGAACAGCGCATGCATATCGTGCGCGGCGCGGTGGAATTGTATGATTGGCAATCCGGTTCGATTTTGATCCGCGAAGGATTTGGTCAGGAGCAATCCGAACGCGCTAATCGCGCCACCGCCCAGAACATCGCCACCACCGTGCGCGATACCGGCAAGGCCGTGGTGGTGGCCCGGCTGCATGGGGCGGTTCCGCAACTGACCAAGGAACAGGCGCCGGGCAAGGCGGCCAAGGGCGGGGACAAGGCCCAAAACGGCCCGATCCTGCCCATGATTTGCGTCCCCATCATCCAAGGGCGCAAGGTTCTGGGCACCATCAGCGCCGAACGCCACTATGAAAACCGCCGTCTGCTGAAGCAGGACATGGAATTGCTGGCCACCATCGGCTCGATGATCGGTCCTGCTGCCGAATTGTACATGCTGGAAAACGTGAAGAAGGTTCAGCTTGAAAGCGAGAACCGCCGCCTGCAAAGCGCGTTGAAGGAAAAGTTCAAGCCCGACAACATCATCGGCAATTCAAAATGCATGCAGGAAGTTTACGAGCTGATTGAAAAGATTTCCTCGACCAAGACCACGGTTCTGATCCTGGGGGAAAGCGGGGTTGGCAAGGAATTGGTCGCCAATGCCATCCATTACAACAGCCCGAATGCCGAAGGGCCGTTCGTTAAGTTCAATTGCGCGGCCTTGCCGGAAAATATCGTGGAAAGCGAATTGTTCGGCCATGAAAAGGGATCGTTCACCGGGGCGGTGTCGCTGCGCAAGGGGCGCTTTGAACAGGCCGATGGCGGCACTATCTTTTTGGATGAAGTGGGTGAGTTGACCCTGCCGGTCCAGGCCAAGCTGTTGCGCATCTTGCAGGAACGCACATTCGAACGGGTGGGCGGCAACAAGCCGGTCAAGGTGGATTTGCGCATCATCGCCGCCACCAACCGCAATCTGGCCGATATGGTGGAACGCGGTGAATTCCGCGAGGATTTGTTTTATCGCCTGAACGTCTTTCCCATCACTATCCCGGCCTTGCGGGAACGCGGCAGCGATATCATCGCCCTGGCCGATTATTTTACCGCCCGCTTTGCCGCGGAAAGCGGAAAATACATCAAGCGCATATCCACCCCGGCCCTGAACATGCTGATGAGCTATAATTGGCCAGGCAATGTGCGCGAGTTGGAAAACATCATCGAACGGTCGGTCATTCTGTCCGATGACGGGGTGATCCACGGCTATAACCTGCCGCCATCCTTGCAGACATCGGAAGAAACCGGGACCAGCTTCGGCTGTGGGCTGGAAGCCAAGCTGTCAGCGGTGGAATATGAAATGATCGTGGAATCCCTGAAAACCCACCGCGGCAATATGACCGAAGCTGCCCGTGAACTGAACCTGACCCGCCGTATTCTGGGGCTGCGGATGGCCAAATACGATATTAATTACAAGGATTACCGCAAAGGGGACGCGGCCTGATCAATGGATGGTGGGGATTTGGGAATCAAAAAAGTAAAGCACGTACCCTGACCGGGCTGGCTGTTCACCCGCGCAGTCCCGCCACAGCGTTGAACACAGGCGCGGATCGCGGCCAGGCCCACGCCGCGGCCGCTGTCCTGGTCCGCCTGATCGCGGGTGGACAATCCGTCTTGGAAAACCAATTGGATCAAGGCGTCGTCGGTCCATTGGCTCACCCCTTCGGCTGGCAGCAAGGCGGCGGCTTTTTGCCGGATGCGGTCGGGGTCGATACCCTGGCCGTCATCGGCGATGGTCAGGCGGATATGGTCTGCGTCTGCCGCCAAGGTGCAGCGGATGGTGCCGTTTTCCGGCTTGTCTGCATCGGCACGATCTTCGGGGGATTCGATGCCGTGCACCACCGCATTGCGGATCACATGGCCAAGATTGCGCAGAAACAGGCCATGCTGGTCCGGGTCCAACCGGCAGTCGGGGCCGTCCACCACCAGGGGGGACAGGCGTTTTCCCAGGCGGGTGGCCAAACGGGCAGCCATGGGGGCCAGATTTTCCAGGCTTCGGCGCAGCGACAGGCGCCCCAGATCGGCCACGGCCCGAACAATCTCGCGGTCTTGGGGGGGCAGCAGGTCGGGCCTGTCGCTCAGGCGGGTGGCCAGGGCGCATAATTGCCGGGCCAAGGGGGTGGGAATGGCCATGGCGCCTTCGCCCGCGACGAAATCGTCGCCGAATACATCGGCCAGGACCCGTAAATCCCGCTTCAGGGCCAGGGGCAATTTCACTTCGAACACCGCATCCAGCAGGCTGATCCGCTGGTCGGGGCCGGGCTGGCCGCGCTGCCGGATCGCGGTGATACGGTCTTCCAATTGGTGCAGTTCCCGCGCCAGGAAATCCAGCCCGAACTGGCCAAAACTGCCCTTGAAGGTATGGATCTGGCGATACAGGTCGTCACCATCCAAAAGGGCCGAGGATTCCGGTCTGGTGATGCCATCCATCCGGGCCAGGAACGCGCGGAAATCGGCGATGGCGGCGAAAACGTCGCGGCTGTCGGCCAGCACGGACATGATCATGTCCAGCTTGCGCCGTTCCTGGCCAACGCTGTTTTCCAAGGCGATGCGGGCGGTGACATCGCTGAGAACCAGCATCATGCGGGTCCGGCCCATGGGAATATATTCGACATCAATGGCCATGCCCGGCCGTTCCAGCCGGGACGGTAACAAGGACAAATACATTTCCCGGCGCATGTCATCGGGTTCCTGGAAAATGCGATCCAGGGCGCGGCGCAACAACGATGCCTGTTGGGAATCGTCGGGAAACATGGTCAAGGCGATGTCCCGCCCGGCAGGGTCGGTATCCAGCAAGGACAGACAGGCCCGGCTGTAATCGGGCTCAACCACCATGTCGGTACCGATGGACAGGAAACCCTGGCCGGAATTATCCAGCAAGGCGGCGATGCGTTCGCTTTTTCGGCGGTTTTCCAGGGCGGCACGGCGGGAATCGGCGGCAGAGCGGGCCAGCAAATCCTGGGCCGTGGCCACGCCCGCATATTTCCCTTGCTGGCTGATCAGAAATCCTTCGGTCAGGGCATGCGGATGGGTGGAAACCATGCGTTCCGCCGCTGTCTCGATGCTGTCTTCACAGTCCAGTATCAAGGGGGCAGGGTGCATGATGGCATCGACCGGACGCTTGGCGTACAGGTCGCCCATCAATGGTTTGGCCATGATGGCAGTATAGGCGGCCCGGCTGACCATGCCGACAATGGCATCGTCCGGGCCGATCACGGCCAGGCATGGCAAGCTGCCGTCATCCACCAGCATGGAAAACACCTGACTGCACAGCGTTTCCGGCGTGATGGTGGGGGCGGTGATCAGAATGTCACCGATGCGACTGGAAAAATTGTCCGGGATTGATGGGCGTACATCCATATTCATGGGCCATATCCCCCGACATAAATTAAAATGATCATGCCTGATGCTGTCGTGGTGATGTATTACGATTATTTTAAGTATGATGATACGGTTTTGTTTATGTTGAGTTACATATTTATTTCCATGTTGTCTTTACGATGGATGGCTATGACTTTCCATGGCATGGTTTCTTGCCCCGTAATGGAAGGAGATCGGCATGGATGGTGATGCGCAACCACTGGCCCATGTGATGACATCGGTTTACGAACGCACGCGGGCGCTTTTCCGAGAGGAAATGGGGATTTCGGATTTTCAGGTGGCGCCACGGGCCGGAACGGTCATGGTCATGGGGTTGCGCCAGGTGACGGTGATCATCGGCCTGGGCGGGGCGGTCAATGTCCTGGTGTCTTTCAGTTTCGATGCCCGGCTGATGGATCATCTGTTCGCCGCCTTCACCGCCGATATCCAGGTGCCCGAAGACGAAACCGAGCTTTATACCCATGAATCGGCGTCTGAGATCGCCAATACCATCTTGGGGCATTGCACCAGCGATCTGGCCCAGTCTGGGCAGAAAATCACCATGTCGCCCCCCATCATCGTGCGCGACGGCAAAACCATTCAGCGGGACAAGAATGCGGTGTTCGCCAGCCTGTGCGTGACCACCGAACAGGGCGAATTGGATATCAGCTTTGTTGGCGCCCGCCGGATGTTCCTGGACGCCATGTGACACCCCATACCCCAACAAGCCCATTGCGGGCGCGGCCAAGCCGCCGTCAGGCGGCGCCCGGCGAGGGACAAACATAATCCTGCGCCCATTGCGGGCGCGGCCAAGCCGCCGTCAGGCGGCGCCCGGCGAGGGACAAACATAATCCTGCGCCCATTGCGGGCGCGGCCAAGCCGCCGTCAGGTGGCGCCCGGCGAGGGACAAACATAATCCTGCGCCCATTGCGGGCGCGGCCAAGCCGCCGTCAGGCGGCGCCCGGCGAGGGACAAATATAATCCCAAGCCGCCGTCAGGCGGCGCCCGGCGAGGGACATAACCAAAGGAGGCTGTCATGTGGGCGCTGAACATCATGATCGTCGACGATTCGTTGATCATGAACAAAAAGATCGAAGCCATGGTGGCAACCATGGGACACCGTGTGGTGTATGTGGCCCGGACGGGACTGGATGCGGTGGGGGCCTATGGCGCCTGCAATCCCGATCTGGTGACCATGGATATCACCATGCCCGATATGGATGGGATCGAGGCGACGCGACGGATTGTGTCGGCCTATCCCGATGCCCGGATCATCATGGTCACGTCACACGGACAGGAAGCCATGGTGATGGATGCGTTGGATGCGGGGGCCAAGGGCTATGTGCTGAAGCCGATCAAGCCGGAACGTCTGTCCAGCATTATTGATCAGGTGGTGCGGCGCAGCTGATGGCGATATAAAAGCGCCAAAAGCGCCATGACGCGAACGGTCATGGCGCTTTCGCGCATTGATATTGGGCCGGACCTTGTCACCCTTGCCACCGGCGAGACGCTTTTATGGCAAGGGGGTAGAGGAGGCTTGGCAAGGGCCGCCAACCAAAGCGGGCGGCTTCTTGCTTAGAAGCCTTCGCGTTCCAGCCGCTTGCGTTCCAGCTTGCGGGCGCGACGCACGGCTTCAGCCTGTTCGCGGGCGCGACGCTCGGACGGCTTTTCGTAGTTGCGGCGCAACTTCATTTCACGGAAAACGCCCTCGCGCTGCATCTTCTTCTTGAGCGCCTTCAGGGCCTGATCGACATTATTGTCACGAACGAGAACTTGCACGTTGCGTCACAGCTCCTCTACGCGGAATAGGACCCCGTCGCACGGCATACTTGCCGTCCGGGAAGCCAGGGTCATATCATAACCAACCGCCCATGGGAAGGGGCCGAAGGAAAGAAATGTCTATTTTGCAGATTGCCCGGCTTGGGCATCCGGTTTTGCGGCAGGTGGCGCGCCCGGTCGGGCCGTTGGACCGGGCCGGGCTGGATCGGCTGGTGGCGGATATGATGGACACGCTGGCGGAATCGGGCGGCGTCGGTCTGGCGGCGCCGCAGGTACACGAATCCCTGCGCGTGGTGATGTTCCGGGTGCCGCCCTGGCGTGGCGGCGGGGTCGAGGTGCCATTGACCATTTTGGCCGATCCGGTGATTGAACCCCTCGACGGTCCCCAGGTTTCAGAGTACGAAAGCTGCCTGTCCATTCCTGGATTGACCGGATTGGTGCCGCGCTGGTCGCGCATCCGTTACGGGGGCTGGGGCATGGACGGGGCTTGGGTCGAATGCGAGGCCGAAGGATTTCACGCGCGGGTGGTGCAGCATGAATGCGACCATCTGGATGGGGTGGTCTATTCCATGCGCATGGATGATCTTGTCCATTTTGGCTTTAGTGATCAAATCCGCCGCATGGGTTCCGTCGATGCCGAGTGATATGACCAGACAGGAAAAGGAGTAGGATCATGGATTTTCAAGCCATTCAGGACCGGCTGGTGCTGGCGGCCTTGCCCCATGCCGCCTTTGACGGCTGGTCTGCCGCCACCTTGGACGCCGCCTGTGCCGATGAAGGGTTGGACCCGACCATGGCCGAGCGGGCATTCATGGGTGGCGTGGTGGATGCTGTGGTGCATCTTAGCGATCTGGCCGACCGGCTGATGTTGGCCGATTTGTTGGCCATGGATGGCGAAGGCGGGGCCTTCACCGGTCTGCGGCAATCGGAAAAAGTGTTCATCGCCATCAAGACCCGGCTGAATCGCTGGACCCCGCACCGCGAAGCCATGCGCCGGGCCATCGGCATGCTGGCTTTGCCGACCAATGCCGCCGCCGGGGCACGGGCCGGTCTGGCCACCGTCGATGCCATTTGGGCGGCGGCGGGCGAGGCGTCGCACGATTTTTCCTGGTACACCCGCCGGGCCAGCCTGGGGGCGCTTTATTCCACCACGGTGCTGTATTGGCTGGACGATTCGTCGGAAGATTGCGCCGATACCTGGGACTTCCTGCAACGCCGCCTGAACGGTCTGCGTCGTTTGCCCCAATTGCGGCAGACGGTTCAGGGAATGTTGAACCGCTTCATTCCCGGTGGTTTCGGCGCGGCCCGGTAGTCCCCCCGCGGGTGCTGCGTTGAAGGGGGGCATGCCTCCCTTCAGGCGCGGCGCCGTTTTCTCCACCACCACATCCCGGCCAATCCGCCCATGATGACCCCGGCACCCGCCGCCAGCCAGCCGCCGTGCCGCATGGCCTTGCGTAAGTAATAACGGGGCATGGTGGTCGGGGCGCCCGCAAAATCGGGAGCGGGGCAGGAGTGGCCGAAATGGGTGGCAAAGGGCACCATGGCGCCTTGGGCCACGTACCGGCGGTAAATGGTCTGGGCCTGTGGCTGGTCATTTAGGGAAAGCGCCCATTGGGCGGCATGGCACAGCACAGCGGCAAAAGCCTGGGACCGGGGGGGCAGCAGATCGGCGGCTTTCAAGGCGTGGCTGATGGCGATGCTGCGGTAATGGAAACGGTGATAGGGCGTCGGGGCGCTGGCGGCATAGCGGGCGCGTTCCCCGGTGGCGTCCGAGGGGACGTCCGAGGCGGCGTCCCTGTCGTCATCGGCCCGCAAATCGTATGCCCCACCCCATTGGGCGTAATCCGGCTCGGCTTCGGTTCCCATCAATTCCATGCCGCTTTGGCGGGCCAAGGTGGCGGCCTGGAACCATGACTGAGCCTTGCCGCCATCCGCCAGGGCGGCATCATAGGCTTGGGCATCGGCACGGGTTCTGTCGTACAGATAATAGGGCAAGGATTCAGTCCGGCGCCCATCCCGCATCAGCCGCCGGGCCAGCAGGTCCCGCAAAGCCGGCGCCGGGCCAAGGTCATCCGGCGTGCCCACTGGGGTTGGTTCTGTTTGACCGGGCGGGGATCGGGTGGCCGGGGTGGAGTCGACGAATGCTTTCAATTCGTCGGTGGTCATCACCCGTTCGGCTACATAGGCCAGATCGGTCCAATAGGTTTTCCCGCTTTCCAGGAACAGGGCCGCGGCCCTGGCCCATTCCCCTCGGTTGACGGCATTGACCCCGCTTTCGCCCAGCAACAGGTCTTTGTTGTCCTGGTCCAGGCTGGTGGTATCGTTGCCGCTGCGAACGTGCTCAACCGCTTTGGCGTAAAACTGGGCTGCCTGATCCAATTGCCCATCCTGTATGGCCAGCTTGGCCCGCAGCCACCATGACAGGGAATTATCTTCAGCCTGGGCCACCAGAACCCGTGCCAGGTCGTAACGGCCCAGCTGATAGGCGATGTGCGCCAGCCGATCGGTATCGGTCCGGGCCGCCGTGGGGGTGTGGCTCAGCATTTCCAGGACCTTGAGGGGGGGCAGCATGGGCGGTGATGGGGCGTCTGGATTGGAATCCGGGTCGGTCACCCTGTCGGCCAGGGCGACCGTCTCTGTCGCCTCGGCATTTCCATCCACAAAAAACACCTGCCGGGTCAGCAAATAGGCGACAATCAACCGCCTTAATTCCGGTTGGGCCAGGGCGGCTTGGGTCCGGCTTTCCTGTTCCAGGATATTCTTGACCAGAATGCGCAAGGACGCGGCGCCGCCTTCCGATCCGCGGATCGCCTGTTGCAGATAGAGGGATTGGGCCAGGGTCATTTCCGCCACATAGCGGTCCATCCCGCCATCGGCCGGGGTGGACAGGGCCGCCTTGGCATTCCAGAAATGGGGGCGGGCTTCTTCGCCAAAGGTGGCCGTGGCCAGCCCCAGGGGGTCAGGCCAGCCCTGGCGGGCCAGATCGCGGGTGCGGGCAAGGAATGAGTTGGCCTGATCGGCATTGTCGGCCATGCGTCCCAGCATGAAGGCAGCCCAGACCGCGCGGGGGCGTCCGTCTTCGCCGGGCAAGTCCAACACCTGCTGAAACAGGTCGGCCGCCCGTTCCCGCTGTCCCAACCGATAGGCTACCGCCCCGGTGGTATAAAGGCGGATGGCGGCGGGCAGTTTGGCCCCGGCATCCCATGCCTGTTCCACGGTGGCGGCTTGCCGCATTTGGGCCAGATCGCCCCCGCCATCCTGGGATTCCGCCTGATCCCGCAGGTATTCCACGTTGGTACCCCCATTATCGGTGGAGCGCAAGCTATCCTGGGGGGCGGCAGTCAGGCGTCTTATTTCGTAATAAAAACTGTTAACCACGGGGAGTGTCAGCCGTGTTTCGCGCTGTTCCAGCAAGCTGGGCGGCAGGTCGATGCTGCACGCCCAAGCCAGGGCAGCGGCGGCCAGGACGGTTCCGCCGATGGCGGGGGCGATCCATAATGTCTTATTGGACGGATACATGTATGTCCTCGGCCTGGATAGAACAGCGTGTCCATCCGATTTCCAATCGCTGCCCCGGATGGATCGTGATGGGGAACGGACGGGTCAGGGCAGTGTCGTCCAGTCTATAGCCATTGATGCCGTCGGACAGCCGACAATGCGGTGGCAGGGTCACCCGTAGGGGCACGGCGGCATCCACCGTGCCCTGATTGGTCAAGAACAGCCGGGTCAGCCCCGGCCGGTCACCGGGGGCGATGGCCGGAACCACTTTTTGGCTCAGGGGATGGCCCAGAACCACGGCGCGGAATGTCGCCTGACTCCATCCCTGGCTGTCCTGGGCCGTGGGCAGGCGGAACCAGACCAAACCGGCCAGATGGGGCGGCGGGTTGGCGGCCCAGTCGGCCATCAGTGCGGCCACGCTGACCGGGGATACCCACAGGGGCACGCTGTCCGTGCCCCCCGCCAAGGTCGGGCTTTCGGCCTCGACCGCCATGACCGACCCATTGCCGTCGCGCAAGGCCCGCACCCCATAGGTGGGCAAGGCCACCAGGAATGGTTTTTGCGTCCGCCGGGCGAAATCCGTCACCCAGCGGCGGGCCTGCTCGGCATCGAAAATGGTGTGGGGGGCCGGGCGGGTGCCATGGACCTGTATCACCACGTCATCGGTCTGGGCAATGACATCATCCAGATGGGGCGATCCCATCCAGGTGGGCAAGGCGGTGACCGACAGCCGGACAGATACTCCCCGAGCGGTCAGGCTTTGGCGCAGGGCCGCCAGAAAACGGGCATAATCGGGCAGGCGGGCGGTGGCGCTGTCATGATCCACTTCCACCCCGGCCAGGGATGGAAGCTGGTTGCGCCAACGCTGAACCAGCGCGGTGATTTCCCCCACCAATCCGCCCTGATCCCATTGCGATTGGGGGCCGTCGATGCGAATGACCGCCACCACCGGGCGCCCGCTGGCGGTCAGGCTGGCCAGATCCGGGGAAAAGACGGTTAACGGCCCGCCCCGGTCGGATTGGGCCGCCAGCACCCGCCACCCGGATACCAGATCGGCTTGATCGGTGACGGCCTGAACCACCGGCGGGGTCCATAGTCTTTGCCAAATATAGGCGTGCTGGGGCAGGGATCGGGCATATGACGGCGCAGCCAACAACCCCGCCAGAGCAACCCCCCAAATCCAGGGCCGCCACATGATGATTTCTTACCAGTCCAGAATGTCGCGACGTATCCTACATAAGCTGATGGTATGTGGAAAGGTGGTGGCGGTATGACGGGAAAATGGATGGCGGTCGTGGTGGCGGTGCTGGCGGCCAGTGTCGGCCCGCAGGCGGGGGCGGTGGTCATTCTGGACAGCACATGGGCAGCGGATGGCGGTCGGGCAGGACAAGAGGCGAGGGGCTTCGGCTCGGCCCTGGCCCTGGCGGCACAACCGCAATTCGCCGCCGTGTTGGCCTTGTCCGGGGATGGGCGGAATTGGGGCGAGGCATCGGCCACCTGGATCGGCAATGATGATGCCGGTCATGGTTTTCTGTTGACCTCGGCCCATATTTTCACGGTGCCGGCCACGCCGGATCAATACGTGGTCCGCACCCCTGACGGCCGGACGGCCAAGGTGGACCGGGTGTGGGTTCATCCCCGATGGAATGGCGATACCGATAGCCGGACCGGTCACGATCTGGCCATCCTGCGGCTGGATCAGGCCGTCATGGGGGCGGGGGCGCCGCCGGTCCTGTATGCGGGCAGCCAGGAAGCAGGCAAGGTGCTTACCTTTGTCGGCTATGGTAGCCGAGGGATCGGTTCCACCGGGGAACAGGACAAATTCTATCAAGGGTCGGACAAGGCGGCAGCCCAAGGACGGGTGGATCAAGTCGAACCACCCCATTGGCCGGTGGCCGCCGATGCCGATGCCGGCAATTATCTGGGCATCTATCTGCCTCGGGAAGATGGCCGTACACCCAACCCCTATGGAGGGCCGACCCATCCCGTCAGCCGTCTGGCGGGGTTGCTGGGGTCGGGTGACAGCGGCGGTTCGGCCTGGATTGAATTCGGCGGGCAATGGCGTGTGGTGGCGGTGAATTCCAATGGTGACGGCACCGCCCGCTATGGCGATTCATCCTGGTTCACCCGGATTGCCGCCAACCGCCCCTGGATCGAAAAAATCGTGCCGGGCGTCCGCTTCGCCGGGGATTGATGGCGTTTGGGGGGGTGTTTATGTCCGCTGCCCCGCCCCATTGCTGCGTCGGCCCCGGATCAGCAGGACCGCCACCACCACCCCGGCGGCCAGCACCGCCACGGCGATCAGGGGGCGGACGGCGATCCAGGCCAGGGCGATGGTCGCGGCGGATAGGGGGATGGACACCACCAGGGCCAGGACAAACGTGGCTGCCCCCGCCAGCGATCCCAGGAAGGGCAGGATGTTGGCCAGCCATACCAACGGGCTGGCCGCCAGCACCAGACCGGCAGTCATCATCACGAAGCCGACCACCCGCAAAATCCATGTCAGGGTGGCTTCCTGGGTCTTGGCCTGGGCGAACATGCTGTTCGCGTCATGAATGCCTGGGCGGATCAGGGCGATGGTGACGCCACGGTCGCCGTGAAATCCGGTCAATGCCCGGCCCGATTGGGCGGCGATCACGCTGACCGGTTGGGCCGGAACCTGGGAAAAGCGGATGCGGATATCCCCCAATTGGGGGGATGCCCCGCCTTGCCCCCGGATCAGGATATCGCCATCCCAGTGAAAGCCCGGCGGGACGGGGGCGGTCGTCTGGGCCGACAGGGATATGAAATCGTCCAACTGGCTGATCTGGCCGGGCTGTAGCTGGTAATCCCCCAGACGGGCGGCATGGGTGTCGATGATCTGGTCGGAATAGGGCATGGCGGGATTGGCGTGCCCATCGGGCTGGGCGAAATCGCCGGAGCGGATGGGGGTGGCCGACCAGTCCAAGGCATAGCGATAGGTGACCTGGGTGGTTTCACCGCCGCCGACCCGCCGTTCCGTCTTTTCCTCTTTGGTCTGGTGCCATTGATACATTTCCACCTGACGGCGCAGGCGCAGCGCCTGGGGGGCGGTGATCTGGAAACTGGGATCGGTCAGGTCGCCGGTCACGCTGACCGGGCCGCTAACATGGATCAGGCGGCCATCATTGGCCGGATCGACCGGTGCGGGCGGGACGCTGATGACCATGGCCTGGCCGTGATCCAACGCCACCAGGGCGTCCACCGCCCGTTTTTCATTCCAGGACAGCAGGAAAAAGCTGGCCACGAACAGCGCCAGCCCCAGCACGGCGCCCCCCAGTGATCCCCCTAATTGCCCGAACCAGGAACGATCTTGGGTTTCGCGGTATTCGTCGGTCATGGATACCCTCGGTCGTCAGGGAACGGTGTTGGCGGCAAGATGCCGCAAATCATCGCCGATGCGGGCAAGAACCAAATGCCAATCGTCACGGGCGGTCTGCTGGTAAATGGTTGCGCCAGGATACCAGGGCGACCATGACCGCCCCACCAGCCAACGCCAGCATCCATGAAAGCGCGACAATATCCAAACCGGTTTTCCCAAGGCACCGGCCAAATGGGCCACGGCGGTATCAACCGTGATCACCAGATCCAGGTTTTGGATCAATGCCGCCGTCGCGGCGAAATCATCGGCCTGGGCCATGGCGTCGTAAAGATCCAATCCGGGCGGGATCAATGCCATCTGGTCGTCGGGCAACCCCTTTTGCAGGCTGACCCAGGAAATGCCGGGAATACCGGCCAGGGCGGTCAGCATCGGCGTCGGCAGGCTGCGTTTGCTGTCCAGCCGCATGGCTTCGGGGTCATCGGGTCGCCACCCGCCAGCCCAGGCCAAGCCAACCCGCAGCCCCGGCAGATGGGCCAGTCGGCTGTGCCACATCGCGGTTTCATCCGGGGGTGCTGACAGGTATGGGGTCGGCAGGGATGGGGCCGCCTGCGCCAGAACCATGGGGGCGGACATCAGCATCAGTTCCAATTGGGCATCCGGTTTGGGGTCGGCGGTGCTGACCACTTTGGCCCGGTCGCCCAGGGATTGCCGCATCAGCCGGACCAAAGGCGGATAGACGCGGAATGTGACCGGCCCGTCCTGGGCGGCGATCAGGGGAAGGTAACGGGAAAATTGGATCATATCGCCGAAACCCTGTTCGGCATTGATCAGAAGGGAACGGCCATTCAGCGCCTCGCCCCGCCAAAAAGGCCGGGCTACCGCGTCCCAGGATTGTTTGAATTTGGGGATGTGCTGCCGCCATTCGAATTCCAGCCATCCTTCGGCGTATTGCCCCGACCGCAGCAGGGATTCCGCCAAATTATAGTGGGCCTGGATGTGGGACGGGTCCAGGGCCACGGTTCGCCGGAAATAAAGGATGGCGTCGTGATCGCGTTCCATGGCTTGCAGCACGCAGCCCAGATTGTATTGGGCCGCCACCGAATCCGGCAAAGCCTGAGCCGCCTTGGCGCATAGATCCGCCGCCTCGTCATAGCGGCCCATATCGGTCAGGCAGTTTCCCATATTGGACCAGCACATGGGATAATCAGGGAAAAGATAGGCGCATTGGTTCAGGACCTTGACCGCCTTTTCCAGATAACCACGGTCGCGCAGGGCGCCACCCAGATTATTCAGCAGATCGGGGTTAAGATAGCCGGTCCCCAGGGCGGCCACGTAATGGCCGATGGCGTCATCCAGCCTGCCTTGCGTCTGCGCTTCCAAACCCTTGCGGAAAGAAACGTCAGCGACAACAGAGTTTGGTTCCAAAGGAACTGCGGCGTTTTCGTTGGTCGCAGGCTCGTCCATCGCTTGTATCCCTTGGCGGCTGCCCCGCAGATGATTGGCTGTGGCAGCAAAAGTTAACGGGGTATTATCCCTGTTCTGATTTTTTTCCGCCCAATTCTTTCAGTGTATATGCTTTGTCCCTTGTCTGGAACGATAAATGGATGCCCAGCGCTGATCGGCCCCGGCACGGGGCGCCGACAGGCAAGAATCAGAGCGGATTTCGATTGATCGAAATCCGCTCTGGACTTGTCCCCACAATTCAATCAGTTGGCGTCAGTGCCGCCGTTCTATATGGTGTTGACCCTGCGCCGGAAGCGCGCCCGTGATCCGCATGCACTGGTTTTGATGGTGCGGCCCACGGCGAGACGGATTGACGCATAAACTGTAGATGGCGCGGTTTTGCGACTTTAACTGGTTGAAAAGAAATGAAAAACAGCTCCAGGGTCTATCTGTACGACACCACCTTGCGCGATGGCGCACAAACTCAGGGCGTTGATTTTTCCGCTGCTGACAAGGCACGGATCGCGCGTGAGCTGGATAGCCTGGGCATTGATTATATTGAAGGCGGCTGGCCGGGGGCGAACCCCACCGATGATGCGTTTTTCGCCGCCCCCCCTGATTTCACCCAGGCGCGGTTGACCGCCTTTGGCATGACTCGCCGGGCTGGGCGCTCTGCCCATAACGATCCGGGTCTGAATGCCCTGGTTGCCCATGACAGCATCAAGGCGGTGACCATGGTGGGCAAATCATGGGACTTTCAGGTTACCGTGGCCCTGGGCATCGAATTGGATGAAAATCTGCGCATGATCGGCGATTCGGTTGCCCATCTGCGGACCTGCGTGCCGGAAGTCATGTTCGACGCCGAACATTTCTTCGACGGCTATAAGCGCAATCCCCAATACGCGCTGCAAGCCCTGCGGGCCGCCTTGGACAATGGCGCCCGCTGGCTGGTCTTGTGCGACACCAATGGCGGGTCCTTGCCGCATGAAGTGGACCGCATCGTGCGGGAAGTGATCGATGCGGGCATTCCCGGCGACAATCTGGGCATTCATTGCCATAACGACACCGAAGCCGCCTGCGCCAATTCCCTGGCGGCGGTCATGGCCGGGGTGCGGCAGGTCCAGGGCACCATCAATGGCCTGGGTGAACGCTGCGGCAACGCCAATCTGGTTTCGCTGTTACCCAATTTAATGTTGAAAATGGGCTATGAAACCGGCGTCAGCGAAGACGGCTTGCGTCATCTGACCCGGGTCAGCCGCGCCTTGGACGAAGTGCTGGACCGCAAGCCCAACCGCCATCAGCCCTATGTGGGGGCATCGGCTTTCGCCCATAAGGGCGGGTTGCATGTGTCGGCGGTGGCCAAGGACCCCAGTTGTTACGAACATGTGGACCCGGCCTTGGTGGGCAATACCCGCCAGATCGTGGTATCCGATCAGGCCGGGCGATCCAACATCGTGGCCCGTATGACCGATCTGGGCATCGACATGGACCGGGTGACCCGCAATGCCCTGGTGGCCGTGGTCGAGGAAATGCAGGTTGATTTCAACCCGCATGAGGTGGGCGATCTGGTGGAATTGGTGAAGCGGCTGGAACATGAAGGCTATGCCTATGACACCGCGACCGCCAGTTTCGAATTGCTGGTCCGCCGTGCCCTGGGGCAGGTGCCGCGTTATTTCCGGCTGGACCGTTACCGGGTTATCGACGAACGCCGCCGCAATGCCAATGGGGATTGGGTCACGTTGTCCGAAGCCACGGTGAAGATCGAGGTGGGCGGCAAGGAATACATGCAGGTGGGCGAAGGCAACGGCCCGGTCCATGCCTTTGACGTGGCATTGCGTCAAGTTCTGGTCGGTCCCTATCCCCGGCTGGAAGCCTTGGAATTGGCCGATTACCGGGTCCGCATCGTCGAAAGCACCGCTGGCACCGGGGCCAAGACCCGCGTGACCATCGAAAGCACCGATGGCCAGGGCCATCGCTGGACCACGGTGGGGGTGCATACCAACGTGCTGGAAGCGTCGTTGGAGGCGCTTCAGGATTCCATCGCTTACATGCTGTACCGCTTTTCCTGAGCAAGCCCCTGACGGGATCGGATGATCCCGTCAGGGTATGCCCACCAGGCGGTTATCCCAACGGCCAATTTCATTGACCGTTGTCCAGCCCTCGCCGGGCGCGGCCATCTGGCCGTTGGTATTATTTGGCCAAAACCGGCGGCATGGTGGCAGCCAGGGTCAGGCGTTGCTTGACCTCGGCGCCGGTCAGGGCAAAGCCCAGGGGGCTGCCGTCTTCACCGGCGAACACGGCCTTCAGGTCGCGGCCCTGCCCATCCACCTGCCATTGCCCCTTGGCCTGGGCCGGGGGCGGACAGACCACCACCGGCAGGCAGGTGGTTTTCACCGCCACCGGCAAGGCTTCCAGCACCAAAGGCGTGGGGGTGCCGGTCAAGGTGGCGGCCAGGGCGCGGGCCTCGGCCATCAACGGCAGAACAAAGGGCAGGGGGCCGGCTTCGGTGGCGGCGCAATCGCCCAGAGCAAAGATGTCCGGGTCAGTGGTGGCCAGCAGCCGATCAACCCGGATGCCGGCCCGGTCGCAAACCAGCCCCGCCGCTTCGGCGATCCCGGTGCGTGGTACCAGACCGATGGCGGACAAGGCCCGGTCAAACACGATGGTACGGCCATCGGTCAAGGTGGCGGTGGCGCTGCCATCATCATTGCCGTCCAGCCGTTCAATCCCGGTTCCCAAATTCATGGCAACCCCGATCTGGCTCAGGGCGGCGGTCAGGCTGTCCCCCGCCACTTGCGGCAACAGGCGGGCAATAGGCCAGGGGCCGGGGTCCACCACAGAGACATGGTATCCGGCACCGGCCAGATCATTGGCGAATTCGCAGCCGATCAATCCGGCCCCGATCAGCAAAATCCGGCCATGATCAGGCAGACTTGCGCGCCAGCGGCGGTAATCGTCCAGATCGTTGACATTGACGACCGGCACCTTGTCCGAACCGGATACGGAATAGGGGCGGGCGTCAGCCCCCACGGCTAACACCAGACGGCCATAGGGCAAGGTGGTGCCGTCGGTCAGGGTCACCAGATGTCCGGCACGATCAATGGCGGTGACACGGCGGTTGGGGTGGATGGTGATGGCCAATTCCTGGGCCAGGGCCGCAGCGGATTTGGTCACCAGTTGATCGGGGGTTTTGCCCTGGGTCAGGGCACTGGACAACATCGGCTTGGAATAGACCTCGCCCGTATCGGCGCACAGCACGGTGACGGGCAGGTCCTTGGATTTTTTCCTGATCTCGCGGGCCAGGGAATATCCCCCCAGCCCGCTGCCGATGATCACCACCCCCGCCTTGTCGGCTTCGGTGGCGGGCATGATCAGGCGGCCTCGTCCATGGGTTCGAAATCAGCCTTGGCGACGCCGCAATCAGGGCAGCACCAATCATCGGGAATGTCTTCGAACGCGGTGCCGGGGGCGATGCCCTCTTCGGGGATACCCTGGGCCGGGTCATAGATATAGCCGCAAACCACGCAGACATATTTCTTCATGATGACGTTTCCTTTGTGCAAAAAGTGCCGTTATCAGCGAATCATCGGCTGGTTGGTATTATACTCGTTTCAGAAAGTCCCGACCCAAGGCCGGAACTTTCCTTTGGTCCCTCGCCGGGCGCAGGCTGCCGCCTGCTTGGCCGCGGCCTCAATGGCCGCATATTTCAGAAAGTCCCGACCCAAGGCCGGAATTTCCTTTGGTCCCTCGCCGGGCGCAGGCATCCGCCTGCTTGGCCGCGGCCTCAATGGCCGCATAACTGGTTCCAACCGTCGGAAATCCATGGAACCGGTATTACTTGCCCTGGGCCTTGGCCAAGGTGTCGCGGTAATGGTTGGCGTGCCGTTCCTCGACCTTGGCCAGGGCGGCGAATCGCTTGGCGGCCTTTTCCAGAATTTGCTGGAAGCGGGCGGCGTGCTCCTTGGATTCCGCGATTTGCCCGTCGATTTCCTTCACCGCCGCTTCCTGGCCTTCCTCGACAGCCAGATGGCGGAACTTCGGATACATTTCGGTGTATTCATAGGTTTCGCCTTCGATGGCCAGGCTCAGCATCTTTTCCACCGTCAGTTCCTGGGACGGATACAGCAATTCCAGATGGCCAAAGGCATGCATGGTTTCCTGTTCGGCGGTGCGTTCGAACACTTCCGCCACTTCGATCGCCCCCAATTCACGGGCGCGGCGGGCGAAGTACAGATATTTGCGATTGGCCATGGATTCACCGGCAAAGGCGGCTTCCAGGTTCTTGATGGTGACGGAGTCTGTCTTGGCGGCCATGATTTGAATGCTCCTGGCTGGGTTGTTTCTGCTGGCCCTCACCATGCCCCAGTTTCAGTAACCGTTCAAATTGGAAAAACTCTAAACAAAAATCGTTCCTTCCGATTTATCTAGGGAATTTATCCGTAGATATTTCCTTTCGGTTGGGCCATGGCGCCGCTTTGGTGCGCATGCTACAAGGTGGGCATGACCCAGATCGGTTTCTACCACCTGCTGAAGCTTCCGCTGGAAAAAGCCATGCCCAAATTGTTGGAAAAGGCCGTGGGGGCGGGGTTGCGGGTGGTCTTGATGGCCGGGTCGCCGGAACGGGTGAATTCCCTGAATTCCTTGCTGTGGACCTATAGTGATGAAAGCTGGTTGCCTCATGGATCGGCCAGCGACGGCGATGCTGCGTTGCAGCCCATTTGGTTGACGGACCGCGACGAAAATCCCAACGGCGCCACTGTGTTGATGCTGTGCGACAGCGCCCACCCGCACTCGCTGGATGGCTTTGCCCGTTGCCTGGATTTGTTCGATGGCAACGATCCTGATGCGGTGGCGGCAGCCCGCGACCGCTGGAAGCTTTGGAAGGGACAGGGGCATTCGCTGGTCTATTACCAGCAAAATTTGAACGGTGGTTGGGAAGAAAAATCAAGGACTTAGCCGTTTCCATTTGAATGGAAACGGCTCTAGTCGAAATCGGCGACCAAGCCCGCGCGGCGCTTGAGCGGCCCCGGCACGGGGCAGCCATAGGCAAGAATAAGAGCTGATTTCGCTTGGTCGAAATCCGCTCTAACAGGGTGCGGAAAAACCCTCTTTCGGGGGCATTTGCCCCCGATCCCCCAATCGAGAGGCACAGCCTCCCGAACCCTCCAGATTTCTAACTCTTTGACAGAAAAAGAAACTGGAGGCTTGGAGGCTGCGCCTCCAAACGGGTCTGGGCGGTCGCCCAGCCGCGAAGCGGAGTTTTTCCGCACCCTGCTAATGTGATGCGTGGTTGGAATGGTCCATGGGCATGGACCCGTGATCCATTCCCCCCATTCCTGCTGTACCGGCGAAACCGTTGGCGGCCTGCATGGCGCGGATATAGGTGAGCACGTCCTTTTCCTGTCCCGGCTTCAACCCTTCGGGCTTGGGCATGTCACCGAATTTCCACATGTGGCTTTTGGCGCCGCCGGTCGCGGCGGCCAGGATGACGTCATCGCCATGGCCCGAACCGATTTCATAGAATTTGTGCAGCAGGGGCGGTGCTGTGTCTGATCCGCGCAAGGCGGTGCCGTGGCAGGTGGCGCAGACCTGTTCAAACGCGGCCTTGCCCGCGCTGGCCTGGGCGGAAAGTTGCGGCGTCACCACCGCGTCTTGGGCGAAGCGGGCGGAAACCGGCTTGCCGTTTGCCGATAGCGACAAGATGGCGGCGACCTTGTCGGCTGGGGTGATCGCGGCATCGCCGCTCAGGCCGTCGCCATCCGGCTTCAATGCCACCTCCAGCTTCTTGCCGCCAATCAGCAACGTCGCCTTTCCGGTCGCGGCGACAGGCTTGTCAGCATGATCGCGCACCCAGACGCGGATGCCGCCATCGCGCACGGCGAATTCGATGCGGTTTTCGTCGCTCGTCTCGGTGATCTGGCCGCCATACCAGGCGGCCATGCTGCCATGAGCCAGGGCCGAGGCTGCCATTCCGGTCAAGGCAAGTGCAATTGCAACCGCCGTAAACGTCTTCATGGTCTTGTTCTCCGAAGCGAGGGAAAGGTGAAACGGGATGGTCATGGCGTCATGGTTCTGATCGGGGCATCTTCGCCCGCCCGCTCCACCGCGGAACGGGCGACGGTCAGGAACACGACCGGGGTGACGATGGTGTCCAGGATGGTGGAACTCATCAGGCCGCCGAAGATGACCACGGCGATGGGATGCAGAATTTCCTTACCCGGCTCGCCACCGGCCAGGACCAACGGAATCAGGGCCAGCGCCGCGACCAAGGCCGTCATCAGCACCGGGGTCAGGCGTTCCAGCGATCCGCGTATCACCATGGTCGGGCCGAAAATCTCGCCCTCGTGCCTGACCAGATGCAGATAGTGGGACACCTTCATGATGCCGTTGCGCGCGGCGATGCCGGTCAGGGTGATGAAGCCCACCAGACTGGCGACGCTTAGGGTCTGGTCGGTCAGCCAGATGGCGGCGACGCTGCCCACCAGGGCCATGGGAATGTTGCCCATGATGATCGCGGCCAGCTTGGCCGATTTGAAATGGCTGTACAGCACCACGAAGATACCGGCCAGGGACAGCACCGCCAGCAGGGCGATCAGGCGGCTGGCATCTTGCTGGCTTTTGAACTGGCCTTCATAGGTGATGTAATAACCCTGGGGCATCGCCATCGCGCCCAATGTCTGCTGGATTTCGGCGATGATGGCGGCCATGTCGCGCCCTTGGGAATTGGCCTGCACGACGATGCGGCGTTGCATGTTGTCGCGGTTGATGATGTTGGGGCCTTTGGTTTCCACCACCTCGGCCAGCAGTGACAGCGGCACCTTGCCTGCCGGAGTATCCACCAGAATCTGGCGAAAATCGGCGGTGTGCGACCGCCAGTCTTCGGCCAGGCGCAACACCACGTCGAAGGTGCGCTGGCCGTCGCGAACCTGGCTGACGGTCTTGCCGTTCAGCGCCGCTTCCAGGGTTTCGGTCAGTTGATCCAGGGTCAGCCCGTATTTGCGGGCTTCGGCGCGGTCCAGGCGCAATTGCAATTGTGGGATCAGCACCTGCTTTTCCACCTGCAAATCGGCAATACCGGCGGCCTTGCCCATGCGGATGCGCGCGTCTTCGGCCAATCCGCGCAAGGTGTCCAGGTCGTCGCCGAAAATCTTGATGGCGATTTCCGCCCGCACGCCCGACAACAGGTGATCCAGCCGGTGCGAGATGGGTTGGCCGATATTGGTGACCACGCCGGGGATGCGGGCCAGTTGGGACCGCATATCGCCCAGGATCTCTTGGCGGCTGCGCTGTGACGGCCGTAAATCCACGTCGATTTCGCTGGAATGGACGCCTTCGGCGTGTTCGTCCAATTCGGCGCGGCCGGTGCGTCGTCCGGTGGAGATTACTTCGGGAACCTGAAGCAGCAATGTTTCGGCGATGGTGCCGATGCGGTTGGATTCCGACAATGACGAGCCGGGCGGCAGCATCAGACTGATGGTCACCGTGCCTTCGTTGAAGGCGGGCAGAAAGGCGCGGCCAAGAAACGGCACCGAAGCAGCCGCCAGCGCCACCAATACCGCCGCCGACATCACCACCTTGCGCGGATTGGCGAAGGACCAGTGCAGCAGGCGGGCGTCCCAGCCCTTCAGCTTGCGGACCAGCCGGGAATCGCCATGGGCGACCGCCTTGGCCTTGGGCAGAAGATAATATGACAGCGCCGGAGTGACCGTCAGCGACACCAGAAGCGATGCCAAAATCGACACCACATAGGCGATTCCCAGCGGGGTGAACAATCGGCCTTCGATGCCTGACAGCGCGAATAGCGGCAGGAATACCAGCACGACGATGATGGTGGCGTAGACGATGGAATTGCGCACTTCGGACGAAGCGGCACGGATCACCGCCATGACCGGGTCCGGCACCGCCTTTTGCCCGTTCTCGCGCAGGCGGCGCAGGATGTTTTCAACGTCCACCACCGCGTCATCCACCAATTCGCCGATGGCCACCGCCAGGCCGCCCAGGGTCATGGTGTTGATGGAAAGTCCCATCTGTTGGAACACCAGGGCGGTCACCACGATGGACAGCGGAATAGCGGTCAGCGAGATAAGCGTGGTGCGCATGTTCATCAGAAAGGCGAACAGCACGATGGTCACCAAGACGGCGCCGTCGCGCAAGGCATCGACCACGTTGTCGATGGCGCGTTCGATGAAATCCGCCTGCTTGAACAAGATATGGTCGGCCCGCACATCGGCCGGCAGGCCGCGCTTGAGTTCATCCAGCGCTTTTTCCACCTCGCGGGTCAGGGCGACGGTGTCGGCGCCGGGCTGCTTTTGCACCGCCAGGATCACCGCAGGCGCCGCGTTGACAGAGGCATCGCCGCGTTTGATGCCGGGGCCAAAGCGGACGTCGGCCACTTGGCCCACGGTCACGGCGGCGCCGTTGCGCCAACTGACCACGGTGTCTTTCAGGTCTTCGATACTGGTGGTCTGGCCCAGGTTGCGGATCAGGAATTCCGAGGTGCGCTGTTCCAGAAAGCCGCCGGTGGTGTTGCGGGCAAAGCCGGTCAGCGCCTTGGCCAGATCGTCATAGGACAGATTGAACGCGGACAGCCGCGATGGTGACACCAACACCTGATATTGCTTCACTTGGCCGCCGATGGGGATGACCTGGGCGATACCGGGAATGGATAACAGGCGTGGCCGCACCAGCCAATCGGCCTGGGTCCGCACGTCCATGGGCGAGGTGGCGCCGTTTTCCGAGCGCATGCCCACCAGCATGATCTCGCCCATGATCGAGGTCACCGGCCCCATGGTGGGAGTAATGCCCTGGGGCAGCAAATCCTTGGTGGTCGCCAGCCGTTCCGCGACCAGTTGGCGATTGCGGTAGATTTCGGTGCGCCAGCCGAATTCCACATAGACGATGGACAGGCCGACGCCAGAGGTGGAGCGGACGCGGCTGACGCCGGGGGCACCGTTCATGGCGGTTTCGATGGGCCGGGTGACCAGGGTTTCCACCTCTTCCGGCGCCAGGCCAGAGGCTTCGGTCATGATGGTGACGGTGGGGCGGTTAAGGTCGGGGAACACGTCCACCGGCAGCCGCGTCAGGGTGACGGCGCCATAGACCGTCAGCACCAGGGCAAAGGCCAGGACGAACAACCTGTGGGTCAGGCTGAACCCGATGATGCGATCGAACATGGCGGCTTATCTCCCCGCCTTTAATTGCTCGATCCCTTGGATCACCACCCGGTCGCCGGTCTGGACACCCTCGGCGATTTCCGCCAGCGGGCCGATGACGCGATTCACCCTGACCGGCCTGATCTCGAATGTTTCGGGGGCCGTGCGGATAAAGACCACCTGCCGCCCGCCCAGTTCCGCAATGGCATCGCGCGGCACGGCAGTCCGCAGCGATGTGGCGCCAGTGGCCAGATAGACATCCATGGGCACGCCGATGCTCAAAAGCCCAGCCTGATCGGGGGCGACTTGAAAGATGGCGTGCACGCCTTGATCCTGGGGGTCAAGCTTGGGGCTGACGCCCAGCAATGTCAGCGGAAAGCTGTAATCCGGCACCATCTTGCTGGTGGCGGTGGCGGTCGAAAGACGTTTGGCGATGCTTAGATCATGGATGATCGCCTCGACACGCAGGCGGGCGGGATCGACGATCTCCACCAGGATGCGGTCTGGGCCGACCACTTCGCCGGGGACCACATGAACATCGGTCACCACCCCATCCACCGGCGCGGCCAAGACTTCGCGCCCCAGGGCGGTGCCGACGATCTGGCCGCGTTCCTTGCGCAATTGCGCCAGACGGATGCGGGTGCTTTCCACCTGCTTGGCCGGAACCAGGGCGCCCAGAGTTTCTTCCCGTGTGAGAGTTCGCTCGGTGATGGTGATCTCGCCATCTACCCGCGACAAGGTGGCCCGCTTGTCGCCTTTTTCCAGGGTGGACAAGGTGGGTTCCAGCACCGCCAAAATCTGGCCGCGGCTCACCACCTGACCGGGGACCGGAATGGGGTGGGCGGGATCGGATATCACACGGGCAGGCTGCGACGGCTGCAAACGGGCATAACCGGACGGATCGGCGATGACGCGGCCCAGGACGCGGACGGAATCGGCGGCCTGTTGCGGCTCCACTCTGGCCGTGCGGATACCCAACAGAAATTGGGTCGGTTTGGACATGACCACCGGCGCCCCCGGCTGGGGCGCGGGCGTGGCCGCTGCCGGGGCGCCGTGATCTTCGCCGCCATGGGCGTGGGCAGGCTGATGCAGGCCCAGCAGGCCGAACGCCAGCAAGGCCACCGCCAGCGTGCGGCCCCGCCGCACCAGCGCCGCCACAGCGGCCAAGACCAGAAAGCCGATGCCCGCGGCGGCGCCAACGGCTTTCCAGTTCATGGTGGAATCCGTGGCCGCCGCCTGATGGGGCGTGGCCCGATGCCCGGTGATCGCGATCAGGATAAGATCGTCATTGCCTCCGGCGGAAACCACCAGGCTTAGATCGGCACCGTCTTCCGGGATCTGCCAGGACAGTTCGTATGTTCCGGGGGCGCGCATCGGCGTGGCCTTTCCCTGCCATCCACCGGCTTCGGCGTCGATGGTGCCGCCGCTGATGGGGGCGTTGGTATCGGCATCGGCCAGGTAAAGGATGCTTTTCTCTCCCGCAGGGTACAAGACGGCCTGGAAGGCCGAGCCTTCAAAGGCGAAGCCGGTGTTTTCACCAGAGGCGAAGCCGGTTTTGTCACCAGAGGCGAAGCCGGTTTTGTCACCAGAGGCGAAGCCGGTTTTGTCACTCTTCATTGGTGCCGGGGCGGCGGGCGCGCCATGATCCTCGCCGCCATGGGCCAGGACGGTGGATGGCAGTGCCGTCGCCATGAAAAGAACAGTCAGCCCGGCGCGGATATGCGTCATGGTGATCATGGTCAAAGGCCCTATTGCACGGGGATGGGGGTGATGCCGGACGCTTGTTCCCAGGCGGCTTTGGCGATGGCAAGCGCGGCAGCCGCGCTGCGGTCCGCCTCGACGGCTTCGCCCCAGCGGCGTTTTTCCTGCAAGAGATCGACCGAAGATACCTCGCCGACGGCAAAGCCCTTTTCAATCAGGGCCATGGTGCCTGATGTCAGATGCAATGCGTCTTCGGAATCCTGCCATTGCTGCCAGGCGGCGCGCCAATTGCTTTCCGCCTGGGCCATTTCGCGCCGGGCCTTATTCAGTGCCAATTGGTATTCGGCCCGGTTGCGCCCCAACTCGGCGACCGCGGCCATGACCTCCCGCTGGTTCCGTTCCACCACCGGAATGGGCATCTTGATGCCGAAGACGATGGAATCGTCGTTGCTGCTGTCGTAATTGGTGCTGGTCCGCTTCAGGGCCAAGGACACTTCCGGGTTGGGCATGGCGCGGGCTTCCTGAAGGTCCACATTGGCGCGCCCGCCCTCCAGGCGGCTGCGCAGAACTTTCAGATCGGGACGGCTGGCCTCCAGATCGGCGGATGGTTGCGGCGGGGGCAAGGTGGGAAGCGGTTCGGCCAGATCGGCAAGGGCCGCTTGCGTCAGGCCGGTCAGTTCCGCCAGCACGGCCAGCGCCGCTTCGTACACGCCTTTGCGGCGGGCGGCGAGCTGGCGGTCGGCCAGAACCTCGCCCTCGACCGTTCGGGCATCCAATTCCCGGATTTCCTTGGCCTTGACCAGTTTCACGGCGGCGGCGTGCAGGGATTTGCTGCGGTCCAGGCGTTCCTCGGCGGTCCGCAGCAATTCCCTGGCTTCCCAGGTTTTCCAATAGGCTTCGCGGACCGCGCCCGCCAACACCCATCGCGCCGTGGCCACATCCGCCTCGGCTTCCATCCGTTTGGCGGCGGCCACGGCCTGGCGACCGCTTCTTTGTCCGGGCATCCAGATCGGCGCGCTGATCTCGGCCACGGTTTCCCGGTCGCCATTGTTGTGATGCCAACGATCGGTGGTGCGCTCAAGCCGCACTGCCGGATTGCCGGGCAACAGGAAATCGGCTTCGTCCTGCAAACCTTGGGCGGCAGTCAATGCCGCGCGGGCGGCATCAATGGATGCGTGGGTGCTGAGTGCCTGGCGCAGGGCCTCTGCTTCCGTCAGCGGCGCGGCCCATGCTGCGGACAGGGACAGAAATGGCAGCAACATCAATATGGGACGAAGACGGGACATGTATTCCCCCAGGGCCAGCCGGATGTGAACGCATCAGTGCATCAGGCTGTATAGCGCAGGGTCTGCCCATGGGCGTGTAAAGTAATGTAACAAAGCAGGCGCCCAGGCCGCATTGGTGGGTTTCTATCTTCTGTTTGCGTCAATGCACTATGCTGTTCTGCGCACCAATTCGGCATAGCTGCGCATGATTTCCCCGGCCAGGCGATCCAGGGGGATGATTTTTTCCGCCGCGCCCAGTTTGATCGCTTCCTTGGGCATGCCGAAAACCACGCAGCTTGTTTCATCCTCGGCGATGGTGATGGCGCCTGCCTGACGCATTTCCAACAGGCCCTTGGCGCCGTCATCGCCCATGCCGGTCATGATGGTTCCCACCGCATTGGCGCCCGCGCAATTGGCGGCCGAGCGGAATAATACATCCACCGATGGACGGTGCCGACTGACCAACGGGCCTTCCTTGATCTGGACGAAATAGCGGGCACCGGATCGTTTCAGCAGCATGTGGCGATTTCCCGGCGCGATCAGCGCGTGGCCGCGCAAGACCGGGTCGCCATCCTGGGCTTCCTTGATGCTGATGTTGCAAATCTGGTTCAGGCGCCGGGCAAAGGCCAGGGTGAAGTTTTCCGGCATGTGTTGAACGATCAGGATACCCGGACAATCCTGCGGCATGCCTTGAAGCAGGATGCGCAAGGATTCCGTGCCGCCGGTGGATGCCCCGATACAGGCGACCTTATCGGTGGTGGTGGCGGTGCGGTAATTGGTTTGGGCGGGAATGACCGCGTCGGCGGATAGTTTTTGCTGGGGTTCTGCGGTGCGGCATTCAGCATGCAGTCGTTTCAGTCTGGCCAAATTGACATTGGCAGCCGCCTTGACCGCATCACGGATGCGGATTTGCGATTCCAGCAGGAATTGGCGGGTGCCCACCACGGGCTTGGCGATCACATCCACCGCCCCGGCTTCCAATGCCAGGGTCAATGCCTGACTGCCTTCGGCGGCCAGGGATGAACAGATGATCACCGGGATGGGGTGCTGATCCATCAGTTTTTGCAAAAAGGTGATGCCGTCCATTCGCGGCATTTCAATGTCCAAAGTGATGACGTCGGGTACGCCGTCTTGCAACCGGCGGGCGGCGGCAAAGGGATCGCAGGCGGTCCCCATCACCTGGATGTCGGGATCATCCGCCAGGATTTCGCTCATGGTTTGGCGAACGGCGGCGGAATCATCGACAATCAACACCTTGATCTTGCGTGCCGAGGAAAGACCCATTTTGTGTTTCCGTCCCAGATGTTGTTGTCATGATCATGTCCGGCCAGGCGGAAAGGGTCATGGTTTTATGTAGATGGCAGGGGCGGCCGGGCGCACGGGCAAGGATAGCCCGTGCAACGATTCCGAATGCCCGATGAACAGGTATCCCCCCTCCCTCAGATGGGAGCACAGGTTTTTCAAGACGGCGTATTGCGTCTTTCGATTGAAATATATTAACACGTTTCTACAAAAGATTATATCCATGGGTGTGCGCCACGGATAGGCGGGGGTCAGTAAATTCATCTGCCGGAATTTCACCAGCCGACGGATTTCCGGGGCCACGCGAATGGTTGGGCATACCCGGTCGCGGGACCGCAGCAAATAGGCGGTGCGGAAGCGGTCGGGAACAGTGGACAGCATATCTTCGCCGTAAATGGCCCGTTCCGCCTGGACCAGCATATTGGTGTCGATATCGCTGCCATAAATCTGGAAATCAAAGTTTTTTTGCGCCAGGGAATGGCGGTGCAGCAGCATGGCCAGGGAATACGCCTCGGGGCCGCAGGAACAGGCGGCGCTCCACACCGTCATCTGACGGGCCTGACCCGCCCCCAGACGCTTTTGCAGATCGGGCAGGGCGGTTTGTTCCAAGAAATCGAAATGGGCGTTTTCACGAAAGAAATCGGTTTTGTTGGTGGTCAGGGCATTGACCAGATGGGTGAATTCCTGATCCAGCGTGGTGTCATCCAGCAGGCTGGCGCAATATTGTCCGACGCTGTTCATGCCCAACATCTTGGCCCGGCGTTGCAGGCGGTATTCCACCAATCCCTTTTTCCCAGGGGGCAGGTAAAGCCCCACCCGGCTTTCAATGATCGCGGCCAGCCGCCGGTATTGGTCAAGATGCAGGCGGGTTTGATTCTGGGGGGTGTTGGCGGCCATGGGTTTAATGGTGCGGGTCCTTTTCATCCACGTCGGCCATCAACTGATCCAGGGTCGGGGCATCGGGGGCAAAAAGTTTGACCATATCCAGCACGATGACGAATTGACCGTTGCGGCGGCCAATCCCCCGGATATAGCTGGAATCCCAGGCCATCCCCACATGGGGTGAATCATCCACGCGGTCGTTGTCCAGCGCGGTCACTTCGTACACGCGGTCGGTCATGGCCCCCAGGGTCAGCGGCGTTTGATCCATGCACATTTCCAACACCACGATCCGGCTGTGGGCGGTGGGGTCGGCGGGGGGCAATCCCAGTTTGCGCCGCATGTCGAAAACCGGGATACCCCGCCCCCGCACATCAATCACCCCCCTGATATCCGGGGGCATGTTGGGAATGCGGGTAAAGGGCAGCAGGTCCAAAACCTCGCTGATCTGGGCGATATCCAGAGCAAAGGTTTCGTCACCCACACCGATGGTCAGAAATTGTCCGCTGCCTTGGGCGGTTGCCGATGTGGGCGCTGTGGCGGCGGGGCTGGTCTGGGTGATCATGATTACCCCCGGAACCGTTCGTATTGGGCATCTTCATCATCGCCGCCATGCAGGTCCAAGGTGATCCCCCGGCCGACCATGGGGGCGGATTCGTAGCGGTCCAGATGGGCGACGCGGGGATGTCCCCGCAATCCCTGGGCTTTGGCCGTGTTCCGCTGGCCGATGGCGGGGCGGCCCGGATGGACCGGGCCATGATTGACGTCGTCATGGCCGGTGCGGAAGAACGACATGGTTTTTTCCAACTGTTCCGCCTGGGCTGCCAATTCTTCCGACGTCGCCGACATCTGTTCCGCCGCGCTGGCGTTTTGCTGGGTCACCTGATCCAGTTGACGAAGCGAAATATTGATCTGGTCGGCACCGGTATTTTGTTCCCGTGCGGCGATGGATATTTCCTCGACCAATTCGGCGGTCCGGCGGATATCGGGAACCAGCTTGGTCAGCATTTGCCCGGCCTGGGTGGATATGGTGACGGTTTCCGCTGACAGGGTCATGATTTCGGCGGCGGCGCTTTGGCTGCGTTCCGCCAGTTTTCGCACTTCCGACGCGACCACGGCGAAGCCCCGGCCATGTTCGCCGGCGCGGGCGGCTTCGATGGCGGCATTCAGGGCCAGCAAGTCGGTCTGGCGGGCGATTTCCTGAACGATGCCGATTTTTTCGGCGATGGTCTTCATGGCATCCACCGCCTTGGCGACCGCCTGTCCGCTGATATCGGCATCATTGGCGGATTGACCGGCGATTTTTTCGGTTTCCGAGGCGTTATCGGCGCTTTGTTTGATGGTGGACACCATTTCTTCCATGGCCGACGATGCCTCTTCCGTCGCCGATGCCTGTTCGGTGGCCCCCTGGGCCATTTGTTCCGACGAGGCGGAAAGCTGCTGGCTGCCCGAAGCCACTTGCTGGGCGGCGGTGACGGCTTCGCGCACCACCGCGCGCAGGCGGTCAAGCATGCTTTCCAGGGCGCAGCCCAGCATGTCGCGGTCGCTTTGGCGTTTGGCATCCACGGTCAGATTGCCCTGGGCGATTTCATTGGCCACGCTGGCCGTGGCCCGCAAATTGGCGGTCATGGTGTTGAGTGAATCGACCAGATCCCGGATTTCGTCATTGCCGCCGATATCCGCCCGTTGGTCCAAATCGCCATGGGCGACGTGATTGGCCAATCCCGCCGCCTTGGCCAAGCCCCGGCTGATGGACAGGGAAATCCAGGTGGCCAGAACCACGCTGATGCCCACCGCCAGCACCATGGTCACCATCATGCCGTTGCGGGCGCCGATATAGGCGGCGACGCCGGCCGCCGCATCGTGTTCGATCAGTTCCTTGTTCAAGGCGACAAGGCGTTCCAGCGGTTCCTCGACCTGCTTGCGCCAATTGGTGCCTTCGGTGGTCATCAGGGTGAACGCACGCTTGTTGGAATTTTGCCCCCCCAAGGCCCGGACCTCGCGGGCGATGCCGGCATAGACCTGGAAGGCATCGCGGAACCGGGCCATGGTCTGGCGATCCGCCGGGGGGACGGATGCTTCCAACTGACCGGTCAAGGTTTGGGCGTGGCGCTCGTTATCCTCGGCTGCTTTGCTGAATTTGACGACGTCGCTGTCGTCTTCGGCCTGGATCATGTCTTTTTCGTGGGCCTGCATCTGCGCCAATTCCAGGGCGATCTTGTAAATCAGCGCCACAGTGGCGTGATTGCCCCGCTGTTCGGTCGTCTGGGCAAGGTCGGTGATGATCTTGATGGCGGCAGCGTTGGCCTCGGCCGATTGGGTGCGGGATAAAAGCCCGGCCTTGTGATCGGTGTTTTGCAAGGCCAGTTGGGCGACCCGTTCGCTGACATCGCCATATTGTTTCAGCGCCCGTTCCAACATATCCATCTGGCGGCGGCCTTCCTGGGTCACCAGCATGCCTTTCAACTGCCCCGCCTTGCTGTTGACCTGGGTCATGATCCGTCCCAGATCGGCGGCGTAATCGTGCATCCTTTTTTCATCGGAACTGAGCAATAGATTGCGCAGGATGCGGGTGCCGGTCAGAAAGTCGTTGCGAAGATCCATGGCCAACACGGTCTTGGCCGTCGATGTCTCGACGATCTTTTCCATCCGTTCGTTCATATCCGCCATGGCCTGAAGCCCCATGAAGGCGGCCACGCCGGCCAGGATGATGACCGTGGTAAAGGCAAGGGTCAGCTTGATCCTGATGGTGAAACGCATGCGATAGGCTCCCTGGACGCGGCATTGGTGTGGATGGTCGGCAGGCCTTATCCTGGTCGGGCGTGGTCGTCGGTGAATATTTTTTCCATGTCGAGGACGATGATGAAGCCATCGTGGTATTTGCCGATGGCATGGATGAATTCCGCATGCCAACCGATGCCGATGGTGGGGGCGTCCTCGATCTGGGCGTGGGGGATTTCCATCACCTCGTAAACCCGGTCGGCCAGGATACCCACCTGGGTGTCTTCGCCTTTCAAGACGATGGATGTGACGACGATGCGGGAATCCTGGGTCTGTTCCGTGACTGCCGGAATTCCCAGACGGATTTTCAAATCCACTACCGGCACCACCTTGCCGCGCACGTTGATCAGCCCCCGGATAAAGGGGCGGCAATTGGGCACATCGGTCATGGGCATGATGTCCAGGACTTCCAAAACCGTATCGGAAGCCAGGGCAAAAATGTCGCCGGCCATGGCCAAGGTCAGGACTTGCAGCGGGGGATGGCCCGGATCGTTGGCGGCGGTTGGTGGCAAGGACATGACGGGATCTCCCCTATGATGCCAGCTTGCCGCCGTCCTGGTGCTGGATCTGTCCCAGTTCCACCAGACGCGGCACATCCAGGATCAGAGCCACCGCGCCGTCACCCAAGATGGTGGCGCCGGAAAACTCCTGAACCTCGTCCAATATCTTGTTCAACGATTTGATCACGGTCTGGTGCTGGCCGATCACCTGATCCACCACCAATCCCACCCGCATGGCGCCGATGCTGGCCACCACCACTTTCTGAAAGGGGGCGGGGGGGGCCGTCACCCGGAACATGGTCCGCAGCCGCAAGAACGGGATCAGATCGCCACGGATGCCCAGCAAATTGCAGCCGGTGGCCCGCGCATCATCCTGGGGGGAAAGTTCCACGCATTCCTCGATGACCGACAGGGGAATGACATAGCGCCCCGATCCCACCCGCACCAGCAGGCCGTCAATGATCGCCAGGGTCAGGGGCAGTTTCAGGGTGACGGTCGATCCCTGTCCGGGGGATGACGAAACGTCGATGGTTCCACGCAAGGAATCGATGGTCCGTTTGACCACATCCATGCCCACGCCCCGACCGGATACCGCGCTGACCTGTTGGGCGGTGGAAAAGCCGGGGTGAAAGATGAAGCCCAGGATGTCATTGTCGGAGAGGAGGGTATCCGGGGCTATCAGCCCGCGTTCCTCGGCTTTGGCGCGGATGGCGTCGCGGTTCATGCCGCGCCCGTCATCGGTGACGCTGATCAATACCTGAGCACCGGAATGACGGGCGGCCAGATGGACCGATCCGGTGACCGGTTTTCCCGTTTGGCGGCGGGTCTGGGCGTCTTCCAGTCCGTGATCAATGCAGTTGCGGATCAAATGGACCAAGGGATCGTTCAGCCGTTCGATCACCGTCTTGTCCAATTCGGAATCCTCGCCCTCCATGGTCAGGGATACGTCTTTTCCCAAGGATTGCGACAAGTCGCGGACCACCCGGCGGAACCGGCCGAACAAAGTGCCGATGGGCAGCATGCGGATGCCCATGGTGGTGTCCCGCAACTCCGCCGATAGTCTTTCGATTTCCTCGGCCAGTGATTTCAGATTGGCATCGCCGCTGGCGGCGGCCATCTGGCTAAGACGTGCCTGGGCGATGACCAGTTCCCCCACCTGATCCATCAGACCGTCCAGCCGTTCCGCCTGGACCCGGATGCTGCCATGGTCGTTTCCGCCCGCAGGAGAGGGGGACCGCTTGTTATCCGAAGCCACCGGCACCGGCGCGGGCGGTGTTTCCGGGGATGTCGGGCTTGGCGTTGTCTGAGGGACGCCGGGCTGGGGGGCGTCGGGATGGGGGGCGTCGGGATGGGAATCATCGGGGGTGATGGCGATGCTGGCGTCATCGGCGATGAAGATAAAGACATCGTCAATGGCGCTTCGGGGCTGATCCGTGCGCAGCCGGATATCCCAGGTCATATGGCATTGCGTGGGGTCCAGGGCGGATAAGGGGGGGATGTCGGCGGTCTGGGCGACGATCCGGCATTCCCCCAATTGCCGTAATTCATCCAGCAACATCAGCGGGTTAGTGCCAAAGGCCATGGTTTCCGGTCCCAGGGCCAGGCGAATCCGCCATCGTGCCGGGCTGGCTGGTGGCGGTGGCGGATTGGCGGCGGGCGTGGCGATGGCGGGGGCGATGGCGGGGGCGGGGGCCTGGTCGGCGGGCCCGGTGATAGCCGCCAGCCGATCCAACAAAGTGCGTTCCTGGGCATCGTTGCCGCCGCCATCCAGCAAGGTGCGGATGTGGTCCAGCGCCGCCAGGGTCAGGCTCAGCAAGTCGGGTGTGGCCGATAATTCCCCATCGCGGACTTTTTGAAAGGCGTTTTCCACATGGTGGGTAAAATCCGCCACGCGGGTAAAGCCGAACATGGCCCCCGACCCTTTGATGGTATGCAACGCCCGAAAGGCCCGGTTGATTTGGTCCGCGTTGGCCGGGGCGGATTCCAGGTCCAGCAGCGCGCCTTCCAATTCGGTCAGCAGATCATCCGCTTCGCTCAGGAATGTTTCCGCGGGCGTGGGGCCGGAACTGGTCATGACCCATTCTCCCTTATGCAAGGACCTGCCATACTTGTTTCCGAAAGTTCCGACCCAAGGTCGGAACTTTTCTTTAGTCCCTCGCCGGGCGCAGGCATCCGCCTGCTTGGCCGCGGCCTCAATGGCCGCTGAGATTATATTTGTCCCTCGCCGGGCGCAGGCATCCGCCTGCTTGGCCGCGGCCTCAATGGCCGCTGGGATTATATTTGTCCCTCGCCGGGCGCAGGCATCCGCCTGCTTGGCCGCGGCCTCAATGGCCGCATACTGGTTCCACAGGTCGAAAATTCATGGAACCGGTATCACTGCCCAAAGAGGCGGACTATCCTTTCGTCGTCAGCCCAGGAATTTGCGGACCACGGCCAAAAGCTGTTCTTGCTGGAACGGTTTGACGATCCAGCCCGATGCCCCGGCCGCCTTGGCCTGCTGCTTTTTGCTGTCTTCGGATTCGGTGGTCAGGAAAACGATGGGGGTGAATTTGTAGTCTTTCTGGGTGCGGAGATCCTTGATCAGGCCCAGCCCATCCAGATTGGGCATGTTCAGATCGGTAATGACCATGTCCACACCCTGGTTTTTCAATTGCTGCAACGCGTCACGGCCATCCACGGCGGTCACCACCTTGTAACCGGCGCTTTCCAGGGTAAAGGACACCATTTGGCGGATGGACGCGGAATCATCCACACTCAGAACGGTTTTATTCATCTCTTATTTCCTCTCCAGCCCAGAACGGATCGGCCCAACCTTCCCCGTCCGGTTTGTTCAATCCGGCGCGGATCAGGGCATGCGCCAGCCCGCCTTGCGCGGGCTGGGCCAAGGTCACCCGACGCCCGGACGATCCGGCGTCACGGCGAGCGGCGTAAACAAGCTGTAGGAATGTCACATCCACATCCGAAACCAAGGAACAGTCAAGAACCACCCGCTCAGACCGCTGCAAGCCGTCCAGCAGGGCGATGCGCAAATCCTCGGCCTGGGCGATGGTCTGCGGCCCGGTCAGTCGCAGCGTGATGAAATCTGTCTTGTCACAAATTGATTCTGTCATTTATCGCAGCCAGTGTGCTGGTTGTTCTGATTGTTATTTAAAGATATTGAACTTATCCAAAGTGAATGTGATGATATCAAAGCTGATATCTATGGTCTATATGCCATTTTAATTGTTTGTTTATTGTATATGAATTTTATTTCCGTATGTGTGATTGTCAGTTAAGTGTAGGCAAATTTACATTTGTGCTGGTTCATAAAACTCCTGACCGCAGGCCGGGAATTTGTGAAAATGCGACGGTGTCTGAAAATGCGACGGTGTCTTTTGGGAAGAATTCAAACGTGGATCTGGCGCAGATAAAGGTGGCTTGGCTGGCGACCGAGACTGTTCCCGCCGGGGAATGGGATCGTCTGGAAGACATGCTGGACCGGGATGAGCAGCAGCGGGCAGGGCGGTTGCGCCGGGCTGGCGAGGCCGGATGGCAATCCTATGTTGCGGCTCATGCCTTGGGGCGTGCCTTGCTGTGTCGGCAGGCGGGGGGCGCCCCGGCGGATTGGCGGTTCGCTATCGGCCCCCATGGCAAGCCCGAGGTGATCCAGGCCGCAGTCCCCCCCTGTCTGCGCCTGAACTTATCCCACACTCGCGGGCTGGCGGCGGCGGTTCTGGCGCCGGGGGATGATGTGGGGGTGGATGTGGAATGGCTGGGGCGGCGGGAATTGGGGGCACCCTTGATCCGCCGGGTGTTCAGCCCGTGCGAATGGGGGGTGATCCAGGCGGCAGGGCCAAGGCCAGAGGCAGCCCATGCGGCGGCCCTGGCGCTCTGGACCATGAAGGAAGCGTATGTGAAGGCCACCGGCCATGGGCTGGCCCAAGCGCTGACCGATTTGCGTTTTACCTTGGACCCGCCGGGGGTGGGGTTCGCGGATGGGGTGGATGATGATCCGGCCCAGTGGTCCTTTCGCCATCTTGCTCCGCTGCCCACCCATGTCCTGTCCCTGGCCGTGCGCCGTCCGGGTCTGGATGACGGCCTGATTGTGGCGGGGGCGGCCACGTGGCGGGATGTGCTGGATTGGGGCGGGCAGGGATGATTTCAGATTCCGATGGCCGGAGCGGCCCCGGCACGGGGCGGCTGCAGGCAAGACTTATCCCATATCCCGGTGATCGGTTCCGATCACCGGCGCCCTCAGCGGCGGGCGGGTTTCTCCGAAACCCTTGCCTTCCGCGGCATAAGCCGCGCGGCCCCTTGGGCCTAACCAAATCCCCATGAGTTCCACTCACTGGGATTTGGTATAAGAGCTGGTTTCGATTGGTCGAAATCAGTCTAGCGCGGTTTGGTGTTGCGCCCGGTCATGCCCGCGACCATGGCCACCCGTGCCGCTTCGGTGCGGTTGGCCACGCCCAATTTGCGGAACATGTTGCGCAGATGGGCCTTTACCGTCACCTCCTGCAAACTCAGCATGCGGGCGATCACCTTGTTAGGGGCGCCATCCACGACCAGGTCAAGAATATCGCATTCCCTGGGGGTCAATTGGCTGAGGGGATGGGGCGGAGGCTGAGAGTGCGAAGCCGGGGGGCGGCTTTCGAACAAAAAGGGCGGGACATATTTTTCACCGGCAAGAACCAGACGCAACACGCCGATGATGGTTTCGCCCCGCATGGTTTTGGGAATATAGCCGGACGCGCCCAATTCCATGGCCTGGGTGGCGTCTTCGTGTTTGATTGATCCCGACAGGATCAGGATCGGCAGATTGGGAAATTCCGCTTTCATGGTGGAAAAGCCGGATAATCCATCCATACCGGGCATGCACAGATCCAGGATGGCCAACCCCAGGCCGGGGGTGGTCCGGGCCATGGCCATGGCATCGGCGAAGGTGGCAGCCTCGATCACCCTGGTTCCGGGTTCCACCCGTTCCAGGAATGGGATCATGCCATCCCTGACCAGGGCGTGATCGTCGGCAAGCAGGATGTCCATCCTTAATGTCCTTCTTTTTCGTCCGCAAAGTGCGTCGATGGCACGCACGGTGTGCGGAGTGGAGATGTCCCTGGCGCCGAGGGCAAAAGATGGCGGATGAAGGCGCCCAATTCGTGCAGATGCACAGGTTTGCTGAAGATGGCGGCGGCCCGCAGACGCAGCCAGGATGGAATTTCAGCCCGGTCCTGACCGGTGATCACGATCACGGCGGTCCCTGGTTGCAAATCGTCCAGCTCCCGCGCCAGACCCAGGCCGTCCAGATCGGGCATGCGCAGGTCGGTGATCACCGCGTCATAGACGGTCCGGCGGCATTTTTCCAAGGCTTCGGTCCCGTCATGGGCGGTATCAACCACCAGATCCGGCCACGCCAATGCCTGCGTCAGGGCGGTCAGGGTCAGGGGATCATCATCAACCAGCAAAATGGATGGCAAGGCAACGCCGTCATCGTCGCTGTCATCCGTTTTGTCATGGGCGTTCAGATCAGCCGGATCGGCCAGGGACGGCGCGGGCGTCCCCTGGGCCGACAGGGGGGGCGCTGTCTCGCCTTGGGCCAAAGGCAGTTCGATGACGAAGGAGGCCCCCGTCAGGGCTTGGTCCTGGAAATAAAGGCGCCCGCCCATGGTCAGGCAGATATCCCGGCTGATGGACAATCCCAGGCCGCTGCCCCGAGATCCCTGTTTGCTGGTGACAAAGGGGGTGAACAGATGGGGACGCAAATGCTGTGGGATGCCGGGGCCGTTATCCGTGATGGTGATAAGCAATCGCCGGGCCTGCCGGTCGATCTGGCCGTGGATGGTGATATGGCCGTCTTCGGTATGTCTGGGGGTGTCGCAAATGGCGTCGCGGGCATTGTTCAGCACGTTCAGCAAGACCTGTTCCAGACGCAGGCGGTGCCCCAATACCAGGGCGTCGCCCAATTCATCTTCGACATCCAGGTGAATAGCCCGGCTTTCCAGCAAGGGGCGGGTGATGGCCACGGCGCTGATGATGGCGTCCCGCGGGCTGAAATTGTGCAGGTTGTCATCGTCGCGGCGGCTGATCGCCCGCATGTGCCGGACCATATCGGTCAGACGCCCGACTTGCCCCAGTATGGTATCGCTGCGGCGGCGGATGCGAGCCGGGGTGGCCCGTTCCTCTTCGACTTCCAGGCTCAGGGATTCCGCCGCCAGCCGGATGACGTGAAGGCATTGGTTGAATTCATGGGCGATGCATGCGGCCATTTCGCCCAAGGTGGCCAGCCGGGCGGAATGGATCGTCTGTTCATCCAGGGATGGGGCAGATTTGGACTGGGCCGGAGACAAGATCGTGACCGCACCACCGGACCATTGCCCCAGGCGCAGGACGTAAGATCGGCCCCGGATTTGGACGGGCTTGCCGATGGCGAAAGGAGGGCGCAGCCAGCAGGGAAAACCGGGGCTTGCCGCCAGGCGCCGTTCGTTTTTCCACAAGGCGAAGCCGCCGATACTGCCGTCATCGGTCAAATCACGCCAAAATCGGATGGCGTTCTTTTTCTGAACCCGTTGCTGGGTGGTCATGATCTTGCCAGGAGAACGCGCCGATGCGGGCAGTGTGTTCCCCCATGTCGGTGCATGGGTTGAACATTGCTCCGCCGCATATTTTCCCCCTGTGCCCTGAATGTCATTTGTGTGGCCATGTTATCCAGAAATCGGCAAAAGGAGAACGTCCAAGGTCTGCGAAATCTTATACCTTCCGAACGAAGGATAGATAAAAAAGCATGGGTGATGCTGGGCAAGAGAATAGGGTCAAAGGTATTGCAAGTGCGCATTCGCCCTTTGGACGTGGGCTAAGACCATAAAAATTTATGTTAATTTATCTTTGTCACTCACTTAAAGGGCGATAATCAAGATCGAAAAACGTATTTTTATTAGTAATATCAATAGAATAATGTCGCGGCCTGCGAATATTGAGAATTATTATTCATCTGAAATCGGAAGCGGAGGTGGTGATGACATTTTCCATGTCCTTTTTCTTCCGGTTCTTTTGAATGGTGGAAGAAAATATTGTCCAACAGACAACCGATCACTCAGGGAATGGCTTTTGCTGCGATGTTAAGATGTTATGAAAATATATCAATGTATTTTTAATTGTCACGCGCTTAATTCGTGATGCTGAATGGTGGAAATATCATTTCCACTCGCAATCCTGGGGCGTTGTCAGCCAAAACCAGCTTCGCCGCGTGCAGATGGGCCACGGCGCGGACCAGGGACAGGCCCAAGCCGTTGCCGGGTGTGCTGCGGGTGGAATCCAGTCGGACGAAGCGGTCGAAAACCCTGTCCCGGCTTTCGGCGGGAATGCCTGGGCCGGAATCGGTGACGATGACGGCGATCCCGTCGCCACGGGATTGGACGCTGACCGTGATGGCGCCGCCATCCGGGGTATATTTCAGCGCGTTGTCCACCAGATTGGCCATGGCCTGGAACAAAAGATGCCGGTCGCCGGCCACGCATAGCCCGGTATCGGCATGGCAGGTCAGGGCGACGGATTTTTCTTCCGCCAGGGGGTCGTATAATTCGACCACATCCGCCAGCAACGGGGCGGGGTCCAGGGGGGTCAGGCTGTGGGTGCGTTGCCCGGTTTCCACCGCGCCGATGGTCAAAAGCGCATTGAAGGTGGCCAGCAGATTATCCGCTTCGGCCAATGTTTCTTCCAAGACGCGCCGGTAATCGCCCTGATCCTTGGGTGACAGCAAGGCCAGGTCAATGCGGGACCGCAAGCGGTTCAACGGGGTGCGCAGATCATGGGCGATGTTGTCGGACACGGTGCGGATGCCGTCCACCAGTCGTTCGATTTCGTCCATCATGTCGTTGAAGCTGGCGGCCAATTGATCGAATTCATCATCGGTGCCGCTGGGTTTCATGCGGCTGGCCATGTCGCCGCCCAGAATGCGCCGGGCTGTCCTGCTCATGGCTTCCACCCGTTGCAGCAGGTGGCGGCTGGTCAGATAGCCGCCGACAATGCCCAGCAGGATGGTCAGGGCCAGCCCCCAGCCCAAGGCGCGGTTGATGGCGGATTTCACCCGCTTGGCGTCGTGCAACGACCGCCCCACCAGAAGCTTATAGTCCTGGGACAGTACATAGGTGCGCCCCAGCACTTCGGTTCGGAAGTCGCCGACGCCGATATGTTCCATGCTGAAACGGACCCAGCCGGATTCATCGGCTTTGGATTCCGGCCAGCCGAACAGATTGCCGGCCACCCGCTTGCCGTCGGGGTCCATCAGCAGATAGACGGCGCGGCGTTCCAGATCGCCGCCGGCCCGGTTGCCGATTACCGTGCTTAGCCCCTGAATACCGCGTTCCCGGTATTGTTCGGACAGCCCGGCCGCTTCGGCTTCGACGGTTTCTTGCACTTGCCAGTCGATGAAAACGGACGTGCTCCACGACACCAGGGCCAGCAATGCCATCGCCGACATGGTGAAGATGCCCAGATAGGACAAAGCCAAGCGGAAGGTGGTCGCCCGCAAAAGCGGGGGCAATGGCAGATTAGCGGGCCGCACGAAGGCTGTATCCGGCACCCCTGACCGTCTGGATCAGCGGCATGGGGAAGTCCTTGTCCACCTTTTGCCGTAGACGGCTGATATGGACGTCGATCAGGTTGGTTTGCGGGTCGAAATGATATTCCCAGACATTTTCCAGCAGCATGGTGCGGGTAACCACCTGACCGGCGTGACGCATCAGATATTCCAGCAGGCGGAATTCGCGCGGTTGCAGGTCGATGGTCTGGCCCTGGCGGGTCACCGTGCGGCCCAGCAGGTCCATTTCCAGGTCTTCCACCTTCAGCCGGGTTTCCGGCTGGGCACTGTTGCCGCGCCGGGCCAGTGCTTCGATCCGGGCCTGAAGTTCGGCAAAGGCATAGGGCTTGACCAGATAATCATCGCCCCCCGCTTTCAATCCGCGCACGCGGTCATCCACCTTGCCCAAAGCCGACAGGATCAGGACCGGGGTGGCATTGCCATCGGCGCGAATGGATTGGATGATGGATAATCCGTCCATGCCGGGCAGCATCCGATCCACGATCATGATGTCGTAATGTTCGGATTGCGCCAGGAACAGCCCATCGGTGCCGTTGGCGGCATGATCCACCGTATGCCCGGCTTCACGCAGGCCCTTGGCCATATAGGCGGCGGCTTCCTGGTCATCCTCGATCAGCAAAATACGCATGCGGGAAAGTTACCCTGTCCCCCCGATCATGAAAAGCCCCCGTGGCCGGGGGGATCGGCCACGGGGGCATTAAGGTCCGTGATGGTGTGGGTCAACCCGGGGGAAAGGTCGATCCACGTTGGTTGCCAGCCCTAAAGGGGGGGAGAGGCTGGCACCGGTCGGCGGGGAGTTCGGCTCCGCCTGGTGGAAATCTTTCGGGGAGCGCTTTATCCGTCCGATTTCCGTTACCCGATGCTGGGAGAATGCCAAAAGCCACCTTACCGTCACCTTTCCGATCCATTACCTTTTCGTAATGTCGCATTCGCTCCGCGCTTGACGGCTTGGCCCTGTCCATTACATCGAAAGTGCTGGATGATGCCGCATGGCACCATGCCGCCGATCAACCCGTCAGAGGCCCCATGCGTACTCCCTATGAAATTCTTGGTGTTGCCCCCACTGCCAGCGAAGCCGACATCAACAAGGCTTTCCGCAAACTGGCCAAGCAATGCCATCCCGATTTGCATCCGGGGGATAAAGCAGCCGAAGCCCGGTTCCGCGAGCTTAGCAACGCCCATGATCTGCTGGCCGATCCGGCCAAGCGCGCCCGATTTGACCGGGGTGAAATCGACGCCCAGGGGCACGATACCTTTTCCCAGGCCCGCCGGGGTGGGGGACATGGTTTCGGCGGCAATACGGGCGGGTCCTATCATTTCGATTTCGGCGGCGGGCCTGATGCCGACATCATGGATGAATTGTTTGGCCGGGGTGGCTTTGGCGGTTTCGGCGGCCGGGCCAGGCCGCGGCCCGGCGCGGATGTGCATGCCGCCCTGGCCGTGGATTTCACTGAAGCGGCCTTGGGGGCGGTGAAACGCATCTTGGTGGATGGAAAATCCCTGGATGTCACCATCCCGCCGGGACTGAAGGACGGCCAGACCTTGCGGTTGAAGGGGCTGGGGCAGGCCGGGGCCAATGGCGGCTCCAACGGCGCGGTGCTGGTGGAAATCAGTGTCCGCCCCCATCGCCTGTTCCGGCGCGACGGCAATGATATCCATCTGGATCTGCCCATCAGTCTGCCCGAAGCCGTCAATGGCGGACGGATCACCGTTCCCACCCTGACCGGGGCGGTGACCATGGCCGTTCCCGCCGGGTCCAACAGCGGCAAGGTGCTGCGGCTGAAGGGTAAGGGTATCCAAGGCGGGGACCAATACGTCACCTTGCGGATCAGCCTGCCCGAGGTGGTGGACGGGGATTTAAGCCGGTTGGTGGAGGAATGGGCGCAAAAGCACCCCTATGACCCACGGGCCGGGTTGATGGATTGATGGGTATGACGGCGCCGGTCCATCAGAACCGACGCCCCCCAGAACGCCAATCCGCCCAAAGCCAGCAGGGCACCAACCCAGCCGGTCGAGGTCCAACCCAGACCGGCGGCGATGGCCAGCCCCCCCAGATACGGCCCCAGGGCATTGGCGGCGTTGAACGCACTGTGATTAAGGGCTGCGGCCAGGGTTTGGGCATCGCCTGCCACATCCATCAGCCGGGTTTGCAGCATGGCCCCCAATCCGCCGCCGCAGCCGATCAGGAACACGGTGGCGGTCACCGCCCAGATATTGCCCGCCGTCACCACGAACAGCAGCAAGGCGACGGTGCTTAGGCACAAGATGCCGGCCACGGCAGGCATCAAGGCCCGGTCGGCGGCCCAGGCGCAGCCCAATGTGCCCAAGGTCATGCCCAGACCGAAAACCGCCAGCACCAACGGCACCACATGGGGCTGGACCCCGGTGACCGCCATCAAGGTGGAGGCCAGATAGGAATAAACGCAAAACATCCCGCCAAAACCAATGGCGCCGATGCCCAGGGTCAGCCACACCTGTCCCCGTTTCAGCGCCCCCAATTCCCGCAATGGGCTGGCCCCCGGATGAGTGCCGCCCGCCGGGGCAAAACGCCAGACCAGGATCATGGTGGCCACGGCCAGGACCGTGACCAGGGCGAACCCCCAGCGCCACCCCACCCATTGGCCGATCAGATTGGCCACTGGGACGCCGATAATGGTGGCAATGGTCAGGCCGGTCATCATCCGCGCCACTGTCTGCGCCCGGCGTCCGGGCGGAACCATGGACACCGCCACCAGGGCGGCCACCCCGAAATAGGCGCCATGGGGCAAGCCGCTGATGAAGCGGAACAGCATCATCCATCCATAGCTGGGGGCCATGGCGCTTAGGCCATTGCCCAGGGCGAACAAGGCCATCAGCCCGATCAGCAAGGTGCGGCGGGGCAGTTTGGCCGCCAGTACGGCAATGACCGGTGCCCCCACCACCACGCCCAGGGCATAGGCGCTGATCACATGACCGGCGGTGGGTTCATCAATGCCCAGAGCCGGAGCAAAATAGGGCAACAGGCTCATGGAGGCGAATTCGGTGGTGCCGATGGAAAAGCCGCCCATGGCCAGGGCAAACAAGACCAGTCCCACCGATCGCTGGGGTGACCCGTCGGGCCGGGCCGAATGATCGGTCATGGAAATACTCCGGTCTGGTGGCATCGTGGTGCGGTGCAGCAGAATATGCGTATCGCGTTCAGCTTTTCAATACGAGGCGGTTCGTAACATGTGGGTAACTGAGATCCCAAGTCACCCCAGGCCACGCCCGGCGAGGGCAAACATAAATCCCAGCGCCCATTGCGGGCGCGGCCAAGTGGCCGAGAGGCCACGCCCGGCGAGGGGGATATAAACCATCCCAAGCCGCCAAAGGCGGCGCCCGGCGAAGGGCTTACCATCATAAAAATCCCCGCTGGTAAGCCGGGGCAGGGCTGGTATAGTCCGGCGCCATGATGCGCATCACCAAGATTCTGGCGGCCGTGTCGCTGCCTTGCCTGTTGCTGGCCGGTTCTGTTCTGCCGGTTCAGGCATCGGCCATGCCTTGCCGCGAAACCGGCGATTTGCCCGCCCCTGGCCCGGCCCCCGCCGACGTGCCTGAACATCATTTCAAGCGGGTGGGGCAGGGCTTGGCCTGTGTCCTGTCGCCCCAGGACGGGGCGGCCATGGGCAAGGGCGAACGTCCGGTCAGCTATTTGCCCTGTCTGACGTTGGGGGCCGTGGCCATCACGGATACCCAGGTCAAGGTGGAAAAGCTGCTGGGTGAGCCCACCCAGTCCCGGATTTTGGACGATCATACCGAGGCGCGGGTCTATCCCGTCCGGCAACGATCCATCCCCGAGCCATATTACGTGGTGACCTATCGCGACCAGATCGCGGTGGCGGTGCAGTTGATCGGCCCGCCCACCGAATTGCCCGCCAGCTTGTCATCGGTGTCCCTGGGGGATGACGCGAAAAAGGTCATTGATACCTTTGGCCGCCCGGCCCGGCGCTGTGTCATCCGGCCCGGCGTGCCTGAAACCTGGATGTGGCCGCCTTTTCCCATCGGCGTGGACATGCGCGACGGTCGCGTGGTCGGGCTGAAGGTCACATGGCCCACGGGACACGAGAAATAGAGCGATCATCGGGGGCCGTGCGGGGCGCCACGTTTATCCGATCATCGTGGCGAAGCCACGTTTATCCGACCATCGTGGCGAAGCCACGTCTATCCTATCATCGTGCGTCGGTCTTCCATGATCCGGCGCAGGATGGGGGTCATGATCAGTTCGATGGCCAACCCCATCTTGCCGCCGGGGACGACGATGGTGTTGCGGCGGCTCATCCACGAATCCTTGATCATTTGCAGCAAAAACGGAAAATCCACTCGGAAGCGGTCGGGCTTGCGGAAGCGGATGACCACCAGGCTTTCATCGGCGGTGGGGATGTCGCGGGCGATGATCGGGTCGGATGTATCGACCACGGGCACGCGCTGAAAGTTGATATCGGTCAGTTTGAATTGGGGCACGATGTAGTGGACGTAATCGTGCATGCGCCGCAAGATGGTGTCCATCACCGCTTCTTCCGAATAGCCGCGCACTTTGGTATCGCGATGGATTTTCTGGATCCATTCCAGATTGATCACCGGCACCACGCCGACTTTCAGATCGGCATATTGGGCGATGTTGCAATCGCGGCTGACCACGCAGCCGTGCAGCCCCTCATAGAACAGCAAATCGGTATGATCGGGCAGGTCTTCCCAGGGGGTGAATTCACCCGGCTGGGCATTCAAATGGCTGAAACGGCGGGCGGCGTCTGAATTGTGCAGGTAAAACCGCCGCCGTCCCTGGCCGGTTTCGCCGTAATTGCGGAACAGTTCTTCCAATTCCGGCAGCAGATTGGCATCTGGGCCGAAATGGCTGAAGGTGGTATTGCCCGACCGTTCAGCCTCGGCCATGGTTTTTTTCATATCGGCACGGCTGAAGCGGTGAAAGCTGTCGCCTTCAATAATGGCCGGCTTCACACCTTCGCGCCGGAACATGTGTTCGAACGCTTCCTTGACGGTGCTGGTGCCTGCCCCGGATGATCCGGTGACGGCGATGATGGGGTGCTTTCTCGACACGGTGCGCGGCCTTTTCTTGACTTAAACCGCCTTCGAATGCCGCTGCTCGCCGCGCTTCAGATAGGTATCGAAGGCGGCGCCCACGGCCCGGACCAGGGTGCGGCCTTCATCGGTGACGGTAATGCGCCGACCCTCGATGACGATCAGACCGTCATCGCACATAGGCGCCAATGATGCCAGTTCGGAATCAAACATCCCGGCATCGGCACCATGGCGGGCACAGACTTGATCCAGGTCGATGCCCAGATCGCACATCAGGGTCATGATGATGTCGCGGCGCAGATAATCATCGCCGACCAGGGCCACACCACGGGCGGTGGGCAATTTTCCTTCGGCGATAGCCTGTTGATAAAAATGGATTTCCCCCACATTGGCCACATAGCCCTGGGGCAGCGACCCAATGCCCGAGGCGCCAAAGCCGATCAAGGTGTCGGCGGTGTCGGTGGTATAGCCCTGGAAATTGCGGTGCAGCCGCTTTTCCGCCAGGGCCAGGGCCAATTCGTCATCGGGGGCGGCGAAATGGTCCAGTCCCACCTTGACATAGCCCAGTTCCTGCAACCGTTCGGTGCCGCGCACATATTGTTCCCAGCGCGTATCGGTGTCGGGCAATGTTTCTTCGGGGATCAGGCGCATGTGCTTTTTCATCCACGGCACATGGGCATAACCGAACAAGGCGATGCGCCGGGGCTGGAACTCCACCGCCCGGTCAATGGTGTCCAGCAGGCCGGAAACGGTCTGATGGGGCAGACCATAGACCAGATCCATGTTGATCTGCGGCACCCCGTGCTGGCGCAACCAGCCGATGACGCGGGCAGTGACCTCGTAAGGCTGGATACGGTTGATGGCTTCCTGCACCTTGGGATCGAAATCCTGTACCCCGATCGAGGCGCGGGTGACCCCGGCCCCGGCCATGGCCCGGACATAGGCTTCATCGGCGGTGCGGGGGTCCAACTCCACGGCGATTTCCGCGTCGTCGCGCACGGTGAAGGTCCGGCGCAAGGTGTCGATGGTGCGGACAAAATCGTCAGGGGTCAAAATGGTGGGGCTGCCGCCGCCGAAATGAATATGCCGTGCGGTCATGCGGGTGGGCAGCGCCTGGGCCACCAGATCAATTTCGCCCAGCAGGGCATTCATATACCGGGCGACCGGGGCGTATTTGCGGGTGATCTTGGTGTGACAGCCGCAGAACCAGCACATTTCAGCGCAATAGGCGATGTGCAGATATAGCGACAATTCTTCCGATGGGGCGATGCCGCCCAGCCATGACCGGTACTGGTCGGGACCGATGCCAGAATGGAAATGTGGTGCGGTGGGGTACGATGTATAGCGCGGGACCCGCAGATCATATTTGTTGGTAAGGTCGCGTCGCATGGGTTTCTTTTCCTGGCCTTGGGCATCCGGGCTTTGGGGGAGGCGCAGTGTGGCGCACCCCGGCACAGCGTTGCAACAATCGCTTTTCTGGGGTTATACCGGCCAAGGGCGTGGATGCGCCCGCCCGGCGAGGGACGATCAACCGGTCAATTCATTGGCCGGTTGGTATCATAGCCCGGTTACCCGCCGATGATGACTGAATTTACTGTCATGCGGCGCGTAGGCGGCCAGCCGGGAAATGCAAGGTGACGGTGGTGCCCTGGCCCAGAATACTGGTCAGCGACAAGGTGCCGCCGTGCAATTCCATCAGCCGCCGCGACAAAGGCAGGCCCAGCCCGCCGCCATCATGGCGCCGGGCCATGCTGGATTCCACTTGGCCAAACGAATCCAGGACGCGGGGAATATCCTGGGGGGCGATGCCGATACCGGTATCGGCGATGATCAGGGACAATCCATCGGTCCCGATCTGGACCGACACTTTGACCTGGCCGCCGGCGGGGGTGAATTTCACCGCATTGCCCAGCACATTGGCCAAGGTTTGTTTGACCCGGCGTTCATCGGCCCACAATTGGGGCAGATGATCCGGGATATGACAGTCCACCGCCACGTTTCCGGTTTCGGCCCGTTCCCGCACCATGGCCATGCCGGCGGCGATGGTGGCGGCCACGTCCACCGAGCTTTCCCGCAAATCCACCCGGCCCACTTCCAGCCGGGCCACGTCCAGAATGTCGGTGATCAATTGCAGCAAATGTTGGCCCGACCGGTTGATATCATGGGCGTATTCCACGTAATCGGGCGGTTCGATCGGTCCCAGCAATTGGGTTTCGATGATTTCGGAAAAACCGATGATGGCATTCAGGGGGGTGCGCAATTCGTGGCTCATGGTCGCCAGGAATTCACTTTTGGCGCGGTTGGCCAATTCGGCGGCGCGGCGGGCCTGTTCCAGTGTTTCTTCGGCCTGCTTGCGCAAGGTGATGTCGTGGAACAGTTGCAGCAACAGATTATTGCCATCGGGGGTGCTGACCCAGGTGGCGGTGACTTCATAGGTCTTGCCGGTGGATTGGGCGCGCCATTCCCGTTGGCTGGCGCCGTCTTCCGGCGGCGGGGTCGGGGTGTCGAAATAATCGCTGGCCGGGCGGTTTTCGATCTGGCCGAATTCGGCCACCAGGGCCGGGTTCACATATTCGAACCGGCCATTATGGTCGATCAGGGCGATCCCGTCGCGGATGGCGTCCAGCACCCGGCGGACATTGGTGTGTTCGCGGTCCAGGGCTTGGCGCAGGGTACGGACTTCGGAAATATCTTCCTTCAGCGCGATGTAGCTTTCCACCTGCCCATCCGCGCCTTTGACCGGGGCGATGGTCATGTGTTCCCAATAGATGCTGCCGTCGCGGCGGCGGTTGACGACCTCGCCCCGCCATTCGGCTCCGGCCTTGATGGTGCGCCACAATTGGTCATAGACCTCTTGGGGCATCAGCGCCGATCGCAGCAGGCGGGGGTTTTGGCCCACCGCATCCTCGCGCCGGTAGCCGGTCATGCGGGAAAAAGCGGGGTTGACGTATTCGATGGTGCCGGATGTATCGGTGATCACCACGGAAACCGGGCTTTGTTCCACGGCGCGAAACAGCTTGCGGGATTCGTCCTCGGCCAGATTGGCGCGCCTTTCGCTGCGGCGCAGGGTTTCCAGGGCCAGCCCCACCAGGATGATCACCACCACCACCACCAGATAGAACGTGCGTTTGGCGGCGTCCAGATTGGTGTTGACCCGCCGTTCCATCTCGGTGGCCAATTGTTCTTCGGACTGGGCCAGCAGATTGGCCATGTCCAGATGCAGCCGGTTCCATGCTTCGGCGTCGCTGGCGCCCAATTGCCCGTCCATGGCCAGATCGTGCAGTTCCTCGGCCTGGGCGAACAGCTCGCCATCTGTATCGGGCAGGAAGGGGGCCAGATCGGCCCCACGGGCCAGACCGCGCAGGGCTTGGGCATAGACCTTGGTTTCGGCACGGGCTTCCACGAACAGATGGATCAAGGTGGGATCGGTGTGACCCAAAAGCAGCCAGGACACCCCGATCGAGCGGGTCCGGGCGAAGCCATCCTTGATCATGCCCAAATCCACATAGGCGGCGATCAGGCGGCTTAGGCGGTTTTCGGTCAGAACCGACGATGCCCCCAGCATGTCGTGGATCAAGATGCCGTAATCGGTCATCACCTCGCGCAAGGTGGCGTCGCCATCGACCCCCACCCGCAACCCGTCCAGCCGTCCCAGACCCAGATCGGTGCGGCGGTTGTCGAACAGGCGGATGGTCTGGGGTTGAGCCATCACATGGCGGAAACTCTGGGCGCGGTCGTCGGTTTCGCCGCGTTGGCGTTCCAGTTCCTCGCGCCAGGATGAGCGGCCGCTGCCGATGTACAGGGCGGATATGCCCCGTTCGTTTTCAATCTCGCGGGCCAGGGCGTGGGCGGTTCGCACCATTTGCGCCGCCACCAGCAGGTCATTGCCACGGCGGTAGGTGTCCAGCTTGTCCTGGACCACATAGCCGGAAAAGGCCATCAGGGCCAGGACGGTGGCGATCACCGTCACCGCCACGCGGTAACGGTTCAGCCGCTGAAGCAAGCGGCGGATCATGAATGATGCGGTGGGGCGTGGGGGCATGGCGGCGGGTCCGGGGCGGGGTCAGCGCGGGGGCTGGTCGCCGCCAAACAGGCGGTCAAGTGTGGCGCCAAGCCGGGCCAGTTCCACCGGTTTGGACAGATAGGCATCCATTCCGGCGGCAAGGCAGCGTTCCGCCTCGCCCGAAAGCGCATTGGCGGTCAGGGCCAAGATGGGCATGGGAACCCGCTTGTCTTGTTGTTCGGCCTGTCGGATGGCCTGGGTCAGTTGGAACCCATCCATCTTCGGCATATGGCAATCAGTGATCAGCAAATCCCATGGACCTTCGTACCAAGCGGCCAGGGCCGCCGCACCATCTCCCACCACATAGGGTGTATGCCCTAACAAGCGTAGTTGCCGCAAGATGAGCTGTTGATTGACAGGATGATCTTCCGCGATCAGGACCCGTGCCATCCGGGTCGGCTGGGGTGGGGGCAGGGGGTGGCACAGGGGCGGCGGCGGGGTGTTTCCCGTCGGCGGCTGTCCGCTGCATACCTGCCAGACGGCGCGGACCAAACCTTTGGCCGATAGTGGCAGACCAATCATTCCGGCGCAATCGGGCGCGCGTTCCAGATGAAAGCGGGCATCGGGGTCCAGGGCTTCACCCACCATCAGCCAAGGCGTGCCCGCCATGCCGTCGGAGGGGCCGGTATCGGTCATGAATGCCTGGGTTCCGGCCACCACCAGATCGAACGGGGTCCGGGATTGGCTGGCCCGCTGGCGGGCCGCCTGGGCGGCTTCGGTTCCGGCCACCTGGACCACCGCCGCCCCGGCCTGTTCCAAAATCCGGGCGATTTTGGCCCTGTCCCGTGGCATCGGGCTGATGACCAGGACCCGTAACCCCATCAGATCCGGGGATGAACCGGCTGCGGCATCCACCATGATGGCAGGGGGTTGGGGGATTTGGACCCGGAACGTGCTGCCCTGTCCTGGTTGGCTTTCCACCGTCAACTGCCCATGCATGGCGTCCACCAGCCGCCGGGTGATGGACAGGCCCAGCCCGGTGCCGCCAAATCGCCGGGTGGTCGAGTTCTCGGCCTGGGCAAAAGGCTGGAACAGATGGTCCAGATTATCGGCGGCGATGCCGATGCCGGTATCGACAATCAGGATGGTCAGCATGGGCGGGCCGCTGTCTTGGCGGTCCAGCCGGGCCAGCAGGCGGATGGTTCCCGTCGGGGTGAATTTGATGGCGTTGCCTACCAGATTGAACAGGATTTGCCGCAGCCGCACCGGATCACCCTGGATGGATGGCGGGATGGACGGGTCGGAAAAACCGGATAGCAGCAGGCCCTTTTTTTCCGCCTGGGAGCGCAAGGTGTCGATGACGCTGGCGATCAATTGGTGGAGGTTCAGGGCGATCTGTTCCAATTCCAGCCGCCCGGCCTCGATCTTGGAAAAGTCCAAGACGTCGTCGATGATGCCCAGCAAGGCCAGACCGGATTCCCGCACGGTCCCGACCAGGGTGCTCTGATCCTCGGTCAGGGGGGTATGGGCCAGCAATTCCAGCGTGCCCAGCACACCGTTCATGGGGGTGCGGATTTCGTGGCTCATGGCGGCCAAAAAGGACGATTTGGCCAAATTGGCGGCCTCGGCCTGTTCCTTGGCTTGGATCTGTTCGGTGACCGCCTGTTCGCGGGCGCGGTTGGCTTCGTGGAATTTGGCCATGACCCGGTTGAACACGGCGGCGATTTCGGCCGCGTCGCTGGCCGGGGCTGCGGGCACCACCGGGCGGGTGTCGTCGATGCGGTGTTCGTGGGCCTCCATCTGGGCCAGCAGGTCGTGCAGGGTGCGGCGTTTGGTTTCCTCTTCCCCAGCTTGAGTCCGGGCGCGTTCCGCCGCCAGTTGTTCCCTTTCGATGGCGTTTTGCTTGAAAACCTCGATGGTCCTGGCCATGGCTGCCAGTTCGTCGGGCAGATCGCGATCGGCCACCTCGTGGCCCCAATCGCCACGGGCGCCGGCTTCCATCACCTGACGCAGGCGGATCAGAGGGGTGCGGATGGATTGGCCGATGACCCAACTGGCCACCACGCCCAACAACAGCAATGCCCCACCCAAGGAGGCAGCGGCCCCGGCCACCCGGATCAGCAATTGGTGGGATTGGCTTTGCAGCAGGGTTTCACGGGCTTGGCCCTGGGCGATCATGGCGTCGATGGTGTTCGCCATGATCTCCTGATTGGCGTCCACTTCGTCGTGCAAGGTCTGGTCGCGGTTCTGGATGGCCTGGGACAGGGCGGTCACATCCTCGCGCAGGATGGTGGCACGGGCGGTGATGGCATCCAGGGCGTCAAGCTGCAATGGCGCGGGCATTTCCGGGCGCAGCTTTGCCACGCTGTCATCCAGCCGCCTCAGGGCGGCGTGGGTTCTGGCCAGACGGATGGGGTCGGGACTGAAATAATAGCTGTCGGTGGCGATGATCACATCCACGAAGGCTTCGTGGGATTTCAGCAAGGCGGCGGCCTGGGGCGGTTTTGTCCGGGCCGAATCGGGGGCGGCGCCCAAGATGGCGTAAAGCCCGCTCAATTCATTGCCGCTTTCCAGGATGCGGCTTTCATACAGGCGGGCGATGTCGCCATTCAGGCTCTTCAGCCTTTGAAATCCAGCGATGAATTGACGCGCAGCCACATTCAGCCGCTTGGCATTGGCGGACATGTCTTCATCGCCGGTGGCTTGGGCCAGCGTGCCGAAAAGCTGCTGGGTCAGCGTCCAGATATTGCGCTGCAAATCCTCGGTCGGGTTGTTCAGATATTGACGGATCAGGCTTTGCAGTCGGCTGGCCTGCACATCAATCTGCCCCAGCAGATAGGTGCGCTGCTGCACATCGCGCAATTCGCCCAGGCTGGATTGGATCAGTTTGGCACCGTGCCATCCCACCAGTCCGATACTCAGCGCCACGGCGGCGTTCAGCATGACCACCAGCAAGACGCGCCATGTGACCGGCAGCAGCCGTATCAGCCGAAGCGGGGTCGGACAGTCGGGCAGGCCCCGCCGGTGGCGGGGAAGCGGATCAGCCATTGATGTCTCCCCCCCCCTTGCAGATGTCCCGTTTCCACGCGATCCGTGCGCCGGGGTCCGAGTGACGATAATCACGTCTGACCGGCCAAGTTCTAATCGGGTGGGACGTTCGGAAAAAGGTGTAAAAAATACACTACTTATGGCGCATGGGTGGCATGATCGTTCAACCCATTGACCTGTAGTCGCAACCAATAGAAGATAGGCCATTCGGAATGTAACATAAAGTCGGTAGAATGCGGCTGACCCTCCATACGGATTATGCTCTCAGGGTTATGGTTCATGTCGGTTTGCGGAATGGTGATCTGGTCACCATCAACGAAATCGCGGAATGCTATGGTATTTCCAAGAACCATCTAACCAAGGTTGTTCACCAACTTGGCCGTTCGGGATTTCTCGAAACGGTGCGGGGAAAGTATGGCGGCGTCCGCCTGCTGGTCCTGCCTGAAAATCTTCGTCTGGGCGAATTTGTCCGCCGGATCGAGGATGATTTCGCCCTGGCCCGCTGCATGCGCGAGGAAGGCGAGGAGGAATGCCATATTCAGGGCACCTGCTTGGCCCGTCATGCTTTCGCGGAAGGGGTGCACGCCTTCTTTTCCGCCCTGGATCACTACACCCTGGCCGATATGCTGCGGGCGGAACGCGATGCCCAGGCCGTCCGGGACGGGAACCGCGTCCCGGCCGAGGCTGCCTGCCTGAATTAGGGGCAGTGCACCTTTTCCTGCTGGGGGGGGATCTATCCCCCCCGCGCCCATTGCGGGCGCGGCCAAGCCGCCGTTCAGCGGCGCCCGGCGAGGGACATAAATAAATCCAAGCCCATTGCGGGCGCGGCCAAGCCGCCGTTCGGCGGCGCCCGGCGAGGGACATAAATAAATCCAAGCCCATTGCGGGCGCGGCCAAGCCGCCGTTCGGCGGCGCCCGGCGAGGGACATAAATAAATCCAAGCCCATTGCGGGCGCGGCCAAGCCGCCGTTCGGCGGCGCCCGGCGAGGGACAAACACCAAGAGACAAACAACAGCGGACCCGATAGGGGCGTGGGGTGATGCACCGATTCCGTCCCGGTCCGAAATGGTGTATTCCTGATGTCTGATCCCGCTTCGGCATTTCGTTGAAATGAAGTGCCGGGTTGTGCGGGGTTTTGTTCGTCAGCCCATATGGGAATTGGGGGCGTCCGCCAAAACGCGCGGATTGCAAAATCCACATATGAGCGTGATAATCCGCGGGATACCAAGCAAAGGGGGGGCGATGTCAGACGCTGATATGACCGACAACGAAAACGAACGTCGGGTAATCAATGAGTTCCTGGACGAGTTGCGGGATGCCGCCAGTGCGTTGCAGGTTCTGGTGGGCAATATGCGGTCCAACAGCGTGCCTGCCGCCGAAGGTCTGGAACGGCTGAAGCGCGACGCCAGCAATCTGCGCAGCCAAGCCCAAGCGCTGGGCCTGCCGATGATCAAGCTGGTGACCCACCGCCTGGAAGAATATGTGGGCGAGTTGCGGGTCTGCGGCAGCGGTGAACTGGACGAAATCCAGGTGTTCATCGACAAGATCGAAGCCCTGGCCGATGGCGAAACCCTGGGCCATCAGGACATGTCGGCGGTGGTGCGGTCACTGCCCGCCAAGCGCCCTCACGATGTGGATTTCGGTCCCATCGAAAAGAAGAATGTCGAAGTCTTGCTGGTGGTCCCGGAAAAGGCCATGAGCCGCATTGTCGAACGGGAGATGGCGGCTTGCGGGTATCGCACCTCGCTGGTCCGCGATCCCTTCGCGGCCTTGGAAACCGTGGTTCATATCCAGCCCGATCTGGTTGTGGCGTCCATGGAATTGGGGGCGCTGAGCGGGGTGGATCTGGGCTGTGCCCTGGCGGCCATGCCCGCCACCCAAAGCATCCCCTTTGCCTTGTTGACCAGCTATAATTACGGCCATCCGAAGCTGGCCGGTCTGCCGCCGCGTGCGGCCGTCATCCGCAAGGGCAGTCAGTTCGGTGACGATCTGGCGGAATGTTTGGCCCGGTTCAGCATCACGTAATCCTCGCGTCAGAAATTTCCGGCCTGTGGCCGGAAATTTCTTTTACCCCTTCGCCAGAGGTGGCCATCCGGCCACCGACCGGTTCCACAGGTCGAAAATTCGTGGAACCGGTATGGCGCTGCTCACCCCCTTGTCGTCATCCGATAGCAAAGCCTTGATCCAGCCGGGTGATGTCCACCTGGGCGGGCGGCTGCCGGGTCTGGCCATAGGCCGGGCGCGATCCACGGTAAAACACACCCAAGGACAGGCCATCGTCATCCAGCAGCATGCGGGTGGCTTGGGCCGGGTCGGTGGCGGTGTCGCCAGCCATGGGGTGAACGGCGGCTTTCCAGGCGGTTTCTTCCTCGCGATAGGTCATGCACGGGCTTAGCACGGTGACAAAGGCAAAGCCGGGATGGCGGATGGCTTCGGCGATCATGGCGGCGGTGCCCTTGGGGTCACCGGCAAAGCCGCGGGCGACGAAATTGGCCCCTGCGGCCATGGCGATGGTCAGCGGATTGAACGGCATCATGCCGGTTCCTCCCGCCGGGGCCATGGCTGATGCGTCCCAATCGGCTTCAGTGGTGGGGCTGGGCTGGCCCTTGGTCATGCCATAGACCCGATTGTCCATGACCACATAGGCGATATCCACGTTACGGCGGCAGGCATGCAGGAAATGGTTGCCGCCAATGGAAAAGCCGTCGCCATCGCCACCGGCCACCAGAACCGTCAGATCGGGGCGGGCCAGTTTCAGCCCGGTTCCCACGGTCAAGGCCCGTCCGTGAATGGAATGAAAGCCATAGGTGGTGGTATAGGCGGGCAGGCGCGACGAACAGCCGATCCCCGAAACGATGGCGGTCTGGTGTGGCTCCAGATTTAAATCGGCGAAAGCGCGGGTGATTGCCGCCAACACGCCATAATCGCCGCAGGCCGGGCACCAGACCGGGGTGACCTTGGACCGATAGTCATTGGCGCCGTGGCGGGGCAGGGCGGCGGCACAGACATGCTCCGTCATCATTGTTCTCCCATGGCGATCAGATGGGCCAGGATTTCCGCCGGGCGGATGGGCAAGGGGCCGGGGCGGTTCAGGCAATGGGTTTCCGGCAGGTCATATTCGCCGCGCAGATAGCGCAGGAATTGTTTTTGGTGGGACATTTCCACCACCAACACCTTGCGGATTCCGTCCAGGGCGCGGGCCATGTCGGCGGGGCGGCTGGGGGATAGCAGGCGCGGGGCGATCAGACGGACGCCGATGCCACGGGCACGGGCGCGCTCCACCGCTTCACGCGCGGCCCCGGTGCACGATCCCCAACATAAAACCGCCAAATCGCCATCGCCATCCACCGTTGCCCATTCCGGGCCGTATTCATGCGCCGACAATTTGCGCAGGCGCTTATCCAATTGCCCGGCATGATCAGCCGCCTGGGCCGATGGCGCCCCGCTTTCCCCATGTTCCAGCCCGTCGGCGGTATATTGCCCGCCGGGCGTGCCGGGAATGGCCATGGGGGATACGCCGCTTTCCGTGCGCTGGTAACGGTGGTATTGGCCGCCCAACAGGCTGTCATCGGCCACCAGACGGTGGGCGGTGAAAGCCGATTGGGCGGGTTGGCGAATGATGGCTCGGCTTTGTCCCAACGATTGATCGGACAAAACGATGCAGGGCGTTTGCAGGCTTTCGGCCAGATGAACCGCCCATTGGGTGGTGAACAGGCAATCTTCGATGGATTGGGGGGCGACCACCAGATGGGGGGCATCGCCATGCAGACCAAACAGGGCGATGTTCAAATCCGATTGCTCGGTTTTGGTGGGAATGCCGGTGGACGGTCCGGCACGCTGAACATCGACCACCACCACCGGGGTTTCCGATGCCGTCGCCATGCCCAGGGCTTCGACCATCAGGGACAGGCCGGGGCCGGATGTGGCGGTCAGGGCGGGTACACCGCCGAAGGATGCGCCGACGCACATGCCGATCGAGGCCAATTCATCTTCGGCCTGGACAAACTGGCCGCCCAGGCGGGGCAGGGTGCCGGCCAGCCATTCCAGCAATTCCGTCGCCGGGGTGATGGGATAGGCGGCGCAGAAACGCACGCCGCCCCGCACGGCCCCCAGGCCCGCCGCCTGATTGCCGGTTATGGCCCATAAGGCGTCCGGCGTGGCCTGGGGCGGGGCCAAAATGTGGGCCATATCCAAATCCGCCGCCGCCTGCTGGCCGATGGCCAAGGCATCCACCGACGATTGAAAGGCGTCGGCATGTTTTTGTTTCAGCGATTTTCCCAGAACCTGGGCCAAAATTGCGGCCTCCAGCCCGATGGCCTGGGCAATGGCCCCCAGGGCAATCATGTTGGCCCGCCCGCCGGGCACGGTCTTGGCCAGTTCCTTCATCGGCAGGTGGATAATGCGTGCACCCGATTGGGCCATGATCTCGGGGACGTCGCCTTGGGCGGGGTCGCACAAAATGACGCTGCCGGGGCCCAAGGGCAATTCAGCGGCAAAGCGGGTGACATTCAGCCAGTCAATGGCCACCAGCAAATCGGTGACATCATCCACCGAATTGACCGGCGATGGGGATATGCGCACCATGGCCGCTGCTTCGCCGCCCCGGATCTGCGGCCCCGCCGTGCGGCTGAACAAGGCGTGATAGCCGGATTGGGCCACCGCATCCAACAGCATGTTGGCTGCGGTCATGACTCCGGTGCCGCCGCTGCCGCACAGGGCAATGGATACAGACAAAATGGGTGAGGTGTTCATGGCGTTTCCCAAAACTTTTCCCAGAGCATAGCCCGTGGGCTGTTTTTTGACATCCGCGAAATCTAATACCCTGTTATCCCATATATTTTATGAAATCATCATATTGTGAAATCTCATTGTCAGGCCGGTGCTGCAGGCGTATAGCCATACCCCCGTTCCAAGGACATAGGGAGAGATGGGACATGTCGCTGAAGATCACCAATGACTGCACCAGTTGCACCGCCTGCGCTGCCGTCTGCCCCAACGATGCCATTTCCGCCGGCGATGTGATCTATGAAATCGACCCCACCCACTGCACCGAATGCGTGGGCGCCGAAGATCACCCCCAATGCCAGGAAGTTTGCCCGGTGGATTGCATCGTTCCCGGCATCAGCGAATCCCAAGATGCCTTGATGGCCAAATATAAATCCCTGCATGCCGGGTGATTGCCGGATCGCCACCGGGATTTTGGTTTTGGAAAAACACCGCCATCCGGCATGGATGGCGGTGTTTTCATGTTCTGTGCCGGGTGCTGCCTATACTCTTTCTCGCCTACTTATACTATTGTGTCGTTTGGTGTGGTGATTTTTAAGGTTGCTATTGTAATAAGTTATCAACCTTATACATGATATTGATATATTGTTTTTACAACTTATTTATTGCACCTGTATTCATGGTAAACGTAAGCCTGAAAAGCACGTCAGGTATGTTTACCAAAAGGGTGTTGCCATGTTTCTTAATCGTTCGATCGCCAGGCGTCTGGTGGTCGCTATCGCATTGATTGCGGCGGCGTCGTCGGGTGTTCTGGGCAGCTTGGCTGTCATTTATCAAAACCGGGCAACCACCATGGGATTGCGCCAGCAGATGGCGGCGCAGTATCAGAACGTGCTGTCGTCCTTTGATAGCGAGGCGCGGATGGCGGGGGTGGTCGCGGCCATGTTCGCCCAGATTCCTGACGTGCAGGAAGGGATCGCCACGGATAACCGCGACCTGTTGCGGACGGCCTTGCAAAACGTGATGCCGGTGGCCAAGGGGCAGGGGATTGATTCTTTGGTGGTGGTTCGCTCTGCCGGGACGGTGTTGTATCGCCCCCATCGCGCCAATGAATATGACGATGATTTGGCCGCCCGGCGCAAGACGGTGGTGAAGACCATGCAGACATCGGCCATCTCTGCCGGGATCGAACCGGGGGCGGGGGGGGATTATCTGTTCATTTTCGCCACGGCTCCAGTCACGCGCGACGGCAAGATGATCGGTATGTTCGATGTGGGGGCGAAATTCGGCCCCGGCTTCGTCTCGCGGATCAAGGCGATGTTCGGCATTGATTTTGCCATCCATCAATATAAGGGTGACAAGTTCCGCACGGCCGATGCCAGCTTTGAAGCCAAAACCCTGTCCACGGACGAGGAAAAGTCGGCGGCCCTGGCCGGAAAGCTGATCTCCCGCCGGGCCGAATTGGATGGGCGTCCCATGGAAATTTACCTGGGGGCGCTGAAGGATGTGAACGGGACGCCGGTAGCGGTGGTGGAGGTGGTCAAGGATATTTCCGATTTTGTTGCGTCGGAAAGTTCGGCCCGGCGTTGGCTGGTGTTCAGCACGGTGATGGTTCTGGTTCTTGCCATCGCCGTTGCTCTGATCGTCGCCCGCAGCATGTCGCGCCCAATCCTGGCCTTGCGTCAGACCATGACCTTGCTGGCCACGGGACGGACCGACGCCGATATACCGTGTCATGACCGCAAGGATGAATTGGGAGCCATGGCCCAGGCGGTGGGGGTGTTCAAAGAAAACATGGCCGAGGCCGAACAACTGCGCCGTCAGCAGGAAATCGACCGCCAGAATGCCGAACAGGAACGGCGTCGTTTGGCCAATACCTTGGCCGATACGTTCGAGGCAAAGGTCAGCACCTTGGTGGACAAGGTGGCGGTGGCCGCCGAGGAAATGCAATCCTCGGCCCAATCCATGACATCAACCGCCCAGCAAACCCAGGAACAGGCTGGCGTGGTGGGCAATGCGTCGGGCGAAGCATCGGCCAATGTGCAGACCGTGGCCAGCGCGGCCGAGGAATTGTCCGCCTCCATCGCTGAAATCGCCCGTCAATCCGGGGAAACGTCGCGCATTGCCCAGGAAGTGGCCGATGATGGTCGTCAGACGGATAGCGTGGTGTCCAGTTTGGCGGCGTCGGCCCAGCGTGTGGGGGAAGTGGTCGAATTGATCAAAGCCATTGCCAGCCAAACCAATCTGCTGGCACTGAACGCCACCATCGAGGCAGCGCGGGCCGGCGATGCCGGCAAGGGCTTTGCCGTGGTCGCCAATGAGGTCAAGACCTTGGCCAATCAAACCGCACGGGCGACCGAGGAAATCGAAAACCAGATCGCCGAAATTCAGCAACAGACCGGTCGTGCCGCCAACGCCATCCGCAGCATATCGGACCGGGTGGCCGATTTCAGCAGCGTCACCACCACGGTGTCCAGCGCAGTGGAAGAACAAGGCGCGGCCACCCGTGAAATCGCTCGGAATGTCCAGGAAGCGGCGCGGGGGACGGCTGAAGTGTCACAAACCATCGCCATGGTGTCCAAGGTGGCGGTGGAAACCGGCAGTAATGCCAGCCACGTTCTGGAATCCGCTACCGATATGGCCCATCAGGTCGAGCAGTTGCGCGACGAGGTCAACCGCTTTGTCGCGTCGATCCGGGTCGCCTGACCCGGATAATACCAACGGCCAATTTCATTGACCGTTGTGCAGCCCCGGCCGGGCGCGGCCATCCAGCCGCTTGGCCGCCGCCGCAATGGCGGCAGAACCAACGGCCGTTGGTATAATACCATATCCCGGTGATCGGAACCGATCACCGGCGCCCTCAGCGGCGGGCGGGTTTCTCCGAAACCCTTGCCTTCCGCGGCATAAGCCGCGCGGCCCCTTGGGCCTAGAGCATTTTCCGCTCAATTGCAGTCGCATCCGGCAGCAGCAAAATAGTTCTGGCAGTCTGTGGTGGTGAGGAGATCGATGCCGCGACCGATTGCGGCCCAGAGTTCGTCCTTGGTCCTGGCGGCGGCCTTCTTGAGGAAACTCTTGAGCTTGGA